>JAJCZD010000007.1 GCA_029262615.1 Candidatus Babelota bacterium
GAATCAATGCCCGTTAATATACAAAAGAATATAATAAATAAATCAGTATGCCAATAATTGTGCCTATTAATTGTTTTTTAAAAAAAAGTGAAAGTGGTAGTTCAGGTTTGTAGGTTGCTGAGTAAATAAATGCAAGACCAATACAAGATAAGCAAATAATAATGGCAAAGCTCATCCAATCAAAATATCGCAATGAGCGTATTATTGAGAAATTCATATTGTTAGTATACCTATGAAATACTCCAATGAAAAATAATTTTTGATAATTGTTAAAATTTAGTTATTATTGCAATAAAAACACTGTATTGTACATTTCTTGGAGGCCTTTATGGAAAAATTATTTTTCTTATTACTTACCTTTAATCTTGTAATAGCAATGGATCCGCCTGAGACAGAAGCATCAGGTCAATCGGCGACTGGGGCTAAAAGAAAAGATGAAACTAGCGGGGGTCGAACCATTTCAAGAATGTTTAAAAGAGATGATCCTAGCCAAGTTAAGAGCATGATTCAGAGCAATGATGAGTCCTTATTTGCTTCGCAAGTTTTACTTTTTAGACTTAATTTTAAAAGGGTTGATGCTAACAAAGAAAATATTTTTCACTGGCTAGTTAGAAATAGAAGTCGTGGTTTACTTGAATTTGCTTGCGCATGGCCTCAAATAGAATGTGATGTTAATCAAAAAAACAAAAAGCTAGAAACGCCTCTGCATCTAGCATGTATGTTAGAATGTGAAACTAAAGAAGCGAAAATAAAAAAAATAAGGTTAATTAGAATTTTGGTAAATAAAGGCGCTCTTTGGGAACGAAAGGATGATGATGATAATAAGGATAATAAAAAGGATAATTATAAGGATAATAAGGGAAAAAAACCGAAAGAGTACTTATCGCAAGATGAATTGAAAATGTTAAAAAAACCTAAGTCTGGCCCAAAAAAGAAAAAACGAAAAAAAGAAAAAAAAATTAATGAGTAAGTAAAATGCAAGCGCTTATTTTTGCTTTTATGACCGTCATTGCGAGCTTTGTTGCCGCAGTCTCCGGCTTTGGCCTTTCAACGGTCTTAATTCCAACCTTCTCATTTTTTTTACCGCTATCAGAGGTAATTTTACTTGTCGGTATTATTCATTTGTTTAACAGTATTTTAAAAGCCTTGTTATTCCATTCAGGTTTTGATTGGAGGTTGCTCCTTTATTTTGGCTTGCCGAGTATCATATTTAGTTATATTGGGGCGAGTTTTGTAACACAAAAAATAGACACACAACTCACTCAATTATTTGGATTATTTTTTATCGGTTATACGATTTTATTATTTGCTGTTCCTGATTTTAAAATAAAAAAAACAAAACAAACATTGTTTCTTGGTGGTTCGGTCTATGGATTTTCAACCGGTTTTTTTGGTATTGGTGGAGCGATTAAAAGTATTTTTTTATCCGCCTTTGATTTGCATAAAGTAGTTTATATTGCAACAACCGGCATTTTGGCCTTATTTGTGGATGTAACTCGTTTGCTGACCTATTGGCAAAAAGGATTGCAATTACCCAACCATCTTTGGTGGAGTTTATTATTAATTTTACCAGCTACAGTATTGGGTACTTGGCTCGCTCGTTGTTGTGTGCACAAAATTCCGCAAGACAAATTTCGGTTTTTAGTTGGTGCTTTTCTCTTTTTAATCGGTTTAAAATTTGTATTTTTTTCCGTCGTTTAATTTCTCGAGCATCATTCTTAGATATATTGTAATTAATATTTTTTTATAGTTTTGTTGTTTTTATATATCGCATTGCGTTAAGCTTTCTATTATGAATTATTTTAGGAGGGAAGTAATGCGACACTATGGATTGCTGGTTTTTTTAGCTCTTGGTATTCAAGTACAGGCTATAAAGAAGAATTTTTTAATAAAGAAACTGCAAAGAAAGAAGAAATTGCCTAAGGCTGAAACTTCAATAAGAAAATTACAAAAAGATAACAAATTGCCTAAGGCTGAGGATGGAAAATTAACATTAACTGATTTAAATATTAACGATTTAAAAGGGTTAAGTAAGGTCCCAGGCATTGAAAAAGTTCGGATACTAGATCTTTCCCGTAATAAGATTACAAAAATTCTACAAAGGGAGTTAGCTAATTTAAAAAACCTAGAAGTGTTGTTGCTGAGCAGTAATAATATTAAAGACATTCCAAATAATACTTTTGGGGGATTAGTAAAATTATCATTTATAGATCTTGCACAAAATAATATTACATTTATCTCACCTACTGCGTTTGCAGGGTTACCCTTATCTTGGCTAACTCTTTTTGGTAATGAATTATCGCCAGAATTACAAAAAGAGTTAGAAAAAGAGTTATCTGGAGTTACTATTACTTTCTAACTGGCATAACTTTTGTTAAGTAGGGAAAAAGGTTGAAAGATGAAGTTTAAAAGTATGTTATTCATTCTGGTTGCCCTGTTTGTAGGTCATTTGGGTGCAATGGATGTACCAAGTAAAATGTCTGCCAAAGAAAAGTTAGAGCTCCTACTTAAAAAGTTACCAACAGAACTGCAAATGCCAATTTTGAGTATAAGAATAAATCAATTACTGGAGGCGCCATTTCCAAAAGCAGCCAGTCTTAACTTTGCAATTAGTTTTTTGTCCTTAATTGCTCAATTTCCTCAAAAATATAAAAAAGAGTATCTCAATAAATTTGCAAAAAAGTGGTTTTTAACCTATGGCAAAGAAAAAGAACTCAAGCCTATATCCTGGATCGAAAAACATTTTCCAGACCAGATACCTGAACAAGTTCTTGATTATAGATTTTCAATTGCTGAGTTATTAAATGCAGGTAGGATATCGACAATTAGGTCTCCAGGAATATTAAATCTTAGCAAACAACGGATTAATAACCTTGATGGATTGGACCAAATCCCTAATAAAGAAAGAATCCGTAAATTATATATTGAAGAAAATCAATTTACTACTATACCTGTTGATGCATTTGCTGGATTTACAAATCTGCTTGAACTTAAACTTGGAGCAAATCATATAAATGATATTCAAATTAATGCTTTTGCGAGTTTGAATAGTCTACAAATACTTAGTCTAATGAGAAATCAAATTAATTATATCAAGGCGAATGCATTTGTTGGGTTGAATAGCCTACAAATTCTAAATCTTAATAATAACCAAATCAATATTATTACTGATGATACCTTCTCCGGTTTGCATGAATTAAAGTCCCTGATGCTTGATAATAACACAATTGTTGATATTTCAGACAACGCTTTTAATGCTTTTAAAAGTTCTATCAAGGAGATAAAACTTTACAATAATCCATTAAGTCCACAGTTAAAGAAAAAGCTTAAAAAGCTTAAAAAGCAATTTGGAATATTTAGGGTAAAATTCTAATTCAATTCGCACACTGCTTCAGCCTCAGAGACTAAATTGGCAATTTTTTGGTCTGAAAAACCGAATTTTATGAGTAAGCCAGTATATTGTGGTGCCTGCGAACATAACACAAAACCTTCGTGGATGAATTCTTTTTTTTGACGCTTGTTTAATGTGGTGAGGGCGGTAATTGGATGCATGCCTAACTGATCTATCAGCTGGGGTAAATTATCTTTTTTGGGGTAGTTCCAACCTAATAATTTTAATCCTACGCATGTTCCATATTTGATTGCCTCTGAGGTAAATTGCGTATTGGTTGCAACCCATGCATGATGAATTTCGTGTTTATCATGTGGGTTTTTTTCCCAAGCAGCACAAATATCCTCAAAGCGAGCTTGTATGTACAGTGTAACTTTAATATCAGTTTTCTTGCCCATGCGGCTATGGAACTTACATTCGACCATATCATGATGCTTATCTTGTTCAACTACAATATCAACTTCATGATTTACGCACAAACCAACCATTAATTGATTTAAGCGCGTAGTGTATCCTTTTGCCTTAAATAGTTCAGCAACATATTTTTCGAAAGGAAAACCCGCTGGCCCTAATTCAAATAATGCTTTTTTTAAATTGTACCGCGCTGCGATACCAAGATTTTCCTTTTTGAGCAGTTGTATTGTTTTACGATGCAATTCTTTAGTTGTTTGTGGTTTTATCTTTTGGATTTGCTTGCAAATTCTGTTAATTGTGTTTGGCTTTGCGCCACAATTTCTTAGCGACTTTTCGAATTTTGTAATATTAAATAGTTCTTTTTTTCCACTAGTCTTGGTAATCATAATTTTTTTTGGCATTCTTTCTCCTTATCCCTCGATACAATTCCTTTGGAATCACTCGGGACCAACGGGGGACGAAAATCCGTTCGCTCTGAGTGTTTTGTGAACAAGGTGAACAAAATGTATCGAAGAGTAGTGCTATAACTATATTTAACAAAACTTTAGTACACAATTACAAGATCTTAACTCTTGTTTCTTGAGTAGTGTTTGCATTAGATTGTAAGAAAATTAACTTTGGAGAAAAATAATGAAAGAACATTTGTCTTCTGCATACAAAACGATTTTAAATAGCGCCATTAACCAGAGCGAAAGAATGATTGATGGGTGCCAAATAATTGATGATAAATGTAGTACCGGAGCGGAGCTTGATTGTGCAAAACAATTGGGAATCTGTATGAAATTAGCAAATGATTGCATTGGCTCTTGTAGAAGATCAATTGATCAATGCAAAGATCATCTTCAAGAATGTGATGACCAAGTTTGTGTTGCTCGCAACAAAGAAGCAATTAGTGCAGCAGAGGCCTGTATTCTGGCTTGTGAGAAGTTAATTATTTCGTGTCGTACTGGTAAACGCCAATGCATTGATTCTGAACTTGAGGCAATCAAGCGTTGCAGTGAGTGTGCAAAAGCATTGTATCGGTGTTTGCAAGAAAGATAAGACCTTACCACTGCATAATAATTGCAATCACAAACATAATTAAGAAAATTGCAAACAACAGTTTGGCAACAGTAACAGAGGTTTTTGCAAGCCCAGAAAAGCCAAGCACACCAAAAATGATAGCGATTAACAAAAAAACAATTGACCATTTAATGAGCATTACTTTCCTTTTTTATAAAAATATCTAAGTGTTCATAAAAATAGTGAATTTTTTGTTTAGCATAATCATGATTCTCTAATTGAGCAAAATTATAGGTTAATTGTTGTTTAAACAAATATAGTTTTATTTTTTTCTTGATCCAAAAACAAAGTTTTTCCAAAGATGTTTTGCTATTCTCTGTTGGGACCATTTTTTCAAAAGTGACTTTAATATTCTCTGCGGTTGGTTCTTGAGAAAAATACTCTTGCAGTGTTTTATGCCAACGATTAATTGTGTCAATTGTAATACCAAAAGAGATCTCTTCTTTTTGAATATCATCAAAATAGGGAATTACCTCAGACCAATCTACTTTCTCATGCAATTGAGTGTCTTCAAAAAATTTTAATACGGTTGTTTTTATTGCTGAACTGGTAAAGCAGTCATACAAATTATGTTTCTCAACAAAACGTTCACGAGTTTCGTCAATCCATGAATGGAATTTCATGCCGGCAATAAATGGATTTTTTTCTTTTTTAATATCTTCAATAGTCAGATCAAGCCAATGAGTTTGCTCACGCTTTAAATGGCCGACGTATCGAATATCAGGAAATGAGGTACCAACAACAAATGCTTTTTTATCTTTGATTGGGCAATCAGGGGAGGTTAAAAAAATAAGTGCGCAAAAAATATGGGCAATTGGTGCAGCCATAATTTAAGAAGCGGCTATTTGAACTGGTAGGATTTTGTCGATTTCAAAATGAGATGTAACCATCATTTTAGGTGATGCAGCACGTATTGTATTATATAGCGTTTTGTAAAAGGCAGCTCGAGAACCTTCGATAGTTTGCCATACATATAAACTAGACTGTTGTACCTGCATCAAAACATCCCAAGCATCATTGCTAACTTTCAAACTGAGCTCATCCGCTTCAACAAATGATTGGATACCAAAAGCATATAACACTGGAAATATGTTTTCGAGAAAGCGTGTGGTTTCTAAATTAGGAGTTCGTGATCCTTCCACCAACTCCCGGCCGTCGCATAAAGCTATGGCGGGTACGGCAGGGCGAATGGAACGAGAAATCTCTTTTGAGTTTTCTATTAAAACTTTTACATGTTGCTTCACATCAAGTAATGCATTAGAAATAATCTGACGTGCCTGGGATCTCACTTCAGATACTGCTTTTTTTGCCAAACTACTTTGCAGGTAATGGCCAGTAACAATTTCAGTAATTACTTGCGTATATGTTTTGTTAGCTATCACATGATGTTGAATCGTCTTATTTAATAATGCTAAATTCTCAACTTGTTCATGATATAACTCAAAGGGTTTTTCTTTGGACGGATTTAGACGAGTAGCACACATATTTGCCCAAGTCTTCCAGGTGGTTTGCAAACTATCATAAGCGATTTGTTGTGAGTCTAGGGTTTGAACTGATCTTGCGTGAGAATAAAATAGTAGATTAGCAAGTGCTTGATAATCATGGTCCGAAATTTTTAATTGTTGATTCTCATCGAGAATATAAGAAGTCATCCAAATTTGGACAAAGTTATTATTATTTTGGCCAAAAGAATAAAGTGGAAAAAAGATACAAAAAAGAAGGGTGAAAAGTCTTTTCATAGTGCTCCTTTTTTAGACTGGTCGGGATGGCAAGACTCGAACTTGCAACCCCTCGCTCCCAAAGCGAGTGCGCTACCAATTGCGCCACATCCCGTTACTTTTCAAAGAATTGATATGCTTGTAAATGTAGCTATTTTTTTCACTTTAGACAAGCATTAATTCGTTTGTTGTTCTTCATTACTATGTATTTCAAGATTACCCAATACCACTTGTGCATTGATGGCTAACTTTGGTTCGAGATGGTCACCATGAGTTTTATATGTCCTGATGCCAAAATTGATAGCTTTATTTTGTGGGAACTGCACATTGCCAACAGTTGCTTGGGCCGTGATTTCTGTTGGAACGTTTGGATCTAAAAGCACTATTGTGTTACCCATAATAGTATGCATATCAATAACTGTTTGCCCTGTCTCCTTAAGACATATATTGGTTAAATCAATGGTGCTAAATCCCATAATGGTATCATAGCTGTTTTTAGGTTTTTTAACAGCAATAGTATCTTTTGCAAAAGTAATTGTTATTTTATCTTGCTGGTTTGCACTACCATTAGGCCCACTCAATAAACCAATTCCCGCATAGGTGAGCAGTAGACCCAGTGCTATACGCAATAGCGGTATAGAGATACCAAATAGAGTACGTACAATAAGCGCTAAACCGAGGATGACTAGAATTACCCCCCACGCAACAGAACTGATCATAATTTAATCTTTATCTTGATTGAATTTTATTTATTAATCGTTTAAATGGTTTTTGGTCTACAAGCATAGAAATACCACCGAAAATTAGCAAAAGTGCGATGCCCACCTGCAAAAGAGGTGCTTTTACCTTAAATACAGTATTTACTAGTATCTGAAGACCAAATAAAACAAGTGCGCCACCAATAGCAATGTCCCAAAACATGTGTTTCCCTTAATTCTGGGGTGAATGGTGGGGATCGAACCCACGGCCACCAGAACCACAACCTGGTGCTCTACCAACTGAGCTACATTCACCATCTATTTTTATTAGGCTCTAGTATAGGTGTTTTCAAGTTAAAAATCAAAAAAATATACTATGAATTTTCTTGTTATATCAGCATTAGAAATATTTTCAAATTGTGCTATAATATCTCTATTATACCTTAGCTCAATAATTCTATTTGAATCGAGAAATGATGGAGATACAGAAATTTAAACCTGCAAAGGTGCTTAAAAAACACACAAAATTGCAAAAGCTGGCCATTGACTGGGGAAATGCAATTTATGTCTATGGAGCACGTGAGCATAATTTAAAAAACATTAATGTCGTAATTCCAAAGAATAAACTAACGGTTATTACTGGGCCTTCTGGCTCGGGTAAAAGTTCTTTAGCCTTAGATATTTTATATACTGAGGGTAAACGACGTTATATGGAGTCGCTTTCTTCCTATGCTCGGCAGTTTTTGGGTATCGAAAAAAAGCCTGAATTTGACCGAATTGATGGATTGTGCCCCGCTATTGCAATCGACCAGAAAACAGTAGGTAAAAATCCACGCTCCACTGTTGGAACCATTACCGAGATTTATGATTACTTGCGGGTGCTTTTTGCTCGTATTGGGAGAGTGCATTGTCCTGATTGTAATGCTCAGATTACTGCCCAATCGCCTGAAAATATTACTGCTTCAATTATTACCAATTATGAGAATAAAACGATTTTGATTGCAGCACCAATTGCGCAACAAAAAAAGGGTGAATTTCTTTCTGTCTTGAAAGAATTATTTGCTAATGGTTTTTATCGCTTTTCAATTGATGGGCAGCTCTATCGCTTTCAGTCAGAACAAGAAATTGATGCACTTAAATTGAAAAAAACCTATAAACATACTATTGATTTGCTTATTGATTCTTTAGAGATCACCAAGCAAGAGCAGTCTCGCGTGCAAGAGGGCATTGAAACGGCCTTTAAATTAGCAAAAGGATTAGTAAAAATTATTGTTGGCACAAAGTTTGATTTATTTTCTTCAAGCCGCATGTGTTTACATTGTGCACAATCAATTCCCGAATTAGAACCACGCTTTTTTTCATTTAACTCACCGATTGGCGCATGTAAAGGCTGTAATGGTTTAGGTGATGTTCACCAGTGGCCATGGAAGAAAGGGAGTAAGCACGCCTGGAAAGAAAAATATCCTGATTTTTTTGGAAATAAGTACGCAACCAAGAAAACATGTGAATTGTGTTTTGGAAAACGATTAAATAAATATGCACTAGCAGTAAAAATTGGTGAGCAAGACATTTTTCAGTTATGCGATTTAGCAATTAAAGATTTACTGCAGTTCCTTGAAAAAATTAAATTAAATGCAATTGAAAAAGAAATTGGCTTAAGCTTAATCAAAGAAATTAAAAATCGTCTCAAGTTCTTAGTTGATGTTGGGTTAACCTATTTATCTTTAAATCGATCTGCTGGCAGTCTGTCAGGTGGAGAAGGGCAACGAATTAGACTTGCGACTCAAATTGGTTCTGCACTCTCTGGTGTTTTATATATTCTTGATGAACCGAGTATTGGTTTGCATCAAAAAGACAACGGTCGTTTGATCAAAACACTTAAGCATCTGCGCGATCTAGGTAATACCGTTGTGGTAGTTGAGCATGATATTGATACCATGATGGCATCTGATTACTTAATCGACATGGGCCCGCAAGCTGGTATTATGGGCGGTCAAATTACTGCATGTGGAACACCAAAAGAATTAGCAAAAAATACCGATTCATTAACCGGGGCGTATTTAAGCGGTAAAAAGGAAATTACGATTCCAAAAAAGCGCAGAAAGCCAATTTCATTCTTACAACTAGAACATGCGAACAAATATAACCTGCAAAACCTAACAGTAGATTTCCCACTTGGTCTTATGTGCGGTATATCCGGTGTTTCTGGCTCGGGTAAAAGTACTTTGATTATGCAGGAATTGGTGCCAGTGCTAAAACGTGAGCTAAAAGTAAAACGTAAGCGTGGCTGGGACCCAGCAAATTCAGAGATAAAGGGAATTGATCCCTTGCATTATTTAGTAGTGATTGACCAAAGCCCAATTGGTAGAACGCCACGCTCAAACCCCGCAACCTATTTGGGAATTTTGGATCATATTAGAAAATTATATGCGTCATTGCCAGAAGCTAATGCCCGTGGCTATAAACCAGGTCGTTTTAGTTTTAATGTTAAAAATGGGCGTTGCTTTGAATGCAATGGTGATGGGAAAATAACTATTCAGATGCATTTTTTGCCAGAAGTATCGATGGTTTGTAAAGCATGCCATGGTAAACGATTTAATAAAGAAACGCTGCAAATTACTTTTAAGGGCAAAAATATAGCAGATATTCTTGATATGACTGCGTTTGAAGCGGCAGAGTTTTTTGGTGCTCATCATACTATTGAAAAACGCTTGAAGCTAATGTGTGATGTTGGGCTTGACTATATTAAGTTGGGTCAATCCTCAACGACCTTATCTGGTGGGGAAGCACAACGAATTAAGTTAGTTGATGAGCTTGCAAAACGTGGTAATAATACACTGTATATTCTTGACGAACCAACAACCGGTTTACATGCATCTGATATTGATAAATTGCTCAAAGTGCTTAATAGACTTATTGATAAAGGTAACTCTATGATTGTTATCGAGCATAATCTTGATGTACTCAAAACAGCAGACTATATTATTGATCTTGGTCCTGAGGGCGGCGATGGTGGTGGTACTATCGTTGCACAAGGAACACCTGAGCAAGTTGCAAAAAATAAAAATAGTTTTACTGGTAACTATTTAAAACCTCTTCTAAAATAATCAGTTCTTTTTGGCGGCTACTGGCCAAGCTATTCCAGTGCTTCAAGTATATGAATTTAATTCTGAAACAGGCAATTACCGTTAGTTGCTTCTGAAGTTATTGGCCAAGGTTCTTCTTCCTCAACTGTTGCTTGGCTTGCACCGATAACGATTTTTTCAACGAACAAAATTACTTTAGCAATTCAAGAAAAATACAAACCATTATGCCCAATATTTCTAGCCTCCGATGGTGTTATTGAAGATGGCCAGGAATTGGTGAGCCTGTATCGTTTTAAATAGTTTCAACTCCCATTGACTTGATTAAAACCAAGGATAGATATTTTATTAACGTGCTTTTTTGTTTTTTTTCAATTCTGCGGAATAATAATCTGTAGATGGAGATTGTTTTAATTCTATAACTAAATGGTCACCAGATACGATTTGAAGTTTATTTGAAATCTCCATTTGATTTTTGTCGGCTGGTGCTCCCTTTAGGTATAATTGTCCATCTTGACTAACCATTAATATATAGTTAGCGTCTTTACCCTTATTAATATGGTATAGGGGCTTATTGGTTGCATATATTGCCCGTAGTCCTTGAGTTGATAAAGAAAGTTGTTTATTTATGGGGGTAGTACTTAGGGCTGGTATTTTAATTGAGAATGTTGATTTCTCTTCTTTTGGTGAATAACTTTCAAAGGTCAAGTCTGCTAACGTGTCATTTTTAATATCAACCAATATAGGTTTAATAGTTTCAGTTTCCTCTTTTATCATTGCTTTGATTGCAAAAATACTTAAAAAAGCCAATAATAGAAATCTTTTATTCATCTTATATCCTCTTTTCCTCTTTTTGTTTTATATCCTATTTGTTAATTTACCATATTTGAAGTGACAAAATCTAGAAAATCCTATTTTTTAGTGTTTTTATACTGAAAAGTCGGGTTTTTATGACTGAAAAAGGATGGTATACTAGAAGTAGTTTAAAGGAAAAATTGATGAAAAATACAAACCGTTATGCCCAGTATTTCTTGCTTCAGATGGTGTTATTGAAGATAGTCAGGAATTGGTGAGCCTGTATCTTTTTGAATAGTTTCAACTTCCATTGCCTAGATTAAATACACTTAAAAAAAACAAGGATAGATATTTTTATTCGAGAGCTTTATGTATTTTTTCAATCAGTTCCTTAGGGATTTTTCCTGCTAATGATTCCAATGTAAATTTACCTTCTTGAATCTGGTTAGCTATATTATTCACAGAAATATCGTCAAGTCTTTTTAATGTTTTAACTAGCTTCAATTCTGCGGAATGATATGGGGGATCAGGTTGTTTTAACTCTATAGTAAAATGATCACCAGATGCTGTTGTAAGTTTATTTGAAATTACACTTTGCACCCAATCCTGTTTAGCCTCTCCGGATAATTGTAATTCGTTACCATGCCACCCGAAAGTATAATTTGCTTCCCCATTTATTTGCTGAAGAAAATATCCAGGCAGATTTAGTGCAAATTTTGCCATTAATCCTCCTTTAATGAAAACTAGTTCTTTATTTATTAAGGTGGTTTTTCCTGCTGGTATTTTAATTGAAAAGTTTTTGGTTTGTGATTTTAATAAAATTCCTAAAAATTCAAAGTCTTCTTTGGTGTTATTTTTAATATCAACTAAAGTAGGTTTAATAATTTCAATTTCATTCTTATCAATTGCTTTGATTGCAAAAACACTTAAAAAAGCCAATAATAGAAATCTTTTACTCATTTTATATCCTTCTTTTTGCCTTATTAATATCTATTTGTAATTTATCATATTTGAAGTGATTAAGTCTAGAAAATCCTATTTTTAAGTGTTTTTATGCTGAAATTTAGGTTTTTAAGACTGAAAAAGGGTAAAGAGTAAGTGATTTTAAGTATTATAGGCAATATAAGACTAAAAGAAAAAAGCCCCGGAGGTATCCAGGGCTGTAATTTTTTCCTAAGTAGGGAATTTTGTTATTTTTCTTTAATCATTTGTTCGCGCTCATATTCCCCAACATCATTAGGGTGAGTACCATATTTTACTCTGAAATTCCCAAGGGCATTTTTTGAAAGAGCTTCCCCATATACATAATCTGATGGAGCTGATAAACCTGTTACCCAACCCTCTTCTGTGGTTCTTCCAAATAATTGGATCAAATCTCCACCCAATTGTTTTTCATATGCATTAGGTTTTCTTACTATAACACTATCTCCAATCTTAACAGTTGGAAGTCTTTTAACCAATTCTGCAGGATCTGTATGTATTCGATATATTTCTTTTCTTAGTATAGCGGTAGGTGCAATTGCTCCTATCTTTTTTTGACTATCATTTTTGGACATAGCAACCAAGGACGTTACCAATAAAACTAAACTAATGATACTTAACTTCTTCACATTCTTCTCCCTTTTTTTATATCTATTTGTAATTTACCATATTTGTAGTGATGAAATCTAGAAAATCCTATTTTTAAGTGTTTTTATGCTGAAATTTAGGTTTTTAAGACTGAAAAAGAATGGTATACTAGAGATAGTTTACAAGGAACATTGATGAAAAATACTGCAGTTTTGCTCTCTGGTGGTGTTGATAGTTCTGTAGCTCTCAAGCTGCTCAAAGAGCAAGGACATAATATTACCGCTTTTTACCTCAAAATCTGGTTAGAAGATGAGCTTGCGCACTTGGGTACTTGCCCTTGGGAGCAAGATCTTTCGTACGTCAAAAAAGTATGTAAAAAAGAAAACATCCCGCTCAAGGTAATTCCATTGCAACAAGAGTATTTTGATCGAGTAGTTTCGTATGCAATTGCAGAAATAAAGGTTGGTCGTACACCAAATCCTGATATATTTTGTAACCAACGCATTAAGTTTGGGGCTTTTTTGGATTATATTGACAATTCTTTTAATTATATTGCCTCTGGTCATTACGCTAAAGTAATCACAAAAGAAGATGGTACTTGCATGCTTACAACTAGCCCGGATGCAATCAAAGATCAAACTTACTTTTTGAGTTATTTAACCCAAGCACAATTAAAGCGCCTTATTTTTCCCCTTGGTGATTATACCAAAGAGCAGGTTCGTAAACTAGCACAACAATTTGATCTGCCAACAAAGGATCGTAAAGACAGCCAAGGAATTTGTTTTTTGGGTAAAGTGAAGTTTACTGATTTTATAAAACATTATTTAGGTGTCAAAGAGGGTGATTTGATTGAGTTTGAAACCAATAATAAGCTTGGTACACATAATGGATTTTATTTTTATACTATTGGGCAACGCCAAGGATTAGGTCTTGCTGGTGGACCATGGTATGTAGTCAAAAAAGACCCCGCACAAAACATTGTATATATTTCTCGTTCTTATTATGATGCTGATAAAAAACGTGATTCTTTTGTAGTTAAAAACTGCAATTGGATTTCTGGCGCTGTACCACACAAAAATAAACTACAGGTTAAAATGCGCCATGGTGCAAACAAGTATGATTGTAATGTAGAGTTACTTTCTGATAATAGTGCACGCGTGAATTTGCAAGAAAATGACCAAGGTATTGCGCCAGGGCAATTTGCGGTATTTTATAATGATACCATTTGCTTGGGGGCAGGAGTAATTGATGCGCAAATTTAATATTAAAAAAATATTTACTTTGCCTTCTGACCAAAAGCGTCTTACCTTTTCCTCCTTTATAACTTTGGTGCGCATTGCAATGGTACCAGTTATTGTTATGGCTATGATTGCGCATCGATGGGGTATAGCATTCATTATTTTTGTGCTAGCAGCAATAACAGATTTGCTTGATGGGTTTGTAGCTCGTTATTTTAGTCAGCAAACTTTTTTAGGGGCATGTTTGGATCCCATTGCAGATAAAATATTATTAGTCTCTTGTTTTTTCTCTTTAGCATTTATTAATTCCCCACTCTTTTCTATTCCGTTGTGGTTTGTATTGATAATTTTGTGTAAAGAAATCCTGCAGATTATTGGGGCTATTATTATTTTTGTATACAGAGGACAATTGGTTGTTAAGCCAACGCTGCTTGGTAAATTGAATACCGTAGTGCAAATCCTGTTTATTATCTGGCTGTTTGCCTGTTACTTTTTCCGCTGGGTACCGGTTAAAACCTATTACACCATGCTTGGATTGCTTTTATTACTAACTTGTTTATCCTTTGGGCAATATAGTATAATCGGGTATAGGCAATGGCGAGCATGAAGAAATCAATATTCATTTCCTTTTTATTTTCTTTTACCATTTTAGCTGAAAACTTTATCGTGCAAAAAGTAAAGCAGCAAACCACCGATGGCTTGTATGAGGCAATTGGCCAATTAATTGGTGATTCTTTGGAAATGCGCTCAAAAAATCTGCAGTCTGCTGGGGCTATTCAACAAAAAGAGATTGAGATTACTAAAGCTATTCTTGATGAGGATGAAAACCACTGTTTTATGTTTGCAGATAAAAGAGCCTTGCGGAGGTTTAAGCGAGAACAAGAAAAATTTGAAACAGACCAATGTCAATGGCAAAAAATTCAGCAAGAGCATTCGCAGTTTTTGGAGCAATTTGAAAAAAAGTTGATGACCAAAAAAAATAAGAAAATTCTCAAAAAGGGTGGTTAATCCCTTTCAAAATCCCATTTTTTAATATTTAAATAAAATTAATTTTTTATTGTATGCAAACTTATCATTAAATCTTTTTTGTTCTTTCCCAAGAGGATTCTCGCCAATCCCCTTGGATCCCAGGCGCTTAAAACGTAGTTTTAAGAATTCCTTTCCCGCATGAAAGTCATGCACGTCACTTTAACAAGTGACTTCGACATTCCTCATGCTACCGGATTATTTATTTATTAAATTTTAACTTGCCATTCCGTTCGTGGTGAGCTTGTCGAACCATACGGACTCTATAAATTCCGCTTCAGGCCGGTAAGCGCGAAGAGCACCAAAGCCGTGTAACGGCGTGTGTGCGACTTTTTGTGCGATAAGGAATCCAATGGAAAATTGGCGCCCTTGATTCATAAGCTTTGGGCGAGCAAAGCTTATGAAAAGCTCTGAAATTTAAAAGAAATAAATCATGTATACCAAGAAAAAATAAGATGAATATAATAAAATTTTAATAAAAATTAAATATAATAAACAAATGAACTTCGACAATTATTTAAATAAATACTAAAATTAAAATATTATTTATGTATTTAATTAGCAACAAAGGATAGATATGGCAGGATACAATCGTGTTATAATGATTGGTAATTTAACTCGCGATCCGGATTATAAACAATTAGCATCCGGTCAAGCAGTGTGTAAGCTTGGGTTAGCTACCAATCGTTCATTTCGTAATCGCCAAACTGGAGATATGATTCAAGAGGTTTGTTACGTTGATGTCGATGTGTGGGGAGCGCAAGCAGAGAGCTGCCGTCAATATTTACAAAAAGGGCGACCAATTTTGGTTGAAGGACGCTTAAAGCTTGATACTTGGCAAGATGCGAATGGCCAAAATCGCTCGCGCCATTCTATTGTTGCTGACCGAGTAGTCTTCTTAGGTACCTCAACCACAGAAGATGAGCCACAAAAACAAAAATCACAATTTGATCCTGAGCTTGAAAAAGAGTTAATGAGCCAGATTGACCAAATCAAATCAAGAACAGCTCAAAAAGCAAAACCTGCTACTAAGGTTCGACCAAAAAAAGTAGAGAAGCAAGAACAGCCACTGCCAACAGGGGAAATTAATTTTAAAGACCAACCTCCGTTCGAAGACGACTTGCCGTTTTAAGGACTTGGCAAAGTAATGAAGCGTTTTTTATTAATTATCTTTTTATCAACCTTTGCTATGGCAATGAAGGAAAATGAAAAAACCACTCGTCGTTCAATAATGCAATACAACCACGTCCAGGCATTGGAAGAAGTAGGAAGATTCAGAAGAACATTCTTAGCTTGGGCCTCATGTTGTGGCGCCAGTGCAATTGTTTTGCTCTGTAGCATTAAAAAACCGTACCATCTTGGCCGTAAAATCTGGACAGGAATGCTCGGTACAGCTTGTTTGGGATTATCATTAAAAACACATCAATCATACAAAACTATGAAATTAATGGAACTGCGTGCTGATCGTTATAAAATGGCTACACAAGATGATATCTTAGCTCAGGAATTATTAAAAAAAGTTAACTGAGAACATACTTCTTTATCATCCGTCAAATTTTTGGGTTGAAGCTTTCTTTTGTTTGTCTCAACTGCAATGGTTATTAGCGCTATCAGATAGGCAATTCTTGACAAATTGCATTAATACCTGTCATTCTTAATAATGATTACAAGGGCTTATTTGTATAATGTTTACAATTAGGCAAAATAGGGTGGTCTTATGAAGAAAATAGTAATTCTGGTTTTCGGTCTTTTTATGAGTATCTGGGCTTCGCAGGTAGAGTTGGGTTTGGAGAATCCATTTCCAAAAAATAAATATACTCATGCTCTGGAGGCTGCAATGCAAGTTTGGTCTACAGTAGAACTATTGACTGAAGATCAATTGCAGAATGAAGATCATTGTTTTGCTTGTGATGTGCTGGTGGGTAGATTGGTTCGCTTGCACACTTCTATTGGTCAAATTCAAAAAGAAAAAGTAAGAAAGTTAGAAGATCTTTGTTATCTTTACGATGTTATTGCATCGATAACACAGAAGGTAGCAGAGCTACCAGCTACTCGTTCTGAGTTGAAATGTAGCAGCCAGTTATGGTTGCAAAAAATTACTGCTCGTCTTGAGAAAATGCTGAATGGGTAAGCACTTACTCCAATGCAATCACCCCGTCATTGGTTCCTGCCATTAAAATCCCCGTTATACCAATATGGCTGACCCAACTAAAGTACTTTGTTATGTCCAACAGTGGATCAAATAAAAACTGGAAGCAGGGATCTTTTATTTGCCATTTACAAGTATTAAACGGGAGTGAAAGTATTTTATTACGGCACCAACATGCGTTTAAACAAGATTGAATAAACAATCGACGATTACCATCAGACCAAAAATGAAAAATTTGATCGAGGGTTTGGAATTGGCAATCACAAAACTCTTTACTGATAAATCTCTCGGGGACAAAATTAAATGGCTCTGTATCTTGCATACCATTGAGTTGGTGGATTATACCACGTGTAAATTGCATGCACGCATGCTCATTGTCAGCGATATTAAATGGCCAAATCGTTGTTGGAGGACTAATAGCAATTGAAGCATTATCGATATTTTTAATACCGTTAAAAAAATCCATATCATCAGTATCAACCAGTTGCCAGCCTGAGTCAATTTGATCTATAGTATTTTGTACGCCCCCAACTCGAGCCGTTCTAAACAGACCAGCATTAGTGGCAAGTACTATTTGTTCTGTTGCTCCAGGTTGTGAACTGGTGCTAATAATACCGATTGCTTTGAAAAAAGATGCATCTGTAAAGCTACCTACTGATGATTGGGCAATGGTAATTATATTGGAAGGATCGAACATCTGATCAAGGGTAGGTTGGAAATCAATACGCACTACTTTGCTAATTAGCGGATTTATACATGTTGATTCTTGGGTAATAATATAAAGTGTGTTACCTGATGTTTTAATATCTATTATTGAACCATTAATAGTTTTAATAAAATGCCATGAACTCTCTGAAAAGGGTGGTTTGTTTAAGAAATTAAGATTTTGTACATCAAAACCAATTCCATTATTTTGTCCAAATACAAATAAGCCGTTTTCGGTACCAGCAAAGAAATAATTGGTTTGAGTCCCTGATAGCTGGCGTGCATATTCCAAAACTATTGGACATCCTCCAGGCTCAGGAAGTTCAGTTTCTAAAAAGTTTTTTGGGCAACAAAAATCATCAACAACGATTTGTGGCGAGTTGATTGCATTGGTAAATGCTTGGCTTACCCGTGCAAACACTACCGTATCAGGGCCACCAAAAAGAGCATAGCGGTGGAAGGTGCTGGTAGTAGTTAAACTTAAATCAAAAAACCCACGTGTTGATTGATCCAGATCTAAAAATGAAGTACTACCACAACAAAGTTCTTGGTTTAAAAGAGTAACTAAATTATTGCAGCAATTACCACGATCCCAATTGGTAATCCGGACTATTCGTTTGGTAATACCATCGACTGCCCACACTTTTGCATTAACCGCATCAACGGCAAAAAATTGCACGCCATGGTCAATACAATTGGTAAATGGTACTGCTGGAAATGCTCGTTTTGTCCACGGTGTCCAACGAATAATCTTTCCATCCGGGCCAAACATAGCTTGTGAGTATAGAATACCGGTGTCATTGGTAGTGCATAATGGATTAGCAATAGAAACATAAACTGTATCACCCGCAACAACAATATCTGCAATATCCATGTCGGGTTGCAGTGGTAATGGCCCAGCACCAACCATTGCAAACTCATCCGTTGCAACTGGTAGTTGTCCATTCGCGGTTGCTCGAGTAATGAACCGAAAATCTTGTAAAGATGCATTTTTATTTGCCAGTGTTCCTTGAAAGGGATTATCACAATCATCAAGATCAACAAGTGGCAGGGCAAAAATAAGATTACCAACGTTCTGCGTTTCTCCTTTGCCGCCATTAATGATTAAATAACTTGGACCAGTGCTTGCATGCAAAACCCGAATATGTTTGACCGTTAAGCTGGTAGCTTCATTGCGAGCAACTACAATTTCATTTGCAATGCCACCGGGAGTAATTGCAGAATCGGGGGTAATTGCTTGCAGCTGTAATCTATTGCCGAGCAAACAATCAACTCTGCCAACAACTATAGATTTTGCAATATTATTATTTCCAGCGGTGGTGGTAATTCGAAATCCTAAATAAAACCGTTGCAATGGGTCATCCCAATAACCGGCAACACGGTTAGCATCCCGCATATTCATTGGATCTGGAAACATTACATTTGCACCAGCTGGTTGTGTTCCTTTTAAAACTTGGCTTGAGGCATCAAGTGGAATGGCTCTATTGCCCATTGAACCGGTTACTGCATCACGAATTAATAAAGTGATGTCAGGGTTATCATGATCAGTTTTTTTACAGTCCTGAATTATTGAAACTAACCCCACACCACTACCGGGATTACCAAAATCAACTAGTGTGCCAAAATTTTGTTGTGGTCGCAAAACAGGAATTAAAAAGCATTGGTTGGCAACAAGCTGAACAATACCGCTTGTTTGTGCAGGTGCCATAGCAGGGTCAGGGAACATTGCTGGGATCCCGGCATCAAATAAATCTTCACTAATTTCTGATTTATTATTACTGCCGGTTAGCGTATTTTGTGCAATTACTTGTGTTTGCTGAAATAGAATTGGTCCACTAAAATCATCAAATGCAGTAACGACACCCAAAAGGGGATTACTATCACCATCGCAGGCTGCTAAGGTTAAAAATTCGATTTGCTGGCTGGACGCATTACTCCCAGCAATACCTACAAAAGATGGTTCTTGAGAGCCAAAAGTGCGTTTTGCTTTTGATATGGCAAAAGCGCCAGTGTCTGTTGTAGAATCGGGAATCAACCCTAAATACAAGGTTCCTGTTGCACAATTATATGCTTTGCTCGTCACGGTGACCGTAAAAGTGAATGGTGATGGTTGTGGTTGATTTCCAGGAACTAACAACGTTGCATTGATTGGGATTGCCCCAATCAAAAAAAATAACAATACTCTCTTCATTACGATCCTTTTTATGTGCAGAATTATCTAAAATTTTAAAACAAAATCAATTCCTAAAATGCCGCCACCCATATTGGTTTCAAAAACATGTTTGCCACCAATTTGATAATTATAAAAAACGCCAAGGCGTACGCCAAATCGTGAATACTCACTAGAGAAATCGTAATCAGCTAAAACATGAAGAACATGTTGGTTCCACTCTCCAAAAATAGGATCGGAGCACACTACCACCGGATCAAATATTCTGCATTCACAGGGAGTAACATTATCAGCACGCTTGGTGGTAAAACTATAACCACCAAGTAAAGAAATTCCTTTAACCACATGATCAGCAAGCAAATAAGCATATATTGACCAAATGGTTCCTTTATCCACTTTCGCGTCCCCTTTGGCCAGTTTGATAAAGCCATTTTGATTTATATCGGTTTTCATGCGTATGCATTTTGTATGGTCTGAGAAAAATAATACATCAGCAGACATGCCCCCAGTTAACCAATCATAAATTCCAATTGCACCATTAAAATTAGCAAACAGGCCGGTGTGCCCATCATACCCAGAAGGAACATCAAAAACAATATCGGGATCGGCCTCATGCCCAGTTGGTGATACAACGCCAATTCGAACCGTTGTATCAATATAATCTAGCACTTCGGTTTCTTGGTAATTAAAAGTCCAACCAAGAAAGATCCCTACATCTCCAACACCACGATGTTTAATATCATCAATACATAAATCATATCGGCAGAGCATTTGATTGAATAAGCATAAAAAAGTACGCCATTCTGGATTATTTTTATTTGGGCATATAGAATCGCATGGTGAAAGATCAGAAAAGCAAATATCAGATAGGTGGGTTTTATAAATAGGAACATGGACTTGAGCAAAAAAACCACGTGAAAAGTGTTGGGTCCATATGAGATTAACTTCGGTCAGGCCAAACTCCCCGCAAAAGAGTAATTGTCCAAAGCAATCCCTGCAGGGCAGTTGAGCCAACTGCAATAGATTAGCATCAATTATATTTTTGGGATCCTTGCAAGGCACGCCAGCACCAACCTTAACCATGTTTTGTGGGCCATACATGTTCAACAAATCTGTTCTGTTGCCACAGCCATCTCGGGCGCTTGTGGTAGCGCCACGGCTTGCATACGCATCAAGAGACATTAACCAAGAGCGATCAATACGTGGTTCTTCAATCGGACGTAAGAAATTGGTTGCTCTAAAAAAGTGTGGGTTATCAGTAGCGAGACTAACAGAAGATAAAAAGAGGGTTACACCCATACAGATTGTTATCACACGCATAGTTGGCTACCTTTGTTCTAAATCTTATATAACGTTACTGTTAGGCTAAAAAATATAACAAAAAAAATAAAGCATTGGTTACTAGAAGGGCTTGCTTTGCTTGTTTATCAGCTTGTGCATGATATACTAATAAAAAAGAGTGATATTAAAACTTTTTTCTTTTTACCTTAAATGGATTGGTTCGAGGAAAATATGGAAGATTCAAAAGAAAAAAAACAATTCGATTCCACCGATGTTTCGATGGACATGCAAGAAGATACACCGCTCAACGTTTGCCAAAAAGAGCGAGACGAGTGGAAAGATCGAACTTTGCGCGCAACAGCTGATTTTGTAAATTACAAAAAAAGGGTTGAGAGAGAACAAGCGCTTTGGAGCATGCGTGCACAAGAGGCCATCTTAACTGATCTGCTTGATACTATCGATGATTTTGATCGTGCAATAACTGAGCATGAAAAAAAAGAGCGCACCCCGGAACTAGATGCGTGGCTTGCCGGCTTTGAATTGATTCGTAATAAATTCACAAAACTATTAAGCAAACATAACGTCAAAGAAATCACACAAATCAAAACATTCAATCCACAATTGCACGAAGCACTGGTTCATTTAGAATCAAAAGAGCACCAACAAGGCCAGATTATTGAAGTTATGCAAAAGGGGTATCGAGTCAAAGATCAGGTATTGCGCCCAGCAAAAGTAAGTGTAGCAAAGTAAAAACTTGTTACCTTAAAATGAATAATCTCCCGTATATGTATATTTATTACCTTTTGCATACTGAAATATACGACCAGAAATTGCTACATTAGGATATTTCTTTTCAAAGGCAGTTAATATTGTTTTTATATACTCCTTAACACCAGGTTTATTTATGTTCTGAGATGTTAGGTACAAAGTCAGAACTGATGTTCTATCCTTTATTGATTTGACAAAGTTTAGGCGCACAATCTGTTCTGGATAACTAATAGTGCCTATTTGTTCCCAATCCAGTTTACTGTGGTTAATTTTTTCTGAGCGATTTTTATTAAAAACTAATTGATAGGTACTCTCTGGATTAGTAATTTTCAAATCCTGTGCCAAAATAGCACCAAGTTTGTCAATTGTTAAGGTTATGTCAATCCTTTGGCCAGCCTGGGTCAGAAATGTATTGGTTGGCTTAGATTTTATTCCTGAAACGGATGCAAAACTGACCCGTGTTTTGAAGTAGTTATCCGTTTTTTTATTGCTAATATCTAGCTCGAGTTTGTCTTTACCGTTACTAGAAGTAAGTGTTGTGAAATTTTTTCCATCCTTAGATAATACAATGGAATAATTTAACTTTTTGGTGCTTTTTGCTCTTATTTCTTCTTTTGTTTTTCCAATTGTGTCAACGATAGTAAAAGCTTGTCTCGTTTTATTTATTATTTGTGAAATAATAAATACTGGGTATGTGCTTTGTGTTGGTGCATCCATTGCTTGAGTACTTATAATAGTTAAAAATAAAATTGATATTTATTCCTTCATTATTTTACTTTTTGCAAAATAGCCGTAATTGGCAGTAATTTTTTAGCACTCGGTTTTAATACAATTGAAATATTCATTATCTGAGCTCGTGCTACATACAATTTCGAAACTTGGTTTATCAGACCACCTGCAAGTTGAATCGGGTTATAAAATGCAGAGGTAAATATAACATTTTTTTTATGCCTATCCTTTCCCATGTGCACAGCAAAGGATCTTAGTTCTCCTCCCGGAACTTTTACATAAGGAGGGGTTATCCTAATTGTGACCGCTGCGTCGGTTAAATATTGTCTTTTTAAAAATTTGTTTATTTGTGTTTCTTTGCCAGCAGGTAGTTCATAACTTGTTGTTTCAGATTTAAATTGACCTTCTTTAGGCAATTCTGTAATCAAAATTATTTTCATATCTTTATCGGTGTCATTTTTAATCGATTTCAAAATAGCACCAAATGGTAATTGATCACCTTGTAATCCAAAAAAAGCTAATACTAGAAATAATACATATTTCTTCAAGATATTCCTTTTTTCTTATCTGTTCATGTTTTCATTATTTATTTGTAATTATACGTATAAAATGGCCTAAAAAGCAATAGATTAGGGTCAAAGGTTAATTTATCGAAAAATACCAACCACTAACTCAATAAAAATGAGAATGATAATCAAGGTAGTAAGTAGGTCCTCATGTACCGATTCAAGTTTTTGCTGCCAAACTTGTTGAATGTCACGAATAATAGCTAGTTTTTTTGTTATTGATTCTCGTAAGTTTTTTAAATCTAATTGCTTATTAAGGAGGCCATATAATTCGGCAAAATAGGGCTCACCAACTAATCTTATAGCACCTTCAAGACGTTCTGCAATTACTGAGATATCAACTTTCAGCCGCGCCAGCTCATCAATAGGCCCCTTTGATAGCGTACCTATAATAGGTATATAGGCGCTGATAGGAATTTTTACCGTTTCCTCTTCTTCGTAAATCTTATTTAATTTCTGGTTTAATAGTCTATCAAAAAAGCGCAACTCAAGTTGTTGTATATTAGCAAATTCAAAGATGTCTAAGATCTCTTCGGGTACCGGATCATATACAAATGAAGCCTCAGCATCAATAACGATTAAATCACCTTTTAAATAACCGATAGATGATTCTAAGATTGCATTCTTTTGGTATTCAGATAATGTTTCTGTTTCAAAACGAACTAATGAGGCAATTATACCACCGTATTGCTCGGTTACCTTTTTGACATCTAGGTTTGGTTTTGGATTGACCTGCACAATAACGTATGAAGATTGGGTATGGAAAAACTTTGTTTTCTTAATGTATTTTTTTATTTTATTAAATACTGAGCGGCCGTCAATAATGCTTTGCTCGCGAAATTGATTATCAATTTTGACTAATTGCATTCGCACATTTTCTAAACTATCCTCAAAAGGAATTTTGTATAGCAAAGAAATGGCGCCAAAATTATAAATTTTTACTGACTCACATTTCGCGCTCTCGTGCGGATGTGGCAATTCAACCGATAATGGTAGGTGATAATGTTTGAAATATTTTGGTTGGTTATAAGGACGGTGAATAATTGCACTATCTCTTTTTACTTTTTCCAGATTAATATCATCGCCTATATCAAAGGCATGAAAGATAAAAATATTGCCAGAAAATTGTTCTTTACTCATGCATTTCTCCTGTCTAGATACCATAGCAAAATGGTTTTTAGTTGCAAAGAAATGCTTTTTTCATTTATCTTCATACTTTCCTGCTTTTTTCTCCTATTTGTAATTTTAGCAAGGAGGGGCCAAAAATGCAATAAATTAGAAAGGAATAGTTACTGAAATGGCTGATCGGTGTTCGATTTTACCCTGGCTGCCCAGTAATCGTTGGCTAACAACTGCTTGGATACCTGCCTGAAAGACCTTCCCTTTGTGGCGAGCTCTAATAGCAGGGCCAAAGAATAGACGATTTGCTCCTGAGTTAAGATCAATCTGATTATTCCGCCTATTTTTTTGTATATAAATACCATTTAATTCAAAAAAGAACATCAGGTCGGTTTGTTTGCCATCTAATAATTTGAGTGCAGCGCCACCCTCATACAAAAATTGGTTACCAAACTGGAAGTTGTTTTGCTCTTTATTTATCAGTGCGCCACTACCAATAAATACCATCCAGGGCTTGCTCATATATTTTCCGGTCATGCCAACAAAAAATTGGTAAGAGCTGGGGAAAATGCGTGGTTTTTTTGTGTCATCAGCAGTAGGGAAACCAATAAACGATACGAGGGTTGCTTGAACTAATCGCTTTTCACTATATCTTTTTTCAAAGAACGCCCACTCACCCTCAATTGTTATATCACCCAAACCTCTTGTAGATAAAAAACTTAACTTTCTTTTTAAAAAGAATGGCGTAAAGATATTTATGACTAAACGGTCGGTTATGCCAATAAGAAGTTGATTGTTATATACGTAATCATTTCTTTTTTCTCCAGATCGAAAGAAAAAAATACCTCTATTTGCAAATGTGCGTGCAGGGATTAAATTGTGGCCAAAAGAAAATAAAACGGGGCCAGGTTCATGCAGGTCATATCCATTTAGTGCAAAAATAAAAAATGAAAAGAATAAAATATATTTTTTCACTGGCTTAAAAGCCTCCTGAAATTGAAAATGCAACGCGATAATCAATTTCTTCTTTTGAGTTAAAAATATGTTGGGCTGCTGCAAATTGAATTCCGGCTTGAGTGGTAATGGCGCGCCAATCAAGACGGATTATTGGCCCAACATATAAAACGTGACCACCAACAGCGGGGATTGATTGGCTAGTAATTTTACTTTTATCTAAAAACCGGCCATTCATCTCAATCAAAAGAGCAATGTTATCATCATGATTTAATTTGATTAATTTAACCCCTGCTCCAGATTCATAAAAATATTCATTGCCAAACTCAATGTTGTCTCTGTTGCGTGTTATCAAAACACCACCAGAAAAAAACCAATACCAAGGTAAAAACAAAAAGCTATTGGTAAAGCCAATAAAACCAGACCAGCTACCAAAATCAAGTAATGGTTTTTTTTCTTTGTCAGAAGTGGGAAATTGAATACCACCAATAATGGTTGCTTGCACAAGAGACCGGTCTTCTTTTTTTTCAAAAAAAGCATACTCAAGATCTAAGATCATATCTGCAATGCCGGAGGTTCTTTTATTCTCTGATCGTTCTTTTAAAATATAAGGAACAACAAATGTTGCAGACAGGTGATCAGTTATGCCATAAATGCCCCCAACTGACCATCGAAGCCGATGATTAAAAACACCATCACGATATCTCAGACCAGTACCAACATTAAATTCATGTTTTGGAATTATATTCTGCCCGATAGAAAAGAGTGGTCCAGGGCCTTCTGCGTAAGACAACCGTTCTTGTGCTTCTATATGAGAAATAAAAAGAAGAAATAAAATAAAAAACGAAACTCTCATATGCTACCCTCAACTGTTACTCACAAAAGGGTAGAATAAAAAAGAAACGTTGGCAAAAGTTTATGACTGTTTTATTAGATCAATTCGCTGGTCAAATGCCATGCTGGGATTCCATTTGATATAGGATTGGGCTGTCTCGAGCCGATAAGAGAGCGAATCAAAAAATCCTGCCGGTTTATATGATTCATATTGGTTTTGCATCGCCATCAGCGCCGTTTGTGTAGTTTCTGTTCCTAATGTTTGGACTGCATACTGATCCATGTCATACGTTAACTGTTCATCAACTTTATATTGAACAGCTTGGGTTAAGGACCAGTGTAGGAGGCCATTATTCAAAACTTCAGTGGTTACTTTTTTTGGCAATTCGGGGATATTCAATTTTTGTAGTTGTGTTGCAGCAGTTTTGCATGCCAGTGGAATTCCTTTTTTGGCTAGTCTAGAAAGTATTGCATGTTTTTTTATCTCTGGAGAGCACTCCATATAATGCAAAAATCCTAATTCAAGTCCCATTCCGGCAATCAGATGAAACCATTCATTTGTTAATAGTGTTTTAGCTAATACTTTTATTTTATTTTGTTTTTGATCTTCAAGAAGTTGCACAACCTGTGTACTTGCTAATTTTTCAACAGCATATATGCCATTTGCCATACTCAAGGGAATGCCACCCAATTTTGGAATTTTTATACGAGGGTACGGTGTATGAGCACAATACAAAGCTGCAACCGTGCCAACTGCAGTTTGTTGCCGTTGGTCTAACTGTGAAAATGCAGAGATATTCAGGGAAAGTGTTTTTGTACTAGGATTTGATCTGGCTAGAGTGTTATTGTTGGCAAGATAAAAAGTAAAATCATCTGGATTTAGATCTATTGTTTTTAGTGCAGTTATGATTGTTGCCGGAACTATTTCTACTTTTTTGCGCATTAGCCAATCATAGCCATTTTTTAATACATTCCACCCTAATTGAGCATGCTTGGCGATAGTACTTTTTTGTTGCCATAAGGATGTGCTTATATCACGCAAGGTTGGGAAATATGAATCATGGCAAACTGATGTACTAAATGATGCAATAGAAATACTTAAAAATAAAACTTTTCTCATTTGAAATAACCCCCCAAAATGGCTAATTACCTCTAACTTTAATGAAAAAATGCTTATTTGTCAAAAAATGCGTCTTTCTGTAAAAATGGTGGTTTTTGGATTAACGCTTCAAAATAGCCATGAAGGCTTCTTGCGGAACCTGGACATTACCCACATTCTTCATCTTTTTTTTACCCTTTTTTTGCTTGTCCAAAAGTTTGCGTTTTCGGGTAATATCACCACCATAACATTTTGCAATTACATCTTTTCGCATCGGTTTGACGGTTTCTCGTGCAATAATCTTTGCACCAATTGCAGCTTGAATTGCCACTTCAAATAGTTGTCTTGGAATTGCTTTGCGCAACTGTTCGGCTAAAAATCTACCCAAATAATAGGCCTTGTCTTTGTGTACAATGGTAGAAAGCGCATCGATTGGACGGGTATTTAATAGGATATCCATTTTAACTAAATCAGCAGACTCATAACCGGCCTCTTCATAATCAAAACTGGCATAACCGGAACTAAATGATTTTAATTTGTCATAAAAGTCTGTTGCAACTTCATTGAGTGGTAATTTGTATTTTAAAATGACACGATCTTCATCAAGGTACGCAAGATCTTTTTGTTGACCACGAGCATTTTGGCACAAGGTAATTATATTTCCCAAATATTGTTTAGGTACAATAATGGTTGCGTCGATAATTGGTTCTAAAATTTCTTCAATTTTGCTTTGATCTGGGAAATCACCAGGATTTTCGATAGATATAACTTGGTTGTTTTTTAATTTAACTTTATACAAAACACTCGGTGCGGTTGCAATGACATTAAGATCGTATTCTTGTTCAAGCCGTTGTTTGAAAACATCCATATGCAATAATCCTAAAAAGCCACACCGAAAACCAAGACCAAGAGCTGGTGAGCCTTTTTTTTCAACCTGAACACTAGCATCATTTAAAGTAAGTTTTTCAATTGCGTCAGCAAGTAATTGAAATTCAGAAGCCTCAACAGGAAAGATACCGGCAAACACCACCGGTTTTGCTGGTTTAAAACCAGGAAGGGGTGTAACCGGTTTTTTTGATAAATAAATGGTGTCACCAACACGAGCTTCTTTTACTGTTTTCATACCGGTTATTAAATACCCAACCTGCCCGGCATACAGTGCAGGCGTTGAGGTTTGGCCGGGATACATAAGACCAACATCAAGAACTTCGTAATTATTATCTTGTTGAGCCAGTGTAATTTTATCACCCTTTTTAATTTCACCGTCTTGGACCGCAACCAAACAAACAACTCCTTTATATTCGTCAAACCAAGAATCAAATAAGAGTGCTTTTAGTGATTCATCTTTATTATCTTTTGGTGCTGGAATGCGTTCAATAATGGCATCAAGCAATTTTGAAATGCCAATGCCTTTTTTTGCCGAAGTCAAAATTATTTCATCTTTTTTGAAATCAAATAGTTTTTCCATTTGGTTGGCAATTCGATCAGGATCAGCATTAGCCATATCGATTTTATTAATTACTGGTATTACGGTTAGGTCTTGCTCGAATGCTAAATAAAAATTTGCCATTGTTTGGGCGGCAACCCCTTGAGCTGCATCCACTAATAAAACTGCACCTTGGCAGGCATATAGTGACCGGGAAACTTCATAAGAAAAATCAACATGACCGGGTGTATCGATTAAATTTAACAAATAATTTTGCCCTTTATACTCATAGAACATAGAAGCCGTTTGGGCTTTAACGGTAATGCCTCGTTCACGCTCAACTTGTAGTTTATCAAGAAACTGCTCTTGTTTTTGGCGAGTAGAAAGAGTGCCTGTGTATTCTAATAATCTATCAGACAAGGTTGATTTTCCATGGTCAATATGGGCAATGATAGAAAAATTGCGAATATACTCAGGTTTGAAATCTTTAAGATTGATTTTTTTAATATCCATATGCTCTATTTGTATCAGTGGTTAAAGGGTATAATACTAATATTACTGTAAATAAAGAATCTGCGCAATCAAGCCAAAAAGAAAGATAAAGTAACATTAGATCATTTTTGCTTTCAAAATTATTTTTGAGGATAATCAGAGGTGCAGGTAGAATTATTTTTACGTTTAAATTTTATAAAAAAGTGCAATAAAATTTCATTAATGTAAGGTGGCCTTTCTTGTCTTCTTATAGTAAATATTGTATTCTATACATACAATTTATTATGACTTAACAAAACAATTCTACTCAAGTCCAAAAAGGATCAGTATGCCATCTTCAAATAATCAAGATACATTTGAACCTACTGGTATTAAGCCAGTTTCTATCAAAGAAGAGCTGCAAGATTCTTTTCTTGATTATGCGATGTCGGTCGTGGTCTCTCGTGCGATTCCTGATATTCGTGATGGCCTAAAACCAGTTCATCGACGGATTATGTATACCATGTATACACTTGGTTATTGGTACAACAAGCCATACCATAAATCAGTTCGTGTGGTTGGTGAAGTTCTTGGTAGATACCACCCTCATGGCGACCAAGCAGTTTATAACTCAATGGTTAACATGGTGCAAGAATTTAAAGAACGTTATCCTTTGCTTGATGGCCAAGGTAACTGGGGTTCTGTTGATGGTGATAATGCTGCAGCAATGCGTTACACAGAAGTGCGCATGCAAAAAATTGCTGGTGAGTTGCTGGCTGATTTGGATAAAGATACAGTACCTTGGGTACCAAACTTTGACGATTCAACTATGGAACCATCATTGCTCCCAAGTAGAATTCCTAACTTACTAGTAAATGGTACTACCGGTATTGCAGTTGGTATGGCAACTTCAATACCGCCACATAATCTTACAGAAGTAGTTGATGGTCTTTTGACATTATTGGAAAACCCAGAACTTACTGATGATGAATTATTCCAAATAATTCCTGCGCCTGATTTTCCTACTGGTGGTATTATCATGGGCCGTGCGGGTATTGTTAGAGCGTATAAAACAGGCCGAGGTAAAGTTATTGTGCGTGGTGTTGTTGATATCATTGAAGATAAAAAACAATCACGTTTGATTATTACTGAATTGCCGTATGTCGTAAACAAAGCAGCACTGGCAATAAAGATTGCTAATTTAGTAAATGCAAAAGTAGTAGATGGTATTTCTAATATTCGTGATGAATCCAGTAAAAAAGGTATGCGACTTGTTATCGAATTAAAGCGCGGCGAGATTCCTGGCGTCACCTTAAATCAATTATATAAACATACGCCACTACAATCATCCCATTCTATTTTAATGCTTGGTTTACTTGATAATCGGCCATTAATATTTACCCTTCGAGAATTATTATTACAGTTTTTATATCATCGTCGTGAGGTTATTACTCGCCGTACTATATACGATTTGCAAAAAGCAAAAGACCGTGAGCACATTTTAGCCGGTTTTATTATTGCGTTGCAAAATATCGATGAGGTAATAACTACTATCAAAGCTTGTAAAACGCCCCAAGATGCGATTGCAGAATTAAACAAGCGATTTTTATTATCGTTTGGTCAATGTAAGGCAATTCTTGAGATGAAGTTACAACGATTGACTGGTCTTGAGCAAGAGAAAATTTATGCTGAAATGGAAGATCTGAAAAAGAAAATTCTAGGATTACAATCTATTTTAGATAACCCAGAAATTTTAAAAGAAGAAATTAAAAAAGAGCTTCAAGAGGTCAAAGCTGCTTTTGGTGATGCACGTCGTAGTAAGATTGCAGGAGCCGTAGATATTTTAAGTGAAGCAGACTTAATCCCTGAAGAAGATGTAGTGATTACCCTTACCCGTAAAGGATATATCAAACGTGTACCTCTTACGACCTATGGTGTGCAGCATCGTGGAGGTAAAGGTAAGATGGGTATGGCAAAACTTGAGGGTGCCGATGATATCGTTCTAGATATGTTTGTTGGCGGATCTCATGATGAGTTATTATTCTTCACAAACTTGGGACGTGTGTATAGCTTACAAATTTTTGAAGTGCCAGAAGGCTCTCGTATTTCTAAAGGCCGTGCAATTGTGAACTTATTGCCACTTGTACCTGGTGAAAAGGTTGTCAAATTATTGCATGCAAAAGATCTTAAAGATCAGCAAGTAGTTATGTTGAGCAAAAAAGGTTTGATCAAACGAACTAATGCACAAGCTTTTGCAAAAATTAGAAAGACCGGAATTCGAGCTGTCACACTCAAGGAGGGTGATGAGCTAGTATTTTGTCGGTTAAGTTCTGGAAAAGATACCATCGTAATTGCAACTAAAAATGGCCAGGGTATTCGCTTTAAAGAAGCAGAGGTCCGGTCAATGGGTCGTCAAGCAAGCGGCGTAATTGGTATTCGGTTAAAAAAATCTGATGAGGTTGTCGGCATGGAAGTGGTCGATGAAAATGGCAATGACTTATTGTTTGCAACTGAAAATGGTTACGGTAAACGCGTGAGAGTAAAAGATTTTCGTATTGCCCATCGTGGTGGTGTAGGAGTTCGTACTATTCCAACCACCAAACGTAATGGGCCGGTAATTGGTCTTGCGATTGTAGGTGATGATTCTGAGATCTTATTAATCGATCTAGCAGGAAAAATCATTCGCTTATCAACCCAAGAAGTACGCACCATGGGTCGCCAAGCAAAAGGGGTTCGCTTAATCAAGCTTGATAAAGGTCAAAAGCTTGCTGCCGTTGTTGCCTTTACCGAAGAAAATGGTGATGATCAGCAAGAATCATCAGGTGGCACTGGAGGCTCAAAAGCTAAAAAAGATATGCAACTTGAGCCTGGTAACTCTGAAGCTGAACCATTTCAAATGAGTGATCAATCTATCGAACCACAGGTTGATACGGAAGTAAAGAATACTCAGCATGAGCTTAATAAGGAAAATGCAGATCAAGCTGAACCTGAAATGCAGGGTACCCAAACAGATATTCTGAGTAAAAATGACTCTGATGAGGATCCATTTTTACAGTTTTAACTCTCTCTTTAACTGAGTCGATTTAAAAACAAACTTTTCTAATTGTAACTATTGTCTGACTTGACAAAATTAATTCTAAATAGTAAATTTAAAGGTGCTGTTTAGTTTAAAGAGGTTATAAATGAAAAAGCAATTCCTAATTTTATCATTATTTATTTTTTCACTTGGTGCAATGGATTTTGCCGATGTTGCAGCCTTGACTACTACTAACGATCCTCTTGCTACAGCTATTTTTGGTACAGATAAAGTTGAGCAAAAAAAAGAAGGTTCTAAAGACAAAAGAAAGACAAGGGATGTGGGTTCTTTTGCAACGTGGAAAGAAGAATGTGAAAAGTTGCCAAAATTTGGTACTGATAATCGGATTTTTACTGTTTTACAAAAAGATGATTTGTATTCGCAAGTTAATTTATTTTTAAAGTTGTCTTCTCAGCCAAAGTCTTTGTTAGTAGAGGAAAAAAATTGGCTAAATGGTAATCGGCCGCCATCAAATTTCTTTGATCCATCGAAAAATATTTTTCAACCCTATGTGCAAAAATTAGTTATTCCTTCAGATTCAATTGTTTCTTTTCATGGCGATTTGCACGGTGATGTCCATTCTTTAAACCAATATATAGAATGGTTAATAAAAAATGGTTACCTAGATAATCAGTGGAAGATAATCGATGATAAGTTTTATATGATCTTTCTGGGTGATTATACTGACCGTGGTTGGTACGGTGCAGAGGTTATCTTTACTATTCTAAAGATAAAGAGTACAAACCCGGAAAAAGTTTTCCTAGTGCGTGGTAACCATGAAGATGGTTTTATGAATCAAAAGTATGGATTTGAAGAGGAATTGAAGTCTAAATTTTTCCGCGAATGTAAAAATGAATCCGAGTTTCAAGAATTTAAGAATCGATTATATAGAATGTATAATTATCTGCCGGTAGCTCTGTATGTAGGTTGCCCGGATGCTCAAGGAAATATAAACTACCTACAGTGTTGCCATGGTGGCCTGGAAGTTGGTTTTGATCCAAAACCATTATTATCATCAAACCAAAAAATCGCTTTCCAATTGTTGGGCGAGTTAAAGCGATATGATCAACTAGATCATTTACAATCTTTCAAAGATAATTTGAAAGGTTGTTTTTGGAAGTATGGATTCGAATTAAATAATTTTACTCCAATAAATCCACGCGGATCTAATGATGAAAAAATTCCTGCTGTTGGGTTTATGTGGTACGATTTTATTGTTAGCCCATGGGAAATTTTAGATTTCGATAAAGATCGTGGTTGGTATTGTGGTAAGGATCTGACCAAAGCAATCCTTAATTTACAAAGTACTGATAGACATAAAGTTCGGGGTGTGTTCCGTGCTCATCAACACTCAACTACTTCCACTGATCCAATGATGAGAAGAATTTTAAATAAAGACAACATGCAACCAAAAGAAGATGCTGGTATTGGAAAGCTATGGATCGATAAAGGCCAGAAGCTAAAGCCAGGGCAGTTATGGGATGGTATTGTATGCACCTTTTGTGTTGCGCCATGTACACCATATGGCCAAAAAGATTCAAATAATTTTTCTTACGACGCTTTCGGCTTATTAAAAATGAGTCCAAAATTTGAAGATTGGCATTTGGAAGTAATTCGTCAAGACATATTGAATAAAAAAGATAATTAGGGATCAATATGAAAAAACAACTATTATTTTTAACGCTTTCTATAAATTTATTTCTGGGTGCGATGGATGCTCCAACCATTGAGGATCCAAACGGAAAAGCAAAAGATCAGCAAAAAGAGATTGTTCGAGAAAGCAAGGTACCATCATTACGTAATATTTGTGTTGATGTTATTGCTAATGCTTTACAAACAAAGCAAGCAAAAAAAGAGTTTCTAGAAAACCCTAATTTTTGCAAATCAATTAATGTACCATTCGAAGTGGGCAAATTAGTTGCTTATAAGATTCTTTCTACACATCCAGTAATCTGTTTTCTTCTTTCCAATATGCAGTTTAACTTGCTAGAGCAATCGGATGATGGGCAAGTATGGTTACCAAAGGAGCAACATGTTCAATTTAGTCATGGAAAAAGGTGGTGTAGTCGTGATGGTCAACATTTACTAGAATATGATTACTTTAAGGATGAAAATTTAGTCTTTCTATCCGATAAAACAGGAAAAAATATATGTGAATTAAAAACTGGAATGCCAGTCCAGGATATAGCACTTAATCCTGATTGCTCAAGAGTTCTTTTTGTGGATTATTTGCAGCTGCAAATATGGGATTTAAAAACAAAAAGTAAAGTCTTTGAATTAAGAAGTTCATATTTTGCAAAACCGGAATGGAGTCAAGATGGAAAAAAAATCAAAATTTGGAGTGAAGTTGATAGGTTTATTAATGTTGAAAAGTTGTTTGCAATTGAAGAAGCACTAAAAAGACAAGATTCACATGGTGAGCAAAATGGTAATCCGATTGCGAAGGCTTTATTACTCGTTTGTGCTTATGATACAAAGCAAAATGCAAATATTATTAGAAATCTAGTTACAAATACTGGTTTAAATATTTCTTCGAATCCATCATTACAAGCTATTTTTCAATCTCTTGATCCGCAAGTTCAAGAAGTATTGTTTAAAAATAAATATATTATTTCTAACAAAGAACAAACAGATTCAAAATGTTTAATCAATTAACAAATGAAAATTTTATGAAAAAACAATTTCTAATTTTATCACTACTTATTTTTTCTCTTAATGCAATGGATGCACCAGATATTGAATCAAAAGAAACAATTCAAGAAGGCAGGGTGCCAACATTGCTTCAACTGTGTGTTCCGGCTGCAGCAAAACAAATACAAAAAGATGAAATACGAAAGCAATTTTTAAACGGTTCTCGAGCTCTGCCAGCTGAATTGGAAGTTGCTGTGGGACCTTTTATTATAAATATGCATTCAGTCATGATGGATATTCTTTCTTTAATATCGATTATTAACAAAAAAGATAGTACTAGCAATCAATTCCCAAATAAAGTAATTGGTCGAAGTATATATCAAAACAATGTTTCACCTGATAATTTGTTAACCATTACAAAAGGCTCTAAGCCAATTTGCTTTATTTTAAAAAATAAAGTTGGAGATACACAAGAATTTGCTCATGAATATGATGTTTCTCATACATGTTGGTCTCCGGATAATAGAAAGGTTGCTGTGTTAACTTGTAAAGGAAAAAGTTTTCCTTATCTTTGTATTTGGGACATTGCAAAAAAACATATCATAAAAAAACAATTCTGCCTTATAGACCTTGGACTAGTTACCTATTTGAACTGGAGTAATGATGGTTGTATGCTTGAGGTGTGTGATGGTACGAACTGGGATACCTTTGATTTGTGTCAATTACTCAAGACTGAAAATTATTTTAATGGCTATTTTGAAGATAATGGTCAAGCAAAAGATTATTTAAAGCAGATATTATTATTAACGTGGATTCATGATACGAAAGAGTCTCGCTATTTTACTGGTTGGCGAAGTCTTGATATTTCTAAAGACAAAAAAAAGAAAGATATCTTTTCATTGTTGCCTCCGGCAATTCAACAAGTAATGACTAAACAATATAGTGTCATTTCTGAAAGAGAACAAAAAGAACCAAACTGTTTAGCTAGTTAACAAAATGTTTTTTTAATTACTGAGCACCAAATTGTTTTAATTTTGCAATTGCTTCTTTGCTTTTATTCAGCTTTGCTTTTGCAAGTGGCGTATTTCCTTTTTTATCTTTTGCATTCATATCGGCACCGGCCATAATAAGTAATTCAATAACATGAGGTTTGTTGAACCATGCAGCCTCATGCAATGGGGTGTTGTTGTCATTATCTCGTGCCTTTACATCAGCACCTGCCAATAATAGTGGGCGCACCAATATGGTTCCGGATGCAGCACGTTTGTGCAGATTAGTTTTGCCATCTCTTTTTACATTAATATCAGCATCATTTGCAAATGCTTCAAGAGTGGACCATTTTTCTTTCATCGTATCAAGAATTGGACCAATATATTTGCCATGACCTAATTCTTCTGATGCTTGTTTGAACCAATGGCTGTAGGTAATTTTTTTGGTTAGCTTTTTAAAGATAGGAACAACATCTTTTTGTGAATAAGTGCTTAAAAAACCGGCAATAAAATTAGGGATAGTAAGTTCATACCATTTTTTTGCCGGAAAGCCTTTTAGGTTATGCGTCCATTTTAACACAAAGACAGATTTGAATAATAAAAAGTCAAGATCCTCTGAAATGCTAACAGGATTTTCAAGACCTTTTTTCATGCGTTCATTATCAATCAGTGCAATCTGATTATCCTTTGGATTGTAAAAAATATTACTTGCATGCAAATCACCCTGAATTATTGTTTTGCCTAGCGAGCCAAATTTTTTATAAAAGTTGGCCATTGATTTGCCAAGGTAAAAATATGCTTGCGCGACTATATTTTGAGTTGTTTTATCTTTCGGGTTTTGTTTTAGTTTTTTCATAAGTGAGCCTAAAGAGGTTCCTTGTGCTTGTGGCATAAGAGCAAGATAATGATTTTTTCCTTTATATTTATATCCTAAATAGGAAATTGGGAAAATAAATTGTGGAAACCCGTTTACACTCTTTGGATACACAAATGGTTGCAATCTTTGAGCGGTTGCTGCACGAACTAATCTTTTTATTTCTTCAGTTGGTGACGCACCGGTCTCCGGATCTTTTGCGATTTCTTTGAGAATGTATTTCATTTCCCTTTGTCCGGAAGTTGATTTGACCAAAAATAGCTGTTTTGTTGCCCATGGTGCACTCTTTAACTCTTCAGTTAATGGGGTTACCCACAAACAACCACTTCGAAATTCTCGAGGTAATATCCCTAGCACATAAGCTTTTTGCAAGTATTGAGCAACTGCTTGAGGTTTGGCAAAACTGCCATTTTCTTTAAGAGAAATGCCTTTTGGAGAGATGAATGATACATACTCCATACCAAGCATAAAGGCTGGTAACAGAGTAAAAATACTAGCTAGAGCTATTTTTTTGATTGATTTCATAATTATAATCCTTATTTATACTTATCCTACCTTATCTTATTACAAATTGCAATATTAGCAATAATCAGAATATCTCTTGTAGAGGCTTAAAAGTTGCACTTTTGTCCAACTTGAAAGATACTAAAGAAGATTTAATTTTGAATTTTACTAGGCAAATGTAATGAAAGATTTATTACTACATCTTTTTTTAATTGATGGCGTTGGCCCAGCAATAATAGAAATTTTATTGCAAAAAAAAGAATCGCTCAAAGATTTATATTCTTTTTCTGCTTCGGCTATTAGTATGCATTTTGGTTTGACGCCGGCAGCAGCGCAGAAAATTGTTATCGGTTTAAAAGATGCACATAAGCTTGAGCAAGAGTTGTGGTTGATCGAAAAAAATAAAATTCAGTATTTTTCTTTATTAGATGAAGGCTATCCAGAATTGTTAAAGCATATTCATCGGCCACCAACAATTTTGTATGTAAAAGGGCAATTGACTCAAGAAAAATCGATCGCCATTATTGGGGCGCGAAAAGCAAATTTTTATGGGCAAAAAGTTATTGCAACATTAGTGCCTGATTTGGTTGGTAATGGGTGGACTATTGTTTCTGGTGGTGCAATTGGTGCCGATACAATGGCGCACAAAGAAACGTTAAAAAATGATGGTAAAACAGTTGCCATTATTGGTGCCGGCCTCTTGCAATTATACCCAGCATCAAATAGGCGTTTGTTTGCACAAATAATTGATACCGGTGGCGCAGTGGTTAGTTCGTTTCCATTGCTATCAAGTGCACAAGTAGGAAATTTCCCAGCGCGCAATCGCATTATTGCCGGTATGGCAAAAGGAGTGGTGGTAGTGCAAGCGGCACATAAAAGTGGTGCAAAAATTACTGCAGAGTTTGCACTCGAGCAAGGCAAAGAAGTTTTTGCAGTGCCCGGCTCAATCGAGGATGAGTTATCGGTCGGTTGCCATGATTTGATTGGCCAAGGAGCAAAATTAGTGCAAAGTGCAAAAGATATTTTGCAGGAGTTTGGTGAGGTTCCAATTAATAAAAATATAAAAGAAGATAAATTAGCAGAACCATTTAAAACTATTGTACAACTATGCGCACAACCATGCAGCGTTGATTTTTTAATAGCCCAAACTCAGATCAATCTTTTTCAAATGCAACAATTATTATTTGATTTGCAACTCGAGGGCAAACTAACGCAAAATTTAGCTGGCCAATGGGAGAGGTGCTAAACTAATGCTAACGTAATTTTAAGAGCTTTATCGACGGCAAGAATTGTTTTTAGGTTGCATGTATTTATTTTTTTACCAAGACGTTTTTTATCAATTGCACGAATTTGGTCCAGTAATACTTTTCCCTTTTTTCCAGAAAGATCTAGTGCTACTTCAAATGGGTATATTTTTTTTGCATTACTTGTAATTGGTGCAATAATAACTCGACTTGAAAATTGATTTGCAATATCATTTGACACTACCAGGCCTGGACGAGTTTTCTTTATTTCGGATCCAATTGTTGGATCTAGATTCACCCAATAAATTTCTCCACGTTGCGGGTAACTTATTCCCATTCTTCAGTATCCAAGCTAGACCATTCTTGAATGGTTTTTGTTCTATCGGGGTCTTTTTCTGCTTCAGTGTAAGCTAGCTTCAATCGCTCCAACTTTTTTTGCAAAGCATGATAAATTGCTTGCTCAACAAACATACTCATTTTTCTACGCTCAATTAATGATTGCAAGAGTTTATGAGTTTCAGGTGGAATCGAGAAAGTTACATTTATTTTTTTCATATAAGTTTGCTCCTTCATATAATTTTGCTTCATTAGTAATTATTTTAACAATATCTATTGTTTATTGTCAACATAATAAAATTTAGCTGGCCAGTGGGAGCGGTGCTAAACGCACAAGTTCACTCCAATTAGGTTTGGTACCTCCATCATACGCAACGGCCAACCCACGATCAATAAGCTCTTGGCCCAAATCAGCTCCGTCAACCCATACCTGTGCAACAATCCTGAAATATTTGCCGCGAAGCAGATTAACCAGTTCAATTATTTGAGCATTAAATAATCGATTCCTAACATAATCTCTTGCCTGGTAGGCGAGTTCTTTTATCAAAGGGTCTTTATCGCGCAGCTCTGGTGTATCTATGCCAAACAGCCGAATTCCGATGTTTTGGCCCACAATAGGCGGCAGGGTTGCTATATTTGCTCTGAAAGTATCCCCGTCATAGACAGAAATCACCTCCGAGACTCTCACGTTGCCATAAGTTTTGGCTGCATTAAGGGAGATAACTGATAAAAGTAATGATATGATTAGGATTTTTTTCATAGATTTTCCTCTTTTTTCTTCAACTATCCGATACATTCGGCCTTTTCTTGGTTAACTCCAGACACTTAGAGCGAAATAGAAGGCTCCGAGCATCCTGAGCGAGCGTGGCGGAGTCGAAGGGCGTTTTGAAAATTTTGCCTTTTTAGCAAAAATAGGGTAAAATAAAACAAAATAAGAAGCAAATTAGTTTCAATATGTAAATTTCCAGGATAATACGATGCCAGTACCAAAACGGAAACGCTCCCGTGCCCGCCGGGATTCGCGTTTTGCAAATAAGGGTTTAAAACCTCAAACATTTACAAAGTGCCCAAATTGTACAGAATTTATTTTGCCTCACCAGGCTTGCAAATCATGTGGTCATTATAAAGGTGCTAAAGTAATTCGTACTAAATCTGATCGTGCTTTATTGCGTTCTGAAGCAAAGAAAATTCAAGAAGCAAAAAAGCCAAAAGAAGAAGCACAAACTGAACAAAAGTAAAATTTGAAAATTGGGACGCCAATGATCGCTCTTGATGCAATGGGTGGTGATCAAGCACCGCATACTACGGTGCAAGGAGCTATACAAGCAGCACGCCTTGGTGTACCAATTTGTTTGTTTGGTAACGAAAAAAAAATAATTCCATTACTGTTTTCATATGATAAAAAGTGGGAGAAACTCCCACTTTCTTTTGTTCATTGCTCTGATACTATTGGCATGGCAGATGAACCGGTAAAGGCTATCAAGCAAAAGAATTCTTCACTTATCATGGCAATGCAATCAGTAGCAGATAATACTACCTCAGCATTTGTTTCTGCTGGCAACTCTGGTTCTATATTGGTTGCAGCAACGTTTATAGTAAAACGAATTGGTGGCATAAAGCGGCCGGCAATTGGTTCATTTTTACCAACCTATTCGGGTTCTGTTTTTTGTTTAGATCTTGGAGCTAATACAGATTGTAAGCCTGAGTTTATTGAGCAATTTGCACTGATGGGACATCTATTTGTCAAGATGATAAAAAAAATAGACAAGCCTCGCATTGGATTACTTTCCAACGGACATGAGCCGTATAAAGGTTCACAGTTGATCAAAGAAGTATATAAGCGGCTTGATCAAAGCAACCTTAATTTTGTTGGTAATGTTGAGGCACGTGATGTTTTTGTGGGCAATGCTGATGTGCTCGTACATGATGGTTTTTCAGGAAATATTATGCTCAAGACGATGCAAGCAACCACAAAGGCAGTCTCCTTTTGGTTAAAAAAATACAGTTCGTGGTGGCAAAAATTGATTCTTTGTTTTTCTCCACTTGAAGCATTGAAAAAAAAGGTTGATTATTCCCGCTCTGGCGGCGCGCTGTTATTAGGTGTCAACAAACCAGTAATAATTGCACACGGGTGTTCTAATGCAACTGCCATTAAGAATGCATTGTTATATACTCATCGATTAGTTCAGCAAAAAACGATTGAAAATTTTGCAAAACAATTACAAGAAAACGTACATCATCACTTCTTTCCCTTTTCTGCAATCTCCAAGAAAGTTAAAGATTTATTGCATTTGCGCAAGTAACTTCTTTGCTGGGTCAAACTCAGAATCTTTTATGAGCACATAATTTAGAAAGTTTTTTACTTGGTCAGGTTTATTAAGTCCTTTACAGACTTCTGCTAAATAATAATATATACGCCAATGACCAAAACCATTTAATAAAGATTTGTTAAGACTGTTGTATGCTTTTGGATATTCTTTTTTGTGCAAATAAATAAGGCCATTCCAAAAATTATAGTAGATGCCAGCCCATTGCCGGCGCCAAGAGGTTAGTGATTCTATAGCAGGCTGTTCATTGTTTTTATCTTGCGCTATTATTTGTTCTGCGTGCATAACCGCCTCAAGAGAAATATTCTCATCATTATCAAAGCAACGGCTTGTTAGGCAGGCTTGCATGAAATCTGAAGGTCTTACATCGTAGGTGTCCGGCCAGGCGAGCAGCAGATCACCAAATTGAGTTATTATATAGGTGGGGTCAATTTCAAGAATTTTTTCTTTGACTTGGGTAATGGTTGGAAAGCCATATCCTTCCGAATCGGATTCTAAATCTTTGCAACCCTGAAAACAGCACACATCATCAACAAGGATGATTCCCTCTTTTTGACCTGATTGTTTAATCATGTCTAACTCTTCTAAAATAGGAGTCATTTTTTCGCCCCGAACACCTCCACCACAACCGTGGCTATCAAGCCAAAAAAGAACCCGATCATTCTTAAAAAGGGGTAAAATAACTTGCAGGACCGTTGGTGAATCACCCAAATGCACCCGTACATTTTTATGTGGGCCGAATCGATGCACTGCTCGCTCATATAAGGATTTGCTTAATTCAATAGTATGGACTTTACCAAAAAATTGCCTTACAGCCTCTGTTGTTTCACCATAAAAAGTTCCCGTTTCAATAAACGTATCAACCTCAAAAAGATGTATCATTTTCTGCAAAAAAGTAGTGGATAACGATGAGACTGTTTTTTTTGCGTTGGTTAATAATAACGTTTTCTTGGTAGCGGTAATGAGCGGTATAGTTATGAACGACAGCAAAAGTACTAATTTTTTCATTATCGAGTCCTTCCTTTGAATTTTCAAGCAGCATACCATATGCCATCCAAAAACGAAATTACAGATTCTGGCCCCAAATAATTTCATATAGAAACAAAATGGTTACAAATAGAATATTTTAGGCCAAAATGTCATAAAAATGATGAATTAATTCAAAATTGTGATATAATTTAAAGACAGATAAGTTTGGTTGATCAGAAACAATCTTTATCTTTTTGTGCAACTGTGGTACGTTTTCCCTACATTTTAGGTAAGTTTTCTGATCGGAGATAATTCATGAGTATCGTAACTATGATAAAACAATGGTTTGCTGATTTATTGCGCATTGACTATGTAAAACAAATGGCAATTGGTTTAGCGGGGATTCTTGTTGTTGGTGGTGGTATTTATTACTATCGCACTATATTGGTTCATAAAGAACAAGCTGCTCACCAAGCATTTGAGCAGTGTTATGCAGAATTCAAAAAAGCAGCTGAAAAAAAATCTGGTGAGTTTTTATTTGAAGTTGGAAAAGTATGTGAACTTGGGTATGAGCAAAACAAAAATACTCATACAGGCCCATACTTTTTAGCGTTGCAAGCTGATGCTCTTGCTCAAGAAGGTAAAATAGATAAAGCGCTTGAGGTGATGCAAGAAGCAGTTAATCAAATGTCAGCTAATTCAGAACTTTATTGGATGTATAAAACTAAGTTAGGATTATTCAAACTTGATAGCTCTGATGAAAAAGTAAAGCAAGCAGGATTAAAAGAATTAGAAAGCATTGCACAAACAAAAGAGAATGCTAATAAAGATATCGCATTGTATTATTTAGGCTTGTATGCCTGGAGCAAAAATCAGGTTGAGGAAGCAAAACAATGGTGGCAACAGGTAGAGCGTATTGAATCAAAATCACAAGATCAATTATCACCGTGGATAAAAATGGCACAAGAAAAATTACTCGTTATTGCACAAGATGCAAAGCAGCGTGTTGTATAAAAGGTTAAAAAGATGAAAAAAAATAGTGCAGTCAGAGTTCGTTTCGCACCCTCACCAACTGGCCATTTACATATTGGTGGTTTGCGTACTGCATTATTTAATTGGCTTTTTGCGCGTCATCATAACGGCATGTTTTTAGTACGTATTGAAGATACAGACATTGCTCGTTCTGAAAAAAAATTTGTTACCTCGATTATGGAATCTTTGAAATGGACCGGACTTGAAGCTGACGAACCAATTGTTTTTCAAACTGAACGCATGGACGCATATGAAAGTTTAATTGAAAAATTGATTGCTGATGGAAAAGCGTATCGTTGTTTTTGCAGCCAGCAAGAAATTGAAACGCGCAGGGCAGAGCAAAAAACGGAAACCCCAATAAAAAAATATGATGGGTTTTGCCGAGAAAAAAGTATTCCGACTGGTCAACAGAAATATGTTGTTCGATTCAAGCTACCACTTGAGAAGCAGGCAGTTTCATTCAACGATTTGATTCGTGGGCCTATTACTGTTGCAATTGAGCAACTAGATGATTTTATTATTATGCGATCGGATGGTACACCAGTCTATAATTTCGTGGTGGTTGTTGATGATGCGCATATGAATATTACGTATGTCATTCGGGGTGAAGATCATATTTCCAATACGCCAAAGCAAATACTATTGTGTGAAGCGCTTGGTTATGATATTCCGCAATTTGCGCACCTTCCACTTATTTTAGGAAAAAGTGGTCAGCGATTGAGCAAGCGAGATGCTGCAACATCAGTTGATGAATATAAGGCGGCAGGTTATTTGGCAGATGCACTTATAAATTATTTAGCACGGCTTGGGTGGGCACACGGTGACCAAGAAATTTTTACCCGCCCGGAATTGATTACCTACTTTACTCTTAAAGGTGTTGGCAAATCTGCTGCTATTTTTGATGTTGATAAATTACAATGGATTAATAGTGTTTATATTAAGGATACGAGTAGTAAAAAATTATTAGAGTTAATACTCGATATTGATCCAGGATTTGAAAAAACAGTAACCGGTTGGTCTGATGATTTAATAAGTGAATTGATTGATCAGTATAAGCCACGGGTTAAAACGTTGGTAGAACTGGTGCAAGAATTGCAGTTGCTTTATACCAAAGGGTATTACCAGAAAAGTGATCTTGAAAAATGGGTTACTAAACAAACTGGGTCATTGCTAGAAAAAATTATTAAACAATTGCAAACAATAGAGCCATTTAATACAGATGAAATTAAAAAAATGGTGCAGGAATTGTGTAAAGAGCAACAAATGAAATTATCATTAGCTGCGCAACCTTTACGCATTGCCATTATTGGCAAAAGTTCTGGACCAGGTATTTTTGATTTGATGTCAATTTTAGGAAAAGATTTTGTAATTAAACGATTACAGGAGTTTGTGCATTATTTGCATAATGATTTTCGATTTGAATAGGGGGTTATTTATGAAAATCGCTATTATATTTCCCGGCTATGGAAGCCAATTTGTTGGTATGGCAAAAGAGCTTTATGATGAATCTCGTCTGATTCAAGAGCATTTTGAGCAAGCATCAAACTGTTTGGATGCCAACTTTATTAAATTATGCTTTGCTTCATCTGATGCTGAATTGGCAAAAATGAACAATGCATATCCGGCAGCATTTTTAGTAAGTGTTGCATTACTCAAATTACTAGAGCAAGAAGGCCTCAAACCAATGGTTTTTGCTGGTTTTAATTTTGGTGAATGGGCGGCATTGTGTTCTGCCGGTTCTTTTACTGTGCCTGATGGGCTTTATTTATTAAGTAAGTTTGCCCATTTTTATCAGCAAGCACTTATTGATATGGATATTATTATGGTACAAGTGCAGGGAGTTACCACAAAACAACTTACACAAGTATTAGAGTCTTACCCTGATATTTATCTTGCGATTACCGAAACTGAGTCAAGCCATATTGTTGGTGGAGAGCGCAAGCAAATTGACCAAATATGTAATCAGTTAGAACAGTCGGGTAAAAAGATCAAAACAAAAACAGTTGATTCTGCAATCGGTTTACATTCTTTGGCAATGCAAGAGGTTATTGATCAGTTTCAAATGTATCTGGAAAAAGTTGATTTTAGAGACCCGAAAATACCGGTTATTTCTTCAGTTAACCAAAAAGAAATCAAAACAGGCAAACAGGTAAAAAAGCAGGTGCTGGCTTTGTTACAAGAACCAATCAATTGGCGCAAAACGATGAAGAAGTTCAAAGATGCTGATTATATTATTGAAATTGGTCCTGGTAATTATCTTGGAACATTGGCAAAACAACAATATCCAGATAAAATTGTACTCTCAATTAATAAAAAAACGGATGTTGAGAATATCAAAGAAATTTTTGCATTAAACAAGCAAGTAGAGAAAGAACAAGCTGCAAAAAAAGAAGATATGGTTCCTGAGGATCAACAAAACATAGAAAATACACAAAGTTCAACGGAGTAAATTGTAATGGTGGATAAACAAAACACCTATAATAAAGTAATTACCATAGTTACCCAAAAACTAAACCAAGACAAAGAGACTATTGTGCAAGCGCATAGTTTTCAAGATCTTGGAGTAGATTCACTTGATATGGTGGAGATCATCATGGAGCTGGAAGAGCAGTTCAATATCGAAATCAATGATGAGGACGCAGAAAAACTAACTAACCTTACCGAAGTTGTTACTTATATTCATGCATTACGAACAAAAAATTAAAAGCTAGTACCGCCTTTGACCCATAGTGCCCATTGAGAAATGCTATTGTTGTTGGGTTCTGTATCGTTGCGTGGGCGGTTACTTTCAAACTCAACCTCGCCACCAATACCAATGTACGGAACAAATCGTGAACGCGTGCAATAATTATTTGCTGAATAACTCAGGTGTGCAAAAAATTTATGCGTAAATTGACGTGAAGTTGCGGCAGACTTGGGATTTATATCTTCTGTATTAATAAATACGGGTGGATTTGGATCAGCTACAAGTACTTGATCTGCAAAGTTATCTCCCACAATAGTAGCGCTACTTTGAGTAGCATTACTCAGACCAACTGGTAGTGCTACGTTTTGAATTCCTTTGAGGGCAAATCTGTTTTCTGGTAAACACTCAATCAAATCTATTTTTTCTCGGGAACGAATCCATGCATTATAACCAAAATCAACGCTTAACTTTTGGCGCAAGTAACTTGCCATGATAACAATGTCAAATTTAACATCTGCGCGCACATCACAGCATAATGTGGTACGATTAATTGCTGGTATGGTGGAGCCGGTATAGTTTCCAGTTTCGTCAAACTCTTTTAATAAAATAAATCGTGATAATGGGCCATTTTCACAGAAATCAAAAGAGCGGCGCTGGCGAGCTTTGAATAAGTGCACGGCATTCAGATCAAAATAAATATTTATGAATTGATCACCATTGCGTTCCCATAAAACTGTTTGACTGGTAAAACCAGCACCCAATTCCCAATGATGGCCATTACCTACAACTGGTTCAAATAAAAAGCAGCCATCTGGGCGTGTTCCTGCTGGCGCAGCAAATCGTATATTAAATCCTGCGTGTCCATCTTCGTGATTAATAAAGTTCCAACCTAGTGCAACTTCAATGTCAGATAACTTTGTTTCAGTTTGAGATCCACAAACTCTACCGAATTGAATCCCTTCAGTTACTTGCCCAAAGGTCACACCTCCTTGAAGCGCTTCTACAAAACTACCAATCGGTGGTGTTACTTGTCCGGAATCCATGTACAATGCTGGAAAAGGTGTGGTAATGCCAGTATTATCAATAGTTTCACATAATTCAAAATCCCATTTGGTCCATACAACGGGAGCATGCGCACGAATATAAAATGATTTATATCCCCAATAGCCGGCAAAATCAATTAATCCGGTACGAATTTGTGGAGAAATGCAAACACAACTTTTAAAGAGTGGTGATAAGCCAAAATAATCGGCTAAGATAGTGCAATCACGATTTTCTACTTGGCTACCTGTTATACAAATTTCGTCACTACCAAAAAAATACTCTGCAATGCGATTTGGTCTATAAGAATGTCCATATTGCGGGGTTGCTGCCAGTGCACCATAAAATCCACAGGCGTCTTTGTTTATAAATCGATGCCATCCAACAAGATCACGAGCTGCATTAGTGCTTTGCGAGCGAGGGCTTAAAAAAGAACGCCCGCATAATGGTAGGGCTAACAGGTTATAAAAAGAACTAAGACAAACAGATAGTAAAAGTATTTTCTTTGAAAATTTCATTTTTTGTCCCCCCGGATTTTTTCTTACTTTACTCTAGTAAATTGATTGAATGAAAATCAATAGTTAGATCGTTATCTTAATAATAAGAAAAACCACCTTTTAGCCACACGCCCCATTCATTTAGGACACAATTTTGGCATCGGCTGCAGAATAGACCACGAGCACGAATATCTTTATCGTCAGGATTTTTTAATGAAAATTCTACTTTGCCACCAAAACCAAAATATACGATCCATGGGCAATCATCTACTGGAATTCGGCTAATATTAAAAAATATTTTATGTGAAGATCCCTCTGTGCGAGCTCCTGCTATGTCTATGGAGTTGGTTGATAAAAAACGTGGCGGGTTAGACGTTTCGATTTGCTCACCATTTTCGGTTGTTGTACGATCGAGCAGTTGAGCATCATCATCTTGTGCAAAAAAAGCAAACTGATTGTTATCAACAAACGGATTGCGCGTTGGTCTAATAGCAGGGTCTACTTCTGTATTACCACCTTCATTGGGGTCTGGTCCTATAAAATTATTGTTTCCTTCATGTATTGTAGCAAAGGTTTGGGTTGCCGAAAGGGCGATTGGGTCATTTTCCATAACAGACCCCATAGTTTGCTTTGCGAAGCCAAAAACCTGTGCATCACCTTTTAGTGACCATGTTTTGTATTGTTTCGGAATAAATGGCATGTCGCTGCAGGCAAATGAAATTGCCTCACATGTTTTTGTCCAAAAATTATAACCTAGGTCTAGGTTATAATTGCAGTGAGAGAAGTTCAACATGAAAGAAGCATCTACTTGCGAGTCAATGCTAACATTAACTTTTCCATTAGTTAGATTAGCAGCAGGAAGGTATATATTTTTAAATTGTGCACCAGGATTGGCTGATTCGGAACCCATTCCTTCCACGGACGATGAAAACAAATTCTCTGCAGGGGGATTCATTTTTTGAGCAAGAGCATAACGGCTATTAGGGCGACGACATAAATCAAAGGTACGGAACTGTTTTGTTTTGGCCAGGTAAGTTATATTGATGTCACTATACAGGCCGAGAGATGATGAGTTACAGTTGTTGCGCCATAAGATTGCATGGCCTGTCATGCCACCACCAACTTGCCAATGGTCCCCATTACCGATTATAGGTTCAAAAAGGAAAATTCCTTTTGGTTGATTTCCTGTTGGCGCGCCAATACGTGCTTCAAGGCCTAAATGGTAATCATAATTTTGGATAAAGTTCCAGCCAAAAGCGGCTTCTACCATTGCAATGCCATTTTTTGTTTGTACATTCTGAGTCCACTTACTTTGTGTGAGTTTTTTAAATTCGATAGAGCCCAGTTGGGGTGCTTGTTGACCGGTAATAAAACTTGTAAAATCATCAAGCAAGTTTTCTCTCGGGATTGCTTCTGGGCTAAAGTAACCAGCATCAAAGCCTGCAGTTCCTGGATTTATAATCGTTTCTGAAAAGGCGAAATGCCATCGTGTATGTACAAAAGGGAAGTGGAATCGTAGATAAAGACCGTTGTGCCAGTTGTTCAATCCTAAATACCAACTAAAGTCTAGAATAGCATTTTCAATGACTGGTTTTATAGGAACAAAACTTTCAAAATCTGTCGGCAGACCAAAATAATCCGCGAGCCAATCTTGTTGGCTATTACGGTTAGCAACCCGAGAGCCAGAAATTTTTAAGCCATCTTTATCGCAAAATTCTTGAATATCTTCATTGAATAAACATTCATTAATCGTTTTGGGTTTAAATGAATGAGTATATTCTGGTATTAGGGCAAAGGCATAATAGAATTGGTTTAAATCTAATCGATTAATCAAAGGAGCCCAACCAGCAAGCTGACGCGCAGAATCAACTGCTTGCGATCGGATAGGAAAATAAGGAGCAGCAATACAATTACAAACACTAAAAATTAGGATGATTATTTTATTTACTACTCTCATGCTCTTTTACCTTTTTTCTGCTAATTCAAAATAAGCTTAAATGGCTCACTTGTTTAATGAAACGCATTATTAAGGATATGATCAAAACACCAATCGATCAATAGGAAATTCAAAAGAAAAAGGCTCGGAGAGATCCGAGCCTTTTTGTACTAGTTTTTGGTTTGCCGTTATTTACTAAATAACTTTAGTTATAAGCTACACCAGTTTTGAGCCAAACGCCCCATTCTGATAAGCCACAACGTTGGCAATCGCTATCATCATTGCAACTAACATTGCAAGTAGTATTGCATGAGTTAGTACCACAATCAGTTTCGCAATCATCACAACTACGGTTGCCAGCAAATTCAACTTTGAAGCCAACACCAAGATATGGAGTCCAGCAACGGCAATCGTCATACCACGCATAACTAAAGTTAGTAAATACTTTATGTGAGATATAACGAGTACGTGCACCACAAAAATCAATATCACTATTTTTTAGCAAGATAGGATCATTTGATGTTTTAGTTTGTTCACGAGATAAACCAGTAACTGAACTACGATCAGTGATTAATTGTTGACCATTTGCCAAAACACCATCGGTTGTTTGAGCAAATTGTGAATTATCAACACCAGGGTTTCTAATTGGACGAATGCCACCTAGACCGCCATCATTGCCACTAGGACCAGTGAAGTTGTTAGTCCCCTTGTGGATGCTTGCCAATGATTCAGTTGCTGAAAGAGCTATTGCTGCGTCATTTGCAAGGGTATTAAGTCCACCCGTGAATGGCATATCAGTTGAGGCAAAACCATACACATGTGCATCACCTTTTAGAGCCCATTTTTCACTGTCGAACCGAGCTGGGCATTCACAGCGTTCACGGATTTTTTCACATGATCTACCGTAGAATTCATAACCAAAATCCCAACTCCAATTGCACCAGCTGAAATCAAACAATGCAACTACATCTGCTTGTACACCATATGATGAATCAACAGAAACTTTAGTTAAGTTGGCAACAGGTGCGAATTCACGTGCAAACTGTGCGCTTGGTTGAGAAACAGTACCAGCATTGGTTCCACCAGCAGTATCAGAAGCCCAAAGGTTTGCACCAACTGGGGCTACCAATTTTTCTGCTAACATATAACGGCTGTTTTCACCGGGTACGCATAAGTCAAATACACGGCATTGGCGAGCGTTGAATAAATGAGTGAAGTTAGCATCTAAATAGAAGCCGAATTCACGATCATTGCATTCATCTTCCCAAAGGGTATAGTGGAAGGTTAAACCACCACCAAGAGCCCAATGGTCACCGTTACCAACGATTGGTTCGAACAAGTAACAACCTTCTGGGCTATTACCAGTTGGTGCTGCTGCACGGATATTTAATCCAAAGTGATAATCACAATCTTGGAAAAAGTTCCAACCCAATGCAAATTCTAGATCTGCAAAGCCAGTTTCTCTCAAGACCTCATCATCACAATCACAGTCTGCCCATCTACTTGCACTCAAACGTTGGAATTTGGTTGTTGTACCATCCAAATTTTGGATCGTTGGTGCACGACGTCCGCTGAAGAATTCAGTTGCGTTATTTAACAAGTTGCTTTGTGCAATTGCTTGATCTGCAAAATATCCTTCATCATACCCTTGAGTTCCTGTGCTTACATTACATTCACAGAAATCAAGTCTCCAGCGTGTATGTACTACCGGACCATGGATACGGAAATACAAACCTTCTAACCAGTTATCCAGCCCAACATAGAGACCGAAGTCAACTAGGAAGGTATCTACGCGGGGTGCAAAGCTAATTTCTGAACTGAACGTTGTTGGTAGACCGAAATAGTCAGCAAGCCATGCTTTTGGATCACGGTTTTCTATACGACTACCTTGAATTTTGATTGTTGGACAATCGCAATTACAATTTAGGTCATTACCAAATAGGCAACTCGTTAAACGATCTTGTCTGAAAGTACGAGTATATTCTGGAACAATATCTAATACCCAGTACCAACAGTCTTTATCATATTGATTAATAAATTGTGTTTCACCAACCAATTCACGTGCAGCGTCAACGCTTTGTGAACGTGGTTGTAAAAACGGAACTGCCGCCATTGAGTTCATCATAAACCCAATGCTCATAAGAAGGGCAAGTGATAATAGTTTTTTTACCCTGTGTTGCATAATCACAACTCCTTTGTTTTGAAAATAACTACTCATGTTGATTTTTCTTTTAGCTTATAAATATTCTTATGTCTCTCCTTTCTTTCTTCTTTGAAATGATACAGATACGATTACTACTTTTGTGAAATTTTAGTACCTAATACGGATATTGATCAAGAACAATCTTGCACATTGTTTGGCTCAAGTCAATAGTAGCGGCTTTTCGGATAAAAATTTTTTTTCATTTTTTCATTATGCTGATTAACGCTATCTATTGATAAGCCTTTAATTAAAGGAAACTCCTCCTTTTACCCAAATTGCCCACCCAGATAAACTGCACCTAGTACATGAACAACAATTTGAATTACAATCTGAGAAGCAGCCGATTTTACATTGTTGCAAATCATCAGGATTGGCACATTTTACATTATTTATTTTTTTGTCATTGTCATTTGCTAATTCAATTTTGCCACCAATTCCTAAGTAAGGAATCCAATCGTTACAATCACAATCACGATCCCATATGTATGACAGATTTACAAACACTGAGTGTGATAATCCCTTGGTGCGAGCAGAACATAAATCAATATCGGTTTCGGTTAAAAATTTTGGTTGTACCGAGGTGTTTATTTGTGGGGAACCAAGTAGTCTATTACTGTTTAATGGGTTAGCAGCACCCATATTAGAGCTATCACCAGTTGCTGGTTGAGGGTTATCTATATTAGGATTTGTTGTTGGACTAGCGACTCCTTCAACAAAATTTCTTCCGGTACGAACAGTTGCTTCTGATTGTGTGGCAGATAAGGCGACAAAATCATCTTGCATAGTCCCATCAAACCCAAATAAATGTGCATCACCTTTTAGTGCCCAGCTTTTACCATCTTGCAGTGGTGATGGGCAATCACAACGAAAATCAATTGATTCACAACTTCTTAACCAAAAGTTGTAACCAATATCAAATTGAAGATTAGAAAAGCAAAAATCAATTAGTGCAGTAACATCGGCTTGAGCACCAACAGATACATCTACATCAAATGTGGTGAGGTTAGCTACCGGATTAAGTACTTTTTTAAATTGTGCTTCAGGTGCAATTCCGTTGCCTTGTAGATTATTTTCAACTGGCACTCCAATTTTTTCTGCTAACATATAACGACTATTAGGGCCATTGCATAAATCGAATGATCGCTTTTGACGAGCTGAGAATAAGTGTGTGACGTTTGCATCAATATACAAGCCAACCGATCGGCAACTATCACAACTTTCCCAGAATGTATAATGACCAGTTAACCCACCACCGACGGTCCAATGGTGACCATTACCAACAATTGGTTCAAAAAGAAATTCTCCTTGTGGTCGATTGCCAGCAGGAGCAGAGAACCTGAAATTAAAACCAAAGTGAGAGCATTCATTACAAACAAAGTTCCAACCTAATGCAATAATCACATCGGACAAACGTGTTTTGGTTAAACTATTGCAAAAACGGCCAGACCATTTTGATGTTTGTAATGATTTAAATTGGACATCAGAACCTAAGTTTGGCGTGCGTCCTTGAGATATAAATTCTTCAAATGAATCTAGCAAATTTGTTCTGTTTACCACCTCTGGCGCAAAATAACCTTCCGAGTAATTGTTTGTGCCACTTTGAATGATTGTTTCACACATGCCTAATCGCCAGCGCGAGTGGACTATTGGTGCATGCACCCTGAAGTATAATCCTTGTAACCATTCATCTAAACCGAGGTAAAAATCAATATCAACTAAAAAGGTGTCAACTTGCGGACTAAATGTAATATTGCTTTTGAAGTCTGTTGGCAATCCAAAATAATCGGCAAGCCAATCACGATCGCCTCGATTTGCAGCTTGACTTCCTGAAACGGTCAGAATTGGACAACCATCAACACAGGTTAGGTCTGGGCAGAATAAACATTCGACAATATCTGTATGGTCAAATGATTGACCATACTGTGGGGTAATAGAAAAGCTTCCATACACTTTGTCTTGACAGCATAAATTTATTTGATGGGTCCAGCCAACAAGCTCACGTGCACTATCAACAGATTGTGATCGCGGGCTAAAATAAGTGATGGCACCAAATAGGTTAGGTGAAAAAAGAAATAGTATGAGAAATAAAAAAGAACGTTGCATGCGCTTCATAATGCACTCCTTTTGTGACTTTTTTTTTATTCTCCACAAATTTCTCATAACAGATCAAACAAGTCAATGAGATATTTCAAATAAAAAAGGCCTGGCGCATCGACCAGGCCTTAAGAAAAATTAATTCTTTAAGATGTTTTATTTAATTAAAAGACACACCACCTTTGAACCAAATACCCCATTCAGACAAGTTACAAACTGGGCATTTTTGGCAAACTTTAGTGCATGGAGAGCAGGTGGTGTCACATTCTGAGGTTGCTTTAATTGAGCATACATCTTCTCTGCATTTTGTTAATGGTGACCACTCACCCTTTAGACCAACACCAAAGTAAGGCGTCCAGCAACCACAATCGTTGCCATTATATCCTAAGTAACCAAATATTTTATGTGACATACCACGTGTTCGTGCAGATCTTAAATCAATATCATCATTTGACAAATGTTTTGGTTGGATAGAAGTGCGTTGTTGTGATCCAGCTTCACAATTAACCGTAACAATACTTCCATCGCTACAAGCGTCTTCTGGATTATCAACCCCAGGGTTTCTTTCGGCGTCCGTTACACTTGTTCCTTTTGTAAAGTTTTTACCTCCGTGAATGTTGGCACATTGCTGAGTAGCGGATAAAGCTATGGTAGGTCCAGCTCCAGTGGTTTGTTGTTGGCAAGCATAGACATAAGAATCACCTTTTACGGCCCACATATCGCCACTCTCAAGTGGTGTTGGGCAATCACAACGTAATCTAATAGTCTCACAGGTTCTAGCCCAGAAGTTATAACCAACATCAACTGACCAGTTGCAACGAGTGAAATTTAGCAATCCAGTAATGTCTGCTTGCAAGCGCGAGCTAACATTAACATCGAATGTTGTTAAGTTTGCAATAGGGGTAAATACATTTTGAAATTGGGCATCAGCAGGCACTGCATTCGGACACGAATCACCACCTGCAAGAGTATCAACTGGCTTTTTCATTCTTTCAGCTAACATATACCGACTATTTGGCCGATTGCATAAGTCAAAAGAACGTCTTTGGCGCGCTTTGAACAAATGCATTAAATTTGCATCAAAATAAAAACCGATTGATCTATCTTCGCAGTCACTTTCCCAAAGGGTATAGTGTGAGGTGAGACCTGCACCAACTTCCCAATGGCCGCCATTACCAACGATTGGTTCAAACAAGAAGCAACCACGAGGTTTGCGTCCGGAAGGGGCTGCAGCACGAGCCATTACACCTAAGTGATATTTTTCATCGTGATAAAAGTCCCAGCCGAGTGCCAATTGAATATCAGATACACGAGCTAATTTTAGTTCTCCACTCTCATAACATTCACAATCATTACGGCAGCATGAGAACTTACTATATTCAAGTGGTTTAAAAGCTACTTTTGGTGATCCTTGACCTGAAGCAATAGTCGTGTTCAAGTTAGGGGTTTTACCTTCGCAGAAAAATTCTTTTGCGTTATTTAGCAAATTTTCACGAGGAATGTTGTTTGCTCCATCACCTATTGAATCCGTGCTAGTTGGTGCAAAATAACCTTCATCATAGCTATTTATTCCTGATTCAACTATTTCTTCACAGAAATTCAAATCCCAGCGCGTATATACAACAGGCACATTTACACGGAAAAATAAATTTTCGCACCATCGACTAAAACCGATAAATAGATCTAAATCAACAATGACGTTATCAACTTTTGGGCTGAATTTTAATTTACTTCTAAAATCTGTTGGCAGGCCAAAGTAGTCAGCAAGCCAATCATGGTCAAAATCACGGTCAGCAACACGAGAACCGGTTACATTAATAACAGCATCTGGGCAACCACAAACTAGATCAGGGCCAAATAAGCAACGAGCAATTCTCTCTGAGCGGAAAGATCGGGTGTATTCTCCCGTTGCAGATAAAACTCCGTACCAACAACCTTCATAATCGTTTAAATGTATTTTATGCGTCAAGCCCACAAGATCTCGTGCGGAATCAGTACTTTGGGAGCGAATACTAAAATAAGGATGGGCTGTTTTTGCCTCATCAAAACAAGAAGCATACATGCTACTTGCAGCAAGTACACTTGAAAGTATGGTAATTTTTATCAGTTGCTTCATCTACAACTCCTTGGCAATTGTTACAGTATTAGTTTCAATAAATAGCTTCTGCATAAAATCTGACAAAATTTTTCAAAAAAAGTCAACAAAAAAGTTCTCTCAATCGAAATAAAAAAAGGCTCGGGGTAAACCCGAGCCTTTTACTTTTGGTTTTAGATCATCAAAATTAATTAAATGTCAGACCACCTTTAATCCAAATACCCCATTCAGACAAGTTGCATGGTGGGCAGCTATCATCACAGATTTTGCTGTCACAAACACTATCATCAGGACACACATTCGTGCGGCAAGATTTATTTTGTGAGAATTCTACTTTAGCACCTATACCAAAATAAGGAGCCCAATCTTCACATTCAACCCAAGTATAACTCAAGTTTGTAAATAATTTGTGTGAAAGCCCACGAGTTCTACTACTGTCACAATCAACATCTTGTAAAGTTAAGAAACCTGCTGGTTGGATAGAAGTGTTCGTTTGGTTAGTAAATGCCCTTGTTGCAAATAAGGCGTTATCGTTATTGGTGTTGTTTGAATCTCCAGTAGCTAGTTGTGGGTTGTCAATATTAGGATTTGTTTGTGGATTAACTTGTCCATCAACAAAATTAGTTCCACTGGTTAAAGTAGCCTTACTTTGTGTTGCGGAAAGTGGTACAAAGTTAGCTGGCGCTACTGCACCGCCTTGATCAAAGCCAAATACATGTGCATCACCTTTGAGTGTCCAGGTTTTGCCATCAAGTTGGTTTGAGCAATCACAATCTATAGTAAGCTTTTCACAGCTTCGGTACCAGAAATTGTACCCAAGATCCCAACCAAATCCACAACTTGTATAGTTGAACATAGCTGTGAGATCAACTTGAACTGCTGAACTTGCTTTAACTTGAAGGTGTGTAAGGTTTGCTACCGGGCTGTAGGCATTATTAAATTGGGATGTAGCTACTACACCACCGCCTTTTAAGTTTTTTACCACCTCTTGTGTCATTCTTTCGGCCAACATATAACGGCTATTTGCGCCACGATCCTTTAGATCAAAGGTGCGGCATTGTTTTGCGCCAAACAAATGACTAATGTTTGCAATGAAATAAAATAAGGCGCTACGATCTTCATCCTCAGAGCACCATAGGGTGACATGAGATGAAAGGCCGCCACCAAATTCCCAGTGGTGACCATTACCAACGATTGGCTCAAATAAGTATTCACCTTTTGGGGTAGTACCGGTTGGCGCAGCTGCTTGAACATTTAATCCAAAATGATAATCACAATCTTGGAAGAAGTTCCAACCTAAAATAGCACGTAGATCCGCAACGCGAGTATCGGTTAAGCGCCGATCACAATCTGGGCCAGCCCATCTGCTGTAGCAAAGTGGCGTAAAAGCAACATCGTCACCAAGAGTAGGTGCTGCTTTTGATTGGAAAAAGTCGAGAGCTTTTCCTACTAAGTTTTGCTCTTCAACAGCATTTGGTGAGAAGTAACCTTCATCATAACCATTACGAGTAATACTTGTATCTACCTGCTCGCAAGGGTTCAATCTCCAACGGGTATGCACAACTGGTGCGTGGACCCAAAAATATAATCCCTCAACCCATTCATCAAGACCAAGATAGAGACCAAAGTCTACTAAAAATTGATCAACACGTGGTTCGAAGGTAATAACACTTTTGTAGTTTGTTGGAAGGCCAAAATAATCAGCGAGCCAATCTTTTGCGCCGCGGTTAGCAGCTTGACTACCGGAGATTGAAATTGTTGGGCAATCACAGTCGCAGTTTATACTCTGGCCAAACAGACAACGGGCGATACGCTCATCCCTAAATGAACGAGTATATTCAGGAACAATATAAAAAGTTCCATATAACTGACACATATCATATAAATTAATCTCATGAGAAAGGCCTGCATAATCACGAGCTGAATCAAAACTTTGGGACCGTGGGCTAAAATAGGTAGTTCCACGTTTGGATGAGTCGGCAACAGCAACTGTTGCTATGCCTAAAAGGGCAGCTAGTATCAGCTTCCTTTTTTTGAATTGGTTCATAATGGCTCCTTACTTCAATTATCGTTAATTTTTTCATAGTACGAACAAAATTCCAAGATTTACGTTATAATCTCTTGTCTCCTTTCGAGTGTGATATCCTTCAGTTGTATATTTTCTTCAATTTTTACACATTTATTTCCATCCAAAGTATAATATCTACAACTTTTTGTTGTAAAGAAAAAAATGAGAAAATCACTTATTATTGCGTTAATAAAAAAAGAATAATACGGAAAGTGTTTATCTATGGTCTTTTTCTATCTTTTTATTTTTCTGTGTATTGTTCTAGAAATGTTTCCTATAAGCAGTTCAGGGCATTTGCAATTACTTACCAGTTACTTTCAATCAGTAAATATAGTTCCTTTTTCAGCTAAAGCACTCTCTATATTTTCTGATTTATTACATTTTCCAATTGCGATTGTTCTTTTTTTATTTTTTCTAAAAATAGTGACACCAGGCAATGCTATTTTAAATATAAAAAAAGATTTATTGGTTTTTATTATTATTGCTGATAGCATCACATGTCTTTTTTATGTGCTATTTAAACAAATACAAATCCCGGATTATTTTTTGCCTTTTGGGTTTGTTATAACCGGATTAATCCTTTTTTCATTATATTTTGTGCCAAATTCACCAGATAATAACTTAACTATACATAAAGCATTACTTTTTGGGCTGATCCAAGGGATTTCGTTGCTTCCTGGCATTTCGCGTTTTGCATCAACTTTCACTCTCGGTCGGTGGCTGGGTTTTACCGCTTCAAATGCATTTTTGCTTTCTTTTGTAATTCAATGGCCATTATTAATAGCGGCTTCAACCAAAGCATTGCTTACTCTTTTACTTTCTGATATTTATTTTCCACTCTTGTGCGGTTCTTGTGTTACGATATGGTTGAGTATTATTTCTGCAACGGTTGTTTCATGGTTTTGTTTGCAATGGGTTTACTCATTATGTATAAAGGGTCAACTTTGGTGGTTTAGTTTGTATATGCTGATACCATTAATAAGTTGGATCCTACTAAATCTATAGAAGGAATTACGATGAATAGAAATAAATTTTATCGTGAAATTGTTCTCATTTGTTTGGGCGCAGGTACTATTTTTTTTACGTTGGCTTTAATTAGCTTTAACGCTAGTGATAATTCTTGGTTTTTCTACACCTCTAGGCAGGTCCAAACAACCAATTATTGTGGCCCGGTTGGTGCTGATATTGCTGCATTATTTTTATTTATGTTTGGTGCTGGCGCTTTTGTTTTAATACCGTTTTGTACCTATCTATTGTTTTTTATTGCGTTCAAAAAAAGATTTTTAGACGAGTGGGATCGTATCGGTTCTTTTGTATTACTGCTTTCGACGTTCGCCTTACTCTCGTCTGCCCATGGTTTGAATTCTTTTGCAAGAACTTTGCCTGGTGGTCTGCTGGGAGCAAACCTCTTAAATCTCTCTACCCACTTGTTTGATATAGTAGGGACTTTTGTTTTTGCCTATACAGCATTATTAATCTCATTAATTTTGATAATTCGTTTTTCCTTAATAGATGCTCTTCATGCTATGTACGGTCTTTTTGCTCGGCCATTTTTAAAACAAGGATTGGCAAAACCGTTTTGGGTTTTGAAAAAAGTTGGAGGTGCCGTGAGTTTTCCAATTGTTGCATTGGTTGGTAAATGTAAGGGTCGTGGAGTCAAAACATCTTCAATCGCCTTTGATAATGACTACAAGTCAAAGCAAATTAACCGGATGCTGAGTGACCAACCAGAAGTAGAGTATACCTATGAGCAAAAGTCGCAACCACAGGCGGAGAAACCAAAAAAGGTATATAAGCGAACCGGTTTGGGAACCTATAATCTGCCTACAAAAGATCTTTTTACAAAGCATATGCAGCACATTGAGGATACAACTGTAGTCAGTGAGCTTGAGGAGCGTGCGTATACTTTGCAAGAAAAGTTGGGGCGATTTGGCGTAAAAGGGCAAGTGGTAAATATAAAACGTGGTCCGGTGGTTACTTTATTTGAATATGAACCAGAAATCGATTCTAAAATTAGTAAAATTATAGCATTGGAAGATGACCTAGCCCTTGCACTGCAAGCATTAAGTATTCGTATTTTGGCACCAATACCGGGTCGAGCGGTGGTTGGGTTTGAAGTTGCAAACAAGAACAGAAGAGATGTGTTATTTTCAAAAATTGTTCATTCTTCACAATTTCAAAAAGATACATTGCGATTGCCTCTTATCTTGGGCGAGGATACTACGGGCAATGAGGTGATTGTAGATTTGGCTAAAATGCCTCATTTGCTTATTGCTGGTTCAACCGGATCTGGTAAGTCCGTTGCGCTCAATGCAATGCTGATTAGTTTATTGTGTAAACGTTCACCACAGGAACTGAAACTAATTCTGGTCGATCCAAAGCGTTTAGAGTTTGCAAACTATGCAGATATCGCTCATTTGCTTTTTCCTATCGTAACTAATGCAAAGCAAGCAGCACCAGTGCTCAAATGGGTAGTGAAGGAGATGGAGAGACGCTATGAAATGATGGCTGAATTTGGTGCGCGTAATATTTTTGATTATCAACAGGCCCAAGCAAAGAATGATGAAGAGTTGCCATTTATCGTTGTTGTTATTGATGAGCTTTCTGATTTAATGATGCTTACTGGTAAAGAAGTTGAAGATTTAATTACACGTATTGCACAAATGGCGCGTGCGGCTGGTATTCATTTAATCATTGCAACTCAGCGTCCATCGGTTGATGTTATTACCGGGTTAATTAAAGTTAATTTTCCTAGCAGGGTTTCCTTTAGAGTATCCTCGAAGATAGATTCTCGTACTATTTTGGATGCGTCCGGAGCAGAAAAATTATTAGGTCGTGGTGATATGCTTTTTATGGATTCAAGTTCTGCGCAATTAAAACGTGTTCATGGTGCGTATGTTTCTGATGCTGATATTCAGAAGGTTGTTAATCATATCAAGCAAGAGCAAGAAGTGCACTATTTAGAATTGATGCAAGAGCAAATACCAGATGGTTTATTGGAAGCGGATGATCAAATATACCAAGAAATAGTAGACTATTTAGAGCAAGTAGATGAAGTATCCATCTCATTATTGCAACGGAAATTTAGAATTGGTTATAACCGTTCGGCCAGAATAATTGAAACGTTGGAATCTCAAGGGTATATTACCAGTTCCCAAGGAGGCAAAACCAGAAAGGTTGTTCGATAAAATTTATTGTCCAGGTGATTTTAAAAATATTTAATGATATTATTTCCTTGACAAATGTGAAAAAACCGGCCATGTTTTGTGCGTTACAATAAGCAGAATTTACATTTATAGCTTTTTTGAAAACGGAGAATGCCGCATGTATTTTGATGAGCATTTTATACAGGGAGCTCTTTCTGATTTTACGATAATAAATAATAATTTTCCGAAAGAAGCTCGTTTTTCTATTGATTCTCGTACCTTACAAAAGGGTGATATTTTTGTTGCATTAACAGGCGAAAATACTGATGGTCATAATTTTATTCAACAAGCTTTAAATAACGGGGCGGTTGGTTTAATTATTGCTAAAGAAAAAAAAGATATTTTGGAAAAGTTTGAGCATGCAATAAAAGATAAACTGGTTGTTGCTGTTCCAGATCCTTTGAAAGCATTATTACGTCTTGCGAAGGTATGGCGTTCCCAATTTAATTATCCGGTTGTTGCCATTACTGGTTCAGTAGGCAAGACATCCACAAAAATGCTTCTTGCAAATATAGTATCATTGCACTATAAAAAGTTTTTGGTTTCCCGCGGGAATGAAAATACGCAACTTGGGATTGCATTAAATATGTTGAAGATGCGCCCCGATCATTCCGTTGCGATTTTTGAAGTAGGTATTTCCAAGCGAGGTGAGATGGCAATTATTGCACATATGCTTCAACCAACAAGTGCGGTGATTACATGTGTTGGCCATAGCCATATGGAAGGGCTAGGGTCTCTTGCTGATATTGCATTGGAAAAACGAGACATTTTTAAATATTTCACTGAGGAGAGCGTTGGTATTATTAATGGTGATCAGCCGTTGCTTGCCAATGTAGGTTACATTCATCCGGTGATTAAGTTTGGATCCAAAACTATTAATCAAATTCAAGCCCGCAAAATAACAAAAAAAGATGGTAATATTCAATTTGTGCTTAAACTGTATAAAAAGAAATATACTATTACGTTAAAGCAATCGCATGAGGGTGCCATTTTTAATTGTCTGGCAGCAGCAGCAGCAGCTCAATTTTTGTCCATTAGCCATGAGGAAATTATAAGGGGATTAAGTTTACCGCTTACCATTTCAAATAGATTTGAGTCTTTGCAATTGGCAATTTGTGATGGAACTATTATTAGTGATTGTTATAATGCCAATCCAGAAAGCATGAAATATGCATTACTTGCATTTGATAATATGAATGCATCAGGCAAAAAGATTGCAGTACTGGGCGATATGCTAGAGCTAGGTGTTAATAGCCCATTTTGGCATCGTCAGCTAGGACGGTTTTTGCGTAAAACACCTTCAGTTTCACATGTTATTTTGGTTGGTGATTTGGTTAAGTGGACCCATAAAACAATTCCTGTTAGTCTTAGTTGTGAAATAGTGCCAAATTGGAAAGAAGCTGCAAAGAGTTTAGAAAAACAAGTCGATGAATCATCAATTGTTTTGGTTAAAGGCTCTTGCGCAATGGGACTTACGAATTTAGTTAAGCAAGTAACATGAGTGAAACAAATATTCAACTCCATAAACCAGTTTTAACCCAAGAGGTATTGCATTATTTAGATCCCCAACCTAATAAAACGTATCTTGATGTTACGTTTGGTTCTGGAGGTCATACTCGTGCAATTTTGGAAAAAGAACCTCGGTGTAAAGTAATTGCACTTGATTGGGACACTAAAGCATTAGAGGTGTACGGCCAGCCCCTCAAGCAAGAATTTGGTGATAGACTAACATTGTTGTGGGGAAATTTTGCACTTTTATACAAAATCCTCAAAAAGGAACGCATACAGTCGGTGGATGGCATTTTAGCTGACTTTGGCACATCTCAAATTCAAATTTTTACGCGTCCCGGATTTTCAGTGTATCGCGATTCGCTGCTTGATATGCGTATGTCTCCTGCACATCAAAAAACAACTGCGGCAGAAGTGATAAACCAAGCAGATGAAAAAACATTAGCAACTATTTTTAAGGATTTGGGTGAGGAGCGCTATTCTCGCAGAATAGCATGGGCTATAACCCAGGAACGAAAAAAGAAAAAAATTGTTAAGACCCTTCATCTTGCAAAAATAATTGAAAAAATTGTTCCATATAATCCACGACTAAAAATTCATCCAGCAACCCGAGTTTTTCAAGCCTTGCGAATTTATATTAATGAAGAATTAAATAATATAAATGCCTTTTTGAGCAGTGCTGTAAAACTTATTTCGGGTGACGGAAGGTTAGTATGTATAAGCTTTCATTCACTTGAGGATAGAATCGTTAAAAATTTTTTTAAAAAGGCTTGCCAAGAAGAAATTTTGAGCATACTTACACCAAAAGTGATTACGGCAAGTGAAGAAGAATTACGAGAAAATTCGGCATCTCGCTCGGCTCGATTACGTGCTGCGCAGGTCATTAAAAAAAGTTGACAAAACATCTTGAGCAAGTATCATGAGTGTGCAAATGGTAACAAATTTTTTGCCAAAAAAGAGAGTACTATAACCTCTAGAGGCCTATGACATGGAAATAACAGAAGTTAAGGTTTATCCAGCAAAAGAAAGTGGACGATTAAAGGCATATGCAACAATTGTTTTTGATAGTAGCTTTATCATTCGTGATCTGAAAGTTATTGAGGGCAATAAAGGATATTTCGTATCTATGCCTTCTCGCAAGCGGAAAGATGGCACCTTTAGGGACATTGTTCACCCATTAAATTCTGATACCCGTTCTTCTATTGAGAATTTGGTAATCGAGGAATTTAAAAAAGTAATGGGCGAAGTATAAAAATACCAAAAGATAGTTGGTAATAAGCTTTTCTTATAGTATACTTATTGAAAATACTCTATTTATTCTTTGGGGCGTAGCCAAGCGGTAAGGCACCAGGTTTTGGTCCTGGCATGCGGAGGTTCGAATCCTCCCGCCCCAGCCAATCTTCTCTTTTCCAGGTCTTTCGGCTCGGCAATTTTCATTTAGTAGGTCATCTATTAAACCTACACAGTTTTTTTATAAGTTTATTTATTCAGATTTATCATGTTTGCTAAATCACGAGACAAAAAATTATGGAGTGATTTCTGTTTGTATTGAAACTTCAAAAATAAACTTTGATGTTATTCGACTGACACATCAAATTCAATTAGTTCCATATAATCTACCTCACCTGCACCAGGTATAAACTTTCTGTCACCGTGTTTCTTATTTTCTTTGTTCCATCGAGATCGCCAATAAACGCTTCTTGGCATATACCTCATCATAAGATCTTGGCATTCGGGACTCAATGATTTTTCTTTCCCTTCTTTGGTCGTAGTCCATTCCTCTTTAACACACTCTCTGAATCTTTCTGCAAACCTCGATCCACGCGAAGGAAAGTAGGTATCAGTAATATCACTCATTTGCCTATCTGCTGCTCGCTCTTTTAATGTTCCTAAAATTGCTTCTTCTAACTCTGACATCTCATAACAAGAATCATAATTGGTTCCTAGAAATGAATGCCCCATACGTGTTCTATCAAATTTATAAGCCCCAATGCCATCTGCTTCAACGATTCCTTCTGCTGTAACATCAACAGTTACAAAATCTTCTTCTTCATTTTTTTTTACTACGGTATCATATGCTAGCAATTTAGGATTTAGAAGCCCTCCATCACCATGTGTGTATGGTTTTCTACCTGCTGTAATAAGTGAATGCACGAGAGAAGTGAACCCATCACATTTGCAATCTTCGTGGCAAGTATGTGTGTTGGTTGTAGGTTTTAATAGCCTCTCAAGTATGGCCAAGCATTTTGCATCTGATCGAGAACATTTGTAACGTGCAACTGCTCGAAAACTAATTTTTTTTGCTATCGCCAAAAGAGGATTGAAAATATTTATGACCAAAGTTAAAATCAATATTTTTTTCATTCTTTCCTTCATGTTTTATTTACGAAATTTAATTTTATAATTTTCAGTATAGCCGATCTAATGGTATACGTCTAAAGGCAAAATCAGGGTTTTACTACAGAAAAACAATGTAGCCATTATCCTCTTGTAAATTCATTATTAAATAAAAATTCTCTAGCAGCGAAGGCCAATTCTTTCATAAAAACATTTCGTGTTTTTGATTTTTCAAGAATAGAATTTTTTAAGCATGTTGAGCTAAGAAGATATTCTAATTTATTTAAAAAATTTCCGATAATAAACTAAGTTTTCTTTGTATGCTTGTTTGCATATTGCACGGTCACATTCGTCTATTATTTCACTGAAAGTAGGATGATTATTTTCATCTACTTCATATGTTCGTGGTTTAACAAAAGTAGTACTATGAATTGCATTTTTATGCAGTGCTGCAAATGATTTCCATATTTACTTTCAAGCCATTCTTTTCCATTGAATGAATTCCCAAGATTTTTCCAAACTAATGACTCAACTATAAAATCAATACCAATATGATCACAATATCTTTTAATAGTTTCTTTTGGGTTCATATATAAATTTTCAGTTCTTATAATGATTGGTTTATTTTTGGCTATAGTGGCTACATTTTCAAATAATTCCCAAGTAGCTTTATATCCTATAAGATTTTCAAAATGAGGGATCTGAGCAGTACTGACCTTGTTCAAAGCATTATAAAAAGAAATGACAACATGATGTGGATTTCTCAATAAAAAGACTACATAAATATTATCTTTTTTTATTAAATCATCATGGAGTAAAAACTCACGAGCACTAAAACCCATTTCTTTAATAAAAACATTTCGCGTTTTTGATTTTTCAATGATAGTATTTTTTACTTCTTGATAGGTTGAGAGGGCTTCTGTCCGAAACCAGTCCTTGGTAAGTTCAGGATAGTGAATAAAATCATAAGGTTTGATTAATGGTTCGTGCATAATATAAAAATCACCTCGTGATTCCATCATCCTTAAAAAGGCCGTAGAGAGTGAACGAGGGGGAGACACTAAAATAATTATTTTGTTTTTTCCATAATTTTTGAAGCAAAATAAGCTTAGCCCAATAAGTAGTACCAGTTTTTTGACCATGTTAACCTTTCTGATTGATATAAGTTATAGTATACTTGGAAAAAACATTATTTAAAAAGCTAAAATTATGAATATATTATTACTTGGTTCCAAATCTGCTTCTCGGCAGATGTTATTAAAACAAATGAACATTCCTTTTGTATTGATTGATCAGAATGCAGATGAGACTATTTGCGATTGGACCTTGCCATTTGAGCAAGTAGTCAGTTCTATTGCGCGTTATAAGATGAAACAGGTCATTATGCCTGCCATTGATAAGCAAGAACTTTTTGTGCTAACTGCTGATACTTTGTCTCAAACACTAGATGGTACAATTAGTGGTAAGCCCACGTGCAGAGAAGATGCTATTGCAAAATTAAAAGCAGCGCGCAAAGGGATGCGTACCGGAACCACATTTTGCTTGGAAAAAAGAATTTATACATTTGAGCAATGGCAGACAATTGACCGGATTGAACAATTTGTTGATGCGCACTATAAGTTTGTTGTTCCAGATAACTGGATTGATCGATATTTAGAGAATTCTAGTAGTTTTGCTTCTTCAGGAGCGATTGCCATAGAAGAATATGGCAGCCAATTTTTGGAATCTGTTGATGGATCATATACTACTATAATTGGCCTGCCATTATATGAATTACGTTTAGCTTTAGAAAAAATTGGTTTTTTTAATTAATGTACCAATGTTTTTTTTGTTGGATTCCACTGTTTAATTAATTCCTTATACAATCTTTCTTGCATCTCTTTTCCACTTGCGGCGTTAGTAATCTGTGCTGTTGTGTTTTCTATACTTTGTTGCACCGTATGAGCATCACAGAATGTTGCATCAATATGTTCAACGGTTGGCATGAGATTGTTGTGTTCTGCGTTTTGCAGCATTTGCTCATTCATCTCATCCAGCAAGAGAGCTTCTAGTAAGCCAAAAAAGTCTTCAATATTGTCTTGCAGCTCTTCTGGGGATTGATTTTGTTTTCGTGAAAATTCCCTTTTTAGTCCATTTTTTAATGATTTTGAAATCAATTCATGTATTGTTTGTTCATCATGCTCCATTATCCATTGTAGTAGAGCTATTAATTCATAAGAGATAACAAATTGATTATTCATGGCAAATCCCATTTTGTGAAAATGTAATATTGGCACCCTCTAATTTTTAGGATTACCTGATTTTTTATATAGATTAAAACATTCTTTGTGCAATTTTTTGTAAACGCGCAATCCGAGCCTCCATTGGAGGATGAGTTGAAAGTAAATTGATCAATCCTTTGGCGCTGAAGGGATTTACGATAAACAGAGAGGAGGCTAACGCATATTTTTTGCCCTCCTTCTTATGTTGCATATTATGTTTTTGTAATTTTTTAAGCGCTGCCGCAAGGGCTAAAGGATCCATGCTGGCAAAAGAGCCGGTCTCATCGGCTAAGTATTCTCTTGAACGAGAAACAGCCAGCTGAACAAGGGTTGCAGAAAGGGGGATAGCAACCAAAGTTAATATCCCGGTTAATGGATTTTTTCGCTCGTTGGTCTTTTGGTAGCGCATATAATTAGTAGCAGTAGCAATCGTTGCCGCAATAGTAGCAATCAGAACATCTCTATTTTTAATATGCGATAATTCATGTGCTAATACGCCACGAAGCTCATCTTTATCTAGCGTATTAATCATTCCCGAGGTTACGGCTATTGACCCATTTTTAGGGTTTCGGCCTGTTGCAAATGCATTGGCCATAGGTGTTTCAACTATCCATAATTTTGGCATTGGTAGTTTCATTTGCGCACACAATTGTTTCACAATCTCATAAATAAACTCATACTTTTGTTTATCAAGTGGTTTTGCACGGAACAAATTTAAAACAATTTTGTCTGAAAAAAAATACATAATGCCATTAAAGATCATTGCTATGCAAAATGTAACAATTAAACCCTTGAGACCACCTACTAAATATCCAATTGTTAAAAACAAGCCCGTTAGGACCAACAATAAAATATACGTTTTAAGTCTGTTATAAAACATGTCGTTCCTTTTTTATACTATTCGTATCTTTCGATAAACTCTCCAACCATCACCGAAGCTATATTAGACTAAAAAACTATGGTGGGAATGGCTATATATTTTATTTTGAGTGTCCTGTTTGTCAGGTTTTATTCTTGGTCATATTCAATTTCCCAACTATCAATTTCAATCTGTTGTGCTTTGTCAGATTCTGAATTACGTTCCATCTTTTTTTGTTGTTTAATTTTCAATAACTGCGTTGCGCTTGCTTTTGCTAATAGCTTGGTTTCTTTTTCTTGTTCATTAAGCTCTAATTGTGTTTTTTCAAAAACCTTATTCATGTCATCTTGCAGTTTCTTTATTTGCTTTTTGAGCTTCAAAATCATCTCAACTCCGGCTAAATTAATGCCGAGTTGATGGGTAAGATAAATGACCTCCTCGAGGCGGTCCACATCTTCTTCGGAGAATAATCGGGTATTGCCACTCGAACGCTGGGGGGTAATAAGTCCTTGTTTTTCATATAAACGGATCGTCTGCTGGTGGACTGAGAACATTTTTGCTACTGCTGAAATTGAGAAGTAACCTTTTTTTCGCTTTATTTTCATCTTTTTTGCTTCCAAGCCTAGATAATAACCTTTTGGTTATTTTAACACAAAATGACTAAAAGGTTACTAATCCATAATCATTTTCATCTAACTGGAAATCTTTAATCGGATTAAAATAAACTAAGGAAGAGGTTTGCAACCTACATGCTTCATTGTAAGATTGAGTAACTTGTGGATAATATTGCGCGCCCTCTTTGAGTGTTCTCTTTTGGGTTTCAAAATCAACATGATACAAACCAAAATGAGCATTGTAATTGCCCCATTCATAGTTGTCCATCAATGACCAATAAAAATAACCTTTTACATTAGCACCATCTTGAATCGCCTTTGAGATCGCATAGAGATATCTTTTCATATGCCGTTCTCGTTGTGCATTATCATCAGTCCCAATACCATTTTCAGTCACATAAATTGGTATCTGTAATGGCAGGGCGATTTTGTTATTCAATTCATTAATTGCTCGATATAACCCTTCAGGGTATACATAATAATTTTCATTTGCAGTTTTTTCTTCCCATTTAGGATGGAACCGTTGTGTGCTTTTAAAATAAGTATGACCATAATAGTTGAGACCAATAAAATCCAAACTTTTTGGTGCATTTTTATTTTCGTGATTGATGCTTACTTTAAATGGGATTGAAACATTAAATGTTCCTTTATTAAAGAAATCAAAAAAGCAATCATCAACTAGCTTTTTGCCCATGTAACAAAACAACCGATCAACTGGATGCCAGATGCGCCATGGGTCAAGTTGATAAATATTTTTTAAAATACCAACCTGTACCTTTGAATCTTGTTTTTTTATTTCTTTATAAACTTGTACATGAGTCTCAAGCATATTTTTTAATACTGTTGCGGCTAAATGCATATCTTTTTTGAACGGAGGTTTATCGCCGAGTAAATAACTGGGCATTGCATAACCAGAAGGGGAATTGAAGGTCAGGTACATATGTACCTTGCCGGCAAGAGCTTCAGATAATTTTTCACAAAACTCTACAAAGTAACCAATATTTTCTTCTTTCTCAAAACCACCTTTCTCTAAAAACCAAATTGGGTCTGTGTAGTGATGAATAGTAATAACCGGTTTAATATTATTTTTAATTAGTGCATCACAAAAATCTGCATAATGTTGTAGTACCTTATTATCAAATTTACTTAGCTGTGGTTCAATCTTGCTCCATTCAACAGAGAATCGATAGGCATTACAACCGATATCTTTTAATAATTGAATATCATCAAAGCAGCATGAGTAACCCTCGCAGGCTTTGCCAGGAAATACAAAATCCTTTTTATTTTGCAATTGGCTAGCCCATGGAGAATTTGATGACCAAGAATTATTGTCGCAATCTTCTTCTATTTGATGAGCCGAAGTTCCAGCACCCCACAGGAAATTATGCGGAAATGCGAGGTTATTAGTGTTTATAGTTTTCCAATTCCAATATAGATTGGATCGATACTTTTGGTTCCATAAATGGGTGCCATAAGCAACAGCACCGGCACCAATAAGCAATCCACCAGTAACTTCTAATTTATCTTTATCACAAACATCCCAGAAATTAGTTGCAAATGTGGATAAACGAGAAACAGGGTTATCCATTGGTTTAGTTGAAAAAAAGAAAAAAGGAACAAAAAGTAAAAGATATTTTTTAATATTATGCATCCGTGCCTCCATAAAAATCTTTAATCTAGGTTCTAATACTAACAAAACGAGAGGAATGTGCAACCGGTAAAAGTTTCTATTTGTAACAATTGCCCGGTAGGTCATTTGCGCTAATTGCTTATTAGGGTTAATATGGAGTTTGTATAGTATAATACTTATTTGGGGGTTGTTCCGATGAAAAAAATACTGAGCACTTTTTTACTCTTTTCGCTTTTTACTGCTCAAGCAGGGTGGTTTGATGCATTTTACTCTGGAAGTAAAAAAGCTTTCTCTGTATCAAAACGAGCCGTGTCTGAGCCTGCAGTTAGTTGCGGGTCATTAGCTGGTTTTTTGGCAAGAAATGAAAGAAGCTATTATCAGGTATCAGACAATCCAATACGCTATGAGCTCAAAAGAGATCAAAAAATCTTATTAAGAGCTATATTTTTCGGTGCAGCTATAGGTTCTACTTTTAGTTTAATAACTGGTCTCTGTAAAGGGGTCAGGGCTGAGAAGGGCAAGGGTTTCTTAGATTTTACCCACAAAGAACGGGTTCGGCGTACTTTGTTATGGCTTTGTACCCTCTCTTTTGTTTCATGGCATGATCAATTAACATTTAAGCAAACAGCAATCAGTTTGATTGCAATACCAATCATTGATAAAGCCGTATGCTCGACCTTAGGCAAAGTGTTTTAATCCCTTATTTACGTGAAATGTTTTCTATTTGTAATTACACAAGGTTATTAATAAATGCCATTTGCTCCCTTTTTTTATTGAGGTAACCTAATAATAGTATTTATTAATCATTATATCGGAGGTTCTTTTATGAAGAAGTTACTATCAATTCTATTGCTAGGCTCATTTGCCATAGCACAAGCTGGCTTTACTGATTATTTACAATCTGGTTGGCAACAAACAAAAAGTACATGCCAAAGTATCGAAAAGTCACCATTATTTAGAGATTCTGTGGTACTTTCTGGTATTGGAATGTTTATAACGGCGGCTTTTTATAATGTAGATTACATTAATTCGCAGTATTCATATCCTGGTTTTGTTTTACGTGGCGCTTGTGGTGGTGCTTTAATAGGTTTGTTAATGCATATTACAAAAAATAAGCATATTACAAAAAATAAGAACTCTAACTAATCTTATCCTATATAAAAAGGCCCCGGAAATTCCGGGGCCTTTTTTATGATTTTGATCAGGTTTGGTTACCAGCGATCTCCGCCGCCACCAAAGCCGCCACGACCGCCGCCGCCGCCACCGCCGCGAGGACCACCAAAGCCACCACGACCGCCACCGCCGCCACCGCCGCGAGGACCACCAAAACCACCACGACCGCCGCCGCCACCAGTGCGTTGCTCAGGTGGTTTTGCTTTACTTACTTTAAGGTTTTGGCCTTCAATTTCTTTGCCATTTAAATCTTCAATAGCATTGAAAGCTGCATCTTTATCGCTCATTTGAACGAATCCAAACCCACGGGAGTTTCCAGTAAATTTGTCTTTGATAATGCGAACTGAATCTACAGCACCAAATGGTTCAAAAAGTTCTCTTAGGGCATCTTCAGTAACGGTTTGTGCTAGGTTACCGACATAAATATTGTTCATATTTGGATTTCTCTTATATAAAGTTAACGATTAACAACGTTTTTTTGGGTTTATTGATTAGTTTTTCTTACTGGATCCTTGGGGTTATTAGGTTGGACTTATTACTAATTTATAGCAATTTATTCATTTTGGCGAGTTTTTCTAAATTATACATTGAACTTAACGTTAATTATATCGCCATTTCGTACGATATAATCCTGTCCCTCAGTCCGCGATTTACCAGTATCTTTGATTTTTTGAACCGAGCCAGCATCAAATAATGCAGTGCAGTTATACACATCAGCACATATGAATCCTCGTTCCAAGTCAGAATGAATCTCTCCTGCTGCTTGACGTACGGCCATTCCTTTTTTAATGGGCCATGCATGCACTTCTTTTGGTCCACAGGTAAAAAAGGTGATCAGGCCAAGATTTGTATAACTTTCACGAATAATTTTATCGAGGCTTTTTTCTTTCAGGCCGAGCATGCTGAGCATTTCTTGTGCTTCTTGGTCGTTTAGTTGTGATAACTCATGGGCAATTTTTGCACATACTGCAATGACGCGTTCTTTACCAAATTCTTTTACTAAGGTTTGATAGTATTCATTTTGTTCTGGATCATCTATTTGGTCTTCACTGATATTGGCAATAATAATAAAGTTTTTTGCACTCAAAAGGGGGACCGTATTACATGTTGCCGTTTCAATTAATGAGCGAACCTTCTTGTTGTTACCGTCATTAAGTGCATTTTTAACTTCTTGCAATAGTTCGATTTCAGCAATAGCTGGTTTTAATTCTGCTGGTTTTGATTTTGACGCCTTTTTTATTTTTTCTAATTTTTCCATCCGTTTATCGACGGTTTCTAGGTCTCTGAGCATTAACTCAGAAGTTATAATCTCATAGTCACCCAATGGATCAATTTCCTCTGACCGTAGAATGTCCGGATCTTCAAAACAACGTAGGACATGCAGAACTAAATCCACATCTCGTATGTGGCTTAAGAATTTATTACCGAGCCCTTCTCCGGAGGCCGCACCTTTAACAAGTCCGGCAATGTCAACAAAAGTAACGGTTGCGGGGATCTTTTTTTGGGAATTAAACATTGTGATTAATTGGGCCATTCTCGAATCAGGAACGCTGGTAATTGCAACATGTGGATCAATCGTGCAAAAAGGATAATTTTCTGCAGGTATGGATGATTTGGTAAGGGCGTTAAATAATGTTGATTTTCCTACATTAGGAAGGCCAACAAGGCCAGCTTTTATGCTCATATTTTTCTTAATCTTTGTATTATTATTGGGTTTTCTTTATTGTGCTGCAAATTAAGGATTCTTGCAACTACAAAAAGCTTTACATTACCTTTTACGGTGTGGTAAAAAATGTAAAGAACACGATATTAACCTTTTTCAAGGAGAGGATGTAGTTATGATGGATAAAGGTATTTGGGGTTGGATATGCTGTGTGGCATGGGTTATTTCTGCACTAGGTGCAATCAACTGGGGCCTTCTTGCTCTTAAAGTTGATATATTTGAACGCCTTCAAATGTTAGCAAATCTCAGAATGCCATTACTTTATATTATTGGTATTGCTGGTGTTATCAGCCTTGTTAGCTGGATCCAACATGTTGTTAAAGGTTGCGAGTGTGCGTAAAAGCACCTCAATAAGCTTTTAAGATTAGGCCCCCAGAATGGGGGCCTTTTTTATTTTTTCTGCGATATACACGAATCTATTTTCTACTTTGGTCTTTTTCTTTAATAAGCTTTAGGATTTTTTGTCTTTTTTTCTGAATTTCAAAACCTTTGAATTGTAGCCTTTTGTATTGTTTTTCATCTAATTTTGGCTCCGCGCCAAATGTTAATAATAATTGTGCAATGTCGGGTCGCCCTATAATATATGCATTAAATAATGGTGTAGAGTGTTTTATGCCTTTAATTGGTTGGTTTGGGTTAGCTTTATTTTTGTTCTGATTAAGTAGTAGGGTTATAATTCCGATATTGGCACTTGTATTTATTGCTATATTTAAAGCAGATTCACCCGATTCGTTTTTTATATTTGCCTTTGCGCCTTCTTCTAATGCCTCCAGAACCCCCGAGACATTTTCTGCTGGAATTGCTATCAATAACTTTGTATCTGCTTCAGATAACTTTTTCTTGCGAGTAGGTGCTATCATTGCAGACATTGATAAAACAATGATTGCAAATAGAGCGAACATGTTCTTATTCATAGTAAACCTCCAGTTAATTATTAGTAGTATACCATGCCTTAATTTCAATTTGCAATAACCAACTGACTTGAGAAGGTTAAAAGGGAAAAGAAAAAAAGGCCTCCAGTTACAGAGGCCCTATTCTTATTCGTTGATCTCTGCGTCAATTGGGCCTTGGTCTTTTTGGTCAGTTTTACTGTTATCTTCAGATTTTGGTTGGTCTTGTTTTTCTGCTTGGCTGTATAACTTTTGTGCAACTTTATGCGATGATTGCATTAACTCATCGGTTGCTTTTTGCAATTCTTGCGCATTATTTTCATGTTCTTTGAGAGCTGTTTTTGCTTTTTCGATTGCAACCTCAACTTCTTTGATTTCAGATTCTTCCAACTTTTCTTTATTTTCTACAATTGTTTTTTCAAGCTGAATGATCATGCCGTCAAGTTGGTTTCTTTTTTCTACAACTTCTTTTGCTTTTTTGTCCTCATCAGCATGTTCTTGCGCTTCTTTTACCATGCGATTAATCTCATCCTCTGACAGGCCAGAACTGCTAGTAATGGTAATTTTTTGTTCTTTACCGCTAGCTTTATCTTTTGCAGAAACATTTACAATGCCATTGGCATCGATATCAAAAGTAACCTCTACTTGTGGTACGCCACGTTGTGCTGCTGGAATTCCTTCGAGTTTGAATTGTCCAAGCATTTTATTATCTTTGGCAAACTCACGCTCACCTTGGAATACGCGAATATCTACCGCAGTTTGATTATCCTCTGCAGTAGAGAATACCTGAGATTTTTTGCTAGGTATGGTTGTGTTACGTTCGATGAGTTTAGTCATTACACCACCTAATGTTTCGATTCCCAATGATAGGGGAGTTACATCAAGTAATAGAACATCAGTTACATCACCAGCCAAAACACCACCCTGAATTGCCGCGCCAGAAGCAACAACCTCATCTGGATTTACCCCTTTATTTGGTTCTTTGCCAAAGAAATCTTTCACTAGTTTTTGTACTTTTGGAATACGGGTTGAGCCGCCAACCAAAATCACTTCTGAAATATCATCTTTAGAAATGCCAGCATCTTTAATGGCTTGCTTGCAGGGTTGCAGTAGTCGTGTAAAAATATCTTCGCACAAGGACTCAAGTTTCGCTCGAGAAAGCTTTATATTAAGATGTTTTGGACCAGATGCATCTGCAGTGATATAGGGTAAATTTATATCGGTTTCATGTAATGTAGAGAGTTCTTTTTTTGCTTTTTCAGACGCTTCTTTTAAGCGTTGGAGGGCCATAGGATCTTTACGCAGATCAACACCATGATCTTTTTGGAACTCTTTAGCGATATATTCAATAATGCGTTGATCAATGTCATCACCGCCTAAGAATGTGTCACCATTGGTAGCTTTAACTTCGATTACTCCGTCGCTTATTTCTAGTATTGAAACATCAAAAGTTCCGCCACCAAAATCAAACACTACGATATTGCCGTTTTTTTTCTTATCTGCACCATATGCAAGAGCTGCTGCAGTGGGTTCATTGATAATTCTTTTTACATCCAATCCGGCAATTTTGCCTGCATCTTTGGTTGCTTGACGTTGTGCATCATTAAAGTATGCCGGTACTGTAATTACTGCACCAGTAACTTTTTGTCCCAAATAATCTTCAGCTGTTTGTTTGATTAGGCCTAAGATTGCGGCAGAAATTTCTTGTGGCGTATATTCTTTGCCTTGCGCAGCAATGGCCATATTCCCATTTGGAAGTTTTTTAATTTGATAGGTAAAATGCTTTTTGGTGTTTTCTGAGATATCATCATAACGTTTACCTATAAATCTTTTTGCAGATGCAATAGTATTCTCTGGGTTAGTTACTGCTTGGCGTTTAGCAATTGTGCCTACCAATCGTTTACCATCCTTGGTGAATGCTACTACTGATGGAATGGTGTTGTTACCTTCTTTACTAGGAATTATTTTAGGTTTTCCACCCTCCATGAAAGCGATCACGGAGTTAGTGGTACCTAGATCGATACCTATAATTGACATGTTGTCCTTTCTTTTGAGATGAATTATGATATTCTTTTTTATAAATCGAGCCTATAGTATAGCTTCAAATCAGGTTTACTGTCAAATTCGTACTCATAAAATCTTAGCGCTTACCACTCATATTATATATCTTTTGAATAGCAAGACTTCAACCCTCTCTTTTTAACCATAATCTCAGTCTTCACCAGTAACTCTTGCTCTATTTAAAGCATTTTACATATGAATGTCGCATAATTTAAGCGCCGTGGAGCTTTGTTGGATAATTCTGGGGCAGAATTTCGTTACATTTTTGCACATTATTAAAAAGACATGTAACCGCACTCCGTCTTCACCCAGCAGCCTTTTGTCTGTCGAGGTGTGGGCAAGAAGGCTGCTGGTCTTGACTACGTTTACTTCTCAAGTGCAAGCTTTTGGTGTGAGAGAGCGTAGTCTGGTTATAAGCCTTCGAAGTGTGTTCCTTAAAAGACTCGATATAGAAAACGAAAATTCTTTATGATGATTTACCATAGTGATCATGTTTAATTGAGAATTAAGAATAAAGAGATAATGAATGTAGGGATAAAAGTGAAAAACTACTCAGATATCAGATAAATATATACGCTCGTACCAATTAACGAAATAATAACAAATTATACTAATGAACCAATTAACGCTTATAATTTTCTTCTTTAGTTTAATTTGTAAGTTGTTTCTTATTCTTTATTCTTTTTAAAAATAAAAGGGTTTAATTCATTTTTTTCTTTTTTCTAAAAAAGGGAAGGGCGCGCACGATATCTTTCCCTGCCCTGTTTTTTGTTAGCAACTTTAGAAAGCTCTTTTTGTATTAATCTAAAACTTACCTATAATATCGCTTTATCTTTTCATAATGTTGCTCGAGAAGCTTTATTATTTCCTCATATTGCTTGCGTCTTTTGTCTGTTTTAGCTTTATTTTTTAGTTCGGTAGCTAATGCAAGTGTAGTTTGTCTACGCTTATTTTTAATAGAAGGGTTAGATCCTTCCTTTAATAATATGCGTACACTCTCTACATAACCTCTTCTGACCGCTTCTATTAATGCGGTATTGCCAGTTTTAGGGTGAGTCACATTTGGATTAGCACCATAATCAAGAAGCAGTTTCACTATTGCAGGATAACGAATACTGATATTAAGTAGTGGTATGTCTCCAAGCGTGGGATAGACTCCAGAGGCTAGAATAGACTTTACTTTTTCAAAATTACCTTGCCATATTGCTTTTATTAGTTCTTTAGCTTCTTGTTCCCATTGTTTAAGGGTATTAAACAATAATTCTTCTTCTTCTTTAAGTGCTTTTAGGGTTTCTTAGAAGTTTCTTTTTCGAGTGTTTTTACGTCTCTTATGATAATCGTTCGAACAGGACTCCCAGAGCTAGAATCAGTTTGAGTCATTGCTGAAAGGGTAAATGGTATACATGCTATTGCTATTAATTTCTTCATCGGTTCCTCATTTGTGTTTCTGGCCTGAACCATTATTAAGTATTTTGATAGCCTCTTGATTATTTTTTTTCTGTGCAATTGATAATGCGGTATCACCGTCTTTGTCTTTTAGGGATAAATCTGCTTTATAAGCCAGTAAGAGTTGTATTGCTTCTGTGTTGTTGCTGTCGGCAGCAAGCATGAGTGGGGTGGTTTTTGATCTTATTGTCTGTACGTTAGGATCTGCTCCTGCCTCCAACAAAGCTTTGATGATAGCCAGATCTTCAGTAGGATATTTTAGAGCACAAATAAGTGGGCTCCAACCACGGGAATTCTTTAAATTAGGGTCCGCATATTTTAATAATTTTTCCACACCGTTCTTATTTTCTGAGACTATCATAAACATAAAGGGGGTGTTTCCTTCTTGGTCAATTGCCATATTTGGATCAACATGAGCTATTTCTTGTTTGATGTTTTTGGCTGCTTGGTGGCTAGCTATTTTTATTGTTTCTTCGGTGATATTAGTATGTTCTAACCATGCCTTAAAAGGAGGCATCTCTTCTTGGTATTGTATGGCAATATTTGCCGGTAAAAATTTAAACGTTTTTCCGAGTTCCTTTAAAAAATGTTCAGTGGTCTTCAAGTCAGAAAGTATAACCCGTAATTCTCTATTAACCAGACGCAACTGTGCAAATTTCTTGATTGATTCCTCAAGACTATCAGCTTGAAGTACATGTGGAATTGCATGCTCAATTATCATGCTTTTTATCTCCGGAGGGAGATCATTAAAAGAGGCTGCACATGGGTTATGCATGCAAAAAGCTGCCTTACTAATTATAATTAGAGCAATCAATGTATATTTTTTCATAATATAATCTCTCTACCGCTCACTGGTTTATTCCTATTATAAATAAATAATGTTCTTGTGAGCAATATAATAGATATATTCTTGTGTATTATATTGCATATAGACTATGATAACAGAAGGGGAGATAGTTAATGAATAAGTATCAAAAGGTATTATTGGTTGTACTATTATTAGGTTTTGGAGTAGCTTTTGCGCCGATTTGGTTTCAGCCTGGAGTAGGGTATGGGCAAATTAAAAAGTCCCTTGAGCGTCGAGGGCCAACCGGTAAGATTATTGCTCCGATCAATGCATTTGATGAAGATGGTGTGACTGGGTTAATAAAATATGCCACTGAAGGTAAACCTAATATTGTTCAATTATTTATTGATCATGGTGCCAAGCTAGATTTGCGGTCTATGCCTACTGAGATGAGCCAGCAATCTCAACTGGCAGGAAGTACTGCACTCATGTATGCAATAAAAAATGGTAATATTCCTGGCACACTAGAGTCTGCACAGAAATTGGTTGATGCAGGTGCAAACGTAAATGCAGTGGGGTCTGAACGAAGGCGTCCAATACATTATCTGGGCTGGATTCAGTTTTCTAATACTCATACTGATCGTATGCAGGCAGCTGATATACTCATTGAGAAATTTGCTTTCGTAAATGCACAGAATGAGGATGGTAATACCATGCTTCATCTTATGGTGTACCAGAATGCACCTCAATGGATTGAAGATTTTAAAAAGAAATATAATTCTTGGATCAATTGGAAGATTAAGAATAATAAGGGCTTAACGGTATGGCAACTTGCAAAAAGTTTATCTCAAGTTGGGGATGGTACCGTTGGAGCGGCAATACAGACAAAAGTGCCGGTCGTTGGTGATGGTTATCTAGGGTATTTGGATACTGATTCATTTAAACGAAATGGATTGATGTATGCAATTTTGCGAGATGATATGCCCTTTGTAAAAAAGATGCTACAAGCTGGCATCAAGGTAAATGCCCAATCGGCAGCTGGTAACACAGCCCTGCATTTTGCTGCATTAAGTTTTAACCCTATAAGCTTTATCAAACTATTATTAGAAAAAAATGCTAATCCAAATATACAAAACAATAAAGGTGATACACCAATTATGTATTTACTGCATATGGATAAAAGCAAACAAGCCCAAGCAGCTCAATTGTTTCTTAATAATGGAGCCAATTTAAAAATTAAAAACAAACAAGGCAAAACGATCCTTACAATTTTGAAAGATAAAAATGAAACCAGCTTGCTTAACTACATTCAAATTTTAGCCGCCCAACTTGAAAAAGAAAAACCAAAGAAAGAAGAGCTAGGAACAAAATAAGAAAGAAAAACTTTGTTTTATTTCTATATGGCAATAAAACAAAGTTTAAGCTAGAATGGTTGAAATTCTGATGATAAATGCACTTTTACAATGGACAACCAAATGCTCCACTGGAATCATTTTCTTTTTTTATTCTCAAAATTTGAAGCCGTTTTTTTGTTTTACTTTTGTTATAGGATAAATAGACTAATTTATTCTTTTTATTCTCTCGTCATTTTTTTTGTGATAAAATAAGAGCAACTTTTGAGTAAAAGTCTTTTTTGATGGTGAGCGCTATTTCCTAAAAAAAAAGGATTAGCAATGTTTGCTCGAAATCAAAAAGTTGTTTATCCGGGGCATGGGGTAGCTGAAATTTCCAATATCATTGAAAAAAAAGTTGCTGGAACAACCGTATCTTTTTTTGAATTAAAATTTCTCAGTAAGGACATGACTATTTTGGTCCCGACTGAAAATACAGAGTCTGTTGGTTTACGATCTTTGAGTTCTAATGATAAGATAGATGATATTTTCAAAATATTAAAAGAACCTGCAAAGCCGATTTCTTATGACTTGAACGCCAGCAATTGGAATAAGCGCAATAAGGAATATCGCCGACAAATTCGTTCTGGAAGTTTATGCGAAATATCACAAATATACCGAGACCTTCAATATATTGCTTTTAAGAAAGAACTTTCATTTGGTGAGAAAAATTTACTTAATGAAACTGAAACTTTACTTGCGCAAGAAATTTCATTGGTACAAAAGGTAGATGAGCAGAAAGCAATCCAGCAATTACGCTCGCAGTTTAAACCAACTGGCCAAGCGATAGTTTCTGCATTATAATAATCAATAGTTTATTGATAACAAAATAAAAGGGGTTGTGTGATACAACCCCTTACTTGACTTTATTATTATGAAACATAAAAGACTTTTTTGCATTATTATTTATGGGCCTACTGCAAGTGGGAAAACTGAACTTGCCTGCAGGATAGCCAAAGAAATACCAGCAGAAATTATTAACATGGATATGGGTCAATTATATCAACCATTATCCATTGGAACTGCAAAACCGGATTGGCGGAATGAGCCTGTTGAACACCACCTATTTGATGTTATTACGCAACCAAAACATTTTTCTGTTTCCCGCTATCGACAAAAGGTAAAAGAATTAATTGAAGTTATTTGCAAGAAAAATAAAATTCCTATCTTGGTTGGTGGTTCTGGATTTTATTTTTCTTCATTGCTTTTTCCACCCCAGGTTGCAAAAACACAGCATACCTTTGATAGCAACAAATCAAATGAGGAACTTTGGTTGCAATTGTATGAGATTGACCAAAAACGGGCCAAACAGATACATGTTAATGATCGCTATAGAATTGAACGTGCTCTTGCCATTTGGTATGAAACAGGCAAAAAGCCATCACTCTTTAAACCGCCTTTTGACCCGGTTGCTAATTTCTTGATAGTTTGGTTAGATCGCGATAAAAAAGAACTACATAAAAGAATTGAGCAGCGAACCAATCAAATGATTCAGGAAGGATGGATAGAAGAAGTTGAGGATCTTGATGAGCGTTGGCAACAATTTTTAAAAAAGAAACAATTAATTGGTTATAATGATATTATAGATTTTCTGAACACTGATAAATCTTTAAAAGATCGTGAAAAATTGCTGCATAATATTATTGCAAAAACAAAAGCATATGCAAAACGACAAAAAACCTTTTGGTCGATGCTTAATAAAAAGATTATACATGTACAACAAATACAGCCTAAAGCGAATCATCAGATTGAAATGATAGAGGTTCCAATTGACCAAATGGGGCTTGACTTCTGGATTCAAGAACTATTAAATAAAGTAACTAGTTTCAAAAAAAGGGAAGTTAATGAATGAGCAACAAGATTCTATGCGGTGGTTGCAAATGAGTAAAAGACAAGCAAGTTGGTTTGTTTCCAGCGTGCTTTTATGTGGTTTTTTTGTTTTTATGGCAGGTTATTTTATTGGGCAAAAAAAGGGAATTGAGCAGTTGAGTCATATGCTTGATCAACAAACAAAATCTCATATGGCATCCTTGATAGAGGTAACGGGAGAAAAAGCTGAAACTCCAATACCAATTAAAACGAGTCACGCAGACAATAAAACAATATATTGGGCACCACTGGTTGGATTTGGCACCAAGAAAGCGGCAAAAACGTGCCTTGATAGATTACTTTCTTGCCACATGCCGGTTATTCTTAAAGCGCGAAAAAGTAAAACAGCTAAAGGCAAAGAAGTCTCATGGTATCAGATTGTAACAAAAGATTTTACTGATAGGCAAAAATTATTGCAGACCATTGAGCAGATTCAAAAACAAGAGCATATTAAGAAAATACAAATTATGAGTAATAACATCAAAAAGTAAGGTATCTGATGATCATCCAAATTCGAGAAAAAATTAAAGGTAGTGCATCAAAAGTTATTATTTGGGGAATGGTACTTGTCTTAGTATTATCATTTTTAACGCCAATGTTGCTTAATATATTTACCGGAAAGGCATTATGGATTGCTCGAATCAATGGAACAAAGGTAGGTATTGGGCAATTGCGATTCCAGAAGTTTTCATTGGAAAACCAAATTAAACAAATTCGATTTCAATATACAGATCAACCATATATAGCTGATCTATTGTTGCAGATGCAAGGTTTAACGGGGAATTTAGATGCAAAGGCTCTTGATGATACAATACGTAATACATTATTAGATCAGTCTTTTAATAAGTTAGGAGTTCATTTGAATGAAGATCATATTATTAAAGCCTTTCCTTTTGATGAATCTAATATTGCTTATATTGCAACCCAATTAGCTCGTCAGGGAATTCGTTTAGAGGATTTTGAAAAAAATATAATTGATGGGCTCCAAAGAGAATTGCTTTACAATCTTGTTAGCCTAGCAGCTTATGTTCCTGCATTTGAGGTAAAGCAACAATTTGTAAATGAATATCTACCCAAACAGTTTACCGTTTTATCTCTTTCACTTAAGGAAATATTGCAACAAATCAAGCAAAATCCTGCAGATCAAAAGGCCTTAGAATTATTTTATGAGCAACATAAAAATAGTTATTGGGTGCCAGAAAAGCGCTCTGCGAGCACGTGGACTTTTACTGCGGGAGAATATGATCTAAACATTAGTGATCAAGCAATTGAAAAATATTACGAAAGAAATAAATCACAATATATCTTGGCTCCTGTCAAGGTACAAGTGCGAAGGCTCTTAATTAATCAGTCTCCACAAGCTCGTCAAACTATTGAAAATGTGCTTCAAGAAGCAAAAGCCAATCCTGAACAATTTGAACAATTAGTGCAAAAATATTCACAAGATGAGCAATCTATAAAACAAGGTGGTCTTTTACCATTCATTTCTCGAGGGGAAGGAAAAGATGTTGCATTTGAGCGTGCAGCATTACTTTTGCAACAAGATGGTCAGATTTCAGATATTATAGAAACAAAAGATGGGTTTGAAATATTGCAGCGAGTGGCTAGAAAACCAAAAAAATATAAACAACTCAGCTTGGTAAAAGACGAGATTAGTCAAATTCTTGCGCAAGATAGGTTTGCTTCCCAATTTAAAGTTGATGTAGCGAAGCTTAAAAATGATCCACAGAATTTAATGGCGTTTGTTGAGAATAAAAAAGCTAAGAAAGGGGTAATCAATAAAGCCTCGGATGGTTCGAAACTTTCTAGTGCTTTATTTAATATCAAAAAAGAAAATGGTTTTACTGGCGTTACTCCTGACGGAGAAAGAGAAGGTGTTCTGATACAACTAAATACCATTACCAAGCGTTCTCTGCCGCCATTCGCACAGATTAAAGAGCAAGTTGCATCCGACTACTATACTCAAAAAGCATCTAAAAAACTTGCTGAGTTATTAAACCAGGCAAAGAAAATTGCAGTTGATAGCTCTATACAAGAAGCTCAAAAAATAGTGGGTGGTTCTTTGGAACAAACGGGCCCAATAACCAAAGATGCTAAGAAGACTGAAGAATTAAAGAAACAAGGCCTTCCTATATACAAGATGTTACAAATAGAAAATATTGGTGGGCTTCTTGAGCAATTGGATGATTCTGCTGGCTATCTTATTCGTCTTGATGAGGTTGCATCCTTTGACCAAGGCCTATACAGCGAAAAAAAACCTGATTTGATCGGGCAATTGGAGCAGGTACAAAAAGACCTTATATTTAAAGGCTTTGTTGCGTCTTTATATAGAAATGCTACAATAGAGACTAATAAAGAAATTCTGACAAAATAAAAAAAAGATTGATATGGCAAAAAAAACAAAAGGATCAATCCCTGCTACTGCTGCAAAAAAAGACGATACAGTAGTATTTAAAAAGAAAGCATTGGAAGTAACCTTTTCCCAGATAGATAAGCAGTATGGTAATGGTGCTGTCATGATGCTGGGCCAAGCCCCTCAAACAAGAATTGAAACCATCTCTACTGGTTCTATTTTAATCGACCAGGCCCTTGGTGTTGGCGGATTGCCGGTAGGAAGAGTTATTGAAATATATGGTCCAGAAGCTTCTGGTAAAAGTACTTTGGCACTACATATTATTGCCCAAGCGCAAAGAAAAGGTGGAATTTGTGCCTTTATTGATGCTGAGCATGCAATGGATTCTGATTATACAGCAGGTTTGGGCATCAATATAAATGATCTAATTATTTCACAACCAGATTATGGCGAGCAAGCTTTAGATATTACTGAAATGTTAATTCGTTCTGGAGCAGTTGATGTTATTGTCATCGATTCGGTTGCAGCATTAGTACCCAAAGCTGAACTAGAAGGTGAAATGGGCGATTCTCATATGGGTCTCCAGGCAAGACTTATGTCACAAGCTCTACGAAAATTAACACCCATTGTTCATAAATCAAAAACGGTACTCATTTTTATTAACCAAGTGCGGCAAAATATTAGTTCAATGGCTTGGGGGCCAAAAGAAACAACAACTGGCGGTAAAGCATTAAAATTTTATTCCTCTATTCGTTTAGATATTCGTCGTGTGGCAAGCCTTAAGCGTGGAGACGTTCACATTGGCAATCGAGTCGCTGTTAAGGTGGTAAAGAATAAAGTTGCACCCCCATTCAAAAGAGTTGAGCTTGACTTGATTTTTGGTAAAGGAATAAGCCAAGAGCTTGACTTACTTGATGCTGCATTGCATTATGGCCTGATAAAAAAATCAGGGGCATGGTTCTCGCTTGAAGGGCAAAATTTTGCTCAAGGCCGTGAACAAGTATTGAAATATTTACAAGAGAATAAAGACATAACTAAAAAATTATTTCAAGACGTTAAAATTAAAACTGATGAACAAAAAGCATTAGTTAAATAAACAATCTTTTTTATAATAAAAGGTATTATTAATTGAAAGCAAGAAAGCCAGAAGTTGCACAAGTAAATGAAAATATTCGCGCTCTACAGCTGCAGTTAATCACTCATGAAGGGCAGAATGTAGGCGTTATATCAAAATATAAAGCACTAGAAATTGCACGAGTTGCAAATCTTGACCTTGTGTTAATTTCATCACAAGGAAATGAGGGAGTGCCAGTTGCCAAAATAATGGATTATGGCAAATCACTTTATGAAAAAAAGAAGAAGTTGGCTGAAGCTAAGAAGCATCAAAAGGTTATTCAGGTAAAAGAGATAAAAATTAAACCGAAAATTGGTCAGCATGATTATGAAACAAAAATCAAGCAGGCGATCAAATTTTTAAAAAGTGGGAAACGTGTAAAAATAACCTTGTTTTTCCGTGGACGTGAAAATATCACAAAGCAAGAGCGAGGACCAGAATTATTTGCTCGCGTAGAACAAAGTTTTAAAGAATTTGAGCTTCCTAACTTGGCCGTTGAAAAAGAGTCAAGAATCGGACAATTTTGGTTTCGTATATATTATATAAAATGATAAGAATTTGGAGTGTTTTTTCATGGCTAAAGTAAAAATGAAAACAAAATCTGCAGCAAAAAAAAGATTTAGAAAAGTTGGTAAAAACAAACTAAAACGATCAAAAGCATATCGCCGACACTTGCTTACTAAAAAATCATCTAAGCGAAAGCGAGATTTGCGTAAGGTTGGTTATATTAGTAAAGCTGATTTAAAAACAGTTAACAAGTTATTACCTAATTAATTAAATGGTATTATTTCTCAATCAAGGAAATTAAATGAGTCGCGTAAAACGTGGTACAGTAACAAAAAAAAGACATAAAAGACTCCTAAAAAAAACCAAGGGTTTTTGGGGGCAGCGCAAAAATATTTTTAAGCGTGCAAAAGAAACATTACTTCGCGCGATGGCTTTTGCCTTTAAAGGCAGAAAGCTCAAAAAGCGTGACATGCGTGCTCTATTCATTACCCGTATTTCTGCTGCCGCAAAACAGCATGATACTTCTTATAGTCGTTTGATGCATGGCCTAAAAAATGCTGATATTGCATTGAATAGAAAAATGTTAAGTCAGTTGGCTATTTTTGAGCCTGAAGCATTTGGGAAATTGGCTGAAATTGCAAAACAAGCATAACTCAACAATATTGTATGCTTGCTTGACACTCACAGATAACAGTGTTTAGACTATGAGTGGTTTTGAGAGTTAAAAGGGGGAAGTGATGGAGTTGCTAAAAACTTTAGAAGAAAAAATTTCTGCTTTAATGAACTTAGTAAATTCATTAAAAGCAGAAAATGTGCAATTATGTAAGAAAAATAGTACTTTGCGAGAAACTATTGAACAGTTACAAGTAATAGAAAAGAGTAGCTTGCAAGACAAAGAAAAATTCAGCAACGAAAAAGCATTAACAAAGTCCGTTGTAGATGATTTAATTAAGAACATAGATGCGTTGGTCGACAAGGAAATCCAACCTTAAAAAGTGAATTGTTATGAGTGAACCTAAAAAGTATACCGTTTCTTTGCTAGAGAAAGAATATGTTTTGGTAAGCGATGAGACCCAAGAACATGTTAATGAGGCAGCTTCCTTAGTGAATGGTCTTATGAAAACGATTGCAAAAAACACTAATTTCACTCATGAAAAAATTAGTGTTTTGGTTGCCCTTCAGTTAGCAAGTCAGGTTGTTGCTGAACGGTCAAAAATATCACTATGTAAAGAAAAAACAAAATCATTAGTTGAACTTATAGACCAGACACTATATGAAGTGTCGGTTGCATCTTTATAGTTGTAATTGTTGTAATTTTGTCTTGTCTGTTTTTCTATCCATTTCTGCATAATTGCTTTATTAAATATAACTTGAAAAGATGTAGGATAGAATATGATTGGTTTAAATATTTTGCTAGCCATTGGTGGGGCTTCTTTAGCTGCACTAGGCTTGCTATTGTTATGGTTCGCAAAGAAAAAAATTAATAATGCCAAAGAATTATTAACTGAATCACGCAAAAAATGGAAAAATACAAAGCGTGAAATTGAAACAGAAAAACGTGAAGCGTTATTAAAAGTTAAAGACGAAATTTATAAAAAAAGAACTGAGTTTGAACTCGAATTAAAGCATGAACGCATTGACCTTGAACGTCAAAGAAACAAACTCAATTCAAAATATGAAACGATTGAAAAAAAGGAAAATGAGTTAGATAGTCTTCGCTACGAATTGCAGCAAAAAGAGCGCAATATTTCTCGCGCAGAAGATATGTTGCGTGTTAATGAAACAAAGCTAAAAAATCTCTATGCCGAACTTATTAACAAGTTAGAACGTGTTAGCAATATGTCGCAAGATGATGCAAAGCAAACATTGCTTGAGACCCTACAAGCAGAAGTTCAATTACTAAACCAAAAATGGATTCATAAAGTAGAAGAAGAAGCTCATCAAATAGCAAAAGAAAAAGCTATTAGTATTGTTGTAACTGCTATGCAGCGATATACTGCAGACCAGGTAACGCCCCACTCTTCTAGTGTTGTACATTTACCTAATGATGAAATGAAGGGGCGAATAATTGGTAAAGAGGGTAGAAACATTAAAGCGCTTGAAATGGCAACGGGGATGGAGTTTGTGATTGGTGAAATGCCAGAGATTATAACAATTTCAGGTTTTAATCCTATTCGTCGTGAGATTGCTCAGCGTTCCTTAGAGCGCTTGATTGCCGATGGTAGGATAAACCCGACAAAAATTGAAGAAACCGTTACGCAGTGCGAAAAAGAAATTGAAGAGATAATCCAGGAATATGGAAAAGAAACGGTTCTTGAGTTTAATTTGCAAGGTCTTGCTCCAGAAATAATTACCCTACTGGGTAAATTACATTTCCGTACTAGTTTTTCTCAAAATGTTTTAAATCACTCAAAGGAGGTTGGTGTTTTTGCACGTTGTATTGCAGAAGAATTAGGTTTAAATGGCTCTATTGCTTTGCGTGCTGGCTTATTACATGATATTGGAAAGGCGGTAACTGCGGAGGTAGAAGGGCCACATGCTCAAATTGGTGCCGATATTGCAAAACGTTGTGGCGAAGATCCAATAATTGTAAATGCTATTGCCGCTCACCACCAAGAGGTTCCCTTTGCTTCTGTTTATGCCATACTTGTGGTTATTGCAGATACCATTTCTGCTTCTAGACCAGGAGCACGACGTGAAACTTTTGCTGCTTATATTAAACGGCTTGAGAAATTAGAAGAGATTGCAAGTCATTTTGATGGCGTCAAAAAAGCGTATGCTCTTCAAGCTGGTCGAGAAATTCGAGTTATTGTTCAAGAGGATTTGCTAGATGATGCTAAATCTCAATGCCTTGCACGTGATTTAGCAAAAAAGATAGAAGAAGAGATGAATTTTCCTGGTCAAATTAAAGTTAATGTAATACGTGAAAAACGTGCAATAGAGTATGCTCGATAGGAACTACGCAATGGAAAAAATACGGGTGCTTTTTATTGGGGACGTGGTCGGAGAAACTGGTAGAGATATGTTTCAAAAGCATATTGATAAGCTCAAAGAGCGGCATAAAATTGATGCTGTTATAGTTAATGGTGAAAATAGTTCTGGGCGCGGTAGAGGAATTTCCTCAAAAATAATGCGATTTTTTAAACATAATAATGCTGACATTGTTACTTCTGGTAACCATGTATGGGATGACAAAGAGATTTATGACTACTTAAATCAAAATAATGATCTTTTGCGTCCGGCAAATTATCCTGCAGGCAACCCTGGTTCTGGCGTAACCTCTTTCTTGGTTAAAGGCCACGAAATCGGAGTAATTAATCTACAAGGCCGAGTGTTTATGCGCGATGATTTGGCATGTCCATTTCGCACTGCTGATTCTTTATTAACCTTTCTTAAGCACAAAACAAAGACTATCTTTGTAGATTTTCATGCAGAAGCATCATCTGAAAAAATTGCTCTAGCTCTCTACCTTGATGGAAGAGTGAGTGGTCTTGTTGGTACTCATACTCATGCGCAGACTGCTGACGAACAAATTTTGCCAAAAGGTACCGCATTCATTACCGACTTAGGATATACCGGTTCATTGCATTCTACTCTTGGGATGAAAAAAGAAGCGATAATTAGTCGTTTTTTAACTCAAATGCCATCTAAGTTTGTTGTAGAGAAAACTAACCCTGTGGTAATGTCTGGAGTTTGGATAGAAGTTGATATGGATACTGGCAGAGCTACCGCTATTGAACGTATTCGTATTATAGATCAGGAGTTGTTTTTGGATTAATAGAAAAAGGGGGATTACATGATAGAGATAATTTTAATATATGCTTTACTTGCCAGTACTTTTACTATTGGCAAGTATTCTTTTTTATTTACAAAGCCAATTTTTATCACCGCATCACGCATGAGTATTGCGGGAGCTTTATTGTTAATCTATTGCTTCTTTTTTAATCGTTCTGTTTTCTATGTGCGTGGTTTTGTAAAGCCACTTATAATAATGGCTATTACTAGTATTTGTCTGGCCAATTGTTTAGAATTTTGGTCTCTCCAATACTTACTTTCCTACAAAGCATGTTTTTTATATAATTTGGCACCTTTTTTTGCAATATTTTTTTCATACCATTTATTAAAAGAAAAAATGGGAATGCAAAAATGGCTTGGTTTAATCATAGGCTTCATTGGTTTTCTTCTTATGCTTGTGAACTATGATTCCACAACCGAAACAGCACCTGGAGGGTTTTCATTCCTTTCTTTACCAGAGCTTGCAATGATTGCCGCAACAGCTTCCATGGCATATGGCTGGACCTATATGCGTAAACTCATGGTCGCTGGTTATAGTCCTCTAATGGCCAATGGCATTACGATGTTTTTTGGGGGATTACTTTGTTTTGTTTTTTCTTATGCTATAGAACCTTGGGATCCAATTCCTATAACGTCGATATGGCCTTTTCTAGGTTGTTTGGTAGCTTTAATTGTGATTTCTAATCTAATTGGTTATAACTGGTATGCACAGTTATTAAAGCGTTATACAAGCACATTTTTATTATTTGCGGGTTTCTTATCTCCACTTTTTGCCAGCTTATATGGGTGGTTGTTTTTGCACGAGCTGCTCTATTGGCAATTTTTTGTTGCCCTTGGCTTTGTCTTTGTAGGTATGTATCTTTTTTATCAGAAAGAATCCCAATGAAACCAGGAAATAATCTATGATTCTTATTATTATATTATACGCTTTTCTTGCAAGTACTTTTGCTATAGGAAAAGCAGCGCTTTCTTTTATTTCTCCCTTCTTTTTAGTTGCGATCAGAATGATTTTAGCCGGTTTAATCTTGCTAGGATTTCATACTATAGTTCAAAAAAGACAAATTAGGGTATTTAAAAGAGATCTTTTGGTTTTGCTCTTACTTACTTTTTTTCATATTTATCTTGCGTATATGGCCGAGTTTTGGGCGCTACAAAGCATTTCTTCAGCAAGAGCTGCATTGTTTTACAACTTTAGTCCGTTTTTTACCGCTTTAATAGCTTATTTTTTCATTAATGAACGGCTTAATCTTTTCCAATGGATTGGCATGATTCTTGGCTTTATTGGTCTTTTACCTTTATTTTTGCCATCTGTGCAAAATTCGATATGGAGCATTTTGTTCCTTGATTTTTCTGAATTGGTAATGCTTATTTCAGTTGTCAGTGCGGTGATTGGGTGGATTTTATTTAAAAAATTAGCAACAACTTATTCTCCAATATTGATTAATGGCATTGCAATGCTTCTTGGTGGATTTCTTTCATTAATTACTTCTACTATAACCGAATCGAGTTGGTGGATAATGCCAGTAGGTTATACCAAGGCACAAGCTATAGGTATGGCTAGTGTGTCTATTGTCTTACTAATCATTATTGCTAACTTAATTTTCTATAATTTATACGGATTTCTACTCAAACGGTATTCAGCGACCTTTTTGGCCTTTGCAGGATTTATGACTCCGCTATTTACCGCTCTTTTTGGTTGGATTATAAATAACGAATGTATAGATACTTATTTTATCTGGTCATTTTTGCTTGTTTCTGTTGGATTGGCTTTATTTTATTGGCAAGAGCTAAAAAATAATAAATAAAAAAACCCTTTCAGAACCTTTGCGAAGAAAGGGTTTTTTTATCAATTAACCGATTTAAGCTTTTTTTCTTCTGCGAGCTTTGCGCATTCGGCGTTTTTTAGGAGCAGCTTTTTTAGCTACTTTACGCTTAACAGTACGTTTAGCAGTTTTACGCTTAACAGCACGTTTTACAGTTTTACGCTTAACAGCTTTTTTAGCAGTTTTACGTTTAACAGCACGTTTTACAGTTTTACGCTTAACGACTTTTTTAGCAGTTTTACGTTTAACAGCACGTTTTACAGTTTTGCGTTTAACGGCTTTTTTAGCAGTTTTACGTTTAACAGCACGTTTTACAGTTTTACGCTTAACGGCTTTTTTAGCAGTTTTACGTTTAACAGCACGTTTTACAGTTTTACGTTTAACAGCTTTTTTAGCAGTTTTACGTTTAACAGCACGTTTTACAGTTTTACGTTTAACGGCTTTTTTAGCAGTTTTACGTTTAACAGTTGTTTTTCTTCTAGTTGTCTTTTTCTTTGTTGCTGTTTTTTTTCTTTTCTTAGTTGCCATGGCTATTCCCCCTTTTATTTCCTTTTTTAATGATTAGGGTTTGTAAAAACACATATTTCTATTTTCAAAGATAAATGATTATGAAAATAAAAATCAATAGTTCTTGCAAGTAAAAAATTTAAAATTCAGCCCAATTTTTTTCAACTGCTATTTATTTGTCATCAAAAGTAGCTAATAGATAGGGTTTTGACATAGATTTCACAAAATCCTTTTTTCCAAGCTTGGCAAAGGTTTTGTTGTGTGGTAACGCATATTTTTTATAAAAAGCGTGCGTTACATTTTGGTATTTCCATCCTTCATGCCCCCTAAGTAGCTTACCGTGTTGACCTTTTTTCAAGATAAGTAGATGAACATTTTGATGGCCTGTTTCGATGAGTTTATTATATAAAGTAAGAGTACTGTGTATGGGAACACGTTGGTCTTCCTCAGAGGCGATGATTAAAATAGGTAAGTCTTGGGGAATACCATCAACTAAATCAATTGCCTGGATACCGTCTTCTTTATAAGCCATTATTTTTTTTGCAAAATTTGTAATCTTCGAAAAAAAGCTAACTTTAGAGAGATTATGCGATAGAACCGTTTCGGGGGAATCAAAAGGTGATTCTATAACTAATGCTTTAATTTGTGGCAGATCATAAAGGGCAATCATATTGAATGCAGCTACAGCGCCACGAGAAACGCCAACCATTACCACATCTTTTTGATATTTACCAATTGTTTTATATAATTCGTCGACAAGAATCTCAACTTCATTTTTTTGGCCTAGGCTTGTATTATAAATTTTGTATTTGGCATCTGGGTAATCAAAGGTTTGGACCGGCCCATTAATAATATAGCGATCATGTGATTTAGAAAAACAGTCAGGGATTTCTTGGGTGTAATGGTAGACTTGCTCATTGTTATCCCAAATACCATGAGAAAACACGTAAACAACTTCTTCTGGTGTTGCTGCAAAAAGAGAACATGATGCATATAAAAATTGCCACCCAAGACCAATAGAGAGCTTTTTGTGCATAATATTCCTTTCTCTTTTTTATAATGATAGCAAAAAATTATACAATTCATAAATAATTTGTATAATTTAGTTTTGCGATTTTTTGGCAATTTAGTATGCTTTATTCAATATTTAAAGGTTTACTGATGAAAAAATTACCCGATATTAAAACACATTTTCCTGATTGGTATAATCAGGTTATTTATGATGCCCAGTTAACTGATCAATCTCCCGTACGCGGTTCAATTATAATTCGCCCATATGGTTATGCCTTATGGGAGAATATTAAAAGTATTATGGACGAAAAAATTAAGAGAACGGGCCATCATAATGTTGCTTTTCCTTTATTAATTCCAGAGTCTTTTTTAAAAAGAGAAGCGGATCATATTGAGGGATTTGCTCCTGAGCTTGCAGTTGTCACTCATGCTGGAGGCAAAAAGCTGGAAGAGCCTTTGGTAGTAAGGCCAACCTCAGAGACAATTATTCATTACATGTTTGCCAAATGGATTAAATCTTGGCGCGATCTACCAATAAAGATTAATCAATGGGCAAATGTGATTCGTTGGGAATTGCGTCCAAGGCCATTTTTGCGTACAACAGAGTTTTTTTGGCAAGAAGGCCACACTGCACACGCAACAAAAGATGAAGCACAAACTGAAGTTTTGACAATGCTTAAAGAATATATAGATTTAGCACATAATTATTTAGCTATTCCAGTAGTATCGGGTTTAAAATCAGAAAGTGAAAAATTCCCTGGGGCAGAAAAAACCTATACCTTTGAAGCACTCATGCAAGATGGCAAAGCTCTGCAAATGGGAACATCACATTTTCTGTCACAAAATTTTGCCAAGGCATTTAATATGCAGTTTCAAAATGAAAAAGGTGAGCTTGCTTATCCATGGTTAACAAGTTGGGGAGTTACAACTCGGCTGATTGGAGCTGTGGTTATGGTGCATGGTGACCAAAAGGGATTAGTCCTGCCACCAAAAATTGCCCCTATTCAAGTAGTGATTATTCCAATTTTCAAATCAGGAACTGATGCTCAGAACAAAGTGTTAGGTACCGTTTCAGAAGTCTTTGAAAAATTAAAAGTAAAAGGCGTTCGGGTCCATATCGATGATGATCGTCATAAAACACCAGGAGCTAAATTTTATGAATGGGAATTAAAAGGGGTTCCGATTCGTTTGGAAATTGGCCCTAAGGATGTTGAGAAAAATCAGGTAATGATGGTTGATCGTCTGGGAAATAAAATGCCTGTCTCCTTGGATGTGATCATCGCAAATGTGGCACATCGCCTAGAAGAGTTTCAGAATGAACTTTTCAAACGAGCACAGAAAAATATGCAAGAGAGTTGGCATAAAGGTGAAAAGTTAGCACAATTCGGCCCAGACCTAGAAAAAAAAGGTGGTTTATACCAAACAGGCTGGTGCCAAGATCCAAACTGCGAGATTGAGTTGAAAAAATATAAAGCTTCAACACGCTGTTTGCTAGATAAAGCAGAATTTAAAGCATGTTTTCATTGTGGTAAGCCAAGCAAAACTGATGTAATTGTTGCAAGGGCCTATTAAGAGCTCTTGCTTCTACAGTCTCGGATGTATTGAAACTGTCACATTAGGAAAGAATGCAATCAGAGGGAGCTTCAATCTTATTTTGAGAACAGATTTCTAGTAATTCTGATTTCCATGTTTTATAGCTTTCTAATCTTTCCTTGGCTTGTGGTAAAATACTCAATAATTTTTCTTCTTTATTAATATATTCTATAAGGAGTGATATACATTCATTATCAGGTTTTGTTTTATTAGCTAAAAGTGCAAAAAAAGTTTTCTTTTCTTGCAGAGATAAAGCACTTGCAAGGACTGTCTGGTAATGGGAATTTTGGATTGCAACATCTTCAATAAGGCCAAAGATTAAATCTTGTCTATTTTGCTTTAAGGCTTGATTTAGCAATCTTTCACCTTCATGCTTTAGAGCAAATGCGGCAAGAATTTTGGCGTCAGTTGATTGAGGTCTTTCTTTTCTGCCAGGATTATGAACTAATATTGGCGTTTCTGACAATGCAGTAACAGAAGGATCTGTTTCATTTTCATCCATTGCAAAGATTGATACGGAACAAAATAAAAATAATAGGATTCTCATTCTTTTACCTCAAATTATTTTTGTTATTCGACTTTCCTTTTCACAATTAATTATGATATACCTTAGCAGTATAAAAAATAAAGGCCTATATGAAACATGACCTGCAACATAAATTTGAAGCATACTTATTAACTGAGCGAAGAGTTGCGCAAAATACTTTTTCTGCCTACAAAAAAGATATTGAGCAATTTTTTGTTTATTTAGAGAAAAAAAAGATAGTTTTAGAAAAAGCTGAGCTTGTTGATTTGAAATCCTTCTTAGTCTATCTAAAAGAACTAAAATTATCTGCGCGGAGTATGTCACGCAAAATTTCTACCCTAAAAGTTTTTTATTCATGGGCTCAGCAATATCATGGTTGGCAAAACTATGCACATGAGCTTATTTTTCCAAAACTTGAAAAAAAACTGCCTAGTTTTTTATCAGAACAAGAGGTTGAGCAATTATTACAAGTAGCTGATCAAGACCAAACCAATATTGGTACCCGTAACAAAATGATGTTGTATTTATTATATGTCTCTGGTATGCGAATTTCCGAATTGGTTCATTTAAAAATTACTGATGTTCATTTTGATACCGGTTTCATTGCTGTTCATGGAAAAGGCGGTAAGGATCGAATGATTCCAATTCCTATGCCAATGTTAGATTTATTAAAAAAATATATTTATGAAGTGCATAAATCATTTTTAAAAAGAACCAAAAAACAAACTGACTACTTATTTCCAATTATTTATGGAAAAAAAGTAAAGCCTATATCTCGGCAATCATTTTGGGGGATTTTAAATAAATTATGGGCTGCTACTGGGAATAAACGGAAAATATCACCACATAAATTGCGTCATTCATTGGCAACCCATTTATTAAGACGGGGTGCAGATTTGCGTTCACTACAAATGATTCTTGGCCATGAAAACTTATCAACAGTACAAATTTACACACATGTAGACACCGGTTATTTGCGTAAAATTTATGACAAAAAGCATCCACGTTCATAGCTTTTTTATTTTCTTCCTATGTTTGGATTGCATTGCAAAAGAGATGATTGGAACTATACAAAATAATAATATAAACTTTTCATCTTTGCTCCTTAAGAAATATGCAATAGATATTGTATAAAATTCTTCTTTTTTTCTATATAAAAACTATACTTAAAAAGATTACAAGAGAAAATTTTTTGCTAGGGTTAATATGAAAAATACGTTTATAGTTGAGCAAAAACCGTTCTTATCAATATTGTCTTCGATACAACCAATTTGCACCAAACGTACAACACTTGATTCTACTAGTTATATTTTGTTTCAAGTTGGCCATAAAGAGCTTGTTTTAAAAAGTACCGATTTAGAAATTAGTCTGCAAGCAAGTTATTTATTAAAAGAATCAGATGTTGATGGTGCGCAACCACGCTCATTTTTAGTTTCTGGTAAACGCTTATTTGATTTAGTGAAAGAACTAGATGGTGATATTACCTTTACCATAACCGACAAACAATTATTGTTAAAAACAGGGTCGGTCAATTTGGCTTTGAACATAAAAGATGCACAAGAATTCCCGCCATTTCCAGAGCGCATTGAAAACCTTATGCAGCTTGATGCTCCATTTATCCTTCAAATGCTCTCTAGGGTTGCATTTTTAATTCCACAGAACAACGCAAATCCCGCACTGAATGGTCTGTTTTTAGAAATTTCAGACACTGATATGAAAATGACTTCAACTGACGGGCATTGCTTAGCGCAAGCAAGCACCAAGAAGTATGCATTAGAAGAACCAAAAAAATGGCTGTTGCCACGGCGTGCTATTTTCGAAGTAAAAAAAATTCTAGAAGGATCAAATGAAAAGATGATCTTTTTAGGCGTATGTGGGAACCAATTAGTCTTTTCTGGAGAGTCATTCAATTTCTTCACAAAATTATTAGTTGATCCATTTCCACAATATGGTGCAATCCTGGATAAAGAAGGATTTGTGCCGGCAAAAGTTGATCGTAGTTGTTTGATCAAGACATTACGTCGCTCAGCTTGTTTGCTTTCGGGCCAATTTATTGCAACTCAGTTTGACTTTGAACCTGACAAAATTAATGTTTCAATGCAAAATAAAGAAGTTGGAAAATTACAAGAACAAGTTCCGCTTAATGATTTTATTGGCGAAAAACTAGGTATTAGATTTTATGCACCCTATCTTTTGAGTGGATTGCAAGCATTTGCTGATGATACTCTGACTTTTTATTTAAAAAATGCAGCAAAGCCCATTATATTTGAGGCTGAGCAAGAGGATAGTCATGTGCGTTATTTAGTTATGCCTGTTGCACCTACAAAACAACAATCATAAAATGCTTGTGATTAAATAGTGCAAATCATTCGGTTACAACTAAAGCACTTCCGCTGTTTTGCAGATGTAACATTTTCATTTGAGAAACCAATTATTGTTATTGAAGGGGTAAATGGTTCTGGTAAAACATCTTTACTGGAAGCCTTGCATTATTTATGTTACTTGCGTTCATTTCGCACATACTGGCCAAGAGAGCTTATGCAATTTGAGCAACAAAATTTTTTTATTAAAGCGAAATTTGCTGATGAGGTTGGTCCTCATGAATTGCAGGTTGGTTTTACAGATAAAAAACGATTAGTCAAACTTGATAAAAAAGCAATTACTTCTTATAAACAATTGATGGATCATTACCGCATTATTACTATTACAGAAGATGAACTAGGTCTTATAAAAGAAGGCCCTGAAATCAGACGAAACTTTTTAGACCAAGCGATAGCACTTTTTAAACCAGATTTTTTATTAACCATTCGGAAGTTACGCAAATTGGTTGAACAAAGAAATGCGCTATTGAAAAAAGGACATTTTACACAAGAATCATACCAACTATGGACGCAGCAATTGTGGCAGCATTCAAAGACCATACAAGAAGAACGAACAAAAATGCTAAATAGTTTGCAACGCTCTACAAGAAAACTCCTTAAAACCCACTTTCCCAGTCTCTCTATCGCCTTTGATTATAAGCCAAAACGTATCTCAAAAGATGATAATAGCATAGAATCTTTCTTGGCAAAAAATAGTCAATTACAACATGATGAGGCAAGATATGGAAGGTCCCTTTTTGGGGCTCATCTGGATGATTTCTCTATTATTTTTCAGGATAAACGATCCCGTAACTTTGCCTCTCGAGGACAACAAAAGCTTATTGTTCTCCTGATCAATATTGCTTATGCTCAGCAACTTATAAAAAAGAGAGGGTCGGTAATCATGCTTATAGATGATTTTATGACTGATTTTGACCAATCTCGGTGCACTTTGCTGGTTGATATCCTTCATCAGCTCGGGTGCCAGCTCATTTTTACCCTGCCTTCCCGACACAATTTTTTGGTTGAGCAGCTAACAGGTCTTGGGGCCCAGTCTATAAAATTGCCAAACTGAAAAGAATGGCCAAAGTATGGGTAATTTATATTTTCTTGATGTTGACAAACAAGATAAATACTTATATATTATTAGAGAATTTACTTCTTTATCATTGAAATGAAAAGAAAAATAAAAATTGCTTAATTTGACATTTTAGTAATTTTTACTAAAATGGGAAGTGAACTCAATTAATCTAGGCTTCATTACTACTCTCCTTTTTTCCATCGCATTGATTTCGGTCAGTGCGATGGTTTATTTTATACTAATACAGTATGCTAAAAACAAGGCCTCAAGGAGAAGTTTATGAAGGAAATACTACTTTCCCTTTTTTTTATTATTTTTGTTTGTAATTCTCAGCACTATGTTTATCCAGTAGGGGCAATTGATGAACACACCGTTTTCTTTGTTTATCAAAAAGACTGTGATCATTTACAATTGTGGTCGTTAGATTTAGAAAATAAAAAAGTTACTCAACAATTACCAGCAATATATACGTCAGCAGGATTTCAATTATTGCCTGGTGGACGATCATTTAGCTTTGTTGATAATGGTAGAATTCGAGTTAAATCATTGTCTAAACGTTCACCAAAATCAATAGAGTTAGAACGACCATTGTATGATATTAGCTTAATACAGTGGCTAAGTGATGACCAAGCATTTTTAAGTGCAAAGTATCATGACCATTTTGGTATTTTCATGGTAAATGCTGAAGGAGATATAAATTTTTTGTTACATGATCATATGCATGATTATATCTATCCACAAAAAGTTAACAATGACCTTTTTTTTATTGAAAGAACAAAAGATAAAAAAGAAGTTACTTATAAAATTAAAAAAACAATATTTTCCAATCCTGGTTTGTCTGAGCTATTACTAGATCTCAAAAACAAACCGATAGCGTATTTGCAGATGATCAGCAAGACCCAAGGTTTTTTTATACGGTATCCTGCAAAAGGGCGATATGACCAGACTTGCTTATCTATGACCTGTTATAATTTGTATCAAATAGATACTCAGTGGAAAACAGAAAGATTATTTAGCTTTAGCCTACCAACGCAGTTGTTATTCTTGAATAATTGTTCTCGGCTGTATGAATTATTATTACCATTATTACCTGTTTACAATAATAAGACATTCTATTTTACTTCATGCAACAAGGAAGGCTTAGCCAATCTTTGTTCGTATGATATGCATACTAAAACACAAAATTTCATTGCGCAATCTCAACGAACGCATATATTCAAGCCAATATTTATAAATGATACAATAGTCTTCGGTGGCCAAACCTCAAGCAATGAATCTTTAGTTACAAATCTTTCTAACTTTTTCTACCTAGATACAATTACTGAAGAAATATAAATTATTAACCTTCAAAATAATATAAAGAGCAAATTTACAATAAATTGAAATTCAGTCAAAAAACGGCAACGAGAATTAATTCTAACGCTTGATTTTATTTTTTTCGATTAGTAAGATTAGAAATGAGCATCGGTTCTCAGTGTGCACAAAAATTTCACTTTAGCAAAACCTTAAATTTTTCTTCTGATAATGTATATTATGTTAAAAATAAAAATTTATAATTATCCCGGTCGTATCCATGTTGTTTCCACAGCTACTACCTTAATCATCCTACTAAATTCTGGGGACATCCAATTAAAATCTGCAAATATTTGGTTCAATTGTTCTTTAGTTAGATTTGATTCAATTATATACGATACTTGCATACGCGTACTTTGGTTCTTTAGGGGTATTAAGTGCCCATTTTTAGTGGTAAAACCATTGATGAAATGTTTTTCAACTAAATGGTGGCCTACCAGTTTTGCAACCGTTTTCTTAGGGCATAGACTGCAGGCATAAATTGGTAGTCTTTCTGGATTCATACCAACTAAATTGAAGGAAATAAATAATAAAGTAAGAATAAAATACCTGTTTTCCATGGCAAAACCTAAGACCTCTATTTTGTTTTATTGCACCTTTAATTTACCATGATTATTATATATTGACAAGTAGCGATAAATTGAAAAATTTTGAATGACATAAATAGGCAAAAGCAATAAACATTTTCAATACCCCTCAAACTCGAAATTACCAATCAATGGGAAATGGTCAGATAATTTTTCCCACTCTTTTGCTTCCTGATCATTTTTAATTGGAACATAGGCTTCTGCTTTTGTTGGCTTTAAGTGGGTATTGGAATAGAGGATATAATCGATCCATTGGCCCGCAATTTTTGTTTTTTCAACTTTTTCTGGGTCAAACAACGAGGTATATTTATAGGAACCATATCTTTTTGGCACCTCTGTTGCCTTTAAAATCTGTTTCATTCTTTCATATTCAGCATAACGATCTTTGCGTTTTTCTGGATTAGCTTTATCAACATTCATATCCCCAACAATAATCACTGGCTGACTTGAAGGAATTTGTAATGAATCGATAAATGTACGAATGCGTTTCCATTGCCGTTCACGAATTTGCGCTCCTGCTGCTGGAGTTTCACTTTTTTTATGTGTTTTTGCTTGTGTATGAGTTGAGAAAATATGAAATGGTTTACCATCTTTAGTAACTTTTACGTATAATACGCCTTTATCAGCAATTCGGTCCGAAGAGAAAGAATCTATTGGCTTACTGGTTCTTTGGTTTGTTTTGAATTTATCTTTATAATAGATACCTTTAGAGTTTTCAATTGGGTATTTGCTCATATCAAACAAACCACTATTGGTAAGTCTACGGCTAAGAAATACAGAACGGCCTAGTACTTTTGTACTACTTAACACTCCCAGCTTTTTCATATCCCTGCGGAGAATTTTACGACCAGCGGTATCAAAGCCTTCTTGGAAAGCAAAAACATCAGCTAATTGTACTATTTTTGCGGCAATTTTCTCTGCTCTTTCTCTTGAATTAGTGTTTAAGCTTTGTATTGATTCACCTTGGCCTATTAACTTTGCGGCAGCTTTCAAAAGCCCATTTTCAGCTAAATCTTGATAAGGAAGCATCCAAAGATTATAGGTCATTATCTTAATGCTTGAACCCATAATAAAAGATATTGAAAATAGAATAGCCAATAAATACTTTTTCATTGAGATCCTTTTCTTAGTTCGGTAGTTTTATTATTAATTATACTACGTAAGGAAATTGTATGAAAAGAATGTATTTAGTTGTTTTATTTTTCACTTTCAATCTTTTGGGAGTTTTTTGTGGCCCACAAGCACTAACGGCAGTCTCAGGGTCTCCCTTTGTTACGGGGTTAAATCCTACCTCAACCGCATATTGCCCTACAGCAAGCTTTGTAGCCACTACCAATAGCTCACAAGATTCAGTGTCGGTTTATTCATTTAATGGCTCTGGTTTTTTAACTGAAGTTACTGGGTCCCCTTTTGTTACCGGGAATAATCCCATTGGCCTTGCTTTTCATTCATCAGGTGATTTCCTCGCAGTTTCTAATTTTGATGATGCAACAGTAACTATATTTTCAGTTAATTTGGCTACTGGTTTTTTAACTGAAGTTACTGGGTCCCCTTTTGCAACCGGAAATAATCCTGTTGCACCAGTTATGCAGGTAAACCAATTGTCTATTGCGAATCTAACAGGTAGCATCTCTTTGTTTACTATTAATACTACAACGGGAGCATTGACGCCTGTTGCTGGTTCGCCATTTACTGGAAATTTCTTTGGAACCAAAGCCCAAACAGTGGGTTCTTTTCATTTTGTTAATGATGTTGTTGGTAATGTAATTAATGTTTTTACTATTTCTGGAGGGTTACTCATACCGATATCAAGCTCACCATTTAGTACAGGGATTCAACCAGTATTATTTGCAATTTCACCAAATAATAATTTTCTTGCAACTGCAAATGCTGGTGATGACACATTAACTATCTTTTTGATCAATGGTACCACTGGTGAATTGACAGAAGTTCCCAACTCGCCATTTGTTACCGGAAAAACCCCAATAGGAATTTCATTTACCGCTGATAATTTACACTTAGCGGTAACTAATTTTGCAGATAATTCTGTTAGTGTATTCTCAGTTAATCAAATAACAGGATTCTTAACAGAAGTAACCGGCTCCCCATTCGACACTGGCATTAATCCACTAGGATTGTCATTTTCTCCTGGAGATGCATTTGCAGCAGTTGCAAATTTTGGTAGTAGTTCCATTTCAATATATTGTTAAATTATTTAGGAATTAATAATGAAAAAAATTATAGTACTTTGTTCAATTATTAATTTTTTACACACGCAAGAGCCAAGTTTAATACCCTCACCTGGATCGCCATTCTCCGCAGTAGGTACTTTTACATTTGATCTCTCCTTTGCACCAAATGGATGTTTTTTAACAGTTACTAATTTATTTGGAATAGACAACGTGGTTACTTTTGCTATTAATGGAGCAAACGGTGCACTAACCCCTGTTAATAGCTTAACTCTTGGTCTAGCAGGTGGTGTTGACTATCATCCTCAAGGAAGAATAGTTGCTGCTTCACAAATAATACCCTCTCAAGTGACAACCTATTCCGTGGATCAAACAACGGGTGCACTTACTCTATTAGATGGACCATTTGCAACAGGGTCTGGTGGCATTTCCGGTTTTATTGAATTCTCTCCTGATGGTTCCTTGTTAGCCGTAAAAAATACAACTGATATTTCAATCTTTCTAGTCAATGCCAATACTGGCACTTTGTTTACTGCCCCAGGGTCCCCTGTAATTCTACCTGGTGGCGGCAATTTATTTAGTGCCTTAACATTTTCACCTGACGGAAAATTTTTAATTTCATCAGTAAGTACTGGAGGTATTTTTGTATTTGAAGTAAATCCAGATGGAAGCTTGACTTCGGTTAGCGGATCCCCATTTTTAGGTAACCCGTCCACCGGTCTTGACATCTCTCCGGATGGAAAATTCTTAGCAGTTGCAGAAACGGCCCCAGCTCAAGTTGTTGTTTATTCATTTGACTCAAGCAGCGGAGCAATCAGTCCTATACAAACAATCTCAACTCAACCGGGAGCAATTTCATTGGATTACTCTCCGGATGGAAGATTTGTGGCCGTATCAGATTCAATTGGTACCTTAACCCTTTTTCAAGTTGAGCAAACAAACGGAATGCTTAGTACTGACCCAAATTCCCCCTATACTACTGCCGCTGGATCTAATCCTGCAGTTTTGTTTTCACCAAGCAGTTTTTTTACTGGTGTTACAAATCTTGGCGGATTGATTTCAATGTTTCAAGTTGTTAAAATTATGTTTGAAAATTCACTTTCCCAAGCAATATTTACAAAATATTCACCATTATGTTGTGGGGTTACAAATTGATTATTTATATAACAACTCCATAACGCAAAGACGCTGCTCAATACTATGTGCCTTGAGCATATCTTTAAACTGTTTTAGCCAAGGATTAAGTGAATTTGTTGACTCAAGCCATATAAAATCATAATAAAAATCTTCTACAAAAAAAGTCTGCCAAGCCTCTTGATTCGTGAAAGGAACATGCTTCAATTTTTTATAAATATTTTCCGCTTGATGCAAAGTAAGTGGAAAATCAGTAATACACGCAATCTTTTTAAAACAATTTAATGTGTGCAAGAATGTATACATGAATGCTCGACCAACAGAAACAGAATCAACAACTATTTCGTGAAATCCATTTGTTAGAAATTGGTTTTGAAGTTCAATTATTTCATCTTCGGAAAAAGTCTTAGAAACTAATTTTGAAATTTGCCTGATATGAATTTTTTTTTCGGTACTATCAGTTTGAAAAGTATGGACACATCGCATGACAGCCCTCCTTTTTAATCCTTCATTACCCCTTGTTTTTTTTTAACCTTACATAAAAAAAAGATTAAAAAGCAAGAATTTGCTATAAATAGAAATTAATTTACTCTTTTGACAATTGGGGTTCGCCATAATCCACATAATGAAATGGCAATTGCATCGGTAACATCTTGCTTTTTTGGTACTGGCATACGAGGAAATAATTGCATAATAACTCGTGCTACCTGGTCTTTTGATGCACCACCATAACCCGTAACGGCCTGCTTGATTTCTCTGGGTGCAAACTCGGATAATGAAAGGTTATGTTGGTCAGCAAGGAGATATAAAATACCGCGCAGGTAACCCAACTTTAAAAAATTTTGAGCATTTTTTCCCAAAAAAGATGTTTCCAATGTTAGGCACTCAGCATTGTGTCGTATAATTTTCTCTCGAATACTTGTATAAAAAATCCCAACTCTTTCAGATAAATGTTTCTTGGTTGGTAATGATAAGTAACCATAATCAAGTAACAAAATAGATCTATCTTTCTTTTTTATTATACTGTACCCAGTAACAGAAAAGCCCGGGTCTACTCCTATAATAGTCACTACTACTAATCTCTTATGCTATTGGTTGCGCCATCTTTTGATTATCTTTTTATCGAACGGTGTTAATGGGTAATTAAATAGTTGAGAATGTTCAGTTATTTCAGAAACTACTGTATCAAAAGCTATAGCCGTAAACAAAGTATCACATGATACTTGAGCTGTATCGATAACGGTAAGGGTAAGAAAGTTTGTATCAAAACTTGATAGTATTGCTTTTCTTAATTCCGGCAGTGTTTTTACCGGAATCTCATTTATGTGGGTTAAGACACTACCGACAGTAATAGTTCTTGATCGAAATAGATGGCTAGTCGGAAAAATATAACTAATAAGTAATGAAGGCTCAACTTGGTTTTTCATTTGTGCAAAGCGTGCAAGCCCAAATGACTGATTGAATATTTGTAAATGATTTAAAGTTAAAGGCATAATAATCATTCCACCAATAATTTCATAGTCAATAGTTTCAAAATCTGGATAAATCCTGCGAATTGATAATTCCTGTGTGTGGCCAAATGTTACATCGATTTCTTTTTTTTGGCCATAACGAAAAACAACTAAATGAACTTTTTGACCAATTGAAAGTTGAGTAACATAATCAATTAATGAAATTTTGTCTTCTGACCATGGAACTATTAAATCGCCATACATATCAACGTCATAACCATCGATTTTATAAATCATATCACGAGACTTAATACCTGCTTTTGCAAGTGGGCTTCCTTCAAGTGCATTAATCACAAAACAGCCACCCGGTTTAGGGTTGCCAAGATATTCTGTTAAATCACTGGTTGCATACATAGATGAAACCCCTAAATACGGTTTACGAACCAATGCGGTTTCTTTTAAGTCTGGCAATATAACAGAAAGTTCATTACTAGGAGTTGCATAACCAACATTTTGTGCTTCCTGAAACCCTCGTGAGTTAATGCCAATAACCAGGCCATCTATATTGAGTAATGGCCCTCCTGAGCTACCAGGATTTATCGGCGCACTTATTTGAATAAATTGTTGCTCACGCCCTGATATCATTCCGGCAGTACTTTTTAATGATTCTTGACCAAGTGGATAGCCAAGAGCTAAAACCTCATCTGTGCGATTAATAGAATCAGAATCACCTAACGTCAGATAGGGTATATCAATGGCTTGTTTTAGAATAGGCAAATACTCATCACTCACTCTTAATAATGCAAGATCGCGCTCAGGGCATACGCCAACTCTTTTTACCTCAAAAAGATGCTTTCCTAGAGAAGGAACACGCATCCAAATTTTATGAGCTTGGTCAATTACATGTGCATTCGTAACTATATGACCATCCTCATCAATAAAAAAACCCGTACCTCGAGCAGTATAGGCATTTGCTGGTTCATATGGTTTGATAAAATTAAATTCGACTACTTGGCAAATCAATTGCACAACGCAATCATTAACCTGTTGTTGTATTTCTCGCCAAGGTTGCCGACATTGATATGCATTTATTGATGAAAGCACAAAACTAAAAACCAATATAACCAATTTCAATTTCACAACAGATTCCTTTTTAATATTTTATGATCATCTCTTACTATAGTCTTAATCTACAAATAGTGAAGGAGTAACTATCTTAGTAAAAAAATACGGAAAACTTTGTTTCTTTACTAGGTAACCATGAAAATGCTAAATGTAAAACATGAATAATTAAATTGGGAGAACCTAATATGCAAATTCACTATTGGTTTATTTTTTTTCTTTTTAGTGCGATCCATGCAATGGTTCCCGGTTCTCTTATTCCAGTTACCACACTACCTCTATCAGGATCGCCACGCTTTCTTGCAATCAGTACTGATGGAAGATTTCTTGCAGTCTCACGATCAGGTATTATTTCTATTTTTTCAATTAATAAAAACTCTGGTTTATTAACTTCTATACAAGATGTATCTACCACTTCTCCAGGGGCTTTAGACTATTTTCCTGGTGATCGTTTTCTTGCTAATGCGCAATTTGGTCAAAACATTTCTATGTATTGTGTTAACCCTGAAACTGGAATTATTACTGAAATTCCATCATCTCCCTTTATAACAAACCCTACCCCATTGGATTTGAAATTTAGTCCTGACGGTCGATTTTTGGCCAATACCGGTATATTTTCTGGCATAATAGATGTTTCCGTTTTCTCTGTTGATATGGCTAAAGGCAACTTAACTTCGGTACCAGGTTCACCATTTACTGCCGAGGACAACCCTGTTGGCCTGGCCTATTCCCCAGATAGTAAATTTTTAACTGTGGTTAACGAAGCGAGTAATAACATTACTGTTTTTTCTGTAAACCAAACGACTGGTTCTTTGCAATCAATTCAGACTATTGCAACCCCCAATGGACCCGTACAAGTTTCTTATAATCCAGATGGAAGATTTCTTGGCATAACTAACCAAGACAATGGTATAGTAAGAATTTTCTCGGTAAACCAAACAACTGGTATTCTTACTGAAATTCAAACTATAGCAGTTGGCGGTACTCCTGCTGCAATTCAATACTCTCCCAATGGATCTTTTTTAGCCGTGACCAATGTAGATGCAGGGAGAAATGATATTAATATCTTTTCCGTTAACCAATCTACTGGTTTAATAACAGAAATTAGTGGCTCACCATTTAGCTCTAGCCAAGGCCCCTTTGAAGGAGTTTACAGCCCCGATGGCAGGTTTTTTTATGTGGTAGGAACTACTGCAAATGCGTTAGATATTTTCCAAGTTGAATCACCTGGCCCAATATTGTCTACCCTTATTATAGAAACCGATATTTTAAGTGAGCTTATTAAGAATAAATATCGCAGGTACTGTTGTGCTGTTATTGCACAGTAAGTTGCATATGATATACATATAATGGTGCGCAATTACGCCAGACTTTTTGCGTGTCAAATAAGTAGTTGCTTCTAAATGATTCAATAAATTTCATCTTCTTAATGTATACTTCTTTTTTTTCGCCTTTTAAAAACCAGGAAGCAAGATGGGGAATAAGTATATGCGTAACATACGAAACAACCGCACCATCTTTTGCCCAATTTTTATAATTTTCTAAAATTGTCTGTACATCTTCTACATCAAAAACAAATTGCATTAAGGGAATTGTCGAAATAATAAAATCATATTTCTCTTCCCATTGCCATGTGCGAATATCCTGTTTATGAATGGAAACCTGATCAGAAGCAAATGTATCCTCCAAAACGGCGCATAAAGTTCCATCAATCTCAATGCAATCAACATGGTAAGGCACCCCAGCGCTCTCAAGGGTCTGAATGATCTCTTTTGTAATCACGCCAGAACCAGCACCAACCTCTAAAACATATATCGGATCATTGGTGTTGTTTGCTTTTTCTTTAATATGCTTAGTTAATGCTTTGGCTGTAAATGTTGAACATGGGGCAAAAGCACCAATACGCTTTGGATGTTTTGCAATTTGCCAAAAGAATGTTCCATAATTATCACCCCATACAGATTTAGCACCCCAATGCAAAATACCAGCACTTAGTGCAGTGGCCCCAACATACAAAGATTTTTTATTGATTACATAATCCATAGCATTAATGTGAAGCATGTAGGAAGCTAAAAACATAATGGAGTAAATTTTTTTATTCATCTATGTCCTCAAATTTAGTTAATTCTTTTGCAAAGTGTAAATAGACAGTCCCTGTTGGCCCATTACGTTGTTTTCCAACGATTAACTCGGAGAGTGCTGGATTTTCAGTTTCAGGATTATAAACCACATCACGATATAAAAACATTATCAAGTCTGCATCTTGTTCAATTGCGCCAGACTCACGCAAATCCGATAACATTGGACGCTTATCCATTCGACTATCAACAGCACGAGATAATTGTGACAAAGACACAACTGGAATTTCCAACTCTTTTGCTAGTGCTTTTAATGAGCGTGAAATCTCAGAAACTTCTTGATGTCTGTTTTCATGCCTTTTTTTTGAATGCAGTAATTGTAAATAATCAATTACTAACATATCCAACCCTTGGTCAGCAGCTAGTTTTCGTGCTTTTGCGCGCAGTTCTAAAATACTTAGCATAGCAGTATCATCTATAAATAATTTCATTTCTGCAAGTCGAGCTGCAACATTAGTGAGCTCAACCCATTCTTGTGAACTAATGGTTGCATTACGAATGTTATGATGTGCAATACCCGATTCAGAAGAAAGTAAACGTAGGGTTAATTGTTGTGCCGACATTTCAAGAGAAAAGAAGCCAACTTTATATCCTTGATTGGCTGCATGGCAAGCCAAACCTAATGCTAATGCAGTTTTGCCCATAGAAGGCCGCGCTGCTAAAACAATAAAATCTCCTTTTTGAAAACCAGAAGACATTTTATTTAGTTTTCTATATTCAGAAGGAATGCCAGTAATTCCTTTTGCATGACTTTTAATATCTGATAAATGCGCAAAGGTTTTTTTGAGCCAAATATTCAGTTGTACAAAATGTTGATTGGTTCGTTTACCAGAAATAGAAAAAATCGTTTTTTCAGCCTCGTCCAAAACGGCATCGATATTTTTTTGGTTTTGGGCATAGCAATTAGAAATAATCGTTGCTGCACTGCTAATCAATTCTCGCAGAATCGATTTTTCTTTTATAATCTGAGCATGCTGCTCTATAAGACCAACAGCAGGTATATCCTCTTGCAGAGAAATCAAATACATAACATCGCCAACAGCCTCGAGTTTGTCTTTTTTTATCAAGGCATCTTTTAGCGTTACAATGTCAATCCGTTTGAGCTCATTAAAAAGTTTTAGCATTTGCTCAAAAATAAGCTGATGTGCTGGTTGATAAAAATCACTTGGCTTGAGTAATTCAGAAATAAGAGACATATGCTCATCATTTAGCAATATTGCTCCAAGCACTGCTTTTTCTGCATCTCTGCTGGATGGTAGAGACCTGCCCAACAGTGATTCTGTTGGTGGCGATTTTTTTAACCGATTTTTATACGTCTGCATTTATTTATTTTTGCTCGCCTACAACTTTAAGTTTTACTTGTGGTTGCAACCGTGAAGACAACTTGATGACAACATCATAGGTACCAGTATGCTTAATTGACTTGCCAAAATTAACTTGGCTTTTTGAAATACTGATGCCTTTTTCTGCCATCAAATCCTTAATGTCAGATGGACTCACTGCCCCATACAATTTACCATCATCATGTATTTTTTTCTTAAGAGTTATTGTTGTTGATTTAATTTTTTCAGCAAGCATAGAAGTTTGAGTTGCAATTACTTTTTTTCGCTCATCGATATTCTTACTTCTTTTTTTCAGTTCAGCTTCATTTGCTGCTGTGACCTGAATAACTAAGTTACGCGGAATAAGATAATTTAAAGCTAGCCCACGGCTAACCATAAGAATTTCTTTTGCGCAGCCAACTTTTTCAACATCTTTTAGTAAAAATACTTTGATTTTCATGATTTTTCCTTTCTTGCTGTAGTAGGAAGTATAACGCAAAATCCTATAATTACAAAGCATTCTCCAGATGAATACGGTTAGGACTTAGTCCATATTTATTAATAATTCTCCTAACGGTATAGCTACAATAGAAAATAGTTATCTGGTTACTAATAGCCCGATAAATAGCCAAAAGTTCTAGTAATTTGGGAAAATAAATGCAACTAAACCAGTTATCATTTACCACAACCACTAAGGACGTATTTGCGGGCCAGGAATCTTCAAAAAAGAATTCCGAGCATATGCGTGGATGCAATTTCATATTCTCCAATAGAAAAAATGGCTCCCCACCTCTTTTTAATGGAGTGAATTCCTTTTTTTTATTTAGAAATAACGCTTTGCAGTATTTATTGCTCCATATTGTTGTGGTACATTCAAAAATAGGTACTAATTTTGTTTTGTCATAAGTATAAATTATGCGACCCTCGTAAATATAATAAAAACAATTGCTCAATGAGTCAGTATTTTTTCTATGTGCGCCCATTAACACAATCATTTGACCAGCGCTATATTCGAGCATTTCAAGAAAGAAGCGATGTTCTGGTGTATTCAGCTCGAATGGATAAGCTGATTCTGGTAAAACAATAATACTTTTTGATGGGTATTCTTCACGATAATCTAAAAGCACATTTATTATTTGTTGCGCCCTCTGACGGGCCGATTGATCATTATATGGTGGTAAAATAGGAAACCCAACCTGAGAATAATCACCAACGTTCTTATTTTCTTTAAAAAAACCTAATGAAAATGGAATTCCTAAGACAAGCACGCACATGAAAAGGCGCCAATCATAATATAATGTAAAAAAAATCAGAAAGTTTATGAGTAACACTACACACAATAAGACCCATCCTGGAAAAACCGTTGCGCTATAAAGTAGGGACGGATATGCCGCAAGGCATACTAATGGATTCAGAAAATAATTCCGAACATGCAATCCAAAAATACAAAAAACATACGGCGTAATAAAAAAAAACAGTTGGGCAGCAATCAATAAACTCACCAGTCGTATTGCTTTACTGGTTATAAATCGGGTAATAAAAACATACAAGGTAAGCCACAATGAAGAATAAAAAGTGATATATAAATATAAAAATAAAAGCGCAAAAACTCTATATGAGATGCAGCCATGCTGGGCAATAACAATAAATATTGCAAAATAGGCTTGCAAAACAAACAATGAAGACCACAAAACAGCATCATGCAATCTAATTTTTGTATGCACGGCGATCCAAAAAAGCGGCATAAGAAAAATAAATATTGTCCACCATAAATACGATGGTACTATAAACGCTTGAGCTAGTAGTGTTGCGCTCAGCAGAATCAGTAAAGCTTTTTTCATACGGTAACTATAGTAAAGGATTGAACCTCAAGGGCATCTTTTTTAAAGCGCAATTTTTCTTTTAATGAAAAAATAATTTTATGCTGTTCTATTAATTGTGAAGTTAAAACATATTGATCACCCTGCTTAGTGATAAATAATAATGCTTGCAAGTTTTTATCTAACGGCCAAACATCTATAGTACATTTTATTTCATGCTGGCCAACCAAAAGCTGATCAAGGGGTACTCGATGCTTTTTTATAACTTGCTGTCCATATAATAATATACCTTTTACATACCAAAAAGCTTGATGATGTTTTTTTCTAAATAAGGCAAGTTGGTGTAACTGCTGCATAGAAATAAATGAAGATTGCAACAATATAAGTAACACACCCAGAATCAATAGTACAACTAATGTTGCCATGCCCTCTGTCTTCATCCCACCTTCCTTGCATAGATTATTTTTTGATTTACTGGTTGCAACCTCTTGGGCAGAATCCGAAATAAAACGGACTTTATTTTGTCCTCTTCCCGTACTACCTCAAATGCGAGTGATTTTATATTCGTAGCAACTACGCTACTACTGGTTATTTGTTTATTGTTTTTATACTGTCCTTCTGATCGGATTAATTTATTTTTTTTTACCGACCAACCAATGAGCACATCCTGGTTATCAATAAAACGTATTTCATTTGGAGCAATTTGTAACCATTGCTTTGCATCAATTGGAGCGGCATACAAATCCCACAACAATTTATCACTAGCAGCACAAAGTTGCGCGCAAGCATGCCCACCGGCACTCATAGCAACCGATCTAGCACGAATCTGCAATGCAAACGTGATAGTTAAAGCACTAATAAGGACTAAAACCATTATATATATAAGTTGGTCAAAAAGAATAAATCCAGCGCACAGCTTAGAAAACTTGCAGTACATTTTTTTGGTCCTTCTGACTTGGCAATCCCATAGTAACTTTTTTATAATCAAGAATTATTGGACTTTTGACTATTGAGTGCAACTCCAGTGGCGTTGGAATGGTAATTTTTTTATATTCAACCAACAATTTTTTATCTGTTTTTTGCTCGGAATTATGGCCGTAGTACACAAAAAAATGGGTATCCTGTGTCTTCTTACCATTTTGATTCGCATGCATCAAATAAAAACAAATAACCCCTGATAGTAAACCAAAAACCGCAACTGCAATTAACCCTTCTATCAAAAAGAAACCCAAAGATCGCACTACCACCCTTTTATTGCAAAATAGACAAAAATTCCACTCTAACGTATAGTAAAAATAGATAACCCATTGTGGATCTTAGTAATTATTGTATCCTTTTGTAAAACCAAATGAAATTTTTTATGGAGTACTTTATGATCCTTCGCATAAAAAACACTATTCTTTTATTACTGTTTTCTTTTTGTACTATAAGTTCAATATTACCAATGAGTTTGCCTAGTGGACCTGGCCCTATGAGTGGTGCCCAAAATGGCCAAATGAAATTAACCAAAGAGGATATGGAACTCCTTGAGGAAATTTCCAAGCTTGACGAGGGCGAGCTTGAGGGTCTTTGGGATGTAATTATGTCTGAAGTTGATAAAATGCCTGAGGACCAAAAGCAACAATTTTGGCAAGATGTTGAAGAAACAGCCAAGGTACTGGAAGAACAACTTCCCCATATATTAGCTGAAGAACAGGAAAAACAGAATATAGTAGAGGAAGCACCAGTGCTGCCAGTTGTTGAGCCGACGCCAATAATTAAAACCGCTACCGACAAAGATTTAAAAGAGGTTGCTAACTTAATTGGCAGTTTGATCGACAAAATAGAAAGCTATTTACGCAAAGCGCAGCTTATCCCTAAATTTGCTGATAAATTAGAACAATGGGGAAAAGATCATAGAATTAGTGATTGGCAAACTGGCGCAACTTGGAATACATTGCATGCTGATATTGATTTAATGAAATCAAAATTATATCTCATTGGTGAGCGTGATCCAAAAACAAATGAATATAAGCATCTTCAAAACATACTTGATGACGAAAGCTTGTATAATAATTTGGCGCAACTTAATAGAAAGCTAGATCAATTTGGACCAAAAATAAGTGCTCCCGAGTTGGGGCAACAAAAACTTACCAAGGAATCAAAAAACGCAATCGAGAAAGTAACTAGCGCCCTAACGGAAGCACTTTATGTGCTTAAATTACCTACCGCACTAGACCAAGTAATTCAAAAATATGAAAAACGGGCCCAAGAATTAACAAAAAAACAGGAAGTTGCTGAAAAAAAAGCAGCGCTAGAATTAAAAAAGCGACCATATGCACGACCTGCTCAAACAATTGGCCGGGGAGAGAAACGTGAAGACAAACCATTTGTTACTCCATCTTATGATTCACCAGACTTTGGATTTGAACCATACACCCCACCGGCTATAAAAAAAGCATCAACAACCCCTACCACACCAAAAGTACCTTCAAAAGCTCCCGCTAAAAAGAAACCAGCTACTAAAAAAGAACCGGCAAAAAAGAAGGAGGTGCCAGAGGATCCAAGAGCAAAAGCTGGCGTTGAGTCTCTTTCTAAAAAACTAGAAGATGCTGACCTGACCAATATAAACTTAATCAATATAGACACGCGCATTGGAAAAGCTAAAGAAAAAGATATGGAAAAAGCTATTGGTAATGCTATAGCTAAAATAAGACGTGCTGCTGGTAATTTAAATTCAATTAAAAAAGGTCGACTTAAACCGGATCAAAAAAAGAAATATTATTCAGAGGCCAAGTCAATCCTTAATGATTACTCTGCGGACCTGCGCAGAATTAATGGTAGCGCAAAAAAAGCGCTACCCAGAGCTGGTAAGTTAGCTCCTGAGGTGCAAGAATTGATTGATAGTATCAGTTATTTCTTTAGTGCTTCACGCGGCTTTTAACGCATAAAACGCTCAAGAATACTTAATGGCCCAGCAACAAAAAGCTGGGCTATTTTTATTTAAGTTTTGCACTCAGCAAGATTAATTTTCTGATCATCCTTAAATATTTTTAGTTTTCGAATCCTTCGACAAACTCAGGGCGAACGGAGTGAAAGATTATAATTCTTAACATAATTAGATCTATTATCGGACCTTGCTAAATAATTGCATTAATTATTCCCTTTGTTTTATGTTGGGACCAATAAACAAGAAAAGGAGGGAAAGTATATGGCATGGTTTTTGTATGCACTATTATCTGCGGTTGCTGCGGCAAGCATGATTCTTTTGACTCGAGTCGGATTTGGTAAAGTCGATGTTATACTACTAACTACAGTACGCTCAATATTTATGACCATTATGCTTATTGGTATGAGTATCACTCTTGGAAAATTTACAAAAGCTGGAGTTAACTCATTCAGTTTTCAGGGATGGTTTTTCTTAATCCTAACCGCAATCCTTGCAGGATTTTCATGGATTTTTTATTTTGCCGCTCTTAAAACTGGTATGCTTACTCAAGTTGAGGCAATAGCTCGTTTTGCATTTGTAATTGTAATTGTTTTTTCTGTTTTGATACTTGGCGAACCTTTAACCTTGCGTACTGGCATAGGAGTTGGCTTGTTATCCTTTGGAATTTACCTTGTTTCATTTAGATAAAATTTCTTGGCAACGCCTGCATAACTTATGCTCATGCTCAGTGATATCCCAATTCCAGCAGCGTGGGCACTTTTCACCCTTTGCTTGTTCAACCAACGCAAATAATCCTGGCAAGATAGTTTCTTGCAAATCATTTTTAGAATCAGTAATCCTGCATTGTGAAACAATTAAAAATCCTTTGAAAAATGCTTCTGGACCTTGATTATCTTTTTTAAGTTGTTCAATAAACAGCGCAAGAGTCGGTAGTTTTTCTTTATCAACAAACAATGTAACAGCCGCCTCAAGCGAATGTTTTATGGTGCCCTGCTCACGCAACTGCTCAATTGCTTTTAAGATTGCAGAGCGCATTTCTTTTACTTGTTGCCATTGTTGCTCAAGCTTTTTGAACATCTTCTCTTGTTCCATTGCCGGAAATGATTCTGCAAACCGTTTTGCTAGTAACCACCAGATATTTTCAACTTTAGCAAAGTGCTGCAAGTGAATCGATTCTGTTTTATCTGTTTGATAATGATCAGATAATTGTTCTGCGGTAAAAGATAAAATTGGCGCAATTAATTTGGTCAGTGCATCCAAAATATACCAACAGGCTGTTTGTGCGGAGCGTCTTTGTAAACCATTTGGTTTTTCAACATACAATCGATCTTTAATAATATCCAAATAAAATGAGCTTAAGTTAACACTATTATAATCAGCAAGCAGATGAAACACACGTGTAAAATCATACTGCCCGTAAGCATCAAGCACTTTTTTTTGAAATTCATATAACTCTTGCAGTGCATATTGATCAATCAGTAATAACTCAGGTAGCTCAATTCGATCTTTATGAAAATCAAAATCATATAAATTAGAAAGCAAAAATCGTGAAGTGTTTCTTACTTTACGAAAAACTTCTTGCACATTTTTTAAGAGCACGTCAGAAACTGCTGCATCATCCGTATAATCAACACTGGAAACCCACAAGCGCAAGCCATCAGTGCCAACCTTATCAATTATTTCTTGGGGAGTAACTACATTACCTATTGATTTAGACATCTTGTGCCCTTTAGCATCAACGGTAAAACCATGAGTTAAAATAGATTCCATTGCTGGTTTTTGCTCTAGAACCATTGAGGTCAGCAATGAACTTTGAAAAAATCCACGATGCTGATCTTTACCTTCTAAATACATGCTAGCTGGAAAACCAAGTTCTGGGTTTGGTCTTAATACCGCAAAATGGCTCACACCCGCTCCAAACCAAATATCTAGAATATCAGTTTCTTTTCTAAAAGAATGTGATTCGCACACGGGGCAGACAAAATCTTTTGGCAGTACAGCCTCAACCGGAACATTATCCCAATACTCCGTACCATTTTTTTCTACTTCTTCGGCAACCTTGTCAACAAATTTTTTAGTAACGTGTGCATAATCACAATCATTACACAGCAATGCGGGAATTGGCACACCCCAGATTCGCTGTCGGCTTAAACACCACTCTAATCGCCCCTCAACGGTTGCATGCAATCTATTTTTTGATTGTGCAGGATAGGTTTTTATAGTTTCAATTGCTTTGAGCGTTTTTTCTTTTAAGCTATGTTTTTCAAGATCACAAAACCACTGTTTGGTTGCACGGAAAATTAATCCATTGCGGCATCGCCAACAATGAGGATATGAGTGTCGAATTGAATTTTTAAATAATAGCTTTTTATCAGCAGCTAGTTTTTTAATTACCCAAATTTGCCCATCAGCAACTAGCATGTTTTCTAATTCTTTTGGCGCAATACCCGTGGTATACTTACCATCGGCCGAAACAGGAGAAAAAATTTCTAACTTATTTTTAATCCCTACTTCATAATCTTCTGGCCCACAACCAGGAGCGCAATGCACACATGCGGTCCCATCGGTTAATGAAACATTTTCTGATGGCAGGACGGGTACTAACAAATTTTCAATAAAAGGATGTTGTGCTTGTGCTTTTATATTGAATAATTGATCAGATCTAAATTCAGCAACAATGTTTTTTTCAATGCCAAATAATGTGCACAGTTTATCAGCAAGTGCTTTTGCGGTAATAAAATGTTGCCCTTTTGCTTCCAGCACCACATACTCGGCATCTGGTTTGAGCAATACTGCACGATTAAGAGGAATGGTCCACGGAGTTGTAGTCCAAATGAGTAAGTTAACTTCCCTGCCGGCTAACTTTGGAAACAATTGCGCAACTGCTGACTCCTCAAGAGGAAACAACACATAAATAGAAGGATCTTTGCGATCTTTGTATTCAATTTCAACCGTGGCTAATACCGTTTGGCATGTTGCGCACCACGGCACTGTTTTATTTTTTCGCTCGATAAATTTTTTATCAACAAAAACACCAAACGCTCTCAAAACATCTGCTTCATACGGGAAGTTCATGGTCAAATAGGGATTATTCCAATTAAACAAAACTCCGAGGGTTTTGAACTCTTGCTTTTGAATATCGATCCACTTTTGTGCATATTTGCGGCATGCTTGTTTTAATTGTGCTCGAGATAAATCTTTGCCTTTGTTCTCTTGAACAACTTTAAGCTCGATTGGCAGGCCATGGCAATCCCAACCGGGGGTCACCGGCGCTTGCTCACCAGACATTCGGTGATATTTACAGGTAATATCTTTTAAAATTTTATTATATGCAGTTCCCAGATGAATATGTCCATTTGCATACGGGGGGCCATCCATTAAGACAAATTTCTTATGGCCTTCATTTTGGTAAAAGGACTTTACAAAGAGGTTATCATGCTCCCATTTTTTGATCATTGCTGGATCATCTATTTTGGCTTGAGCACGAATAGGAAAATCGGTCTGTGGCAGATTTAAGGTTTCTTTAAAACTTACTTTTCCCTTGTCCTTCTTAGCAGAAGTAGGATTGTCTTTTTGAGCCATCGATTTTTCCTGAAATAATAACCATGTTTTTCATCTTTTTAATATACTCCTAACCAGGCTTTTTTCCAGTTTTAAATAGAGAAAACAGGAACAATGTTACAGATAGAAAACATTTAGTTTTTATTTACAAATACTCATATTACGCTATAATTATAACATATAAGAAATTTGGAGGTTTATCTATGTTTTCATTGAGAAAGATATTTCTAGCTTTTGTACCTTTATTTATGATCAATTCTGCCCTGCCGATGTTCCGTCGAGCAACAACAACTCAAAACAGAAATTTATTAGCAACTCGAACTGTTACAACTCGCAGTAGAAGCTTTGCCAATCGAACAGTAACCCGACGAACTGCAGCATTGTTTAAACAAACAAAAACACCAATAACAAGAATAGTTGCACAAAGAACAACCACTCCAGTGCATAGAAGCACATTCAGTTCACAAAGAGCTAATCACAGTTGGTTTGATTGGGGTAAGTTTAAAAAAAGAACCTGGGCCATTGGTGCCTTTGCATTGGGTTATAAGGTTAGTCAAAAAAATAATATACTTGCAGCCGATGCAAAATCTGATGAAATAACTCTGGAATCGCTTTTTGATGTTTTTGCTTTTCGTTGTTCAATGGAATCATTCATTGAAAACTTAACAGAAAATCAGTTCAATCAACTTATTAAGGTACTTACTACAAATTTAAGTTTCTTATCTAAAAAAAAATATTTTCATTTATTTATAAAGGCCGTTCTTCTACGCAAACCAGAAGTCATTCAAGAACTTATTGGACCGGCTATTGAAAATATTACAACAATTGATCATCAGGTAATATTCATTATTTTTGAAAAAAGGCCAGAAGCTGTAAAACAATTTATCCAACCTATTATAGATAACATTACTAAAATTGACCCTGAGATAGTAAGGGTTATGATTCGTAAAAACCCTACTATTACTGGACAATTAGTGCAATTATCTCTTGATAATATTGAGAAAATTAAACCAGCCTTACTTGTAGAACTACCACTTAAGTGTAATAAAAAAATAAAAGATCTCATTGTTCGCTTACAAAAACAAGATACAGGAAATATTGATACTGCACTCAAAATTTTAATTCTATCTAGGGTAATTTGCGATCAACCTGACTACGATTTTAAATGTAATACTCAAACATGCCAACATTTAAGACAAAATATTACATCGCGCTCTTTTAATCATTATTCCGATGTTGCGCCCCGTCTTCTTGATTTGGTTTCTAAAGTTAATAAAAAAGAAAGAAAGCTTCAGGAAACTCATTATACTTTTTTCCATGGTCAACGATGGGAATATCAATTTGCAGCATCTTTATTTATAAAATTATATGAATTCAAAACTGGTAACAAGTACCCCGAATTCCTTTTTGCACATGTTAAAAAATTACCAGAAAATATTAAAAGCGAAGAAAAAGTTCATACTAAATTACTAAAATATGGGCAGACAGATTCAGTTTCAAGACAACGACTATTATTCCTCAATTATGCTTTTTTTGCAAACAGCAAAAAGCCTGTTGGCCCTCCAGTATCATATAATATATTACATAATGACAACTTTGGATTTATTACCATTACCCTTAAACAAATGTTCTTGTGGTGTGATTTTGAACATATTTATGAGAAATACCAAGATGAGTTGCAACAATTAGAAAAAGAACATGAATGGTTAAGTGAAAGGGGCAACCTGCTCTTTATTGCCGTCCCAAAAGACATTGTTGATAAATGTGTTTTTTCTGCTAAGCCCGGAGGTTATAAAAAAACAATACTCATCAAAAAAGGCTGGCTTTGGGATTCAAAAATAACTAAAACGAGTGAACTTTTAGAAGCAATCAAAGCTGGTAAAATTCAAGAGACAGATCTCCAAGAATTTTGCTTAATCATGACCAACAGTAAATATGGTGGGCTTAATCCTGAATCTGGCATTAAAATATTTGACTTCAATACGGTTGAAGAAGAAAAATGGGCTGCATATAAAGCAAAAGAAGATGCATTATTTGAAAGAATTAAAGCTGATATCCTGGATATGCAATCTGAAGAGAAAGAAATGTCAGTAGCATAACTATTGCTATAATTAGTGCTATACTAAAAACAAAATTATATTGGTTTAGCACAATGGAAACAAGCAAAATTATCGGCGTATGGGGTTTGGGCAAAACAGGCAAAAGTATTATTGCTTTCTTGCGTTCAAAAAATTACAAAAAAATAGTTGCCCATGCTCACCTCATCAATCTGGAACAAAAGCAATTTTTAGAAAATAATAATATTGAATTTATTCTTGATCAAAATACATTTTTGAATGTACCAGACATTATTATCCCCAGTCCGGGCATTAATCTAAATCAATTTCAACAATATAAAGAAAAATTTGTAGCTGAGCTTGATCTGTTTTGCCAACATTGGCAAAAACCTATTATTGCCGTGACTGGTTCTATTGGTAAAACAACTATTACTCATATTTTATCTCAATTATTAAACAAAAAAAAATCGATTGCCACAGGCGGTAATATTGGTACACCAATGCTTGAAATAACAACAAGTAATGCTGAGCTTGCACTTTTGGAAATCTCTAGCTTCCAATTGGAATTAGCAACATCAATACAACCGAGTATTGCAATCCTGACCAACTTTTATCCAAATCATTTGGACTGGCATAATTCTATAGAGGATTATTGGCAGGCAAAGATGAACTTATTTAAAAACATGAAAACTGACCAGCAGGCAATAATCCCAATTGAGCATCAAGATCAATTTAAAAGAACAAAAGCACAAATTCATATTTTTTCTGATAAAGAAATTGATCGAGAACAAATGTACCCTGATCATTGCTATTATTTTTTACATAATGGGTCGATTATCAGAACCAAAAATGATAAACAAGATAGGATACCCTTTTATTGTAACGATCTTTCATTTTCAATAAATTGGATGATTATTTCCATTTGTTTGCATTTGATACAGATGAAATTAACCAAAGAAGAATTAGAGAACATCACTTTGTTTGAAAATCGACTAGAAAAAGTATGTACCATTAATGGTATCGATATTTACAATGATTCTAAATCGACTCTGCCACAAGCAACCCTTGCGGCTGTTGCCAAATTAAAAAACAAACCTATCCATTTATTTTTGGGTGGTTTAGGAAAAAATATTGATCGTGCGCCGTTAATTGCTCAATTAAAAAACATGAATGTTTCGATAATTTACTGTTTCGGTAAAGAAGCCGAGCAACTGCATCAGATCTGCACAAAAGAATCTATCTCTTCTTTTTCTTTTTCTAATTTAGAAGAGGCCCTTCAATCTTGCTTGACTCAAGTCAAACCAGATGAACAAGTTCTTTTTTCCCCTGCTGGCTCCAGCTTTGATCTATTTGAAAACTATGAAAAGCGTGGCGAGTATTTTAAGAAATTGATTAAAGAAATACAAGCCCGTTCGTCCTGATACTTCGACCAAATGCTCAGTAGTAAACGCAGCGCTCGGTATCTTACTCCGTTCGTCCTGAGCTTGTCGAAGGATTTGAACGGTATAAAAGCCAACTATTGAGAATTATTCCTTTTATTTTTTATAATGCTAAAAAGAGGGATGGGGAATGAAAAAAAATCTATTATTTTGTTTAGTGTCATGTTGTACAATTTTTGGTATGGATAAAAGAAAACCAACTCCACCAGATCCTCCGAGTGGTGGCAGTGACAGCGAATCTTTCGGTTCGGATTCTGATGATGGAAATACAGAAAAAAAGAGTGACGCTGAGCAATTGATAGAAACGTATAAAATATTAAAAGCTGAAGTAGTTGATCTACGTGGCCAAGTCAATCAAATTAATCATTTATTAATTACGCAAGCCTTAGAGCAAATTAAAATTTTACAAAATAACCCTTCTGCTCAAGCTGAAACTGAACCATTACTTTCTTTAACCCCGCGCGAGTCCAACTCTACTATCTCCAATGTACCTCAGTTAACATTATTGAAACCATTAAGAATGCCTAATTCACCGCCTAAAACAAATGATGATTAAAAGAAAAACCATCACCCTGCAATTACTCCTTGCAACTGTTTTTTTATTGATCATCATTGGCTTTATCTTTGTGTATTCTGCAAGTTCTGTTTTTGCGCTAGAAAAATGTAATAGTGCGCATTATTTTATAAAAAAACAGTTTTTTGGATTCTTACTGGGTACTTTTGCTTTTTGTTGTATTCAATTATTACCCGTTTCATTGTACAAGCGGTATAGTTTTTTATTTTTTGCTGGTGCTTTAATATTAACTGGTCTTACCTTAGTTCCCGGTTTTGCACCATCTATCCATGGCGCCAAAAGATGGTTATCACTCGGTGGTTTTCGATTTCAACCAAGTGAGTTGTTAAAGGTTGTTTTTGTTTTATATATTGCATCTTTTTTGGCCAAACGAGAATATTCGCGATCACTATTAAAATCTGTCTACATTCCCTTTCTGGCAATAATAGGCATTACGAGTATGGTATTATTAGCGCAACCTGACTTTGGCCAAACCGTTACTCTTGCTTGCACAGGCATACTACTTTTGTTTATCTCTCATTTTCATACAAACTATTTTGCCTTTATGGGTTTGAGTATTATTCCAATATTAGGATTACTCATCTTATTAAAACCCTATCGAGTAAAAAGGATTTTCACCTATTTAAATCCTTGGGCCGACCCCAAAGGTGCGGGTTTTCAGATTATTCAATCATTAATAGCCATCGGCTCTGGTCATACTATTGGCCTTGGGTTGGGAGCATCAAAACAAAAGTTTTTTTACTTGCCCATGCAACATACTGATTTTATTTTTTCAATAATCGCAGAGGAAACTGGTTTTATCGGATCTATAATACTTCTTTTTTTATTTTTTCTTTTTTTATTTTTAGGATTAAAACTTGCAACCAATCAGGAAGATTTATTTTCTCTACTTGTTATTTCTGGTTATGTATTATTAATAAGCCTGCAGGGATTAATTAATATTTCCGTTGCAATTGGTTTATTACCAACCAAAGGAATTGGCCTACCATTTGTCAGTTATGGCAACACGGCACTGGTTTGTAATATAATTATGATCGGCATTATTTTTAAATTGGTTCGGGCACAACAAAAAACTAAAATATGTTACGTTTAATTTTTTCGTACATACATTCTAAATTCGTGGGACAATTTATTTTTTTCGTCACAGATGCCAGGTTTAACTTCTTTCAATTGCCAATCTTCCAGTTTAAATGCTGGGAAGAATACATCACCCTCAACATTAGCATTAATAAAAGTCATATACAAAACATGAGCTAACGGGAGAAACTGTTTGTAGATTGAAGCACCACCAATAATAAAAACCTCTGCAGTATTTTTACATAATGCTAAGGACTCATCAATTGAGCAGACAACCTCAATGCCGGTAATTTTTTTTGGTTCAAAACTCAAGACTATATTTCTACGACCTGGCAATGGTCGGCCAATCGATTGATACGTACGTAAACCCATGATCACTGGTTTTCCGCTTGTTATTTTTTTAAAGTATTGCAGATCATTTGGCAATCGCCACGGCAGCTCATTATTTTTTCCAATTACCCAGTTCCGGCTCATTGCCCAAATTAAACTAATCTTCATAAGGTAACCTTCATACGGCAATCGGGGCTTTAATAGTTGGATGTGGATCATAATTCTGCAGTTCAAAATCCTCATACGCAAAATCAAACACACATTTTTTAGCTGGGTTAATCTTCATTACCGGAACCTCTTTTGGTTCTCGTGATAGTTGCAACTTTGCCTGTTCAATATGATTTAAATACAAATGCACATCACCAAAAGTATGCACAAACTCCTTGGGTTTATAGCCACACTCTTGCGCAACCATCATTGTTAGCAAAGCGTACGATGCAATATTAAACGGTACACCTAAAAATACATCTGCACTGCGCTGATACAATTGGCAAGACAGCATTCCATCTGCAACATAAAACTGAAACAAACAATGGCATGGAGGCAATGCCATGCTCTCAACATCTGCCGGATTCCACGCGGTTACAATATGCCGGCGTGAATAAGGATTATTTTTTAAACCGTCCAATAACTTTGTAATTTGGTCGATCGATTGGTTATTCTTAGCTGGCCATTTGCGCCACTGATAGCCGTAGACAGGACCAAGATCACCATTCTCATCTGCCCACTCATCCCAAATGCGAACCTTGTTTTCTTTTAAATAACCAATATTTGTATCACCTTTTATAAACCAAAGTAGTTCATGAATGATAGAACGTAGGTGTAACTTTTTGGTTGTTAATAAGGGAAACCCTTTTTGCAAATCAAAACGCATTTGATAACCAAAAATACCGAGTGTTCCAGTGCCTGTTCTATCTTGGCGTTTTATACCATTATTAAGAATATGGTCTAATAAATCTAAATACTGTTTTTCCATTGTATCCCTTTTTGCACCAATATAAATATCTAGAATTTTCAAGCAAGAGAAGATAACATGCGATTAAAATTTACTATACTTTTTTATTCAAAAACATTACAATTTAGTTTAAGTTTTTTTTGTAAATAATTATGTAATTCCAAATTATAAGGAACCAATATGCGTAGTATAATAAGAATGATGACCGTTGTTTTTTTTCTTTTCACTACATCCATACTTTCAATGCAAAAAGGTTTTATATTAAAGGCAATTGAAAAAAAAAGAAATACTAACCCACAAAAAACTAAACCGCCAAAAGTGAAAAAACCCTTTATGCTAGTTAGTGATAATTCTGGTTCTCTTATAGAAACTGATATTGACACCGCATTACCTGATGATAAGCATGGAAATACATTATTACATATTCTAGCACAATTAGGACAAGCAGATAGTGTTTTGTCTTATATAAAACGAGGTGTAAATATTGATCCACTCAATACAGATAATTGTACCCCATTACTTTTAGCGGTAATAAATAACCATTTTGAAACCGTAGAAATTCTATTAAATAATGGAGCAGATCCAAATAAAGAAACCATTGCAGGCCTCAATTGTTTAGATTTTGCAAAAGATCTAGAATCTAATGAATTACTAGAATTGTTAAAGAAACATGGCGCAAAAGAAAGTAAAACTCCTGATGGAGAATGTGATACAATAATTATCACTCCAAAGACATTAAAATACATACAAAAATTACCACCTGCAAAACAAAGCCAATGGCTAGAGTTGTTTAAAAAGACAGAAGCTGAAACGGATCCTAAAAAGCCAGTTTTTTATGAATTTTTTGCATTTTGCAAAAAAAATAACATTCCAATTTCTGAAATAGTGCATTAAAATAAAGCTCGCTTTATGTGGGCTTTTAATTAATAGATGCAATAAAGTTAAATATTGTTGTTCCATAAATGCCTTTTTTGCAACAGTGTGGCGCTTGAATAGTTTCAGACAAGTTACTATCAAATATTAATGTAGTTTATACTTTTTTCTAATTCTAATTAATAAAAATTACAAGGACATTATATGAATAAGATAATAAATGGAGTAAGTATCAGCATGCTTTTATTTGCATCTATGTTTGCCATGCAACCCGATGATCCAAGAGAAATGAAATGGTGTAGAGTAAGTGCTTCAAAAGAGGTGCAAGAAAAAATTCAACAGTTATCCCCCAAAAAAAGAAATGAATATCAGAAATTATTATATAATGCAACAAAGAAAACTGATAACAAAACTGTTAATGCATTGTTAACATTTAGTAAAAAGTGTAATCTTTCTATAATAGTAGTAGCTACACCAAGTTCTGATTAATCAAAGGCAGTTTAGCCTTGTTGATTTCGTATAGTTTTATCTACAACAGTATGATTATTTTTTTCTAAAATTGCTTTGAATAACTGACCGTGCTCTGCGGTAGGAAAAGCAAAATAAATTTCTTTGATACAGGAATTTTGGTGCTCTTGCGCATATAAACGTACTGCCTGCACCGCAATTTCAGCTGCTTTTTGTAATGGATAGCTAAAGATGCCAGCACTAATAAATGGAAATGCAATTGAAGCAGTACTATTATCATCAGCTAATTGCAAACTGTTATAGTACGCATTAAATAATTTGTCTGTTTCTCCATGTTTACCATCCTGATATCGTGGCCCTACCGCATGGATAATAGACGTAATAGTTTTCGCATAAGAGTTTTGCAATACAAAACTTGGCGTAATGACCGCTTGGCCTTCAGTTATTGGACCTAATTTATTTTTAAAAATATAATCTTGTAATTGCTGAGCACCTGCAGCTCTAAAAATAGCCCCACACACGCCACCACCATGAAGAAGTTCTTCATTTGCTGCATTGACTACCACTTGAACCGGCAACTTGAGAATATCACCCTGCGGATAAACTAAAGTTATTTTTGTATTTGAATTTTTAATTGGAAATATGAAATTATCTGAACCAAGAATTGGTATCATACTAAGAAAAAGAAATATAGGTAAAATTCTTTTTTGCATCGGTCCTCCATGTAAGTAAAAATAGATACGTTTCTACTTATCATACAGGACTAGTTGAACATTGAAAACGGGTTATCAAACACCTATGCAAAAAACTTTTCAGTAAAATAAAGCCCGCTTTTACACAGGCTTTATTTTACTGAAAATACTATTTAAGGCTTTAGTCTTTTCAATTGAGGTTCTGCATAATTATAGGCAGTCTTACCTCGCTTATCTTTTATTTTTTTATCTGCTCCATTTTCGAGCAACATATCTATCAGCTTAAAAGCACTCTCAGCAGCTTTAATAAGGGCAGTCTCTCCTTTGGAATCAACCGGAGTTACTTTTGCTCCTGATACTAACAAAAAGGCTGCAACCCTTAAATAGCCTATATCAGCTGCGGCCATAAGAGCAGTATTTCCATTCTTGTCGGTTCCATTTATATCTACTCCTTCATCTACCATCCTCTGAACAGTACTAAGCTCACCATACCTAGCTGCGTTTACGAAAGCTTCATTTTTTGCATTTTCTGAATTATCCACCATTCCTAAACAGGTTGAGCCTATAATCAATAACCCTGCTAATAACTGCTTCTTCTTCATAATTTCACCTTTTTAGCTAAAATAATCCTATTTGTAATAATAGCATGCGGGGTGAGTTACAAGCCATGGTTTTCACCAAGAAACTTTAAAAACCCGCTTTTATACTTTTATACAGGCTTTATTTTTCTGAAAACACTATTTAAGGTTTCAGCCTTTGAGAGTTACTGGTTGCATAAGTATAGGCAGAATAACCTCTTTTATCTTTTATTGCTTTATCCGCTCCTTTTTCCATCAACAGATCTATAGTGCTAAAAGTATGCGCTGCGGCCTTCATAAGGGCAGTCATACCCCTGTCATCAACCTGATCTATTTTTGCTCCTTTGCTCAACAAAAGCTCTATAATCTTGTCATGACCCATCCCAGCTGCACCCATAAGAGCAGTCCCTCCGTACTGACCAACAGCATTTACATCTGCTCCCGCGTCTAACAACCTTTTAACAGCATTATACTCACCAAACGTAGCTGCCCTGATCAAAGCTTCATTTTTTGAATTATCCGCCATCCCTAAACAGGTTGAGCCTATAATCAATAACCCTGCTAATAACTTCTTTTTTTTCATAACTTCCTTTCTCCTAGAAAAATTATCAATTCAGCTTTAAGTTGTTACTTCAACAACTTTTTAATTGCTTCAGTTTTTGCATAATCATTCGCTGTTTTGCCTTCTATAGAACGAATCGTTTTGTCAGCTCCAGCTTTTAATAGTTTCTTTACAATATCCTCATATCCTTTCAGGGCTGCAAACATTAGTGCAGTTGAATTTGTATCGCTTACTACATTTACGTTTACTTTAGTTTTTTCTAATAAAAAATCTACAATCTCTTTTTCGCCTTCGATTATAGAAAAAATTAAAGCTGTATCGCCAGTTTCATATTCAGTATTTGGATCAGCTCCATTTTCTAATAATAATTTTACGATTTCCGTAAATTCTCTTTTTTTCTGTGTCTTTATTCCTTTTGCCGCAAAAAATAAAGCAGTATCATTTCCATTTTTTATATTCGGATTAGCACCTTTTTCTAATAAAAGTTTTATAACTACTTTATGACCTTTCATTGCTGCATTCATTAAAGCCGTGCGACCCTTTGTCTCAAAAGTGGCACCATTATCCAATAAGAGCTTTACAATTCCTTCCTCACCATAGCCTGCTGCCGACGATAAAGGAGTAAAAACTCTTTTACCTTTTAAGTTTGGATTAGCACCTTTTTCCAATAATAGTTTTACAATTTCCTCTTGACCTTCACTAATTGCTGCTTGTAATGGTGTATCACCTTTGGCATTTTGTTCATTGTGGTCAGCTCCAGCTTGTAATAACAAGTACGCAACATCCGGTCTTTTTTTCTGTATAGCATGTAATAGGACCGTGTTTCCTGCTTTATTTAATGAATATGTAGATGCACCCAATGCAAGTAAATTAAGCATTTGCTGAGGAGTTTTTGCTATAAATAAAAATGGTATTAATCTATGAGTATACTTTAGTATTTCTTTTCTTAAATCATTCGGTAAAATAGTAAGTGCTTTTTTAACCTCGCTTACACTATTTTGATTCATTAAATTAATAATTGTTCTTTCTTTAGCCAATTCTTTTAATGACGGAATAACCACTGGTGATATTGGAATACCTTGGTTTATCTCCTGCTGTAATTCAGAAATCTTTTCATCAAACTCTTTTTGTGCTTTTTGTGGATCTTCGATCATAGCAAAACAGCTTGATCCCACCAATAACAAAACGAATACAATTTTTTTCTTCATGATTTTCACCTTTGTTTTTATTTCATAATAGCAATTTATAACAGTGAAAAACAATAATTTAGGGTAAAAGTCCTGAAAATTTGGCTACTTCTTCCAGCCAGAGGCCAAATCTACCAATAAGCGTACGCCAGCACCAGTTGCACCCTCAGCACGATAATAAGGAATGTCAGGAACATTAAAAGCAGTTCCGGCAATATCCAAATGCACCCAGGGTACATCCCCAACAAAGTTTTTAAGAAAATGACCGGCGGTAACCGCTCCAGCCATGTACCGTTTGCTGCCAATATTAGAAATATCTGCAACGGGAGATTTGATTGCTGGTTTGTAATCATCATGCAACGGTAAGCGCCAAACTCGATCACCAGATGATTCTGCTGCTTTAATTACCGCATCCGCAAAATCATCATGCTGACTCATCAGACCGGTAAAAAATGGTCCTAGTGCATATGCACAGGCACCAGTTAGGGTTGCAAGATCAATTAACGCATCTAAATTATAATGCTTGACTGCATAGCTGAGTGCATCAGCTAATACTAATCGTCCTTCTGCGTCGGTATTTTTAACCTCAGCAGTTTTGCCATTATAGAATGTAAGAATATCGCCTGGCTTTGTTGCTTTGCCAGATGGCAGATTTTCTGATAATGGCGTTAAGGCCACAATATTTACGTCTGGTTTTAATTGCGCAATAGCTTTCATCGCTCCAATTACCGCGGCAGCACCAGACATATCTTCCTTCATCGTTTCCATATGAACTGGTGGTTTTAAACTTAGGCCACCGGAATCAAAGGTAATACCTTTGCCAACAAACCCAAGAGTTGGCGCATCTTTTTTGCCACAATTATATTCCATAATCACAAGCTGGCAATCACGATCAGAACCGGCAGAAACACCGGCAAGGCCGCCCATGCCCATTTTTTTTACTTGCTCTTCATCAAATTGGGTAATCTTAAGATCATATTTTTTTGCTATCTCTTGTGCTTTTTTTGCAAGTTCTGGTGGTGTTAAATGCCCGGGTGGCAAATCAACCCAATGGCGCGCAGAGTTTACCGCGTCCGCAATAATATTACCCTTATGTATGCCATGCTTAAGCGCTTTAAAATCTTGCTCATGTTCTACTAAAACAACTGATAAGTCTTTGTTTTTTCTTTTTTCGTCGGAATAAAACTGATTAAATTGATAACCAGCCATCTGCAAAGCTACAGTCATTTGTTGTGCTAACTGCTCATCAGACAAGCCAAATAATTTTGCTTGTGGTAGCGCGAGTGCAATCGAGGACCATTTTTTATTTTCAGCAATACGAACAACCTTGCCAACCACACGACGCAAATGTTCAATTTCAATCTGGTCTTTTGTATCTTTTTTGCCAAGGCCAACAAATAAAACATATTTGAGTTTTTTTTCATGAGCAATGGTAAATAGCTGTTTTTGGCCACTATCACCTTCAAATAATGCATCAGCAAGCAATTGATCCAAAGCAGGAAAATATTTATCTTGTATTTCTTTTAGTAAAGGAGACATAGCATAATTTTTTTCAAGAAATACGACATGACAGTCTACATCTTGATCAGTAAACTTTTGATTGGAGATGGTAATATTCATGAGAAACCTCTTTAAGAGCACAAATTTTTAATTGCTCTTACTTTACCAAAAAAAAGGTTTTTAGAAAATATTAAAACTAGTCAGGGTCTTCAATAATGCCTTGGCTTTGATAACCAATTTTCTCGTCCAAAAGATCGTTGATAAATTGATTCACACGTTTGCAATAGAGTTCAGGATTATAAAAATAGGAATCAAAATGGCGTCGTCCATTAGTTAAGCATAAGCGTTTTGCCCCAGAGGCATTATTATATACTGATTTAATTGCATCAATCGAGACTCGCTCATCATGCTTACAACAGATAAAAAAACAAGGAACTGATATCTTTTTAATCGATTTAACCGTATCAACTGGGCACATGAAAACATCGACATCTTGCGGATCAAGCTGGGCAATTGTTTTTAATATTACTTTGACCAACGACTGTATATACGGATGAAATGCATATTTTTGTAATAATTGCTGCCCTGGCAGACTAAATCGATAACCCAAAAAACTGAATTTAATATTGTTTAAGCTACGTTTAATTAAATTCTCACAAGAATCAAAAGGGCAATCCAATATCATTGCATCAAATAATGGTTGTCGAGCTTGGGCCTCTATTGCTGCAACTGCACCCATTGAAAATCCATACCCTATTACAGGCAAATCTTTGCTCAATGCTTGATTCTCCTTTATAAATTTTACTGCCGCAATAACATCTAAAGCCTCATCTCGCCCTAAGGTACAACGCTGCCCTTGGGTATCCTCACCATGAGCGCGAAAATCAAAGGTTAGAAAATTGAATTTCCCTTTTGGGAAAATACAACGTAAAAACCCCGAATCATGCCGATCACACATGAAGCCATGACAAATTATAATAGTTGCAACAGCATCTTTATAACGAACCAATAAACCTTTTCGCATAATCTTTTTTGTGGAATTAATTGCTTTTCGTGGGTAAATGGCCACCGATTCAACTACTGCATCCTCAATAACAGTGTTTTTTGATTCTAAAATATGACCAAAGCGATTGCTTTGCGCAAACGCAGCCGTTATTTGCATCAATATTAGTATTAGAAAGACTTTTTTAATGCACATTTGCCAGACCCATCAATTACTAATTGTATATTCATATAAAAATATAACAAATATGATTTCCAGATTGCAATAACCTGCGGGATGTGGGTCGGATTATACGAAAAAATTATTTTGTTTGTAAAAATTCTCGCAATTCCGTGCGATTCATAGCTTTTGCTTGACGAGCATTTACCTTACCATCCTTAAAAATAAGGATTAATGGAATAGCTTCAATCTTATATTTTTTCATTATCGGCCCAAATGCTTTTTGTCCGATATCAACTTTATAAAAATGCATTGTATCACTAAATTCAACAGCTACATCCTCAAATAAAGGGATCATTTGCACGCATGATGGGCAGTATTCTGCCCAAAAATCGATAACAACGGGCTTATCTTGGGTGATTGCTTGCTCAAAAGCCTTTACCGAGTCTAAAGATTGAACTATTTTTTCAGTTAGTTTTTTTTTAGGGAAAAAAAGCTTTCCTTGCTCTTGTAGCTTCTTTTCAAAGGCAGCATTATACCCGATTTCCATTAAGAAATTAAAGGCATCCAATGAAGCTTTGATACCGCTTCCGGAAGCAACTCCTGCTTGACGATATACATGATCCTCAACATCGCCGGCTGCAAAGACACCTGGCATTGAGGTTTTCTGTGATCGACCCTCTAATTGAATGTAGCCACTGGCATCTGTTTTGATAGAACCACTAACTAAACTTGAATTTGGAATATGCCCAATAGCAAAAAATACTCCTTTGATAGGCATATCAGAGGTTTTGTTGGTAAGGTTATTCAAAACCTTAACCGCAGTAACATGCTTACCATCACCTTTTACCTCTTTGACCTCTACATTATATTTTATGGTGATGTTTTTTACATTTTTGATTAAATCTTGCATGCGCCCTGCTGCACGCATCTTATTTTTACGAACCATAAGAGTGACCGACTTTGCATATGGCGCAAGCTGCATTGCCTCCTCAGCAGCAGAATCACCACCACCAATAACAATTACCTCCTCATCTTTATAAAAGCGTGCATCACACACCGCACAGGTAGAAACACCCTTGCCCCAATATTCTTGTTCACCAGTGATACCAAGGGTTTTTGGGTTTGCACCGGTTGCAACGATAACCGTGAGGGCATATAGTGTGCGCCCTTCTTCTGTTTTTAAAACAAATGGCCATTGAGAGAAATCGACTTTTTCAACTGAATCGGCAAGAAAGACCGTACCAAATTGTTCTGCTTGCTTTTTGACTTGTTCCATAATCTCTGGGCCCATAGCCGATGGTATACCTGGCCAATTTTCAACTTCTGTGGTTTCGGTTAATAAACCACCAGGTTTATCACCTTCCAGTATAACCGTTTTGACATTAGATCGGGCACCGTAAATTGCGGCGCTCAAACCAGCAGGACCAGAACCAATAACAGCAATGGGCAGGATAGCATCTTTTAAAAGAGCTTTTTTTAAATTAAAATAGCCTGTAGGTTTTTTACAGGCGGAACAGTCTGGATAGGGCTGCATTGCCAAAGCAGGAAGAGAGCTTCCTATTGTCAAAAAAAACATGAATTGCATTATTAATTTATTCTTCATAGAAATCCTTTCAGGCAAAACTCATTAGACAATTTGCGAAATTTTTTATACTATTATTAAACAGTTAGCATATTCCATCTACTTTTCAAAAGGAAAAAATTCCATGTTTAATTCAAATTGCATCAAGCGATTTTTCCTCATAGCATTATGCTTTTTCAGTATAACCAACTTATGCGCAGAACCAAATAATCAAGAAATTGAGGATATTATTTCCCAAATCTCTCCAGATCAATTAGCTCAATTTCAAGAAGCTATGCAAGATGAGATCGAAAACATGCTTCCAGCAAGATTGGAGCTACTAGGCTCACTTGATATTTCTTTTGAAGCACTCGCTCTTGAGGTTGGTAAAAATATTATTATTACACGTAATAAAAAAGAAACTATTGCCAATATCTGTTCATGGCGCCGTGCAATTAATATGTTTAAATCCTGCACTCTTGTGCAAGTAGATCCCTATAGCTTGCACGTGCTTGATCGCTTCACCCATGCTGCTGCAAAAACATTATATATTGCATTCCAAAACGGTTTTAAAGAGTTTCCACAATTTGATAATCAATTACTTAAAACCAGAAACCCACAAGAAATTACCGATCTTGCACAACTGCAACAAGAGGCTGCCGATAATAAAGAATTAATTGAAATCGTCCAAAATATGTCAAATAATGCTGGCCTAACCTGGTTTAACAAAGCATATAGAAAGCTTGATGACTGGGCTATTGAACCTGCATTAAAATATAGTATTCCATCACGCTCAATGAAAGTGGCTATGATTGCAGCAATACCTTTATATATAGGTTATAGAGCAGGGCATCCTTTTTGTAAAAAATTATTTGGAAAAGCGTATCAGCCAATTATGCAAAATAATATCCCTTCTTTTGTTGAAGGATTATGTAAGAGTGGGGAATTTAATCCTGCACAAATAGAACTTCTTAACAACTTATCGAATTTTGATGTTAATGATGGGCTTGGAACGTTAGGTAAAACGGAAAGTGTGTTATATGGTTTTAGTGCTGGGACCATGGCACTGGGAGTTGCTTGTTGGCCATACATCAAGGAATTCTGGAATGAAGAATTGGGTATAATTAGAAAATGGGTAACCAAAAAAGCAACCATTGCTCATAATAAACTAAAAGGTGGCGTCTATCGCAAAAAAGCACAAGATCTTGAGGATCTTATTCCTGATATAACCTTTGAGGATGTTATTGGTCTTGAGCATGAAAAAGAAGTATTAAAACTTGTTATTAAATATATTGAAAATAATAAGAAATTTGACCGTGGTGGCCTAGTTCCACAAAAAGGTTACCTACTTACCGGTGCTACAAGAACTGGTAAATCATTCCTTGCTAAAGCGCTATGTGGTGAGATTAAAGAAGCCCTTGAGCGTCAAGGCAAAACCGATAATGAATTTAAGTTTATGGAAATCAAAGTCTCAACCATTAATGAAATGGGCATCACAGAAGTACTACGCATTGCTAAATTTGCTGCACCGTGCGTATTGTTCATCGATGAAATTGATTTGCTTGATCTGCAAAAAACTCGTGATACACGCAAATTAAGTGATTTCTTAACAGCACTCAGTGGCGCGTTAGAAGATGATCCGAAAAAACAGGTAATCATCATTGCAACAACAAACAATCCAGAAAATATGGATCATCGCCTGCGTCAACCTGGCCGTTTTGGTGTAGAACTGCGCTTTGAGTACCCTGGTGTTGGTCATCGCAAAATGTTCTTTGAGCGTCGCTTAAGCAAACTCGCCATCGATCCTTCTATGTTCAACCTTGATAAACTTGCACTTGAGACCGAAGGCTGTTCTTATGAAGCTCTTGGAATGTTACTTACCAATGCATTAACAATAGCAAAAATTAGAGGAAATGTGCTTTCACAACCATTGCTGGAGGAAAGCTTGGATAGTGAAATTCGTCATATTATGATTAAAAATGGTAAAGATATACCTGAGATTGAACAACAGATCGTTGCTGCACAACAAACTGGCTTTACCCTTGCGCATATACTATTGAACTCGACGGCTAAAATAGCAAAAGTAACTACTTGCCCTGTTATGGTAAAACAAAAAGAACAGTTAGTTGGCTTGGATCTTTATGACCAAACAAAAACGATAGATAACTCCGGAAAAGAGTATGGTAAATTGTTTGTATACCATAAACAAGATACCCTCAAGTTCAACACCCGTGAGCAAAAAATTATTCAAATTAAATTGAAGCTAGCTGGTAATATTGCTGAAAAAGTCCTTATGGGCTCTTGTGGGCACTCATATAAATCTAACTCCAAAAAAGAAGCTTATGATTTTGCTTGCAATTTGATGCTAGAAGGCATGGATGTAAAATTCCTTGCAAAGCAAACAAAACAAGATCTGCTCGATCAGGCATATCAATTGGTAAAAAAATGTGAGCAAGAGCTGCATACATTATTCGAACAAAACCTTGAGAAACTCCAAGCATTGATGGATGTACTTCTTGAAAAACATACACTAACAGCTCAAGAGGTTTATGCGGTAATCGGTCAGGAAATAGCAACTGGCCCAAGCCAATCTGCAATCAGCCAAGCAATACAAGATCTTGGTATCCCCGAGGTACCTGAGATAGCAACTGCAGAATAGTTTGTTTTGAGAAAACTAAAATAGGTGGTATAATGCCACCTATTTTTTTGAAAGCTAACTTGTAATAAGTTTCTAAGTCGGTCACACTCTGTTCGTCCTACCCGGAGCAACCTTGGCGTAGACTGGAGCTTGTCGAAGGATTCTAACACACCTAAACACAAAATATTTAGAGACTAGTGAACTCTAAAGACCGCCCCACTTATTAATAATATCAAGCCTCTGTTGATACCTTTCACCTTTAAAGTGAGCATCTAGCCAACTGGTAATAATAGGAATAAGCTGGTCGTTAGAAACAAAATCGGATGGAATAACAAGCACATTCATATTATCATCTTCTTTTGCTAACGTTGCTATTTCCTTGTTCCATACAAGACCAGCATAAATGCCATCAAAGCGATTGGCTGCTATTGCCATACCAATACCGGTAGCACATAATAGCACTCCAGCTTGGACCTCTTTTCTTTGAATTAACTGTGTAACTTTTTGTGCAAAAATTGGATAATCTGTGCGTTGTGCATCAAATGCTCCAACATCAATCCAATCTATTGATTCATTGAGATTTTTCTTAATACGTTCTTTTTGCGCAAATCCTTTATGGTCCGCACCAATGGCAATCTTCATTACTTCCTTTTGCAATTAACAATAGTACTCATATGAGCGTTTGACCATGCGAGCATTCAATTCCTGCATGCAATCCCCCTGCTCATCAAGATTCCACGTTAAAAAGGCTTGTCTTCCTAATTTGCGGAAACATAATTTAATCGCATCAACATCTGGGCCCAACAAGCGATTACCTTGAATATCTTTTGCATCAAACTTCACTAAGTAGGCAGTCTTAAAACGATTATTTAAACGGCCAAAAAAAGAGCGGTATTCAATTGGCATCTCAACAACTTTTATCTCAATTGGATTATACAAGCATCCATTTATATCAAGTAACACAGACCATTTTGCATCTGAATCAGTCAATTTGTCGGTATATAAACTTAATAGGTAAAATGAAATAAAATGATTATTCTCTTGTAGTTGCCGACGCAGGAATGTTTTCTCCTGTTCACATGATTTTCCATGCAATTGAGCCCAAGACTGGCTATAAGCAGTGCGAACTTGCTCAGTAAGCAATAATGCCGTAAAGGTAGCCGTAGCATTTATTTGATTATGAATTGAAACGGTTCGAATATACCGCTCAGGTATTTTATGATAATCAGGGAGTGTTTCTCCCTGGTAGAAGTTACTTTTGGCCCAGTCGACAATTCGGCCACATTGAGGCAATATAATAAGTAAAGGTAGTATTAAAAAGATCGTTTTATTGTAATGATTCTTCATGATTAGGCCTTTTTAAAATTCATTAAATAAGTTAAATACTAAAAAAATAAATGGCGGGCTGCAAGTATGAGTAACATTCCATTATTATTAGCATGGCGATATATACGCGGTAGCTATACCCATTTATCAATTGCAACCATGAGCTTTATATGCTTTTTAGGTATTATCCTTGCTACTTTTGCCCTTAGCTTGGTGCTCTGTATCATGAGTGGTTTTGAACAAGAAACACATAAAAAACTGCGGAGTATGCATGCTCAAATAATTATCCGAGCTCATGGGCAAGAAATTGATGCTACTCAACTGACAAACGTAATTATAAAAGAGTTTCCACAGGTTCAATCAGTAAGCCCAGTTGCTACAGCCCAAATAATGCTGCAGAGCCCACAAACCAACGACCTTTCATCTATTGTTATGATCAAAGGTATTGACCCGCATGCTTTTAATGAAGATCTGCAGAGCAAATTAATTGCAAGCGTGACAAAAACAAGAAATCTTGCCTTATTATTAGAGCAAAATGGAATACTTATAGGGAAAGCAATCGCCCAAAATCTTCATGTAGTACCCAATGACCAGATTAGTTTAGTATTTGCAAAAGATCCTTCCAAGGCTCGTAAAAAAATAAGCTTATCTCAACAACAAGGAAAAATAACTGGTACTTTTAGAACGGGAATTGAAGAATTTGATGAAGGGCTTATCTATTGCTCCCTTGATTTTTTTAAAGAACTTTTTCCTACGATTGGCGTTACTCAAATAAATTTAGAACTAAATGAAAACGCTAATGAAAAAAAAATGATTACACAACTAAAACAACGAACCAACCTGCAAGTTTACTCGTGGCAAGAATTATATCCAGCTCTTGTATCCGCGCTCAAACTGGAAAAATATGCAATGTTCTTCATCTTGGCATTAATCATACTGGTTGCAAGCATGAATATAATTTCCGTTCTTTTTATGCAAATTACCAATAAAAAAGCTGATATTGCTATATTGCGCGCAATGGGTTGCCCAGTTAACTCTATTCAACGCATTTTCTATCTTTTTGGTTTTATATTGACTATAAGTGGTTCACTTATCGGTTTATTCTTAGCATTTATTAGTGGGCTCTTATTGCAAACATATCCATTTATCCAATTGCCAGATACCTATTATGTATCACACCTGCCTGTTGCAATGTCGGTTGAGATTTTTGTATTAGTATTTGTAGTGACACTACTTCTTGCAACATTTGCCGTATGGCTACCAACACGTTCAATAAAAAAAATGAATGTTGCTACTATTTTGCGCTTTGAAGGATGACTGTGTATACCATTGCCTCGCAATTACCGACAATGGATCTTGAGGAAAAAAAAGTTTTACTGAGAGCTGATCTAAATGTACCAATTATTAATGGCACCATTAAACATACTCATCGCCTTGATGCTATCAAGCCAACTATTGATTTAATTTTAAAAAAGAACGGTACCATTTTCTTAACAACTCATTTAGGACGGCCCAAAAACCACGAGCCTGAACTTTCTACAAAGCAGTTAATACCTTGGTTCAAAAAGCAAGGGTATCAAATCAGTTTTGCTCCAACTATCATGGACGCAAAGCAACTTGGTAACAAAGCAAAAGTGCAGATTATTCTTCTGGAAAACCTGCGCTTTTTTGTTGGGGAAAACGAATGCGACAAGTTATTTGCACAGCAACTTGCGAGTTTAGGAGATATATTTGTACAAGATGCCTTTGGTGCTCTACATCGAAATAATGCCTCAATTATTTTAGTGCCAAAACTATTTGACAAAAAAAATCGAACCATCGGCCTATTGATACAACAAGAATTAATACACCTGAACAAATTAATAAAACCAAATCACCCTTTTGTCCTTATGGTTGGAGGTGCAAAAATAGTTAGTAAACTTTTTTTTACCCTGCAATTAGTAGAAACATGGGATATCTTATTACCTTGTCCGGCAATTGTTTTTACTTTATTGAAAACACTTGGGCAACAAACTGGCAATTCATTGCTGGACCCAAAGGCCATTCCATTGAGCAAAAAATTGCTTGAGCAAGCTACCTTGCATAACAAAAAAATTATCCTGCCCATTGATTACTTGGTTCGATCCCAAAATAATAGCCTCAATTTTACCGGGCAAATCAAGAACAATGAGATGGGTATTAGTATCGGAAAACAAACCGTTATTAAATACAAAGAAAAAATTTTGGAAGCAAAAACAGTTTTTTATACTGGCCTCATGGGATTCCTAGATCAACCCAACTCATTGGAGCCAATTAAAGAACTATTTCAGGCGATGGCTCAATCTAATGCATACAGTGTTGTAGGTGGTGGTGATTCTGTTGCAGCAGTACAACAACTAGCAATCAATGGCATTGATTGGCTTTCTACAGGGGGTGGTGCAACCCTGGCCTATATTTCTGGTAATCCATTACCAGGATTGCAACCTTTTTTGACTTAAAAAACTGGACAAAAACCTAGTAAACTTAAGCCATCTACAAGCTCATCTGTTTTAAAGTCCTTCTTTTCTGCTATTTCATATAAAAAAATACCATGATTATCATGCTTAAGCGGCAAAGAGCAAAACCTATGGTGCTTCATTCCAAGTTCTTGCGCTAGGCCATGTGCAATATCCTCATCTGCCACCGTACTCTTTTTTAAACTCGTACGCAGTATTGACCGTACCATTTTATTAAAAGGCGATTGGTTCATAAAATCCACATATTGGCAATGGTTTTCCCAAACTTGTATTTTAGTTTGTTTACATTCGGGACGTGAATAACCAACAACACCTTTCAGACAGTCAAAATCGGGACTATCTATAAAAAAAGCAGCTCGATTTAAGTTGAAACAATTCTCATGGCATATATCATGAAGAATAAATTCACTCACATTATCTCGGTCATGCAACATTATGATTTTACGTGGTATCTGGCTTAAACATCGATGGCGACGATGCTTTTTTTCGTGCGCATCCATATTACTACCCTCCTACAGTTAGCTTCATTTGGACTACTCTCATTCTTGACCATACACGAGCTGATACAAGTGAGCAACTGCTAGTAGATTACAAAAAAATTACCCCTTAATGGTACTATTATTTGGCAGTAGTTCGTTCTTCGTCTAGACTATAAAGGTCTTTTTGAGCAACCCTTGAACAAAAGAGAGTATGAAACAGAAAATTGCATTATTTTTTTTAACCATAATTTTTATTCCATGGTTGTACGGTCGATCTATACATAGAAAGGCTGACCCGACTATGCCCGAGATAGAAGTTTCATGGCTTGGTCAAGGCAATCCCTCTCGATTACGCAACTACCACTTGCAAGAAAAACCTTTGTTCCAATTATTTGATCGCAATCATTTTGAAAAAATGAAAATTCCTTCTAAAGAGATTACTTTTCGTAACCAACCAACAAAATCAGTACACGGAAAAATACTTACAAAATTAATTGAAAAGGCAATTGATGAAATTCTTGCCACATATAAAAATCTTAAGGAACTTGAAGATTTTACTATCTTACAAAAAAAAGATTACAATTTTAAACAACAAGTAGGCCTGCTTATCTTAAAAAGTAAAAAATATCCTTTTGTGGTAAAAGTTTTTATCGAACGCCCACAAACATTCATCGACCCATTTCATAAAGGCATGGAGCCTGTGTGGTTCTTTTTCATGGGTGGCGGCATCAATCGTCATTTAAGCGGTTTTACCCGTATAAAAAATGTAAAACAAGTAAAGCAAAAGATAGCAAAAAATCCCTACTGGAAATCACTTATTGATTTTCCACGCAAATGGTATGCTCATCCAAAACAATCAAACTGGATTAAAATTACGGGAAAAAACATTGGTGCAAAAAAAATACAAACTACGCAAATCCCTAGTATCTATTGTATTGTAGCCGATGCTATAGAAGCTGAACGGACCTTGAGCCTGTCAAATGCTGCTGACCGGAAATTAGCTCTCAACTTATGTAATTATTTAGATCAATATATCGATTCGCATATCCAAAATTTCATGCTGGAGAAACAAACACAAAAAATTGTCATTATTGATACCGAGCATTTTAGGTCAGTTGTCGGTTTCACCGGTGATCAGGGAACATTTAATTCTTATACCCAGTGGTATTTACATTTAGCGGGCAAATGCGCACAAGATACTTTTTTCACAACAAAAAAAGATTTTAAACTAATGCAGCAACCGGAGCCTAAATAGTCTTAGTTTTTCCAGGGCCAAACCATCCGGCAAAAGAAGTAACCAATGAGCTCCAAAAACCTTCCTGCTTTTTTGCATCTTTTTCTTTTAGGGTTCCTGCAAAAAGATGGTATGCACCATATCGAGTTAAAAAAATATCAGTTGCTTTTTGGACTACTTCCCAGTTTTTGTCGGTATGGATAGTCATTAACGGATTACCAAAAACTGTCGTAATTGACGCATGCCAGTCGGAATGCTCTTTTTCTATTACCCGCAAAGCAGTTTTTTGTAGATGTGCGAAAGTTTTTCGCCTTTTAGTCTGATCAGCCTGTTTCATTTTACTATTTAGTTCTTGATAATAAGCCAAATAACCGCGTTGGTTTTTTTCGGGTACATGTAGCTTTACAAACTCTTTTAAATCGGTGCAATTAACAAAATGAAGGTCAGTTTTTTTTTCAATCGCAAACAATGGAATTGCTAAAAATAATTGCCAACCGACTATGAATTTCTTCATCAAAACTCCTTTTTTAAGTTGTTTTTCCGAGCTGCCGCTCAATTTTATGTATCGTTTCTTTTAATTGAACATCTACTGTAACACAACGTTCGATTTTATGTATTGCATGCAGAACAGTGGTATGATCACGACCTCCCAAAAATTGGCCAATATCTCGAGCAGACTTATTGGTTATTTGCTTCATGAGAAACATAGTAACCTGTCGCGCAAGAGATAATTGCTTGTTTCTATCTTTAGAGAGTAACTGTTCTAAAGAATAAGAGTAATAACGGGAAACACATCTGGCAACTTGCTCAAAAGATGCTGCTTTGGGCTGTGGATTTGCTACATGTAATAATACTTTTTTTACCAACTCAAGTGAAATTGGTTGGCTAGTAAGAGCAGCAAATGCCATTACCCGAATCAATGCACCTTCAAGCTCACGAATATTTGGCACATTCTGGGAAGAGATAAAATAAGCAACCTCATCGGTTAATGTTTCGTTAGATAGCTCTGCTTTCTTTTTTAAAATAACGACCTTTTCCTCAATTGTAGGAATGCGAATGTCCGTTGTTAAACCACATGCCAGGCGTGATTGCAAGCGATTTGCTAGTCCATTTATATTTTGCGGATACGTATCAGAGGTAAATACAATTTGTTTGCGCGCATCATATAAGGTATTAAAAATATGAAAAAAAGCTTCTTGTGTTTGATCTTTATTAGAAATAAATTGAATATCATCAACCAAAAGCACATCTACCGATTTATACTTTTGTTGAAACTTATGGATTTTGTTAAAACGTATTGCATTGATAAATTCACTCACAAACCGATCTGCTGTTTGATACAGAACGGATGCTTTTGACTGATTTCTTATTTGATTACCAATTGCATGCAATAAGTGTGTTTTGCCAAGGCCAGAATCACCATAAATAAAAAGTGGATTATACAATACACCCGGTCGTTCCGTAACTGCTTTAGCTGCCGCATACGCAAAAGAATTTGCCGGCCCAACAACAAAAGTACTAAAACAATAAGTACGATTGGTATATCCTCGCTGTTGCATTACTGATAGTTCATTTTTCTGTGTTTTTTCTTTTTTGTCCTTTGGAACAATTTGTGCAGGAACAAAACTCGTGCTCTCTTTTTTTACATTCTTTTTTATATCAGTAAAGTGGAGCCTCAACTCTTCCACATTAAGCAAACGTTTTAAATGCAAGCAAATACAATCTTTATATTTATTATGTATCCAATCACGCACGAATGCATTGGGAGCACATACGGTGATCTCTTTCTTGAGGGCATCCCATTGATGCAAGCTCACCGCTTTAAACCAAGTCTCAACAACCCTGGTTCCCACCTCTTCTTCGATAATAGTTAAAAATTCGTCCCAAATTCGTTCAAGCATTAGATCACAGTATTAGTTGAAAAATCGATAAACACTTTTATTACATAAGGATGATGCATTAAAAATGTACCATACTTATTAGTCCTTTTGCAGGTTTTTTTTAAATGTAAGTATACCCTTACAAATACCTTTGGCCAATAATTGTTGGTAACCTTCACTACCTAGTAATTGTGATTCATGATGGTTTGATAAAAAACCAAGTTCAATTAAAATGGCTGGACAGGTTGTTCCTAATAAAACTTGCGGCACTGCGTTTTTTACTTTTCTATTTTTAATGCCATACAGCGGCGCTACTTGTGCCAAAATATTATTTTGCACCTCATGAGCAAGAAGATTACTTCTCTTCCAGCGCATATTACTATGTTGCATTGTATTATGTGGTTGAAACAACATTGGTTTTATACAAAAAGTCTCAATACCTGAAGCATTTTTATTAGCGGCCCAATTTGCATGCAAAGAAATAAAAATACAATTACTATGCTGATTTGCTCGAGCAGTTCTCTCATCTAACGCAAGAAAAACATCATCAGTTCGTAATAATATAGACGTTAGTCCTTTTTTTTTATAGCATCAGCAAGCTTTTTGCCAATAGATAAGCAAAGGTCTTTTTCTTTGAGCCCTGTCACACTTTGCGCACCAGTATCAGAGCCACCATGACCACAATCAATAATTACGGTATTTATATCACACGTGGTTTGCAGTAAATGATCCTGTTTACTTTCTAATTTGTTTAATACCTGTTTATTATAAAAAGCAAAAACTATGCCCTTTTTTAATCCAATGGTATCAAATTCATGTTGAGCAATCTGAATTTTTTGAGGATCAAAAATAAGTTGTACCTGCAAACCAATTGTTGGTTTTGTAACCTCTTGCGCGCGCACCAGCAATCCATCAACATCAATAGCACTAATCTTATCAATCAAGAATTTATCAATGGTTGCATATGGCATTAAATAAATACGTTCTGTCTTATTACCATCAGCCATAATTTTTTCTGATAACTGATTAACCATCTGCCGCTTCGGAAAATAAAAAACCAACTGACCAATATCAATCGAAGGCCCTTTGCTTTTCCCACCTGGATGAAAAAAAACCTTTTCAATTTGATTACAAAACAAAACACTAGTAAATAATAGAATAGCTAACCTCTTCATTCCCCAAACTCCCCTAATCTGCCCTTACTATATGCAACCGGACCAGGAAAAGTCAATAATTGACCAAATACCTTGGCCATATGGGATAAACTATTAAAAGTCTATTCTCGCCTTTGGAAGCGCCTCTTTGATAGCTTCTTTTTCTCATCATTAAGTGGTTTAAAAGACAAATCAAAATACTCGTACTGGTTGGGCTAAATAAGCTAACCGTTTTGATTTTTCCCAGCAGGTTAAAAATGATTTGAGAGGATAAGAAACTTTAGTCTCATGATTTTGGGCAAAAGCTGGATCATGGCAAATAACTGCTTGCTCTTGCGCGTCATACCCAATAACAACAAGAAGATGGCCATGGAGATAGGGTTTTGCGCCACCTTCAATCGGGCCACGAATACTCACAATCACCGGTATTCCTTTTTGTAAATGACGATGCAGTTCAGAAAAGGAATTCATTCTGGCTGTCGTAAACCAAACAGTGCCTTGGCACAACTCAAAGGCACAGGCCATATTAAATGGCCAGCTCCCGTATTTATCAAGGCCAGCATCATAAGCCTTTTCAGCAAAATGTAAGACATCAATCTGTTGCCGCAGAAAAAATGAGGTCAATATGGTGCATGAGGTTGGTGAGCACAAGCCGTCATTGCGAGGGTGCTCCTGCATAAATTGAGACAGTGTTGGCACCCCATCAATACAAACAGATGATAACTTGAAAAGCTCATTGTTGCGTAATTCCGACTTAAATAAAGGGAAATCTGCAACATTTATGGCAAAACCACGCAATAATGATAAACAGGCATTATCCTTTGAGGCTACTTTAATACGAAAAGCATCAGCATGATTTTTTTCGCCAGTTTCTAAACGAACATACACGTATTTAGAAATACCATCATACTTACTAGCAAATGATCTTTGCACCTGGGCACCCCATTCAATCATTTTGTGCCAAGATGACCATTTTTTCGTTTTTGCATTACGGACCTGGGCATAAAATTCAAATGAACCAATTGGGGGCCGAAAACTATTCCAAGAAAAAATAAGCTGCGTAAAAGGACTCACCTTATTTTTTACAAAGGTAAGCATTTTTTTAGTACGGTTTTGCCCTATTTCTTTTGAGCTAAACTTTTTTTGATACAACCAGCTCCACTCAGGTGTGGCCGCAATCATGCAAGAACTGATAAAAAAAGCTAAAATCGCATACCACTTCATAATGTAACTCCCAACTGCAACTTATATTCACAAACTACGCAAATAGCGCGGCGAATATTTTCTATTATAATACTATATGCGCACTGCATAGCTCAATAATTTTCTCAATGTAATGTTTTTTACCTCGATTGAAAAATAGTCTTCACAAATATAAGGCAATTAACACAAACTAAAAAGAGCTAGGGGGAAAAATGAATTGGGTTGTTAGGGAATGCCTGATCTTTTTTGGGATTTGTCTGTTTTTTTTATTCTCGCCATTGTGGGCGCAACAAGGCTTTATTCGAGTGCCGATTGCCGATTTAATTGGCGATTCTCTGAGCGCAAGCACCTACACACAATTACCGTATTGTGGCGCTAGCCCCGACCCATTTACCGCATGCCCACGGATGCATCAACTTCTTTTGCATGAGCCGGTAGAGATCATCAAAGAAAAAAAACTTCAAGTGTGTATTAAAACCCCACATCTTTTTTTCATTACCAAACATAATAGGCACCCACATAATCTTTTTTGGACCTTGAAAAAGAATATTCAAGTTGGTAAATCCGATAAATTACCCCAAAAAAATACATCAATCACCCTACTGCATCCCTTTTTTAATCCAAAAACCAAATTAACTTATTCAGCTGGCACGACTTTTGCTATAAAAAAGATCACCAAAAATACCGTAGTGGCCTGGGTGTTTAATGCGGCAAAAAATAAATTTGGAACCATTATCATCCCAAAAAACGTTTGCTTACTTCCTGCAACAGTTAAAGAAAAAAAAAGAGCCCAATTTGTTCAGTTATGCCGATTATGGGCAATGCAAGATTTTATTCCGTATGTGTGGGGTGGGACGAGCTATTTGGAAAAAAAACAGGATTCATTTTTTATACAAGAGAAAGTAATAAACAATAAAAAACTGGCTCATATTGCTTTTGCCAACCAGAAAAAACAAAAGACCGGTCTTGATTGCACTGGGTTGATTTGGCGTGCAGCGCAAATGTGTAACATTCCCTTTTATTATAAAAATACAACCACTATTGCCCATTATTTAAAACCGGTAAAGGACAAAAAGCACCTTCAGGAAGGTGATATAGTTTGGATCCGTGGGCATGTGATGATTGTTAGTAGCCTGCAGGATAATACACTCATTGAAGCACGTGGTTATAATCATGGTTATGGAAAGGTGCAAGAGATTCCTTTGCATACGGTGTTTAAATATATCAAGACGTTTGGTCAGTTATTTGCACACCAACAAAATAAGTTACCTTTTTTTAGGATGGACTCTCGTGGAAAGGTTGTACAAACAATTCATGAATTGAAAATTCTACGTTTGTTCTAACTGGCCTAACACACTCTGGCCGCCCCATACTCGCTCATCTAAAGAAATAAACAACTCTGCTGATTTTGGAACTGTGACCTCAACTTGTGAACCAAATCGAATCATGCCAAATTTTTCACAAGCATTTATCTCTTGTTCTTGCTTGACCCAACAGACAATACGGCGAGCAATAAAACCAGCAATCTGGCGAACTAATATTTTTTGGCCACTCTCATGCTCAATAGTTAAAACATTATATTCATTTTCTAAAGAACTTTTTGGCAAGTACGCTTTAAAAAATTTACCAGGATGGTAGGTGATATTTGTTATGTTGCCTGCAATGGGAGCCCATTGCACATGCACATCCCAAGGGGATAAAAAGATCGCAACTTTTTTTGTAGTTTCATTTTCTTCAATGGCCATGATTTTTCCATCAGCTGGGCAGACAATAGAAAACGTATCTTTTGTTGGGCAAACACGATTTGGGTTGCGGAAAAAATATAAACAGAATACGAAGAATAAAACTGAAAGAAGAAATAACGGCTTGAAAAAACGATAACCAAGGAATGCAACAGCAACAATACCTAAAACCAAAAATGGTGCTTGCGTCCATAACAAATTACTAATTAAAAACATGCTCACCCTTTATAATTAAAAAGCCCAGGTACCACTAGGATACCCGGGCTTAAAAACATTACCAGAATTTTATTAGATATTAGATCGCTTAATTACCGACTCAATTGCATCAAGTCGTTTTTGCAATTGCAAAACCTTCCAATACAAAGAAGCTGCTTTTGCCTCCCAATGAAAGCTAATTCGATGTAGAAACTTTACTGGTAAATTCCATGCAGAACCATTCCAAGAAAACCAATCACAATATTTTTCAATTTCCTCTTCAACTTGCTTATCAGTAATTATATTTTGTTGCAATTGTCCATCAAGCGAATCAACCAACTTTTCAAATCGTGATTCATCGTACAAATGAAATACCTTTGGAACAAATGAACAATTGCGCAAAGAGCTTTCCAGGCGACGCTTAAATGATTTTAATTTTCTTTTGTCCGCATCAATTGTTGTTTGAAAACCCCTTTTGGTTTTTCCATTAAAGTCTTTTTGTAGTTTGGCAACAACATCGTTTTTATTATCTTCAATTTCTTTCTGAGTTTGCCAAAAATGATTTGATGTACATTTATCCTTCTTCTGTAAACGCCAATTCCATAAAGATCTTACTGAACCAGCTTTTTTTCTTGAATTTTTACTTGCAGAATCTAACTGTCGCTCGATTAATTTTAATGAGTTACTTAAATTCCACGTTGACCATTTACAATATGCAAGCCAACTTGCTGTAAGACAGGTTGCTATTTTTGGATGATCATACGGAAAAGTTATAGTACTTTTTACAACTGAAGCAGTCCCTTTTAAAAAACCACCAACTTTTGACAAAAAAGAATCATTTGATGGAAATGCAATTGCTGGTAAAAGCAAACCAACTAAAAGTATTTTATTAATTTTCATAATTTTTCCCGTAAACTTAATTTAGTATTTGTTGAATTACCAAAGCCAACCGCGAACGCTGCCAGCAAATTGATGACCTTGCTGACGAACACGCTGATAATAGTACGGACCCCGTAATCTTTTGTATAACCAAGGAACACCATAATAAAGCGTACTTCCAGCTACTGCTGCCCCAAGAACAAAACATAATCGTGGGCGATCTGCAAGCCATGCAGTTGAATTATTTAGAACACTCGCACTACCAGCAATTACCTCAGAGGTATCACGGCAAGCATCAGGTACAAATGACCAAGCACCTGAAACCATATTTTTAAAATTAGTTACAATATCGCCGCCATGAAGTATAGCTGTTTGTAAATATCCAGATGTTGTTGGTCTGCCAATTTGCGTCACACACTCCTGGAATGTATGGGCAACCTTTTTTGCACCATCCTTACCTACTTTTGTGATAAGTTTATCAACGGTTTCCTGGCCAACTACCTCACTAAATGCATCTAAAATACCAGCTTGAACTGCAAAACCTAAAAATAAGAATGCCAAAATACATAATTTACTAGATTTGAACATATAACCTCCGTAATGAGCCAAGTAAGTTTTCTATTTGAAAACTTTATAGCTTTTATTCCATTTTTACTTATATATAGGATTAAACAGATAAGGCTATTTGTCAAAAGGCTTAGATACGGTAATTGAAGAAGCTCGGTTATTCGGATGAATTGGCCTGCCATACGAAGCCTTGGCGAAGTATGGTGCGCCCGACAGGATTCGAACCTGTGGCCTACAGATTAGGAATCTGTTGCTCTATCCACCTGAGCTACGGGCGCAAATTAAGTAATAAAGATACAGTAAATAGATTAGAAAGTGAAAAAAGACTTGCTTCTTAGGTATGAAGAAATGGTTTAACTGGCCTGCATAAGAAGCTTTATGCGAAATATGGTGCGCCTGGCAGGACTCGAACCTGCAACCAACGGATTCGAAGTCCGGTACTCTATCCAATTGAGCTACAGGCGCACATTTAAACATTTCTCAAAAACTACTCTCTTTACTAAGTGCCTTTGACCGCTCATCCTGAGTAGCACCTTTAAGTGCATATCGAAGGACAGGCGCACATTAGACTACTATTTTTATATCATAAAAAAAGGATTTTGACGATCAAAATCTAAGAGATTTTTGTTATGATGGCTTTTTCTCTTCCAAGAGAAAAATATCTTCAGTTTTAACAACAAAACCAGACCGTGGATCAAGTTTGGTTATTACTTTAAAAAAGCCTTTCCCGCATTCTTCATCAAACTGAGCAACTTTATATGTCCCATTTTTCATGACTACTAATGCTCCTGAGGCTATTTGTTGATCTGGCGTTAACTGTTTTAACTTTGCAACTTGTTCTTTCGGAAGCTTTTGGCCAATTTTTAATTTTTGAGCGGAGGGTTTCATACAAAATAAAAATGATGTACCGAAAAGTAGACTTAGAAAATACTTCATTACTTCCTTTTTTCCCTATTGTTTTACAAAAAATGCTAAAAATTCTTTATTACCAGTTGCACCGGTAATTGGTGATTCGATTAGACCTTTTAACTCAAACCCGCACTGTTTAATGCCTGAAGTTATTTTTTCAATAACCTCTTGATGAATAGCAGGATCTTTAATAATTCCTTTTTTTCCAACCTGGTGTTTTTCTGCTTCAAATTGCGGCTTGATTAAGGTAATTAAATCTCCACCTTTTTTTATTATTTTAGCAACGGCATCCATTACTTTCAATAAAGAGATAAAAGATAGATCTAATGAAACCATATCTATTGGTTCAGGTAATCCACTCAAGGTTCGTAAATTAGTTCGTTCCATTAATACAACACGAGGGTCGTTTCTTATTTTTTCATGCACTTGGCCATAACCAACATCAACACCATAGATTTTTGTCGCTCCACGTTGTAATAAACAATCGGTAAAACCACCAGTAGAAAGGCCTGCATCCAAAATTATTTTATCTGTAGGGTCAATAGCAAAATGATCGAGTGCTTTTTCCAATTTAAAACCAGCCCGTGAGACATATTTTGGCTCTTTGGCATTCAAAAGAATTTCAACATCAGGTTTAAGTTGGGTGCCCGGTTTGGTTATGGGGTGGTTATCAACCAATATTTTGCCCTGCATAATCCAACTTTGAATTTGCCGTCTTGAATATTGTGGATACTTCTCGAGAACAAGAGTGTCTAACCGTTTTTTTGCCATGGTTATGCAAATGGCTTTTTAAGGTTGCCAGTTTGATCTAAGTTTGCTTGCAGTAATACTTTGACCGTTTCGGATAATGGATAACGATGCTCATTTGCCAATCGAGCTTCTTGCGCTAGTACTTTATCAAATGGTAATACTATTAACACATTTTCTGAAGAGCGCAAAACATTATCCGTAATTTTGAATGTTAAGAATTTACTACCCACAGAAGACTTTATAGCATTACGCAAATCATCAAGGCTGCTTACTTTCATACCATTTAATTCATTCAGGATAGAACCAATAGGTAAAGAACGAGAACGATAAATTTCTGAATTTGGAAAAATATGTGACACGATCAATACTGGGTCGCTTTGATTTTTCATTTCAACATAGTGAGTCAACCCAGGTGCTACTTTATGCAATAAACGAATATGGTTGAGTGTTAACGGCATCACTACCATCCCAGCAATAATTTCATAATCAATCTGTTCGTAACCAGGAAAAATGGTACGAATAGCAGGCAACTCAGCCTGAGAAAATTCAATAGTAAAATCTTTTCGCTCACCTTTTCGGTATACAATCAGATTAACATTTTCTCCAACCGACATTCGAGTTACATAATCAGAAATTGAAATTTTATCTTCTGACCATGAAACATTCATGTCACCATAAATGTCAAGACGATGACCATTAATCTCATACAACATATCACCACGTTGAACACCACTTTTATAGAGAGTGCTATTTTTGAAAACCTCAACCACATAACAACCACCTGGTTGTGGGTTCCCTAAATATTCTGTCAAAGCATCACTAGCTTGATTATAAATTATACCTAGAAATGGCTTACGTAATACTTTAACCTTTTTCAAATCGGCTAAGATGTTTGTCACATGATCGATTGGTATTATATAACCAACATTTTGAGCACCAGTTATGGCAGCAGTATTTATACCAATTACTTGACCTTTACCATTTAATAATGGCCCACCGGAATTCCCAGGGTTAATCGGCGCACTTATCTGAATAAATTGATGCTCTCGTCCACTAATAACGCCGGTAGTACTTTTTAATGAATGCTGCCCTAGTGGATAACCAAGTGCCATAACCTCATCAGAACGGAAAATATGATCCGAGCTACCAAGTTCTAGAAAGGGGATCTGGCCAAGCTCATCTTCTACTATTTTTTTTGATTCTTCTGTTAAACGGAGAAGTGCAACATCCCGTTCTGGACTATGGCCTACGAGCTCAACATCAATAATCCGTTTTCCTAAAGAAGGAATCGTGATCCAAATGGACATTGCCTGATTGACCACATGGGAATTGGTTAGTAAATGACCTTCATCATCAATAAAGAATGCGCTACCATAAACCGGTTGTTGGTTAGGCGCTCGATATGGTTGCAATAAATCAATATGAGCAATTTGCGCAAATACTTGAACCACCGTATCAGTAACTTTTTCCTGAATCGGACGCCATAACTCACGATTAGCAACCACTCGTTCAATATGTTGAACTGGTACATTAACTTGGCTTGCTAAATTGACTTTTTGTCCCTCAAGAGCATGTAAAACCTGTTTTATTGCTTGGCGATCCTGGATCACCTGGTAACCAAGGAAAAATACCAATAACAATAAGAGTGTGGCAACAATTACTAACCAATTTTTCTTTAAACAATGCATAAAATTACCTTTGATATCATATTTTCAAAAAGTTCTTTTAGTTTAACCAAAATTAAAATTAAAACCAATGATACAAAGCAAGAGAAATATTGCCAAAATAAGCATTCCTGTTACCATAAAATAATATTTGTTTGCAAAATAGGAGAAAACCTTGAGTTCCGAATCGGTGAGCCTAGATAAAATTGTCGCTTTATGTAAACGCCGTGGCTTTGTCTATCAATCCTCTGATATTTATGGGGGGTTAAATGGTGTTTATGATTTTGGCCCCTTAGGAACCTTATTAAAACAAAACATTCGTAATGCATGGGTCCAATCTCTCAAAGAAACTGATAAAGATATTGTCTTTTTTGAAGGTGCAATACTCGGTTCCTACGATGTTTGGAAAGCATCTGGGCATGCTGAGAACTTTAATGATCCGATGGTTGATTGCTTGAACTGTAAAAAAAGATATCGGGCAGATGAGATCAATCTAGAAAAGCCATGCCCAGCTTGTGGAAAAAAAGAATTTACTCGTGCTCGTCAGTTTAATATGATGTTCAAAACCAATCTTGGTGCTGCAGCTGATGAGGCCTCGATCGCTTATTTACGTCCCGAAACAGCACAATCAATTTTTACCAATTTTAAAAACGTTATCTCAACAACTCGAGTACAGATTCCTTTTGGTATTGCACAAATTGGTAAAGCATTTCGTAATGAAATCACACCAAAACAATTTTTATTCCGTATGCGTGAGTTTGAGCAAATGGAACTTGAGTGGTTTTGTAAAAAGGAAAATACTGACACCTACTTTAAGTATTGGATTAAAGAGCGTGAAAAGTTTTATGATATTATCGATATAAAAAAAGAAAATCTACGTTTACAGCCACATGATAAAAATGAACTGTCTCATTACTCAAGCCAAACTACTGATATCGAATATCATTTCCCATTTGGTTGGAAAGAGTTAGAAGGTATTGCTGATCGTGGTAATTTTGATTTAACACAACACAGTAATCAATCTGGAAAAGAGCTCACTGTGTACGATGAACAAACCAAGCAGTCCTATATTCCCGATGTGGTTGAATGCTCTGTTGGGGTAGATCGAATGTTTTTAATGGTTTTATTTGATGCCTACACACAAGATACTATTGATGGCCAGGAGCGAATTGTCTTGAAAATAAGTCCAAAGCTCGCGCCCATTAAAGCAGCATTTTTACCTTTAACAAAAAAACTATCTGATGAATTTTTACCATTCTACAAAAAAATAAAAAAACAAACCGGCTTTGATATGCAGTTTGATGTTTCCGGCTCTATTGGTAAACGCTATCGGCGTCAAGATGAGATTGGTACACCTGTATGTTTTACGTACGATTTTGATAGTCAAAAAGATGGTAAGGTTACCGCTAGAAACCGGAACACAACAAAGCAAGAACGTATTGCTATCGATCAACTTGAAACTTATCTACAAAATGTTTTACAATAAAAAGATGATACTCATTTTAGCTAAAGTGAAATAATGTTAAAAGCAGCTTATCATTGGATGGGTGAAAAGGTTTACTCAAAATATGCAACCTTTACTCTCGCCTTTTTATTTTTCTTGGAAGCAATTTTTTTGCTCATTCCGACCGATCCAATGTTAATTTTTTATTGCTTTGAACGCCGTGATAAGGCTTTATTTTATGCGACTATTGCAACCATTGGTTCAGTGCTTGGCGGTATTACCAGTTACTTTATTGGTTTTTGGTTTGCTGACTGGATTAGTGCATATGTCCTGAACTCATGGGCTGCTGAGTATTACAAATCATTTTGCACACTGTATCTTAAATACCAAAACTGGGCTATATTCCTTGCCGGTTTCACTCCTATTCCGTATAAAATCGCTACTATCTCAGCAGGATTTTGTAAGCTGCCACTTATTCCTTTTATTGTTCTTTCTATTGCTTCACGCGGGGCACGGTTTTTTTTATACGCAGGAATAATTCTTACCTGGGGCGAGCAGGTAAAAGATATTGTTGAAAAATATATTAATATAATTGCAATTGGCGTCTTAGTGCTTATTATTAGCGTTATTTGGTTATTTTCTTTGTTACGATAAAATAGGATTTAATAAAAATGGTCAAACGTTCTCTCTCGCAATTTTCACCAAGTAAATTTATTTTTTTATCAATATTTTTTACGATTGTAATAGGTACCTTCTTACTTTCACTACCAATTTCTCGCACTCAGCCCGTTGATCTGCTCGATCTCTTTTTTACTGCAACCTCTGCAACGTGTGTGACCGGATTATTTGCAATACCTATGAGCAGCTTTACTACATTTGGCCACAGTGTAATACTTGGTTTGATTCAGGTTGGTGGACTTGGCCTTATTACCCTCACCTTATTTGTGCTTTATTTGTTTGTTAATGTTGGCCTAGCAACACAATTAATGGCAGGAAAACTTCTGGATATGGAATCCTGGACTAGTGTTAAACGACTGCTATACTTTATTATTGGATTTACTCTTTTTTGTGAGCTATCGGGTGCTCTCATATTATTTAGCACCTTTAAGCAATTATATCCAACCTCCTATGCCTGGTTTTTGTCCTTTTTTTACTCAATTTCATCTTTTTGTTCTGCAGGAATGCCATTACTCGCAGATAATATGGAAGTATATCAAAGTAATTACACTATTTTATCTGTCATGACCTCCTTAATGTTTTTAGGTGGGCTTGGGTTTGTGACTTTATTTGAAATTAAAGGCTATATTTGGGCTAAACTCAAAAAAACTCGGCACGTATTTTCGCTCCATTCAAAAATTAACTTGTCGATGACTGCAATTACTATAAGTATTTGCGCTCTTTTAATTTGTTTTTTGGAGTGGGGAAATGCCTTTGCTGGAATGAATCCATTTTTAAAAATAATTACTATACTATTTCATACCTTATCATTCCGCAGTACAGGCTGGGCAACTGTCCCTATTATAGATTTACAACGTGCCTCAATTTTCCTCATGATGGTAAGCACCTTTATTGGAGCATCTCCTGGTTCAACGGGCTCTGGAATTAAAATGACAACCTTAGCAATCTACTTAGCAACCATAAAGGCATCTATTTTTGGCAAAGCTCATGTTAACATCAAAGGCCGCAAGATCGAACGTGAACAAGTTAACCAAGTGTTTTCCATTGTTTCACTCAGTATTATTTGGATCATCCTTTGTACATTTGCCCTTTTAATTACCGAAACAAGCTGGCACTTATTCCAAATGCTATTTGAAGTTGTTTCTGCTTTTGCTACACTTGGCATCTCCTTAAGTTCTCATGCATTGAGCCCTTTTGGAAAAATATTAATCATAATTACTATGATTATTGGACGTATTGGCTCATTAACACTCGTTTGGGCATTACGTGCAATGACCTTACGAAGAAAAGCAGGCATTGTTGAAGCACAATATCCAGTTGAACGAGTTATTTTGAGTTAAAATGGTAGGAATACAATGAAATTTTGCGTTATTGGACTAGGAAGATTGGGATATCAATTGGCAACGGGGCTTGCGGAACAAGGCATGGAAGTAATGGCTGTTGATAGTAATGAAGCAATCATAGCTTCTATTCGTGATCATGTAACCCAAGCTATTTGTATGCGAATAACCGATGAGGCCTCACTACGCTCAATTGGTATAGAAGAAATCGATACAGTAATTGTTGCAGTTGGAGAAAATTTCTCCCAGTCAATCCTGATTACCGTTTTATTAAAAAAATTAAAAGTTAAACGAATTATTACACGCGCAATTAATAACATTCATAAAGAAATTTTAAAATTAGTTGGAGCAGATGAGGTTATCTTACCAGAACAGCAAGTAGGCATCGCACTAGCAGACCGGCTGAGTACACCATTTACCGATTTGAGCAGAGTATCAAGCGATTTTTCGGTTGGGCAATTTACCACCCCACAAAAATTTGTTGGTAAAACGGTTGCCGATCTTGATATTTACCAAAAATATAATGTTAAATTTATTGGCATCAAAAAAGGTGATGAGATTGTCACTACCGCTCGTGATTATATAATAACAGAAGATGATAAAATTATATTAGCCGGTAAAAATACTGATTTATACAAAATTACAAAATTGTAAACTAATACAAAATTAGCGCGTAAAAAAACCCCGGGTTTTATCCCGGGGTTTTAAATTTTATTGAACTATTTTAGATAGATTCAATACGCACAACGGTTATTTTTTGGCGATGGCCTTTTTTGACCCGAACTTTCTTACGACGCTTAAATTTAAAAACGACTAATTTTGGCCCTTTTGTTTGTTTCACAATTGAGGCCTTAATAGTTGCTTCCAAATGAGGTTTGCCGAATTCAAAGTTACCTTGACCATCCTTGCGGAAAAGGACCTCTGTGAATTCAACTTCTTGACCAGGCTCACCTTCAAGCTTTTCTATGGCAATAGTTTTGCCCTCAACAGCTTGATATTGTTTGCCACCAGTCTGAAAAATAGCATATTTTTCGATATATTCTTTTGTTTCCATAAATGTTCCTACTCTGGGATTACTTTTGCAAAATTTGCAGGATATGAGTATAGTATAGCAAAAAATATACTTAAATCTAGCGCTTTTTAACCAAAAAAAGGACCCTCGTGCAAAATTTTCTTATTTTTCCGTTTTGTGCACTTTTGATGACCGTTAATGGCATTTGGGCTGAAAATGAAAGAAATCTTATCAAGCAATACAAATCTAGAGACATAAATATTTGCATCATTGAAACTATCCATGAAAAAGCCTATTGTATTGCAACTCTTCATCACTTTATATGCTTTCTAAAGTTTTTCAATATAACTGATCCTATAAATCTACCGATTAAAATATGTGCTTCACCCATTTATGCTTTGGCTCTTCCCTTTTTGATTGTTATAGAAGGAAAAATAATTAAACATTTTTCGGGTTATTGCCTCAATAAATATTATACTTCTCAATGAAATACTGCTTGCCAAAACGGATTAAAGCCTTTAGAGTAAATAGTTGTCCCCTATTTATTTAGGGGCTTTTTTCATTACGAGATTTCTAAACACAATATAACTTTTCTATTTTTGGAAGGAAGGAGCTGTTATGGTTACCAGCATTGTTCAATTTTTCTACCCGGATCTAACCGATGAACAGGTCACAAAATTTGGCTTGTTATCGATGACGTTTTTCTGCATCATTGGTTCCTATTGGATGCTTCGCCTTTTAAAAGACACAATCTTTTTCAAGATAGCCTTTCCTGCAAGCCTTGGCTGGGCAGCAAATCAAGGTGCACTCTATCAGCCCTTAGCTAAAATCTATTCCGTTGCGATCGTGTTTTTTGTTGTGCTCATTTATTCAAAACTGGTTGATCTTTTTGAGAAACATAAACTTTTCTATATCATCTGTTCCTTTTACACCGTGGTTTTCTTGGGCATCACAGCCTTACTAGCAGTCAATAGCATATATGGTTCAGCATTTCTTGGTAAAAACCTATTAGCACTGCTTGGTTGGGGTTCTTATTTTGGTATTGAAAGTTTTGGCTCAATTCTAGTAGCACTCTTTTGGTCATTCACCGTCAGTGTTACAGCAACCTCTGCGGCAAAAAAAGGTTTTCCTTTTATTGTAGCTGGCGCACAAATTGGTAGTATTTTAGGATCTGCTTTACCATTTTTTGCGAAAAATATTGGTATTTGGCAGCTCTTTTTAATTGCAACTATGTTAGTTGTCTGTGTAATGTTCTTAATTCACACATTTATTACCGTAATTCCAAAAGAAGATAGAATTGGAGATAAAAAAGCAGCAGAAACCGCAAAGAAAAAGGGAGGCTTTGTAGAATTTGTAGTAGGTTTTGTTGCTGGTATTAAATTATTGCTGACCCGTAAATACCTTTTTGGTGTTTTGATTCTTTCTACTTTTTATGAAGTAGTTGGTACTATTGTTGACTATCAAATGAAAGCGCAAGCAAGTATGTTACCTGAATATGCTTCTGCGGAAGGGTTTGCACGATTTATGAGTACCTTTGGTGTGTGCGTTAACAGCCTTTCATTTCTTATGGCATTATTAGGAACCGCTTATATAATGAAGCAATTTGGTCTTCGTTTTTGCTTGCTTTTATATCCAACAGTATTGGGTATTGCAGTGATTGCTTTGTATTGGTTTTATACCTTGGGACCCTCACCATCACAATTGTTATTTGCAACCTTTGGTGTAATGATTTTGGCAAAAGGCTTGAGCTATGCAGTTAATAACCCTGCTAAAGAAATGATGTATATCCCAACAAGTAAAGACGCTAAGTTTAAAGCAAAAGGTTGGGTTGATATGTTTGGTGGCCGTACCGCAAAAATGGGTGGCGCACAAGTAACCAATGCCCTTAAGCACAATCTTGGTTCATTAATGATGTATGGTACTTTCATCTCACTAGGTTTAATTGGTGTTTGGTTAGCTGTTGCGGTGTATGTTGGTAACAAAAACAAACAACTTGTTGATTCTGGTGAAATCGTAGAATAAATTATTTAATTTAAAACATTTTTAAAAGAGTCGATTGCACAAGTCGGCTCTTTTTTATACTTTGAAAAACAAATATAATTTGGAATTATACAATGAAATATTTATTACTTTTTTTACTCTCCCCACTTGTTTTATTTTCAATGAATCAGTCAGAACAACTTACAAAAGCAAAGAAAGGTCTTGAATTATTCCACAGACTTTTAAAGTTAGAAGTACCACATAATTTTCTAAATTCAAATCAACTTATTTTTTTTGATATGGGAAAGAACGAACTTGTATTGTTTTTATATAATAAAAAAACTGATCATCTGGCAAAGGCTCAACTATACTTTGAGGATGCTTCAAATCCTTTAGCTACAACAGAAGAGATTCTTCCTCTAGCAAAATATGCCGCTATCACCACAATAAAACTGAATGGCAATGATCATTTGCTTAAGTATTACAAAACAACGGCACCTAATTAGATTTTTACCGTACGGCATACACAATTTATAAGCTGGCAACATCATTTAGAAAAATATGCTAGATCACTCTTGTTTTAAACTCCACAATAAATCAAATGCTTTTTTGGGAGATAGATTGTCAAAATCAATCTTATCAAGATTAACCTGCTGCTTTTCTTTTTTTTGTAATTTGTTTTCCAGTTCATTAATCTTTTGACATAATCTTTTATTATCAGCCAAAGTTGTTGGGTCTTGCAGTTGAACTGCTGGTTGAATCGATTGATTGTGCACCAAAGAATGTTTTTTATTTTTTAGTAACGGTAATAATTGTTGCGCTCTACTAATAATTTGTTGTGGTAACTCTGCCAACTTAGCAACCTCGATACCAAAGCTGCCATCCGCCACACCCTTTTGTATTTTATATAAAAAGATAATCCCATGATCCGTTTTATTACTTTGCATAAAATAACTGGTAATTCCTGGATGCGTCTCTTGCAGCAATGCTAATTCATGATAATGAGTAGCAAATAAGCATCGTGCGCCAACTTTTTCAAATAAATACTCTACAACTGCATGCGCAATCGCAAGGCCGTCAAACGTAGAGGTGCCGCGGCCTACCTCATCAAGAATAACTAATGAATTTTTTGTAGCTTGTTTGCAAATAGTTGCAGTTTCTTCCATTTCAACTAAAAAAGTACTTTTACCTTGTGCAAGATTATCTCCCGCTCCAATACGGGTAAAAATGCGGTCTACTAATGCAAGATCTGCTGCTTTTGCCGGAACATACGAACCTATTTGTGCCAAAATACAAGTCAAGGCAACCTGGCGCAAATAAGTTGATTTACCACCCATATTAGGCCCCGTAATAATCCATAAAGATTCTTTATTAGTAAGATTAGTATCATTTGCAATAAAAGGATGATCAAGTAATGGCTCAACCACTGGATGGCGACCATCTTTGATTATTATATCTTGATTCTGACTAAATTGCGGACATACATATTGAAAATCATATGCCAAGCAAGAAAGACCAAATAGGGCATCCAAATGTGCTAGCGCATGGGCAGCTTTGCGCAATGGCACAATATGCTCTTGCGTATGAGATTTAAGTTTCTCAAATAATTCTTGTTCTGTTTTTTCTATCTTTTCTTGTGCATGCTTTAATTCAAACTCAAGTTGTTGCAACTCTTGAGTAATAAAACGCTCTCGACCTACCAATGTTTGACGGCGTTGATAATTCTCCGGAACTAAATGAAGGTTTGTTTTGGTTACCTCAAGATAATAACCATGCACATTATTAAAGCGCACCTTTAAAGAAGTAATACCGGTACGCTCTTTCTCTTTTTTCTCAAAAGCTAAAATCTTTTGGTTACCATGCTCAACCAAATCTCTCAATCGATCTAGCTCTTGAGAAAATCCTGGTTTTATTTTCCAATCTTTTGATGAGTCAATATTCAACGCTTGCTGTAAATAGATAGCCAAATGAGCAAAGTTGCAAAACTGTGCAAGAATAATTTTTAACAAGTTATTCAGTTGTTCATGTGCAAATAACTCCAGTAAATAAGGTACTCTTTCTAGTGCATGCAATAATGCACAATAATCTCTTAGTTGCCCGCGATTAAGAGCAATACGCCCAACAATCCGCTCAAAGTCACCAAACTGCGCGAGTAGTTGTTTTAATTGTTGCAATAAAGAAACATTCTTCACCAAAGCCCCAATTACTTCTTGCCGTTGCATTATTGGCTCTTTTTTAACCAGCGGACGCAATACCCATTTTTTAAGCATTCGAGAGCCCATCGGTGTTGCCGCTTTATCGACTATCGAAAATAATGTGTGGTTCGATTTATTGTCGGTAGATCGTACCAGTTCTAAATTTTTTTGAGTAGCCACATCCAAAAGCAAAAAATCATCTGGCTGGTAAAACTGGATTGATTTAAATTGCCCCAATGCCTGCAATTGCCGCTTGGACATATAAGAATAAAATGTATGCAAGGCACTATTAAGCATTTTTTGTTGTGATAATAATTGATTAGTTTTTTCATTAAACTGACTTGTTGCCCATTGTCTAAAAGGTGCAGATTCTTCTTGACCAGCAACCAAAGTGGTAAAATAACCAAGCTTTTTAAAATCAGAAGTAAACTGCATACTATTTTTACTTGCCGGAAGAATAATTTCATCAGGGAAAAACCGTATTATTTCAGATTCAATCATCTTTTTTGAATCTGCAGGCACAACCGTTGCAAATAGTTGCGCAGTGAGCAATTCTGCAAATAACAATCCATGGTATTTTTGTCCGGGATAAAAAGAAAATAAATACGATGCTGATTTATTATCCAATAAATTCTCATCTGTTAAGGTCCCCGGCGTATACACATTGGTTACGCTGCGCTCAACAATGGTTCCCGGTTTTGCTTCAGTAATCTGATCACAAACCGCAACGGTAAAACCACCTTTTATGAGCTTTGGCAAATAATGATTCAGTGCATGCACAGGTACACCACATAAAGGAATTGGTTGGCCATTAGCATTACCACGTTTTGTCAGGGTAATACCCAAAAAAGCTGCTGCTTTTTTTGCATCATCAAAAAATAATTCATAAAAATCACCAACCTGAAAAAGTAATAAGGTTTCAGGATATTGCTTTTTAATATCCTGAAATTGCTGCATCAAGGGTGTTAATTTTTTCATTTTGTTTTTCTTAGTTATATTTTTCTGTTTTAATGCTGTTAGTATACCTAAAAAAAGTGATTACGAGGAGGGATAAATGAAAAAAATCTTTTTAGTCCTGTGTACTGTTTTTTTTGTAGAATGTCATCATTTTTGCATATATTGTAGTAAGACCTTTGATAACTCGCGTACATATACATCCCATAAATCCACACTTGAGCATCAAAAGGCTTATGAAGAACATATTCAAAAGTTATCAGTAAAAAAATGTAAAAATAAAAAACGAAAAAGGAAAAGAAAAGAGAAAGTAAGTCCAGAAAAAAAAGCTAAAATTGATAAGATATTTTATACAGCGATGCAATATCTCGAAGAGCAAAATAAAGCTAAACAAGCAAGTGATCTGCTTCGTAAAAAGACTCAGCAAGCTGAGAAACAAAAATTACCTCCAGCAAAGAAAAAACCCGAGAATAAAACCTGTACCATTTGCCATCAAAGAATTAATAGAAAAGTTTTGACAGAGCATATGCTAATTCATCTAAAAACTCCGCACCCTTCTCCAAACAAATGCTATAAATGCAAACAGTCATCTTTCGAGCCTAATTGGTTACAAACGCACCAGTGTCAACCTCATTAATCCTCAAATTGCTCCAGTTGTGCAAATCGCATAAAGGATTGATTAAGATCATGTTCAAATTCTTTGACGATTGCTCCATACTCTTGTTTCTGCTCATATTCTTGTAAAAAATCAATAAAACACTGTTCAAAGTAAGTAACAACCCGCTCCATATAAGCAACCTGTTTGGGTAGTGAAACTTGCTCAACTTTTAACTGCATATAGGCGATTGTTTTTTCTACTTGAATAACAAGTGACCTAATAATCTGATCTGCAGCATTGCGCGCAAATAACTTTTTAAATTCCGGCTCCCGCGGGTTATCCAAAATTTCAGTATTCATTTTGAGTTCTTGAAACAGCTCTCGCACTGATGTTTTGTTTTCTATAAACCAAGAAATAGAAACATCGTGGAATATAAAATTGATCATACGCCCAGAAACAACCGAAACACCAATGCCCAATGCAGTATTTTGAATATAGCTAAACCAACTACCGCCCAATTTCTCTTTTAAAATAACAATTGCTTTTTCTACATTAATAACTCGTACTATTAAGGCTGGAAGATCAATTGAATCCGCAGGAATACCCTCTATTAAGGGTTCAGCCAAAATCTCAGGTAATACTTCAGATTTGGTAAAAAAGAATTTATAGGAGATAAGTCCCAAAAAAGCCAACGATCCGCCAATTGTTGAATAACGAATAATTTTGGCCGCTAATAATTCTTTATGCAGCCTACTTTTATAGGTTTTGATAAAATTGTGATCAAGAGAAAGTGAATTTCCATAAACTGATGAAAATACAACTAAAAGTAAGGCATATAACTTATTCATGATTCCTCATTTTATGCAATATATCTTTTAATATACGTAAAATCATGAATAATTACAAAAGCTATGCTATATGAATGTGGAAATCCAAAAGTCATTGCTGAAGCAGTTGAACGCAAGATCTCAATTAATAAATATATAATCAACACAGCTCAATATCTCAATATGGCTGAAAAAACCTAAAAATCCCTTATTTAACCTCTTTTCAACCCTACCCATTTGCCTTTCTCATACCCTTGAGCTATTCATTAAATAGAGATATAAGTGTTAAGGAGCTAAAAATGAAAAGAGCATACTTATTATTAGTCTTGCTAGGCATCTCCATTGCAGAGGCAACGCAAAAGATATCTGATAAGATGATACAAAAAGAGCAAATTAAAGTAAGCACTATATATAATAAAACTGATAAAAATTGGTTGTTTGTTTTAAATAACACTACAATAAAAATTCCAGCACAAAAAAATGTACTAGTGAATCAGACCTTAAGTTATTTCTTTTACGATTTACAAACCGTGGCTGAAATACAACTAGACCCAATGCCCAACAAAGGTTTTGCTAAATTTGACATATTTACCAAAAAATACCTAAAACTAGATTATACTAGGCAAGATAAAATTGGACTCTTTGCATTTCGTGGATTTCACTGGAAGTCCCTAAAAAGCCCTGCAGTAAATATACAAATAATGCAAAAAGAAGAATATCCAGAATGGCCGGGTAGAGAAATAAACTATTATCTAACTTTCCAAGAAGCTTAATCACCTTAAACAATCCCATCAGAAGCCTATTACCCATTTTTTTGCCCAAAACCATTGCTTCTAACCTCCTCCCATGTTAATATTTCAAATAGAAACAATTTCGTTTGAAGTAGGGAAAATATGAAGAAATTATTTCTATTATTGGTTCTAGTGGGAATTTTTGCATCTCAGGCTAAAAGTCCTGGTAAGCAACCTCCCAAAATATTTATTGGAACTATAAACAATAAAACTAATCTTGATCTAAAACTAAGAGATGATCAATTTAAAGAAATTGACAATGTTTTAAAAAGAAAACAAAAAAAGATAAATTTCAAGGTCCCCGTTTCTTGGAATGAAAGAAAAATATTGGATTTGGCCTCTCCTTCAACCTTTAAAAATTTTAAAGACCAAATTGGAATAGGAATAAATGTTCATTTAAAACCAGAAGAACTTATAATTAATGTATCAATTATGGGATTTATCCCACCAGAAAAATATGATGTTTTCCAAAAAAAAGTTAAAAAATTTAAGATTAAACCAACAAATAAGACACTAAAAGTCGATATAACCGTAGATGGCAAGAAGCCCAGATTTAAAGGGACTAAAATAAAAATTTCCGAATCAACTCCATCCTCTTCTCGATTAAAACGAATATTCCGGTCAAAGAAAGTACAATGAAGAAATTATTCCTGCTTTTTACTCTATTAGTTTGTGCAATGAAACCGATGGTAAAAAATGGTAACAATGTCATCAATCTTAAACTAATATCTATTATAAATGGAAGCCAATGCCCAATGACATTCAAACTCCAAAACTATAAAGGTAATCCAATCGAGGAAATTACCATCCCTGCTAATAACACGATTACTTTAAATAAAGAAATAAAGTTCTTTACAAATTACTCAAAAGCAATGAAAGCAGGCACTTTTAGAAAGTATATTTTATCTTTTGACAATGCAGAAAAGGCTAAAAAGCTAGGAGAATATATACTCGACTTTAACAAATCAAAGCAGAATATAGGAATTTTAAAAAAGGAAAATATCTACGAAAAAACTGGGGAAGTTTACAGTAAACTAATCACTTTAGAGGAAATTAATTTGTCTCGACTAAAAAAACAAGGGTTTGGTATACAAATTAATAGGGATCTTAATCCTAAAATCATTATTATTCCTAAAACACTCGTGAATTTAGGAATTGAGAAAATTGCGCAAATGAAAAATGCAAGCAAATTGAACTTAGAAAATATAAAACCACAACTCCCAGTTGAAATATTTGAAAAAATACAAAAAGCACTTGATCAATAAATAAGTCCGGAAGACTCTCTGGATCTTCTTTCTTTTCTCTTATCAAAAAAGACCAGAAAAGGCGTAAGTTGATCCAATCCAATTGCAACTGTTTGAAAAAATTTTGCAAATTAACAACCCCATTAGAAGAACCATTACTCATTCTTCTGTTAAATTCAAATTTGGGTATTTAAATCCTCGAAAAGTACCTTAGTTATAGCATTTTCCAGCCAAAATAGTTGCCTTCAATCTGTATTTATATATAATTAGATAGAATACATCTTCATTTTAAAGGATCAATAGATGAAAAAAGCATATTTATTACTTAGTTTGATAATAAGTTTTAGTGCGTTTGCAATGGTGAAGAATGATCAGTTCACCCTTCTTGCAATTGTAAACAAAACAAAAATACCCTGGTCCTATGAAATAAATGGAAATAAGAAAACAATTTCCGCCAATAAATCTCTACCAATCAATTTAGTATCAGGTTGTGCTGTACTTAAGCCAAATCGACCAATTAATAATATTAATAGAATTAACATTTTGATAAACCATGGAGAAGCACAAACAGATGGAGAAATCGATCGTGAAATAGTAGACCAAGATGGTATTGGATCACTTTACTGGAATCGAGACCCATATACACAAGATGTTTACATGACCATAAAAAAAACAAACAGCCAATTACATTTAGATTTTACATACGAAAAGCCAAAGCTCCAAGAACTTAATCAATAAGTTAGTCCTCACCAATCAAGTCCTCGGTTTAGAGCCGGGGCTTTTTCTTTCTTGTTACCTTTTTGCAATAATGCTAGGCTCTCAAAAAACACTCGAAACCGGAGAGCCTTTTATGAGAAAATTCCTTTTTCTGTTAGTACCCTTTTTTATCCAAGCAAATAATCTCACTAAAGGTATTCCCTTTTTAGAAAATAGTTCCTTTACCAATTGGGCACACACTCATGAGTGCCATCCTGCAAAAACCTTTTACCCAAAAAACCGTGAAGATGTGCAAAAAATTATTACTGAAGCTATTGAACGCAATATTCCGGTGAAAGCAGTGGGTTCTGGCCATTCGATGAATAATCTCTGGTGCACCACTGGGTATTTTATAAAAACTGATTTATTAAATGACATTATCTCTATCGATAAAAAAAATATGACCGTCACGGCCCAATGCGGCATAAAAATGAAATATTTGTTTCGCATTTTAGCAAAAAAAGGTTTAGCCTTTACCAATCAAGGAATGATGGCTGAGCAATCGATTGTTGGTGCACTAGCCACCGGAACGCATGGTACCGGTCAAACAGGAGTGCTGTCTGATTATGTAATCGGTGCAGAGCTCATTGATGGCAACGGTAATTTTCTTCGTATTAATAAAGATGAAAATGCAGAATTGCTGCCACTTATCCGTGTTAACTTGGGCGCGCTTGGATTTATTTATTCCATTACCTTGCAATGTGAACCATTGTTTAGATTAAAACACAAAAAGATTACCTCTAGTTGGGATAAAATGCTCGAGGGCAAAAAATACTTGGAGTGGTATCATAAACATGATTACTTTATGTTTTTAGGGCATCCATTAACTGATACTATTTTAATTTACACGTATGATAGAACCACCAAGCCGGTCAAAAAAAGATGGAAGGTACAGTTAAAGGAAAAACTACTCATGAATAAGGTCATGAATTATCTGCAAATCAAAATGGCACATTGGTTACCAGGCGTAACAAATGAATTTCTTGATAGGTTTTTCCATATGATGGAGCACAAATCGATTCGGGATTACAGTTACAAATTGCTCTCCCCGCTCAAATCTCCACCAGAGATCGAAGATTATATTGAAGAGGAGATTGCAATACCCATTGAACATTTTGATAGCGCTATGCGCGAATTTTTAGCTCTTTACAAAAAATACGAAGATAGAGATTTTGAACTCTTTGGGGTAATATCTTGCCGCTTTGTAAAAGGCACCAAAGAATCTCCCCTTGCTCCGGCCTATGGGAGGGATAGTGCTTATATCAGTATTAACTCAATGCGCCATTTTGCAGCATATGAAAGTTTCTTTAAAGATTTTGAAGCAATAATGACCAAATATGATGGTAGACCACATTGGGGTAAATTTAACCATTTAGATCAAGCGCAAGTTCTTCAATTATATGGTCAACAAGCAATCGATTTTAATACTGCTCGTGCAAAACTTGATCCTAACCATCTTTTTGGCAATGAATATCTTCAAGATCTATTTGGTTAAGATATAATTTGCTCGCTGGTGCTTTGCATGGTACTTTTTTGTAAAACTTTGCATTTGCTGGGGAGCTCTTTCTATGAAGCATATTTCGGTTATCATTTTTTTTATTTTTTTACACTTGCATGCAATTCCCCTTTCTCATATTCAGAAAGAATACTCTAGTTGGAAAAACTGGGCTCAATCTCATACATGCAATCCACATTGTATTTTCTATCCTGAGACAAAAGAAGATCTACAAGCAATAATCAAAGATGCAAAACAAAACCATTACAAAGTAAAAGCAATTGGCTCTGGCCATACGATGAATGATATGCCCTGCACCAATGGCTATTTAGTACGTACGGATAAATTAGATAAAATTCTGGAAATTGATTTTGAACATAATAGAGTGCGTGTTGAGGGTGGTAAAAAGTTAAAGCATTTCTTTCAAGAATTGGCAGACTATGGCTTAGCCCTAGCAAACCAAGGCTTTATAACTGATCAGAGTATTGCCGGTGCCTTAGCAACAGGGACCCATGGTTCTGGCCATACAGGAATTTTGTCCGATTATATTTATTCCATTGAGTTCATTGATGGTAATGGTGAATATCAAATTATTTCTCCTGAAAGCAATGCAGAGTGGTTGCCCTTTGCTCGTTTGCACCTGGGTGCACTTGGTATTGTGTATGCACTAACGATTGAATGCGAACCGTTATTTATCCTTGAACACACAAAAAAATCTATAACTTGGTCAAATTTTATTGAAAACTATCAAAAATACTTTTTTGATAATGATTTTTGTATGGTCATGGGCCACCCAGAAAAAGATAGCGCACTACTCTATGTTTGGAATAAAACGGAAAAAAAAGAATCACAGGATCTTCTAAACACACTAAAAGAACGGATATTTAAAAATAGATTAGTTGATCATGCAGCCATTCATATTGCCCACAATTATCCCTTTTTGGCTAGTTGCTGCTTTGATTATTATTTTGGCATTGCGGCACACAAAACACAATATCAACAATCATATAAAAGCCTTTCCCCCTTTACCGATCTAATTTCTATAGCTCATTTTAAAGAAGCAGAGGTTGGTATTCCTGTTAGAGTATTTCCTCAAGCATTTAACACCATGCGTAATTTAATAAAAACCTATTCTGACCAAGGGGCCCAATTTGTTGGCACCATTACCACACGGTTTGTTCAAGGCTCCAATCGCTGTGCGCTAAGCCCAACCAATGAGCGTGATTCAATTTTCATAAGCATTAATACACTAAATTACTTTGAAAATTCTGACCAGTTCTATCATGATTTTTATACAGTAATGGAACAATTTGATGCGCGGCCACACTGGGCAAAGACAAATTTCTTAAATAAAGAAATAATTGATCAGCTGTATGGGGAGCGTGCCCTAGCCTTTGAGGAAGTACGCCAAAAACTCGATCCAGAAAATCTTTTTGTAAATAATTTTATAATTCGCTGTTTTGGGTTAAACCCTTGATTTGGCAATTCTCTTTCTAGTATAATTACTAATAGTAAATCCAACGCATTGAAAGAGAGAAATAATGAAGAAATATTTAGTATTATTAGCCTTGGTCGTTAATGCTGGTTTTGCAACTACAAGTCAGTCAAAACTGTTTAACTTTAAACTGCGTCAGCTAAAAAGACAAGCGCAGCAAATAATTCCATTAGAATTTATAGAAGAAATTGATACTGAATACAAAAAATTATTTGTTAATGTTCAGAGTATGAAAAGTGAAATCATAAATGCACGTAAAGATATGCCTAAAGAAGAACATACTAATCTCATATCAGCTTATTTTGCATTGATCGCAGATATTAAAACGCTGCAAGCACAAGCATATAAAACTATCGCACAAGCAAAACAAAAAGAGATCGATAAACTGCAGAGAACAATCAAATTATTAAAATCGCGAGTAATGAGCCAAAAACGCAGATTCAGTTTTTAAAGAAATCTCATTCCTATTATTTTAAGAAAAGGGGCATTTTGATGCTCCTTTTTTATTACTACTTTTTTTCATTTGTAGTATAGTAATAACATGAATATAATTATTAAAATCCAGCAATCATTTATTGAATTTTTACAAAAAACATTTGCTATTGATCAGCAATTAGCAGGCAAATGCACTTTTTTATTAAACGTTGATCCACTCAAACAACAATTTGGTGATCTATCTTCTAATGCAGCAATGGTACTTGCAAAGATATTAGAAAAAAACCCGCGCGAGCTTGCTCAGCAGATTAAAACTGAATTTACACATCCATTTGTTGAAAAAGTAGAAATTGCCGGTCCAGGATTTATTAATGCCTATCTGACCCATGAGGCATTTGTTCAGCTAGCTCAAGAATTATTTGCCCAAAAGGAAAACTTTTTTAAACCAGATAAGCTAAAATCAAAAAAATATATTCTGGAATTTGTTAGCGCCAATCCTACCGGCCCGTTACACCTGGGCCACGGGCGTAATGCTATTTTAGGTGATGTGCTTGGCAACGTATTGCGCTTTTTGGGTTATGATGTAATAAAAGAATTTTACGTTAATGATGCGGGCATGCAGATCAAAAAACTTGGTGACTCACTTAAAGTTCGCATTCAACAAGAGCTTGGACACAATGTTATTTTGCAAGAGGATGGTTATCAGGGCCTATATCTTATTGATTTAGCAAAAGAATGTATCAAGGAATATGGTAATGAAGTTGAAAAAAATCCTAATTCATTTTTTCAAGGTTATGCAAAAGATCATTTACAAAGGCAAATAAAAGATACACTCGAGAGTTACGGCATAATTTTTGATGAATGGTTCTCAGAAAAGGATCTTCATACCGATGGTTCTATTAATCATGCAATCGAGTTTCTTAAAAAACGTAATCATTTATATGAAAAAGATGGGGCACTTTGGTTTGCTTCTAGCAAGTTTGGCGATGATAAAGATCGAGTAATTAGAAAAAAAGACGGCCAATGGACCTATGCTGCCGCTGATATTGCCTATTTACTTAATAAAGTAGCTCGCGGCGGACAGCATCTTATTATGGTATTAGGCCATGATCATCACTCATATGCCACTCGCTTGCAAAATTTAAAAAAAGCATTAGAACTTGAGCACGTACCATTAGATATTATTTTGTATCAACTGGTAAAAATCAAAGAAGGTGAAAAGCAGCTACAAATGTCAAAACGAGCTGGACGTCAAATTAACCTGCATGATATAATCAAAAAAATTGGCCCAGATGTTGCACGATTTTTTTATTTGCATCGCAAGCCGGAAGCACAACTTGAATTCGATCTTGAATTAGCACTCAAGCATACCAATGAGAACCCGGTTTATTATGTCCAGTATGCGTACGTACGCACAAAAAGCATTTTAGAAAAAGCAGAACAAGAAAAACTATTGCATGATATTACAACAGCTGACCTCCAAGATATTTCAAAACAAGAGCAACTGTTAGTAAAAAAAATTGCATCGTTAAAAAGTTTATTAAAAACGATTAGTACTAACCTGCAAACACATCTTTTATCCTATTATCTGATTGAACTCGCTGACATATTTCATAATTATTATGCTCATAATCGAGTTATTGATCTTGAGAACATCAGAAAAAGCCGTGCTCGGCTTGGATTGATACTAATCTTGCGTAATACTTTTGGGTTGGCTCTTGAGCTCTTGGGTATTTCTAAACCTGAAAAAATGTGATTTAAAATTATTAAAACATTAAAAAGGCCGAAAATAACATTTCGGCCTTTTTAATGTTTTAGTTTTATTAGTTAAATAAATCTGGCTTTACATTTTTACATTTTGCACTATAAGGAGCTACCTTTTCAGTTAAAGATACCGGAAAGGTCATAGTAATCATTGTACTCAGAACATCTTGTGGCACTGGAGGAACTGCTGTACCGCCACCTCGAGTTAATCCCGCACCAAAAAGATCACTTTCTAATGTACATGCAACTGCTTGCCAGAAATACGCATTAGCTAAAGATGGTTGTTGGCTTTTAAAACGAATAGTATCTAAAAGAAAATCATTGCCATTTTTATCAGTCGCAGTCATTTTATAAATACCAAAAGATAAGATTGAACCCGCCTTTAGAACAGGATAAATAGCTTGAGTAACACCAGTATTTACAATGTCATTTGGCCCAACAACAACTATGGCTGTTCTTTCGAGCATACGAACATTTGTAATAGGTAATCTATGACGTAACTGAGGAACTTCTTGATAGTCTATAGCAAATACCTGATAACGAATTGAATCTGGTAATTGAACCATCCAAGCAGTATAATCACAATTCACAAAGGGAATACAATCAGTGCCCACCCCAACAGGTGCAGGACCAGCTAGAGCATTAGGATCTATACCAGTTAAGCCCCATTGGGATTCAAAAAATGCAACTGCAGTTTCCCGAAATTCAGCCGTATTATCTTCTGAGTTCATAGGTTCAAAAATCCCGAGAGAAAGATTAGGAACCTCTTGGTCAATACCATACACAATTAAGGCATCGTATACTCGTGATGGCTCACAAGCAGCTGGTGCTACTGCTTGCGCAGCAACAAAACTTAACAACATCCATAATCCTATACCATTTATTTTAGACATACCGTCTCCTTTTTAAAAAAATAATATCCTCAAGTTATTAAGAAGCAATATGAAAACACAATGGTTTTAAAAATTTCATTTTATAATTTCTTTTGCAGCAAGAAAAACATTAAAAAACCTTTACTTATAGCCTTTTATTGACTTTTCCTGCCCAGATTTAATACACTGTTTACTATAAGTAAGGAGGTTTTTATGAAGACAAACAAATCGTATTTAATTGGGCTTATTTTGATAACAAACCTATTGAATTCAGGACCAAATACAGCAGATATTGTTGCGGCTCATGAAGATCTGGCCTTTTATGCAAAAGACCAGGTTGAGAAAGTTCAACAAAAAGTAGGCATTATAGCTCAACAAGCAAAAAAAATTGCAACAGACGTTCAAAAAGAATTGAAAGATAAGATTGATCAATTGCAGGAGAAATTAAAGGACCTACAAGTTGAAGAAAAAACCATGCGTACTCTAAGAACAGTAAGTAAGTATGCAAAAAGCCAGTACGAAAAATTGGCTAAGCAAGTTACTAAAACCAAAGAAGACTTATATAAACAATTGATTAAGCAGTATAAAAAAGCAACCTCTTCACGAGGCATGCGATCTAAAAAAACAAGAAATTAAATCAAAAATACAATTAAAATTATTGTATTTTTGGTTAATCCGATTATGCTCCTTACAAAAACATAAGGAGCTCTCATGTATAAATATCTTAGTATGGCTTTATTAATTACCATTGCCCAAGCAGAAGAAATAAACATTTCTAGAGAACTAAACCAAAAAGAAAAAGTGCGCCTTGAAAAATTCCTAACCCAAAAGGCAAACAGTGCCCCCAATCAAAAAGAAAACGAAATATGGGAAGAAAAACTACATGCCTTTTACAAAAAGCAATTTGATGATGTCATTATAGAGATAAACCAACTCGGAGAGAATATTCAGAAAATATTGAAAGCAACCGGTTTGAGAGGAAAGCTACTTCTTGGTTATTTAGAAAAAATGCCCTGGTTTATCAAGGCAATAGCTGCCATTGATTTCCATTTTAAAATAGATAAAACCATTCTGCCAGTTACCGATAGGCGCTTCCGAACCATTCAGGATAAAATTTATTACTTAGAATCACTTACTTTCCAATTGGCACAAAATCAAGGTCGAATCACAGAAAAAGAACTCCTTTTGGAAGCAATTGCTGATCTTACTCATAAATTTATAAAATATAAAGACCGAGCAACCGGTATTTTTGCTAAAAAGTTAAAGCACAACCTTCTTTTACTAGAAGAGATAAAGGAATATTGTTTGGCAGATTAAGGCCAATATTATTGCAAAATAAGCCATTTCTGGCACACTAAATAATACAAATTTGGATCAAAATTCCTTTATTCCCACTCAAATAGGATGTTCTATGGCAAAAATAGATATGAAACTTATACAAAAATTACGTGATATTACTGGTATTGGCATCATGGATTGTAAAAAAGCATTGCAGGAAGCTGGTGGTGATATTGAAAAGGCAGTTGATCTTTTACGCAAAAAAGGTGCTGCTGTTGCGGCAAAACGCGCCGAAAAAGAAACCGCACAAGGTTTGGTTTCAACCTATATCCATCCAGGAGACCAGCTTGGTGTAATGGTTGAGATCAATTGTGAAACTGATTTTGTTGCTCGCACCCAAGATGTAAAAGATTTTGTAAAAAGCTTATGTATGCATATTGCTGCCATGAAGCCATTATACCTTACACCAGAAGATGTTGACCCAAAGTTCCTAGAGCATGAAAAAACAATCTTAAAAGAGCAATTAGCTGATTCTGGTAAACCAGAAAAAATTCTTGACCAAATCATTGAGGGTAAAGTTAAAAAACTTTATACAGATATTTGTTTAATAAAGCAACCATGGGTAAAAGACCAGCAAAAGTCCGTTGAAGATGTTTTGCAAGAAATAATAGGTAAAACTGGTGAGAATATTAAAATAAAAAAATTCTGCCGATTTGAAATTGGCCACGAATAATTTGGCGAACTATTTCATGAGCAAAAAAAGAATTTTATTAAAACTCACTGGCACGATATTGGGCTCTAATACCTTCGAAGCTCATCATCTTATATCGCTGGCTAACCAAATGAAACGATTAGAAAAACAGGTACAGTTTGGCATAGTAATTGGTGGAGGTAATATTTTCCGGGGCAGCCAGCATGGAAATTTGTTGCATATCAAGCCAGCCATAGGCCATCAGGTTGGCATGCTAGCAACCGTTATGAATGGACTTCTTATGCATGATATTTTTACGCAGCATGGCCTGCATAATAGTATATTGTCTGCTTTTGCTTGTCCTGAGATTGGTCCTGCGATCTCTTCTATAACAATAGAAAGTGCCCTTGATAGACAAAATACCATTATTTTTACCGGTGGTACTGGTAATCCCTTTTTTACTACCGACACCAATGCTATTTTACGTGCATTGCAAATGGATGCTCAACAGGTCTGGAAAGGCACTGATGTGGATGGTATTTATACTCAAGATCCTGATACTCACCCAGAAGCGTTATTGTTACGCAAGGTGACCTACCGACAAGCACTAGATAAGAAACTACATATTATGGATGCAACCGCATTTGCATTAGCCCGAGAATACAACCAAACTATTAGAGTATTTAATATTTTTGAAAAAGATGCACTCATACAAGCATTTGAAAACGAAGATTTCGGTTCACTTGTTTATACACAGGATTAACTATGATCGAACTACAACTTACAGAAAATGATTCTAAGAGCTTCCAAAGCGCAATGAATCAACACATGGAAAAACCAATTAGACATCTTGAGAGAGAATTGGTTAAAATACGTACCGGCCGTGCTCATACCAATATGGTAGAAGATCTATTGGTCAGTTGTTATGGACAAGCTCCAACACCCTTAAAAACCATGGCTGCTTTAACGGCTCCAGAGGTACAACTTATTGTCATTCAGCCGTGGGACCCTAGCATTATTACAGAGATAGAAAAAGCAATTTCAGAATCTGATCTTGGCATAACGCCAATAAATGATGGAAAGCTTATTCGCCTGGTGTTACCAAAAATGAGCACTGATCGCCGGCAAGAATTGAAAAAGGTATTAGGCAAGCGTACTGAAGAGGCTAAGGTTGCAGCTAGAGGTATACGCAAAGAGTTTAACAACCTTATTCGAGATGCTAAAAAAAATAAGATCGTATCAGAGAATTTTTATAACCGCCTTCAAGATCTTTTGCAAGAAATAACTGACACCTATATTAAGGAAATTGATGAGATGGCGGCAAAAAAGGAGAAGGCTCTTAGTTTATAATTTTTCTTTATTTTCCGTGTCTTTATGATACAATCTTAATAACAATTTGAAATACTATGGGTTGCTAGCTCAACTGGTAGAGCAACAGACTCTTAATCTGTGGGTTGTTGGTTCGAGTCCAACGCAGCCCACCATACTTTACTTATTCGGGCCTTCTGGATCGGTAAACTTCGTATGGTAAGCCTGCACACAGATTGGTAGGACCAGCAAAATGAAGCACAAAGTAAAAAGGTCTTTGAAAAACTCGCCTGGAAGTAAAAAAGATAATTCCAAAAATATGAAGCACGCAAGAGTGGCGGAATTGGCAGACGCGCTGGATTTAGGATCCAGTTCCCGAAAGGGAGTGGGGGTTCAAGTCCCTCCTCTTGTACCAAAAAAGGAGTAGTAATGGCAGGGCCAAAAAGAGATAAATGCGTATTATCGTTACGGTATTTAAAAAAACAACCGGCCTTTTTACAGTTAAGGGTTGCTGTTCCCTCTAGCGTGGTTAATTCTTTGTACCATTTGGGCGCCCTTGCTCAATGCAATACAATCCAAACAACAGGATTTAACCAGGGCACAATTCCTATCGATTATATTCAGCAACATTACAAATCTAGTATTCTTAACCATATCCAAGAATTTTTATTAAAATTTTGTGTTGGTAATTTCCTCTTTCGTAAAATACGTGAAGAAAAAATTATGTCCGTTGGTGATCCACGCCTTATTGATATATTGGTAGTGCCAAATGAAGATGCATATTTTGATTTTGAAGTAAGCTTGTTTCAACCATTACTATTTCATGATTGGCGTTATTTTCCTTTTCGATGCCCAAAAAGAAAAAATTACAAAGATTTAGATCGCCAAGTTGAATCCTTTATAAAAGAAGAAAAAAAACAGCAAAAAGAACTGCACTATAATAACATTGGAATTGGGGATTGGGTTCATTTTCAAGTTGCATTAGCAGATAAAAATGAAAAATTAATTTTTGGCCCACATTATGAAGATTTTTGGTATAAAGTGGGTGACGAAGAAGCTGATGGACCACTACGTAATGTATTTCTCGATAAAAAAATTGGCGATTCATTTTATACCCAAAGTGGTGGATTGCAAGAATTCTTTTCTGACCAATTTAAAACAAATTATAATTTTCACGTCTGTATTTGTGATTTTGTCCCAAATTCATATTTTTCTTTTGAACATTTTAAAAAACATTTTAGGATTAAAACTAACAAGGAAATGAGCCAAAAGCTTATTGAGGTTTTTTCTTATCGCAATGATATGTCACAAAGACGTTCAATGGCAGAGGAATCGTTAAAATTATTATTAACAAAACATAAATTTGATGTCCCCAGCCATTTAGTTCTTCGTCAACAAAAGGTAGTTTTGGATGCGGTACATGACAACCCAGATTATCATGTTTACCGTGTGCAAAAAGATTTTAACGACCGAGTACGTCAACTTGCTGAAAAACAAACAAAGGAAACTATATTGATTGATCAATTAGCTTTTTCCGAAAATATGGCGATCACTCATTCTGATGTAGCAACCTATTTAAATTTGATGCAACGCCCTCGTACAAAAGAGTTCATTTATTTTGACCCCCCTTCTACAAAAATTTTGGGCCAAGAAATGCCGTTATTCGATGAGGAAATTAAACAAATTTGTTTACGAGAAAAAACATTGAATCACGTCATTTATCATTTCACCAAAGCATAGGACAAGTTATGATCGCTCCGGAACAACTTATCATTATTGGCTCTGGTCCAGCAGGCCTGACTGCGGCCATTTATGCCGCCCGTGCAAATTTAAAACCTTTACTAATTGAGGGTAAAGAACCCGGTGGCCAGCTTATGGGTACAACATATGTCGAAAATTGGCCAGGAGATAAAAAAGTATTGGGACCAACCCTCATGATGCGCATGAAAGAACATGCCCAAGCGTTTGGTACCCGTTTTGAATCTGGCCAGATAGCACGAGTCGACTTTTCTAAAAAGCCATTTACCTTATGGAACAATAAAGACAAAGAATTTCATGCAGACGCGGTGATTATTGCCACTGGCGCTATTCCAAAAAGACTAAAAGTTCCTGGTGAAGATCAGTATTGGGGTAAAGGAATTACAACCTGTGCGGTATGCGATGGTGCTTTTTATAAAGATCAAAAAGTAATTATTGTCGGTGGTGGCGATACCGCCATGGAAGATGCCTCATTTATGACCAAATTCACCAAAGACATTACCATAGTACAGATATTGGATAAACTGACCGCATCTCATGCTATGCAACAAAAAGTGATCAATAACCCTGATATAAAGATTATTTATGATACAACGGTAAGTGAAATACGTGGTGATGGCAACCATGTCAGTGGTCTTAGCTTAATCAACCAAAAAACTGGGGAAAATACCACATTAGATGCCAATGGTGTATTTTTGGCAATTGGCCTTAAACCCAACACCAGTCCTTTTGCTGGCCAGGTTGAGGTTGATAAATGGGGCTATATTAAAGTGCATGATGGCAGTAAAACCTCGGTTGAAGGTGTTTTTGCTGCAGGGGACGTACATGATTATAGCTACCGCCAAGCTGTTACATCAGCCGGCGCGGGTTGTAAGGCTGCTCTGGATGCACAACGGTATTTAAGCTAGTAGTTGAAAAAATCCCTATTTTCCGTACAATAAGGATATATAAGTAAGAAAATCCTGAAGGAATCAGCATGTCAGTTACCTATTTCAAGAAAAGCCGTAAAAAACGAAGTCGTAAGCATGGTTTTCGCAAACGTATGAAAACTAGAGATGGTCGCAAAATCATCAACCGTCGCCGTGCTAAAGGGAGAAAACGATTGACCGTACAAGAACCCCGCAAAACCAGATAACACGCACAATATCTCGCTTTTCTAAAAAAGAAATCGATCATTTATTTGAACATGCAAGAGCTTTATATAAAAATAAGGCTCTTACTCTTTTGGCTGCACCACGGCAAAAAGATTTTGCCCGTATTTTGGTTATTGCTTCGGCAAAAACTGGCTCTGCGCCAAAACGAAATTTATTCAAACGAAGATTAAAATCTATCTTTTATGAAAACAAATTATTTGAGCAACCAGATGATATTGCAGTTATTGCAAGAAATGGTTCCCTTGAGCTTTCATTTGATCAATTAAAAAAAATATTAACCGATGCAGTTACAAAAAATAATCACAAAACTAATTAGTATTATCTTACAATTTTTAATTCAAGCACTTCGCCCTCTTTTGGGCCCTCCGGCTCATTGTGTGTATGCACTCAGTTGCACCAAGTTTGCTCTGCATCAATTAGAGCATGAACCTTTAGGTAAAGCAATTTGGACAATTACTAAAAGGCTACTTTCTTGCAATCCAATAACAAGTTTTTTACAAAGAAAATAATTTTATAATAACTCACTGGTTAACTGGCTCAATTCAGAACGTTCACTTTTTTCAAGGTATACGGTGCCAAATAAACGTTGGCCACGGAAGCGATCACTAATAACCACTAAACCATTACTACTAAAATCAAGATATGGTGAATCTATTTGGTACGGATCACCTGTTAAGATAATTTTACTACCTTCACCAACCCGAGATATTAATGTTTTAACCTCGTGTGGTGTTAAATTTTGTACCTCGTCAATTATAATATATTGATAGGGAATTGACCGGCCACGCATATACGTAATTGCTTCCATGCTTAATTTTCCTGACTCGACCAAGTCCTCTAACGACATAAGATCCTTAGTTACTGCCTTGTGGTTTTTTCTTTGTTTATGCTTAGGTGGTTTTTTGGAACGTGCTCGTTTTTTTTCTTGTAGATTCTGCTCATGAGCATTAGTGACAGAAAGATGATTTATCAATTCCATGTTGTCAAAAATTGGCAACATCCAATTATGTAATTTTTCGTCCAAAGTTCCTGGAAGAAAACCAATATCGCGCCCAAGAGGAACAATAGGCCTGGAAATTAAAATCTTTTTATACTCATTGGAAACCAAAACTTGGTGCAATGCGGCAAGTAAAGCCAAAAATGTTTTACCTGTACCGGCATGCCCAAACAAAGTAACTAGTTGCAATGTTGGATCCAATAATAAATCCAGTGCCATCAATTGTTGCGCATTCCTTGGTCGCAAAGGCCAGCGGAATGCTGGCAGTTTTACTTTATGAAATTTATCATTACCAACATAACGAAAAATACTATAATTGTGAGGATTGTGTTGGCTTTCGAGCAGAACAAATTCATTTATTACAATATCTTTTTCTTTCTGTATGGTCTTTAATATTGCAGGGTAATCAGACTTTAATACGATCGAAGGAACCGGCACACGGAACCATCCCTTATAAAAGGTGTCTGTAGTAATTCGCTGTTTTAAATAATCCTCCGCCACGATGCCAAGCGCATCGGCTTTAACTCGAGCATTTAAATCTTTTGAGATAAAACGTACATCATAGCCAGATTTTTTTAGAGCCAACGCATTCAAAAGAACTATGTTATCTTCTTTTTGGGTATCAAGTGATATTTTCGGGAGATCTTTTCCATCTAATAAAATAATTCTTAACGTTCCACCGTTATCAAGAGGAACACCATTCTGCAATGAACCTAAAGATCGCAGGGCATCCAAGCGCCTAATTACTTCTCTTGTATTTCGTCCACGACCAGTTGGTTCCGTTTTAAAACGATCTAATTCTTCTAAAACAATTGCCGGAATACCAATTTGTGCACCTTCAAAAGCGAACAACGCGTTAGGATCATGCACTAATACATTTGTATCAAGAATATAGATTTTTTTGCTCATTTACTCGATCCTTTTCTGTCCAAATTTCAATGTTTATAGCTGAATCGTAACACATGCTTTTTATGCAAGTAAATAAAGCCTGAGCGTTACATAAAAATATCTTCATGGTCCATTTGTTATTTTTTCATTATTAGTAAAGTAAGCTGGTATGATAAACAATTATTATCTATTTTTCAATTCAATTAAGGAGCATTGATGATCAAAAAATTGCTTACTTTCCTTTGTTTGTAAATGATCAAGAAAAGCAAAAGATTTTTATATAGTTAAGTTGGGTTTTGCATTCAATACTGATGCAGATTTTACCGGAACAAAAAGCACTCGTTGGCAAACAAGCTGGAGGGACACCAATTTTTTGTGCAGAGACAAGTTATTGTCAAAAGACAACTGATGAGCTGAAAAATAAAGGTGTCACGATTTTAGAAGAACCAAATCAACGACCTTGGGGAATACAAGCTTTAATTGAAGACTTATATGGTAATATTATAAACGTTGTACACAGTTTAAACTAAATAAGTCGAAAAATCCTAACCCCTAGGGACACTTATGCTTTGTAGATACAGTAAACTATAAACAACTTTTTCATACCTATCCAACTGGTACTAAACTACAGAACTCTCCGTATTTATTTTCAATAACTGGACCTAAATCCATATTAGAATCACCACTTAATACTACAATGGCAACCGTCCCTGTACACTCCTCATTAATAAATGAATAAGTGAACGAATCCATCCCAACAAATCCTTCATTTGGGGTGTAGGTAATCTCACCAGTCACAGTTGGTGGACCTGTTAATGGTATAATAGTTGATAGGCTACCATTTGAAGGAAGTGAATTAATTTCAAATGTTTGTGGCGTATCAGACATTCCTGACAGAGTAATTGCAACAGGTGTATTAATAGTAGTAGAAGCGGATATGTCATCAACATCCTGACCATCCTCAACTTGAACGGGTACACTAAACTCTGAAGTATTATCTATTGGGGATCCGCTATTGAGTGTTGCTGTTGCGGTTACAAAATCACCAATGGCCACTGGTGCTGTCGCAGTAATCTCCTGGAAAAAAGAAACATTACCGTCTGCGCCGGTTGTAACGGCAATTTGTCCTATAAATGTTCTTCCTTGTTCAGGATCTGAACTTGCTGCATTATTGAAGAACTCAATTATATAATCTCTATTACCAAGGCCGACATCATTATTATTTAATTCGCCTGCGATGCCAATAAGAGTTCCATCACACACTGATATCATTACCATAGTTGGTTCAACTTGATTATCATTGCCATTATTTTGTAATAAAATACCAGGTTGAACCGAATCACCAGTAATATCATTCTGAGTTATTGGATTTTGGGTACCGGTATTTATTGCAACGCCAATTGTTAATCCTGGTGTACCTGGTGATCCACCTGGACCTCCCCCTGCAGCACCTCCTGCACCAAATGCGTTGTTTGCAAGAACAGTATTTTGGCGTATTAAATTATCAGAACCCAAAATATCGATACTAATACCGCTACCTCCATTACCTCCATCACCTGCTGGTTGTGCACCACCAGTTCCACCCGTTCCACCAGATCCACCAGTATTTAAACCTAGATTTATATTCTGGTCAATAGTATTGGAATTTCCGCTAACCTGTATACTTGCTCCAAGACCACCAAGACCACCATCTCCCGCCGGTGCCGCACCAGCATTGGCTCCACCCATTCCACCAGATCCACCATTATTAGTACTTATATTATTGCTCATAACCGTATTATCAGTTGCTCCACTAAGTAAGAAAACACCAATGCCAGCTCCCGCATCACCGCCATTAGCTCCTGGGTTTCCCGCATTACCAGCACCCCCATCACCACCATTTGTATTTGAGATAGTGTTATTGTTAATTACATTATCTGAGAATGCCCCAATTGAAACACCACGTGCAAATCCACCATTACCACCATCAAAGCTATTTGGTGGAGGAGTAGGCGCATCACCACCATCGCCACCGTTAATGTTAGAAATCATATTAGTTTGTACCGTTACTGTATTTGTAGCAATGTTAACCCCAATAGCATTTCCACCTACTTGGGCAACAGCATTCACCGCCATGGGAACATCACCACCATTAATATCAGAAATCGTACTATTTTGAATGATAGTAGAAGCATTTGCGTCGATACCAATACCATCACCGCCTGGGGATATACTTCCGCCAAAAGCTATTCCATTTGCACCGGTAACCGTAGTTATAGTAACAATATCAACAAGCAAATTTGCACCATCCGCAATAATCCCTATTGCGTCTTGGCCAACGGGTGCACCAGGAACTATATTCTGAATAGTAATATCTCGAGCTATTGAATTTGTAGCAGCAGCACCAAAGTTTAACCCAGTTTCTACAGATGCATTACCATCAATAACAAAATTTTGACCAGTACCATCGATTGTTAATTGTTTTGTGATAGTTGGTAACAAACTAGCTAATAAAAGAGTACCACTAACACTAAAATTAATAGTGTTACTTGCATCAACATTACCATTTGCCGTAGTAATAGCATCTCGTAAACTACCAGCTCCTGCATCTGCAGTATTTGTTACCGTCATAGTTGCTGCTCTTAAACCAGCAACAAAAAACATAATTAACAAAAATTTATTTTTTTTCATCATACTCTTCCTTCTTTTAGTCTTGTCACAACACTAAAAGAACAGTTTTATAATTTCAATAGTTATTACTTATTCACTTTTTTAGTAAGTAAACTTAGAAATCTTAATTGTAATACATAAAAAGAAAATTAGACGATATAAAAATCAGAATTTCGCCCGGTTTTTCAATATGTTTATCCAATTGGCACTAAATTACAAAATTGCATATATTTACTTTTAATTAAAGGTGTCAAATCCTTATTTGGATCACCAGTTAAAACTACAATTGTAACTATACCGTTACATTCATCATCAGTAAATGAATAGACAAAAGAATCAATCCCAGTAAAACCATCATTAGGAGTGTAGGTAATCTCTGCAGTAACATTTGGTGGCCCGGTCAATGGTGTAATTGCAGATAAAGTTCCATTTGTAGGAGGCTGTTTAATTTCAAATGTTTGCGGAGTACCAGACATTCCTGATAACAGAATAGCTACTGGTGTATTTTGCTCAGTTGAAACGCTCATATCATCAACATCTTGACCATCCTCAACTGCTACTGGGACACTAAACTCTGATGTATTATCTATTGGCAAGCCACTGTTAATAGTTGCGGTTGAAGTGATAAAATCTCCAACATTGATTGGTGCAATTGGCATAAGATCTTCAAAAAAGGATACATTACCATCAGCACCAGTGGTAACCTCGATCTGGCCCACAAAGGTACGCCCTTGTTCTGGATCAGCACTGGCTGCATTATTAAAGAATTCAATAATATAATTTCTATTACCAAGACTAGCATTATTATTATTCAATTCACCCTCAACACTAAAAAAAGTACCATTGCAAATTGAAAGCATTACCATGGTTGGCTCTACTTGATTATCATTACCATTATTTTGCAATGCAATACCAAAATGTAATGCGTTACCGGTAATATCATTCTGCGTTATTTTATTTTCATTTCCCGTGTCAACTAACACACCAAATGGTTCTCCGACTACTCCTGGAATTCCAGGAACACCACCAACTCCAGGAACACCACCCGATCCTCCAGTGTTTGTTGCAAGTACATTGTTTAGATTTGTGGTATTATCAGAGCCAAAAAGGGCAATACCAATACCATCCCCGCCATTACCACCATCGCCAGTAGTTGTTGCAGCTATAAGGGTATCTCCCCCATCGCCACCGGTGCCACCACTATTTCCACCAATACCCATATTGCTGGAAATCATATTACTGTCTCCATTAATTTGAATGCTCGCACCAAGGCCAGCATTTCCCCCATTACCAGGATTATTGTTAGAAAGGCCACCTTTTCCAGCAACACCTCCAGAGTTACCAGTAAGATTCATATTTTGGGAAACAATATTATTATTTCCATCAACTCGAATACTTACCCCAAGGCCAGCGTTTCCCCCATTACCAGCGGCAGTAGAAGTAATTGTAGCATTAGCAAAACCCCCATTACCCCCGTCATTATCACTTATATTATTATTTTGGATAGTATTATTGGTTCCCCCTGAAGCAATAAACACACCGTTTGCCTCTCCTCCATTACCTCCATCGAACCCAGTACCAACTATGGCACCTCCAGTACCTCCATTACCTCCATTTACATCGGAAATAGTATTTCCAGTGATTGATGCACCAGTAATGGCATCCAAAGCAATCCCTCTTGCTAGTCCACCATTACCACCAGGAATTGCAACACCACCACCTGAACTATCACCAAGACCACCAGTTATATTAGAAATTGTACCATTTTGGACAATCACGTTATTAGCATTAATAGTAATTCCAAAAGCATCTCCACCAGCACCCGCAGGTTGTAAGTTATTTACCCCCGCCACATCTATTATGGTAACAGAATTAATTTGTGAGCTTATACCACTAACAATAATACCTGTTGAATCTTGGCCTACTGATGGAGCAATACCAATGTCTTGAATAGTAATATTTTGAATAATTGAATTTGGTGCAGCAGCGGTAATATCTAATCCTATTGTTGTAGTATCATTACCATCAATAATAAAATTTTGGCCTGTACCATCGATTGTTAATTGTTTGGTAATGGTAGGTAGTGAACTTAATAAATTGAGTGTTCCACTAATGCTAAAATTAATAATGTTACTTAGATCAACGTTACCATTTGCTGTTGTTATTGCATCACGCAGGGTCCCTGCACCGGCATCCCCCGTACTAGATACGGTAATAGTTGCAGCTCTTAAACCAGCAACAAAAAACATAATTAACAAAAATTTAATTTTTCTCATTATACTCTTCCTTTTTTATTCTTTGTATAACGTTAAAAAAGAATTTGTACAAATTCAATGATTATTAATGATTCTCTATCTTGTTGCATGATTTGGTCAATTTATTACAATTAATATAAAAATTAATCAAGAAAATAGGTATACAATGAATAATCAACTACAAATAATGCGCCACTCGGCAGCTCATTTGCTTGCTCATGCAGTAATGGAGCTTTTTCCTAAGACAATTCTAACTATCGGGCCACCAACAAAAGCTGGTTTTTTTTATGACTTTTTACCTAAAGAAAATTTTAAGTTACTAGATTTGCCAAAAATTGAAGCAAAAATGCATGAAATTGCAGCACGCAACCTACCAATTACTCATGAGCAAATGCCAAAAGAGCAAGCGCGAAAATTATTTAAAGATAATCCTTTTAAGCTAGAATTAATTGAGCAAATTCCTGGTGATACCGTTGGCATTGCAACACAAGGTGATTTTATTGATTTATGCAAAGGTGGTCATGTTGATCATACGGGCAAGATTAAACATTTTAAATTAACTGGTATATCTGGTTCTTATTGGCGCGCTGATCGGAATGGCCAAGCACTGCAGCGCATTGCTGGCACCGCATTTTTAAACGCAAAAGATCTCCGCACGTATGAAAAAAGGGTTGAGGAAGCTCGTAAGTATGATCATCGTAAACTTGGAAAACAATTAGATCTTTTTTCATTCCACGATGAGGGGGTTGGTTTTCCATTTTTCCATCCTAAAGGAAAGTCAGTAATTCAATTATTAAAAGATTATATGAGACACCTTTTAAATAAATATGATTATTTAGAAATTCAAACACCAACAATGCTTTCGGTAGATCTTTGGAAACAATCTGGCCATTACAATTTTTACAAAGATAACATGTATTTTTCTGAGATTGATGAAAAGCAATATGCAATCAAGCCAATGAATTGCCCTGGCGCTATAATGATTTACAAAGAACGTCCCCATTCATTTAGAGAATTACCAATCAGAACTTCAGAATTTGGCAATGTTCATCGATATGAACTCTCTGGAGCGCTCCATGGTCTTTTTCGAGCTCGCGCTTTCACACAAGACGATTCTCATATTTTTTGCACTCCTGAACAAATTGAAGATGAGGTATATCATTCACTCTTATTGGCACAAGAAGTATTTAGTAAGTTTGGTTTTAATACTGTTCGCTACGCTCTTTCCACTAAACCAGAAAAATCTATGGGCTCAGAGCAATTATGGGATAAAGCAACCCAAGCACTAGCAAATGCTCTTAAAAAAGCTAATATCAATTATACCGTTGATGAGGGTGAAGGGGCTTTTTATGGCCCAAAAATTGATATGCACATAAAGGATTCTATGGACCGTGATTGGCAATGCGGTACTATTCAACTTGACTTCTTCTTACCACAAAACTTTAATCTAGAATATGTTACCTCTGGGGATAAAAGAGAACAGCCAGTTATGATACATCGTGCTATTTATGGTTCTCTAGAGCGTTTCTTTGCAATTCTACTGGAACACTTCAAGGGAAAATTACCCTTCTTTATTGCACCAGTACAAATAAAAATACTTACAATTACTGACGAACAAGTACCATATGCCAAAAGTATTTTTGAAAAACTAAAAAAGAACGGCTACCGCGTGCAATTGGATGCTTCCTCGGACCAAATATCAACAAAAATTAAAAAAGGGCAAATAGAACAAGTACCATGGATGCTTATTATCGGCCAAAAAGAAGTTGATAATAAAACGATTGCTTTGCGTTACTTGAGTGGAAAACAAGAGTTTGGTCTTTCCCTAGAGAAACTTTTAGAAAAAGCAAACGAAGCTTAACCTATCCTCCTTCTTCAATAGCTGCTCCTAATAGAAACAATATAATTATTCTACCAATGTAAATATTTCCAACTTGAATTTATAGTTGACTTTTTAATTATGAATTATGCAAAATAGTAATGAATAGATTTTAAATATTAGGGGGCAGAATGAACTATAAAAGTTTTTTATTCTTTATTATAATTGCAGTTGTATCAATTACTGTAGCAAGCTATAGAAAACCAGGGAAAAAGCCGCAAAAAGGTTGGGCACCACTTTCTGGTAGTGTTGATACCGTTAAAGTGGTTTGCTTACCATATAATTCTCCTGAAATCCGTACTGGTGCTGATCATACAATGCGAAAAAACGGTGCGATTGCAAAGTTTACTACTACAAAGGACAAAAAATCATATGTTTGTTACGTAAAATTCTTTGCACATAAAGATACAGGTAAACATGCAGCAACCTACAAATGCGCAACTCATTTGAATGAGCCTTCAAACTGTACCATAAAATTTAGTGGGGTTCATGGTGCCGAAGAATTGCGTAATATGTGGAATACTCTGAGTAGTCAGGCAGTCATGTTTAATAATTTACAATCAGCCGTTCAATACCTTAACCAAGATCCAACGGTTGAGCAATTGCCAGTTTATATGGGCCCTGGGAAGTAACTACTTATTCTTTTTTGCTTTTGCTTCTTTGGCAATCTTTATTATCTCAGCTGGTGTTGTTTTAAAAGAAAGTGGTTGACGAATATTCTGGCCCCACCTGACCACTAAACGAGAAAATTCAATCCAATACTCTTTTGGCACGACTTTCTCAAGTCCCCAATGGGGTCTGTGCTGGAGTTTTAGTGTGCACCAGTCCAAGCTGGTTAGCAATTCGATGTACATGCATATCAACAATCACTTAATAATTTCGATTTCACAATTCCACTTACTATCGAATTTGAAAATGATTTCTTCAGTATTCTTTGGCAATGAAAGGGAGGAGAGCTTATCAATTAACTGCTTAAATTTATCACAAGGAATTTCTATATCCGGTGTTCCACTGTAATCACTCGAAATTATAATGCAATTATTGTTTCTGGTTATTGATGTACGATTTGTTCCTGTTCCAAAAATTTCTCCGGTAATAAATTTATAAAAAATATCTAAGTTTTCAAGTCTATAATTATCATCTAGAAATTCTGCTAATGACCATAAATTTTTCGTCGTTTTTGGAAATTTTGCTTTAAAAAGCCTTACAGTTTTCATTTATCACCTAGTGGAAAAAATGTTCTAATCACGCCTTCATTGCTGAGAAAAGCTTGAAATATTTGTTTGTTAAAAGTTGATTCTATCCATTTTCCGTTATCTAGAAACTTAATTTCATTAATCTTTTTAAATATTTGAAAAAAATTTTCTATTATTTTATATCCATCCCAATCATCAGGAAATAAAGTTTTCTTTTCCATTAATTCTCTACCCACCCCATTTAAAGCTTTTACTTGGGCTAGGTACCCTACATTTAGATCCTTTATCTTTTCTACCATATGCTGCGGAAAGAGTTTTGAAGAGTGGTAGCCTCTTACCACTCCTTTTCTTGCAACTGCCTCAAAAATATGTCTAAAATTCATGTTTTGAATCCAAATGCCCGTTTTATCATAAATATGCTGTACTGGTATTTATTGCATAATTCCACAAAGTATTCTTCTAGCTCATCATAATATTGTTGTGCTGCGGTTGCTGAACTAATGAATATTGTTTTTATTTTTTCATTAGGATCTTTATCAGGTTCTTTTTGAGGTTGATTTTGCTTTTTGTTATTTCTACTTCTAGATTGAGGCTGGCTTTCTGAACTTGTATAAAATACAATTGGTTTGATCTGGACTGCGTCACCCTCATAGATTGGTAGAAGGTCTGAATATATCTCTCTTTCGATAACAGCAATATCGTAATTCAATCTATATTTTTGGATCCTTGCTCCCCAAATACAATGAACACCAATCCCTATCAAACCACCGATTACAATGCCACCAACCAAGGTAATTGGTCCAAAGAAAGATCCTGCCGAGCCGCCTGCTGCAGCACCTGAGCCAAATGCAACACTTAAGCCAGCAGTTAAAGCAAGAGGAAATACCATATTATGGGTAACAATAGATTGGCTGCCTACGAAATAAGTATGGAATTCCTTCACTTCAATTGAATAAACAGTAAGCGGCTTTTTTATAAATTCAATACGAGTTATTGGGATTATTGTATTGTCCTTGCCTAAAAGAAGATCACCTATTTTTAGTTGGCATGCAT
>JAJCZD010000008.1 GCA_029262615.1 Candidatus Babelota bacterium
ATGCATGCCAACTAAAAATAGGTGATCTTCTTTTAGGCAAGGACAATACAATAATCCCAATAACTCGTATTGAATTTATAAAAAAGCCGCTTACTGTTTATTCAATTGAAGTGAAGGAATTCCATACTTATTTCGTAGGCAACCAATCTATTCTTACCCATAATATGGTATTTCCTCTTGCTTTAACTGCTGGCTTAAGTGTTGCATTTGGTTCTGGTGCTGCAGCAGGCGGCTCGGCAGGATCTTTCTTTGGACCAATTACCTTGGTTGGTGGAATTGTAATCGGTGGTATCTTGGGAGTGACGGGATACTATATTTTTGGTGGATCAAAAATTAATAGATATACATTATCTTATGATATTGCAGCAGTGAATGGTTATTTTAATTGTAATGATTTTGATGAAAGTGAGAAGTCTAATACAGGTTCCTTTGGCTCAGTAGGTTTAGGTGGACTAGGCCCTGAAGAGCCAGAAGATGAAAATAAAAAAAGAGATACACGTGCCAATAATGAGTTAGTGCGAGAGATCAGAAAACTTTCAAAGAATCTTTTTGAGCATAAAGAAAAGTTAGAAAAATATATCAATAATCCTGACAAATATGATAATCGAGGTTTTCTTAGAAGAGCCACCAGTTTACAACAAAGAACTAATATTATTCAAGGTAGAATAGGGCATTTAAAAACAGAAATTAATAATTTTCAAAACCTTATAAATAAAGCAATAAAAGAATTAGTATTAAGAGGGGTATTATGGAAATAACAACTAAAGAACTATTAAATCTTGTTATTATATTACTTAAGTATCTTGAAAAAAGAGGCCATGAGAAAATAACTTTTGTCGATGAGGATGCTTACTACCAGAAAATATGGCACAAGGATCGAAATTTAACAAAAACACCTAATATAACGCTTGGCTTATTAGATGAAGATATTGAAAGTATAAAATCACTATTACAAGGAGAGGCTCCCAATAGTTATGATCTTGAGCGATTAGGGGCTTTATTTACAATTATAGGAGCAACTTTAGATAAAGAATAAGATAGTTATTTCTATAATCTCTTTCCTCAGTATAAGTTATAAAAAAAATTTCCTTTGCGAATCGACGCTGAAGTGCGAGCATTAAATGGAATGGGGAGAGAACTAACTCAACCAAAAACATTATTTCCAAATGACTGGGATGGATTTATGATTTCAGAGAAATTTTTTGAAATATTCAAAAATATTAAAGAAATAGATTTGTACCAAAGTGGAAGTGGGTGGATTACGTCTGAACTTAATGGACAAGAATTTAAAGCCTTTCTTGATGTTTCAGGAAAGATTTCAACGTTCTTCCCTAAAGGACTGCAATGAAACAAATAGTATTAAAGCTTCGTGAAGATAAATCATTTGGAATGCCAAAGCCAAATTCTATGGCTTTGGTGCCAATGTCAGAATTCATAGATGAGGTTTTTGGAGACGAAAAATTAAATGAATTTAAAAAGCTAATTAACAAAGAATTAGATGCGTGGGGTTATAATATGACTCACGTGGAGAGGATTGATAATAGTATTTTTATTCATAGTATATTTAGTGGTTATTCAGATATCAAAATTCCAATAGGGAAATTCTCAAAATTCATTGATCAGTTGTCTTTATTTGCACATTTTAAACGTGCAAAAGAAAAGCCCAAAGAAATCATTTTCAAATTTGATGATGAGTGGAACTGTAAAATTGAAATTATTAAATAAAAATAAACAAAGTGCAGAAGGTTTCATAAAATCCTGTTTAGAAAAAATATGAAAGGATGATGGTAATGGAAAAGTTAATAGAAGTACCAGCAGATGTTCCAACACAGATGCAAGAAACGTATATAGAAAATTATAGAATATTAACACAGAATACTGGCCGGTTAATGATGTTCTCATGTGACCAGAAAATTGAACATTTGAACAATGATTTTTATGATGCAGACATAGCAAAAAAAGAAAACTGTGGTTTTGCTCCACTACATTTTTTTGAAATTGCACGCAAAGCAAATATTGGTGCAGTGGCCACCCAGTTGGGATTAATCGCGCGTTATGGAAAAGAATATGAATCAATAAATTATATTGCAAAACTAAATTCAAAAACAAATCTCATTAAAACAAAACATAAAGATCCAATTAGCAGCCAATTGTGGACCCTAGAGGATGTAGGCTTTATAAATGAAAATACAAAAATAAAAATACGCGGCGTTGGTTATACGGTTTACTTAGGTTCTGAATTTGAACATGTCATGCTTACGCAAGCGGCACAAATTATTTTTCAAGCACATCAGTATGGTTTGATTGCTATCTTATGGATTTATCCACGTGGTAAACATGTTGGTTTAGAAGATGATATTAAATTAGTTGCTGGCGCAGCTGGTGTTGCAAATGCATTGGGTGCCGATTTTGCCAAAATAAAAGCCCCTACAAAAACAAGAAAAAAAAGCTCTGCCGAATTATTAAAAATAGCGGTGCAAGCAGCTGGAAATACCAAAATATTATGCTCTGGAGGCCAAAAAGTTATACCCAAAAAATTCCTAGAAGAGTTATATGAACAAATTCATATTGGTGGCACTGCAGGCAATGCAACCGGTAGAAATATCTTTCAACATAAATTGCATGAAGCAATTGCAATGGCCGATGCAATAGCAGCAATTGTATATGACAATAAATCAGTAGATGAAGCGATGGCTATTTTTAATAAGGCAAAAAAGTAATCAAAACACACTTGTATTATTATCAATCATATCCTAAGCTAAGAAGCAATATTGCAAAAAAAGGAATCGTTACATGAAGAGACTACTGCTCTTGGGTGTGCTGGTATTATATTCTTTTCAACTACACGCATTTATACGAGCACTAAAACCAACTCATTGTTTTCCCAACCAAGAGTTTAGCCGTACCTTTATGTTTACTCATCCCTTAAGCGAGCATGTAGCAATTCAACAATCATTATGGCACAATTTTATCTTCAACAAAGAACGCTCTCGTAAATCTAGTTTCCAAATGACAACTATTGGCCAAGGTACCCTTTCTACTGATCGAGCTGCACAATATTTTTTATTTTGTTGCAGAGATTCATTGTTAGTTCTGGGTGATGACGCGCCAGATGTGCAAGATCGTGATATTCGTGCTGAATGGTTAAATATAAATAACCCGAAATTTCGTGGTTCATTAAAAATCAATCCCAGACAAACACAAGTCGGTGCTATTTTTGAATATCATCAAGACCTTGGCAAAACATTTGATGTTCCTATACTGGAAGACTATTGGATAAGTGTAGAAGTTCCTGTTGTCTCAGTTGAGAATATGCTCAATCTACAACAGTTTGATATTTTAAACACCGGTACTGGTTGCCCAAGAGATATTATTGAGGCATTAAATCAACGTGCCTATCGATATGCAAAGTTCCCTTGCAAGCGTGAGAGTATTGGAGTCTCACAAATTGATATCCGGTTTGGTAAGGTTTATTACTCCAAACATAATTTTGAAGTTGTATATTATTCTGGCGTTAGCCTTCCAACATCAGATCATCAAGATGCAGAATATCTTTTTGATTCTTATTTAGGTAATAATGGCCATTTTGGTTTTCGAACCGGCGTGAGCTTTCAAGTAAATACCATGAGAGAGAATTGCGCATATGATGTATGTTGGTACTTCGGTCTTGAAAATTTGTTTTTGATACGTTCAAACCAAATGCGTACTGTTGATATTAAAGGCAAACCTTGGAGTCGTTATTTACTTTTTAACCGTTGTGATGGACCACCCGATCAAAATATTCCTGGACCAAATATTTTAACTTGTGAGTGTACGGTTCGTCCATATGATATTGTAGATTTTTCAACTGGTTTCCGTGTTAAAGGTGACAATTTTGAAATTGAACTTGGGTATAGTCTTTGGGGCCATGGTGATGAACAAGTACGTTTAACAGAATGCTTTTTCCCCATTTATGGTATTGCTGGTAAAGGTGCTTTTAACCCTAGTGAGCCTATCCCAACTGCAGCCTCAGCTGCTTGTTCCGATATTTCATTTCAAGCAGAAAATGACACTGATGAATGTGGCAATCCAATTTTCATTCCCGTTTGTGAAGCTGATTTAGATTTCTCAACCGCAGAAGCACAAGCAGCAATAAACCACAAAGTACATTTTGCAGCTGGCTTTTTTCATTACGGTTGCAGGATTGATGCATTTTTTGGTGGCGGCCTTTTTTGGGAATTTCCACAACGCAATACTGCTTTGACCATTTGGGGTGGCTGGGCTAAATTTGGTGTTACATTTTAAAAATTGGAGAAGAAAAATGCCAATCTATTTTGATTTACCACTTCACTATGTTGCTTATGTTTTTGAATTAATTGGGGTAATTATTATTGCCTTGGGTGGTATTTTTTCAATTGCTAAATTTTTTATGGGTTGCTTTGGTTGGGAACCCCCAATAACAATAGATTTTATGCGTTTAGAATTGGGTAGGAGCATAGTATTGGCTGTAGAATTTTTACTTGCATCAGATATTATTAAAACTATCATTACTCCTGATTATTATTCAATCGGTATGCTTGCTGCTTTGGTTGTAATTAGAACTGTACTTACCTACTTCTTAGATATAGAATTGACCATGCTCTATAAACAAGAGCATCCAAGAAAATAAAAGGGACTAATGAGATTAGTCCCTTTCTTAATTTTTAAGAAGCATCAATATGAACTGTACTATGACATTTTTTCTTGCAATCTTTACAGGTTCCGCTGCAGACTTCACTAACCGTACTATTACCATTAGTAACTGCAATTACACATTCTTCAACGCATTTTTTTTTGCATTTTTTGCATGAATTACGGCAAACACTCAAACAGTCAACATAGCCCTTCATTGATATTTTCCTCAAAAATGTATGGTTAGGTTATTTACCGCATCCACAGGCAGATTTACCTTGGCCTGCTTGTCTATGGCATTTATCTTTGCAACCACCGCATGCACCTTTGCATACCTCGTGGTGCTTACCTTCAGATACTTTTACCACACACTCTTGGACACATTTTTCTTTGCAGCCATCGCAGCATCCTTTGCATATAGTCATGCAATCTATTGTTTCTTTCATAGCTTACTCCTTTTTCCCATCGGTTTTCTACTCTGAACAAGCATACAATAATTACAAATAGAAAATCAACCCTTTCGATATATCTTCCTTCGCCAAAGCTTTGGCTGATTACTCAGGATGAACGAAAATAATACCTAAAAAAGAAAAAAGGGCCTCGATCGAGGCCCTTTTTGAAAATACTTATTTGCAGTTTCTTAGTACATTCCTGGCATACCCATACCACCCATTGAAGGTGCTGCAGGGCCAGTTTCTTTTTTCTCTTGAAGAATGTCACAAATAGCTGCTTCTGTAGTCAATAATAAACCAGCAATGGATGCTGCATTCTGAATTGCTGAACGAGTTACTTTTGCCGGGTCAATAATACCTTGAGCAAGCATATCAACGTACTCGCCACTTTTTGCATCAAAACCAACATTGCCAGTTTTTGTTTTTACATTATTGACAATCACAGATGCTTCATAGCCAGCATTAGTAGTAATAATACGCAAAGGTTCTTCAATTGCACGACGTACAATTGCTGCCCCAAGTTTTTCATCAGCAATAAGATCTAATGAATCGATTGCTTTTTGCGCACGAATAAATGCAACACCACCGCCAGGAACTATACCTTCCTCAACAGCTGCACGTGTTGCACTTAATGCATCTTCAATACGATCTTTTTTTTCTTTCATTTCAGTTTCGGTAGCGGCGCCCACTTTTATGATGGCAACACCGCCGGCAAGCTTTGCAAGTCGTTCTTGCATTTTTTCACGGTCATAATCAGAACTTGTTTCAGTGATTTGCATTTTAATTTCTGCAATACGCCCTTTGATAGCTTGCTGGTCACCTTTACCTTCTATAATAGTGCAGGTATCTTTTGTTATCTCAACTTTAGAAGCATCACCAAGGTCAGCCATCGTGCAGTTTTCTAACTTCATGCCAAGATCTTCTGATATCATACGACCACCAGTTAAAGTAGCAATATCTTGTAGCATAGCCTTACGACGATCGCCAAAACCAGGTGCTTTTACCGCACATACGTTCAATGCTCCACGCATTTTGTTTACCACTAAGGTAGCTAAAGCTTCACCTTCGATATCTTCAGCGATAATCAATAATGGTTGACCCTTTTTGGCAACTTGCTCCAAAATAGGTAATAAGCTTTTCATGCTGGTGATTTTCTTTTCATAAATTAAGATTGCAGGGCTCTGCATCAATGTTTCCATTTTTTGTGTATCAGTCACAAAGTATGGAGAAAGATAACCACGGTCAAATTGCATACCCTCAACGACCTCAACCTCATCTTGGGTCCCTTTTGCTTCCTCAACAGTTATTACACCATCTTGGCCAACTCTTTCCATTGCGTCAGCAATACGTTGTCCAATAGCGGTATCAGAGTTAGCAGAGATAGTTGCAATTTGTTCGATTTCTTTTTTACCGCTCACTTTTTGTGCACTTTTTTCGATTTGGGCAACAACAGCAGTAACTGCTTTATCAATACCGCGCTTTAATTCCATTGGATTTGCGCCAGCAGTAACGTATTTATTTCCTTCACGGAAAATAGCTTGTGCTAAAACCGTTGCGGTGGTTGTGCCATCACCAGCTACATCAGCTGTTTTGCTTGCAACCTCACGCACCATTTGTGCGCCCATGTTCTCTAACTTATCTTCTAATTGAATCTCTTTTGCAACGGTGACACCATCTTTAGTAATCGATGGAGAGCCAAATGAACGCTCAAAAGCTACATTACGACCACGGGGCCCTAGTGTTACTTTTACCACATCAGCCAGAGTATCTACCCCTTTACGCACTTTTTCTCGTGCTTGTGAGCCAAAAACTATTTGTTTTGCCATGCGAATAAACTCCTTAAATTTACTTTTCTACAATGCCTAAAATGTCATCTTCACGCAGGATAATATGCTGCTCGTCAGTTTCCGTGCCAGTATATTTGCCAAAATAAACTATATCCCCCGCTTTAACCGCCATAGGAATAACGTTCCCTTGTGCATTAAGACGTCCAGCGCCAACTGCTACTACCGCGCCTGTTTGAGCTTTTTCTTTGGCAGTTTCAGGGATGTATAGACCACCTTCTGTTTTTTCTTGCCCTTCTAGGCGTTTGACCAATACGCGATCAGCCAATGGTTTGAATTTATCGAACATATCCAAGACTCCTTTAAATAGATTATATGTCGTATTTATATTCTATTTAGTTTAGTGAAATATCTAATTTTGGCAACTCATTTTATCTGATAGAGATAGGCTCAGATCTTAGGACTACATTCCTATTGGTATACTATTCTATCTCATATAGAAAAAAGAGTAAAACCCTAATAGATTGTTGCTATTTGTAAATAATGTAAGATATTATCAAGGTAAGTAATAAAAAAGCTATTTTGCAATAAAAGGATTTAAAATGATTAAAAAAATTATGGTAGTACTATCCGTGTTTTGCACCTCATCATATGGTATGCAACAAGAAGGAAAATCAGTACAAGACCTAATCGATACAAACAAGGCTCCATATAAACTTCAAATTATTGTTTCTCCAATAGAACCTGGACAGAATCAACCACCACCAAGAGTACTAATGCTAGACTTGAGTGGTAAAAATTTGACTAGCTTAGATGGTTTAGAAAAATTACAAATAAGCGGGGCATTAACTTTTACCGGACGAAATATACTAAATCATTCTGGAAATCCTTACACACTATATGATGTAAATCGCATATTTCTTGGTTATAATCAACTATCTTCCATTCCTCCAGAGCTATTTAAAGAATTCAAAGATCTAAGAATAATTGATATAACTGGTAATCCGCTATCAGATGAGCAAATTAAACAACTAAAAAAAGAATTACCAAAAGTTATAATCAGAAATTGAGATTATTTTTTAGATTCTTCTGCTTTCAGGGAATCTAAATAGGCTTTTAATTTCTCTGGTGTTGGTTGATATAAATCTAAAATATTACCACCCGGATCCTTGAAGCTAATCATGATACCGTGAGGTTTTTCTACCGGTTTTTCGATGAATGAAATATCATCTTTAAACTGATCATATACTTTTTGTATATCATCGACTTCAAACACGATGCCTGGTCGTCTTTCTGGCAGTTTTTCATCTATCTTATACAAACCAATTTTCACCTCACCTAGTTGGAATTCGGCCCATTGATTAGGAATATGGAATAACATTTTTAAGCCAAGCTTTGTATAAAATTCATTTGCTTTCTCTAGATCAGACTCAAACAAAATGATCATATTAACTTTTTTTAAAGGAGATTTCATTGAGGTACCTTTTATGAACTTAACATGTATTATTCTTTAAAAGGATATCATCTTTGTTATAATCAACAAAACCAAACCAAAAAAAGGAACAATATGAAAGCAAAAATTTATCCATCTATTATTGGTGCTGATCATTTGCACCTGAAAAAAGAAATTGATCGTCTTGAGCCCTATTGTGCCGGTTTTCACATCGATATAATGGATAATCACTTTGTTCCAAACTTAACCTCGGGCACCCCATTGGTTGATGCTCTTTGCCGTGGCGTTGCAAAACAAATATGGGTTCATTTAATGGTAGATGACCTGCGCCCGTGGCTAGAAAAGCTCTTTTTACCAGCCGGTTCGATTGTTAGCTTCCATATCGAATCAAAAGGTGGCGCATTAGAGCCAATAAAAATAATAAAAGAAAAAAAATGGTTACCAAGCATCGCGATAAATCCAAAGACACCTTTACAACAAATTTTTCCATTTGTTGCACAACTTTATCAAGTGCTTATCATGTCGGTCGAGCCGGGCTTTGCGGGGCAAGAGTTTATAAAAAGCTCAATAGATAAAATAAACACTTTAAACGGCTATCGCCAAACAACAAATTTGAAATTCAGAATCGGCATTGATGGTGGTATTAACAAAACAAATATAAAAGAAGTTCATCAACATGGAGTTGAGGATTTTGCAATCTCGTCTGGAATTTTTAAAGAACCTAACCCGGTTCAGACCTTGCAAGATATGGATAAGATGATTGATGCGATTTATTAAATAAAAAGAGGGATGCGATCGCATCCCTCAAATTTTATTAGCAATGTATTTGCTTAGCTTTAAGCTATTTGTTTTTTCTTTGCTTGGTATTTCTTATATCCAAAGAAACTAATCACCGCAACAATACCAACTGCAATTGCAGCAGTAATTTTTGGATTTTCTTGCATTGCTTCCCAAGATTTAGCAGGGAAATTAAATGCTTTTTCTTTCAAATCATTCAATAATTCGCGATTACAATGATCGGCAAGGTAACCAGTTGAGTTTTTCCAGCTATCTTGAGCAAATTCGCCTACTGCTAAGCCAGCGGTTTTAATCTCATTTTTAGCGTTATCAAAAGCTTTTCCAGCTACCCTATAGGCACCACTATCTTTAATAGATTGGGCCATAGAAGCTAAACGACCTGGTGTTTCAGCTGCAAATGATACTACTGGGCAAACCAATGCCAAGGTAAGTATTAACTGTTTTTTCATAAGATATCCTCCATTAAATAGTTAATATATCCCTAAAAGTGCATTAATAAAGGGCTTTTGTCAAAAGCCTCCCCTCTCATTCAAAAGCATCAATACGGCAATATCTTAAACAAATCTAGGAAACGTTGAATAATTCAACATCAAAAATAAGATTTGCATTAGGTGGAATCAAACGGCCAGCACCACGCGTGCCATAGCCAAGTTTTGCAGGTATATAAAGACGTCGTTTTTCACCAATTTTCATAGACATTACGCCCTCATCCCAGCCAGGAATTACTTGGCCAATACCAATAACAAATTTAAATTGCTGCCCACGATCAACGCTGCTATCAAATTTAGAACCCGGTTTACCATTTTCATTTAACCAACCAGTGTAATGAACAGTCACTGGTTTACCTTTTACAGGAGATGCTCCCGAGCCTTCTGTAATAATTTCATACTCTAAGCCTGATGGTGTTTTATGACGTGTCATTTGCTTATTCCCTTTCTGTTGCCTGGTATTATTTTTTTTTGTATTTTTAGCCTCACCACAGCCTACTAATAAAACGACTGATGCTACTGCTAAAGAACGTAGAATAAAATTTTTCATTACTTTTTCCTTTATAGTTTAGAGAAATATTTTTGGCAAAATACTTAATTGAATATACTACAATAGCTTTGGTTGTAAAACCGCTAAAAGATGGTCTAATGGTCACCACTTATCCTTACAAACTTGCTATTTATGCAAAAGCTAAACTAAAGTAATTGCTTGACCGATTTTATCAGCCCGTCCAGTTCGGCCAATTCGGTGAATATAATCTTCATATGTTTGCGGCAAATCAAAATTGATCACATGAGATATATCATCAATATCAATTCCCCTGGCAACAACATCCGTAGCCAAAAGAATGGTAACTTTACCCGTTTTGAATAAGAGTAACGCTTTATTTCTTTGGGATTGAGATCTATTGCCGTGAATTAATGCAAGGGTAAATCCGCGAGCGGTCAATTCTTTTGCTAATTTATCGACAAAGCGCTTTGTCCGCAAAAAGATAAGAACTTTTTTAAATTCAGGCTTAATTAATAGTTCATGCACTATCTCTATTTTATTCTTCTGCCCAATTCTTATAACCTCTTGATTAACATTTTCAGCCGATTGTCTTGTTTTAACACTTATTGAAATAGGATTTCGTAAAAAACTGTTCATGAGATTTTGCAAGTCTTTAGATACCGTAGCAGAGAAAAACAATGAATGGCGCTTTTTGGGCAATCTATCAATTATGTATTTGATATCTTTAATAAAGCCCATATCAAGCATTCTATCAACTTCATCCAAAACAATAGTGGTATAGTTACTGAAATGTATGAATTTCGTTTTTCCTAAATCTATCAATCTTCCCGGTGTTCCTATAACAAATTCGGGGTTATTTCTCAGCACTCTAGTCTGAAAATGAATATTGGCACCACCAATGCACAGCACCGAGGTAAGACCTGTGTGGATAGTAAAGCTTTTAAATTCACTCTGAATCTGAGCTGCTAACTCTCTGGTTGGCGCAATAATTAATACACGAGAAGTTTTTTTTGTTAGAACATTATTGATAAGAGGAATCAAAAAAGCAGCCGTTTTACCCGTTCCTGTGTTTGCAGTCCCGATAAGATCACGCCCCTCAAGCATGTGCGGAATTGCCTGGTCTTGTATTGGTGTTGGGGTGACATATCCCTTTTTTTCAATATTTACTTTCAACTGATTTTCGATCGCAAAATCAGAAAAAGTATTTTTAGGAATATATGCTTGCGTGACTACTTGCTCTTCAATTTTCTTAATAAAAAGAGTTGGATCAAATTTTGCAACAGTTCTCTTACCTCTTCCAGAAGAAGGACCTTTTCGCCTTGAAAATTGTTTGGAGCTTCTTTTTTTGCTACCCCACTTAGCCCTCTCTTTATTATTTTTGTCCGATTTTTTTCTTGAATTAGAATAATTTGACATAAAATTCCATATTTTTACTTATCTGCTGATTTCTCTTAAATAGTGTGCTCTATTGGCCATATAGCCTGTCATAAAAACTGTTGGCATAGCATTGAGTATACCCAAGTTATTTTTTCGGTAGTCTTGAGCACTTATCTCAAACGCCTCAAAAAAATCTGCTGCTGCTTCAATTTCTTCTTTTGAACAAAATTTAGCAGCAAAAAGATCAGCTTTTTTTTCTTCTTGTGCTTTAAAAAAACCATTGCTCAAATAGGTCAATAATAAATCGGTAGTTGAACTCACCACTAAACCAACTAGGTAAGCTACTAGGCCACCTAAAGAATTTATAATTAGGGAGACACTAACTAACCCTATGCACGCTGTAAAAGACCCGATAATACCGGCTAATGCTATGCGCTTATTTGAATAGTTGTATATGACATGACCTAACTCATGCCTAAAAATAAATCGTTGAACCTTTGGGCAGATATTTTCTTTGATCTTTGCATGTAATTTTTTTTTATCTTCTGGAACCCCGGGCAAAACATGTTTTTCAATAACATTTTTGGCTTTTAAAAATTCTGAATCATCATCAATTTCTTTCCAAATCATCGGATCAAGAGCGATGGTATTAAACATAGTAATTGCAATCCCATCATCCGTATAGGCATAACGCAAGCGAATGTCTTTTGGATCTAAACCACATCGTTGGATCTCATTGCCAAATAAACTCATATACTTCTGGGCAGGTACAAATTGCAAACTTTTTGCCATGTTTTTAGTGTGTGTGTATTGCACATAGATTATATAAAGACCATAGATCACAGAGCAAAGAGAAATTGCCCATAAACTAAGCAAGTTATACTCAAAAAAGTAAAATACTGCAATTAGTGGTAATGACATCTTAAATACGCCAACCACCTGTTGGTGAATAATAGAACCAATCATAAATACCCCCACAATCATTAAAAAGTATATTTGTGAGAATAACACAAATAAGCTGATTTGTAGAGGCTTTTGAAGATTTTTCATAGCCCTCCTAAGATTCTTAGCTGGAGCATTCAAAGAAACATGCCTTAATTCATTTTTTCCCCTACTTATCATTATTTGCTAAAATAAAAGATCTAACAATAATAAGGAAGCCAGTGAAACTAATAGATACAACTATTTCAATTAAAGAACTCAAAGAAATGTCCGAACAAATGTTTAACAATTTAGTTAAAGCTGTAGTGGATATAGAAAAAGAAATTATGATAGTAGATGTACCCCTTCACTCTGATGAAGAACATGTATTACTAGAAAATGAATCTAAACAAGAAAATCTCTGGGGCATTAATATCTTTCCAGACCAATTCGGCAAAGAAGGATTTGTAATCTTTGATTCGATGATTAATCTTAGACCCGGACAAGGAAACCGATCTCGTGGTGTTGATAATCCTGAAATTCAAAAAATCATAAAAAAAATGTTAACAAACTGGTAACAAACTGGTAACAGAATGAAAATTCATAAAGGTCTAACGCCAGAGCGTTGGTTTAGTTTTTCCCTTTTTGAACAGTTAGCAAATGTAGGTTGTGATATTGAGCGAACTATTAATTGGAAAAAACAAGGCAACTCAGAATATAGTAAGCAAGCATTTGAACGAGCATTAGAACTTTTGGGCTTAACCATTACCGATCCAAAAAATAGTGGCCCAAGACGTAAAGAACTCTTGCGGACCCGCGAAGCACTTATAGATCATTTAGTGTATGACAACGAATATTCTACCTCAGACAAGATCTGGCAAGATTACTTCTTTCAGTTTAATTATGCAGCTGCACTGGAACGAGGAAGATAACTTAAACCTTGGATATTGCAAATAGAAAATAGATAACCCCCTTGATAAATATTTAATTCCTGGTAAGATTATAAATTATAGTTCGATTATTAAATCAAAAGCATATGGAGGTAAATTATGCTCAATCTAAAGAAAACATACCTAGCACTTATGCCGGTATTTTTAATCAGTTCCACATTACCAATGTGGCGTCGACTAACCACTACTTCTCACAGTAGAACCCTTGCACCTCGAGTTACTAATCGAACTACAGCCCGAAGAGCTGCTACCTTATTGGTACCAAGATCTAGACAGCTAACTCGCATCGTTGCACAAAGACAAAATACTCCAGTTCAAAATAGAAGATTAAATTCCCTAAGAAGTATTTTACAAAGACCTACACCAGTTCGAACTAGAGCGTTCAGTTCCCGAAGCAATAACAGTTGGTTTAACTGGGCTAATTGGAAAAGAAAAATTTTTGCAGGGAGTGCATTAGCACTTGGTGTTGGTGGAGCAACTCAAAGAAAGAGAGTGTTTGCTGATTCAAATGAGAAAGATGATCAAGAATTCGAATTTAAAGTATTCAAAGATGTAAAAGATATGAAATTATACTTATTTGGTGCTTTTCTGGATAATGCCATCCTTATTAATATGAATAATCTAAGGTGGTATCACAATAATAATACATCTTTTGAATGTGAATATTATACTGAAGATGGTAAAAAAATAATCTCAGAAAAAGGTCTTTTAGAGCTTCTTATTCGTAAGCATATAGCACCTGCAAAAGCAGTAGAAGAACGTACTGAATTAATACGTTATCTAACCCATAAAAACGTTAGGGTAAATCCGAAAGCATTAATCGACGCGTTAAAATCTCTATCTTATAAAGAAGTGATGACATACTTTGAAAATGGGGGTGGGGATAATTTATCTGTTACTGAATTACAGAAAATTAAAGATCGTGGAATTGCATGTTCATACCATAATAAAGGCACAATATTAGTTACTCCCTGGGGTGGATGGGGTACTTGGTATCCAAATAAAGTAAATGCAACAAAACTTGCTAAGGTTATAGATAAAGAAATAGCAAAAAGAAAAGTAGATAAAAAAACAAAAGAAAATGATTCAAATAAAACTGAATCCCAGGCACAGAAATCTTGTTCAGCAAGATGTCTAAAATAATAATTTTCTAAGTAAAGCATTTTTGCTCTCTAACTAAAAGGCTCACAAAAATAGTGAGCCTTTCTTTTTTATCTTTGAAAGACCAAAATCTTTTTTCTATTTATTTATTTCATTAAAATTGGCACTACTTCACTAAAGTTTCGAAGTACAAGCCTACCAATACGACCTGTTCTACAAAGTTTTAACGAAGTAGAAAGCTCCACAGGAGCGAAGTATGGTGTGCCCGGTAGGATTCGAACCTACGACCTACGGATTAGAAGTCCGTTGCTCTATCCAACTGAGCTACGGGCACGAGAATACTTATTATAAAGCCAAAAAGGGTAATTTCAAACAAAAACCCTATTTTTCCGCTTTAACAGGCTTGTTTTGCTTTTTAAACATTTTTTTGAACTCTATGGCTACCTCTTTTAATTTATCCATCGTATGGTCAGAAATATCTTCAGTTTCTTTAATTTGATTATATACATCAGCATAGACCGACTCAACGTAGCTAACAAACTGGGTTGCAAAATAATGCACTTCTTTTAAGTCAATATCATCCAAAAGATTCACTTTCAAAAGAAATAACATCAATGTTTGAGCTACAAATGAGTAGGTTACAAATTGCTTTTGTTTCATTAACTGCACCGCAATGCTACCACGCCGTAGTTTTCGTTGAGAAACCTCATCAAGCTCAGTGCCAAACTGTGCAAAATCTTGCAATTCATGGTATTGAGCCAGCTCCAAACGCAATGCCTTTGTGACTTTTTTAATCGCCTTTGTTTGGGCGGATCCACCAACACGAGAAACAGAAAGCTCAACATTAACCGCCGGACGAACCCCGCGGTTAAATAGTTTTGTATCCAAAAATACTTGTCCATCAGTAATGGAAATTAAGTTTGTTGGAATATATGCGGTAATATCATCACTCTGAATCTGTACAATTGGCAGCGCCGTTAATGAACCGCCATTAATTAATTTCCCCGCTCGTTCCAATAAACGTGAATGCAAATAAAAAACATCTCCCGGAAATGCTTCTCGGCCTGGTGCACGCCGGAGCAATAAAGACATCTCCCGAAATGCTACCGCATGGTTATTCAAATCATCATATACGATTAATGCATTTTGCCCTTTATCACGGAAATACTCAGCAATGGTACAACCAGTATAAGGCGCTAAATAATGATTTAGAACCGCCTCAGAAGCATCAGCGCTTACAATAATTGTGTATTCAAGGGCATTGTTCTCTTGTAGTAACTTTATAATACGAGCTAAATTTGATTGACGTTGACCAATAGAAACATACACACAAATTACATCTTTACCCTTTTGATGCAAAATAGTATCCAAAGCAACGGCTGTTTTACCAGTATTTCTGTTGCCAATAAGTAGTTCACGCTGACCTCTGCCAATTGGAACTAAGGCATCAATTACCATAACTCCTGTTTCTAATGATTCATTTACTGGAGAACGTTCCATAATTGGTGGAATTGGTGCTTCAACAGGATTGTATGCTTCAGGTTCTAAAGGCCCTAATCCATCAATTGGTTTACCTAGAGCATTTACTACGCGGCCAATTAACGACTTACCAACCGGAGCACGAAATACATCTCCAGTTCTTTTTGCGATTTCCAATTCCCTAACCGGGATCGTAGTATACAACAAAAAGATAGCAACATTATCTTCCGCAAGATTAAAAATAATCCCTTTATTGCCCCCTTCAAATTCGATCAACTCTCCAAATATGGCATTATTTAAACCATACACACGGCAAATATTGTCTCCAACTTGAATCACAATGCCTGTTTGCTCAAGCTGTTCTTTACCGACACCTTGAAGAGCATCTTGGAATAATGACACCAGATCAGTACTTTTGATTTCCATATTTTTTCCTTACTGGGCCAATTTTTGTTTTATTATTTTTAACTGTTGCTTAATAGAATATTCCCAATAATGGGTATCACTTTGCATGCGCAGACCAGCAATTAATGTTGGATTTATTGCATATGTATATATAATATCTGCTCCCGTTTGGCGTGCAAGAAATTCTTTAATTTTTTCTACTTTTTCAATACTTAATTCTGTTGACGATTCGATGGAGAAGGATTCGATATTATGCATTTTTTGGTATAATTTACACAATGAATCAAACACTATTGCCACCAATTGCTCTTTCTTGTCTCGGACTAAAAGTCCAAATAACTTAGTAAAGAGCAATGGCAAATCAAATTGCTTACAAATAATTTTTTGCATTATTGCCACTTTTTGCTTTTTACTTATTTTAGGTAATTGTAGAAAAAAAAGATCTTTAGAATGCTTTTGTAAATAATCTCGCGCACGTTTTATATTCTCAAAATCAGTAAATGTAATTTCCTTACCAAAACTAAGTAAAAAAGCTTTTGCGTATCTATTTGCCAACACTTGAAAAACAAAATTCATTTTCCCTTTTCCAACTGGGTAATAATAGTATTCATATATTGTTTATTTTTTTTACTATCAAGAAAATCTTTTTCTAATTTAGTACGTGCTTTTGCTAGTGCTTGTGGCAGAGCTTCTTGTAATAACGTCTCTTGAAACAAATATTTGTTTTGTTGATCGGTACGCTTTCTTGCCATTTGGACAATATTTTTTTTTTCTTCTGCACGTTTTTTTATTTTTTGTTCAACAAAAGCATGCCAATCTAATACTTTTTGCTTTAATGCCATACATTCTTGTTTTTGCTTGTGTGCTGTAGTTAGCAGTTGATTTTCTTGTGCAGCTAAAGCATTTTCTTGTTGTTTAAGCGCTGCTATAAACGCTAGTTTTTCATCAACTTGCTCTTCCAAGGGTTCTTGTGCGTATTTTTTATAAAGATACCAACCGGCCCCAAACAATATTGCTGAGTTAATAAAGCGAAACAAAACTGCGGTTATGGTATTATACCCGAACATGGTCAATCTCATTTGTTATAGCTTGTGATAGTTCAATAACTCTTTGGGCTATTTGATTATTTTCAATGGTCGGCATTTCTCGGTCTGGAGCAATATTTCTGAAAATATATAATTGTGATTGCATTGCCTCTGGTGCTTGCTTCTCAAAAAAATTTTGGCTTGCAGACCAATGCTCATACATATCCCATTGAATCTGATTAATATGCTCTTTTTGCATGCCAATTGCACCAAGCAACCCCTCTTTTTGGTCGTTTTCTTTTAAGATAAACTCATATGCAGGTTTGAGTAAAAAGGCTGTAATGATTAAGTAAGCAATATAAAAATGAATAATTTGGATCAATAACGTTATATTTATTTCTAACACTATATCGTTCGGCTAAACACAATTAATAAAATAGAGATAACTAGTGAATAAATTGCAGAACTTTCAACTACCGCCATAGCCAAAAGCATGGTTCTACTTATTTGTGCAGAACTTTTAGGATATTTACCTAAATTTTCACACGCACTTTTGCCAATTAAACCTTGCCCCACCGATGGGCCAAGAGAACCGATTCCCATTACGATAGCAGCGCCCAAGAAAGCTGCCGCTTTTGCATAAAAAATACCGTCCATGCTGAACCCCTTTTGGTAAAAAACATTTAATTATAATTATAATAACGCAGATATTACCTGATTGTCCATTGGTAGTGTGTGTGTTTGCAGAATAAAATCAGAAACTTTAGTGATTAATGCATCACGAACTTTTTTGTCTGATTCAAATTCTTTATTGCATTCAAGTACTAAAACTGGTGTTTTTTCTAATTGTGTATCAATAGGTCTCTTATTAATTAACCAATTTTCGTGCTTATCATGCAATTGTTGCAAGTAAGCTAAGCTAACACCTACTTCCTCATGACGACTTCTTTTTATTAATCTCTTAAAACAAACCTCTGGACTTGTTTGCAAATAAATAAAACCTGCTGGTCGGGGTACATAGCTATCAACCAACCAAGAAAACCATTCTTGATATAACTTCCATTCAAGAGCAGTCATGTTACCATTTTCATAGGCATTTTTTGCAAAACAATATCGGTCAGAATAAACCGATCGTTCTAATACTTGAGTGCTAGTAGGAAATTGAGCAGCAACCTCTTGCTGAGCCATGACACGAGTAATAAATGCATATGATTGAAATGTATAAGCCCATCGAGAGGTATCTTTGTAAAATTGTTCTAATAAATTATATTTACCACTTACATTTTGCCATTTATGATGCGGTTCAAAAATCGGTTTTATTGGTAAATCTTTAGCAACAAATTGTAAAAACGTTGATTTTCCGGCTCCAATATTACCTTCTATAATAAAATAATGTTGATTTTTTCTTTTTTGTATTTTCATAAAATCCTCTGTGGCCCTTTCGTATGGATCCGACTCATGTTGGAGCATCCTTGAGGTATCACCATGAACGGGGGTTATCAATTTCCATTCGTTCACCTTGCCTGCCCATCAAAGCCTTGGCGCCAGTTGGGAGTTTATCGAAGGATACGAATGTTCTTTATAAAATTTTTCTTTATTTAAAGATAATCCACTTAGCATAAAAATAAAGGACATTTATAAAATCAATCTTTATCTTTTATTTGTTTTGTCATAGGTTAAAAAATGCAGTAAAATAAAAGCTTATCATAACTTTTTATCTTTCTTATAAATAAAATTATTGTGAATTAATGAAAATGAATATTAAAAAAATTACCCGTACTCTTTTTCTTTTTTTATTATTGGCACCAGCTCCACTTTTTGCTGATGATCTAGACGATATATTGGCTGATCCTGAAAGTATAAATATTAATAGAACATGGAATATTGATTGTTCTGATGCTGTACAAGTAGCCATACTTACTTTATTAGAATCCCTTGATGCAATTAATTTATTAGAAAATGATTTTTATTTACGTACAAATTTTCTCAATACCAGATCATTACTTGATTACCCAGAGTTTTATTCTGACTGGTATAATCCAAGAGAGCGATCCTTTGGTATGTACTTATTTTATAATCAAACCTCGCGTATGCGCTTTACTCGCAGTAGTGATAGCATCAACTCATACTTGTCCGTTGGACCAGGCGGTTTTACCAATTCCCTGCAAGCAGTTATTCGTAAACTAATGAGAATGGCACCCGAAGAGTTCCCATTTGAAGCTACTGTTGCTGAGGACTTACTTGCTCTTATTGCAAATTTTACGGTCCAAGAACGGCGATTCGGTCTTATGTTTGATTGGTCACGTCCATATAATAAATGGTTTTTACAAGTAAAATTCCCGTGGTATTACTTGGAGCGTAATTATTTTGTTGGCCCTAGCGAAGAAGCAGAAATTAGAGATATTATAACTGGCCTTGGTATTACATCAACACCATCTGAAGAAAAGAAATTTCAAGATGATCATTTAATTTCAGATAAATTTGGCATTGGTGATACTCGTGTAGAACTTGATTATATGATTTATGATAATTGTGGTTGGCAAGTGCGTGCGGGCGGCATGGCTACACTACCAACTGCATTAAAATTTGTTAGTGGCTTGAGAGGCTCAAGTTTCACAAAACTAAAAGATCGTCCCGTTTTTGATTTATGCTTACTTAACCCCAAGGAAGTTGTAACTCCAGCTGGCATGCAAGCTCTGCAAGAAGAGGGACTCCCTTTCATTTTTGCAGTACTAGATGATCTTTCTGCCATTCTATTAGATCAAAACATGGGGAACAATGGGCATCTTGGTTTAGGATTAGTACTCTATACTCGAGGTTGCTTAGGTTCTTTTATTCCACGGCCATGGGCTGATAAAATTAAAATTCAATCTCGTATTTCTGGTGAATATTTACTTCCAAATACTGACACTAAATGCTTTATCCCTTTTAATAATGCCCAAGAATTCCAAGGGCGGGATTTTACTGATGATGATGAAGCAGAAGAAAATTTTGAATTCATTACACAAGTTATTACGGACCGATTTTTCCCTTTTGTTTTCCGTGCCCGCGTATCACCAGGTTTTATTTTTCACTGGAGTACAAAATATATGTACGAAGGTAAAAAATGGGGGTTTTATGTTGGTGGAGACACTTATATAAGAACACCTGAGCGAATTACAAATATAAAAGCGCCTTGTAATATTGTAAATACACTCATGATACATAAAGCAGAAAAATCTTTTGTATATCAAAGTAAATTAATGGGCGGTATTACGTACAGTGTACATCGGCCATATCGAGAATGGACGCTTTCTTTAAATGGTGACAAAACTTTTATAAGCTCCGGTATTGGAAAAGATTATATGATAACTTTCAATATGGATGTTCGATTTTAAAAAAGGAACTATTATGAAAATAAAACAATATTTTACACTAGCTTTGCTTATATCTTTCACGGCAACATTACCTGCAGGCAAAATAATCTTAACTCATCCGGTTATTGAGTTTATTGACGGTGCTATATTTGGAATAAATGGTGAGGTCATAGGTTTCATGCTAAAAGTGCGCCATAAAGTATTAGAGCTCGTAAATAGCACAAAATTAACTCCAATCCTTTCTGGCAATCCTACTGCATACCAATTGCTAACTATTTTGCATGATTTTGAAATAGCAGCAAGTAAGCTAACTGCTTATACCGAACGGGCAAATAAAGCGATATTAGATCATCAACCGATTACAACGGCATTATCTCCTGAAGAGATTATAGAAAACAAACACTTGCAAGAAACATTTTCCTTAATATTATTAGTTACTATTGAAAAACTAATTACAAATAAAAGCAATTGGACAGCAGAAGAAAATAATAAATTAGAGAATGCTTACAAAGATTGTCTGCAAAAAGCAAAATCATATTTCCATGAGATTGTTGAACCATTTATAATTCATGCACGAGGTGCAAAATCACAAATGCTCGCCTTGATTGAAGAATCATGCGTTAAACGACACCGTACAAAAAGCTTGCTACGAGGTTGGGGAGCAGCTGAAGAAGGCACCGAGGTTAAACATTTTGACCTTGATGTGCAAAGTTTCGAAATTTACAAGTTATTTTGTAACGACTTAACAAACTTCCTGGAAGACTTAATGCGCTCATGCCCACGTGGGTTGGCACAATTTAAAAAAATAGTACAAGAAGAAAAACTAAAACATCAAAAATAAGAACTAATGGAACACCACGAACAAGTAAGCGGTTTGGTCGAAAAAATTATTTTTCATAATGAGCAAAATGGTTTTGCAGTATTTGTCATAAAGCAAAGTAAAGTAACAACGACTGTTCGTGGTTTTATTTCTCAACTACAACCTGGCCAACAGGTGATCCTCAAAGGCGCATGGATTAAACACCCAAAATTCGGTAAGCAATTTGAGGCAAAAGAAATAGCCCAACAATTGCCCGAATCGATTATTGGCCTAAAAAGATATTTAGGCTCTGGCCTCATTAAAGGAATAGGGCCAAAGTATGCAGAAAAATTAGTTGATTTTTTTGGCAGTAATGTTTTGGAAGTTATAGATACCCAACCTGACCGTCTTAAATTGGTTCCTGGTATTGGAGCAAAACGTATTGACCAAATAATAACTGCATGGCAAGACCAAAAAGAAATTGCCAACATCATGGTTTTCTTACAAGAAAAAGGCGTATCAACTACTTATGCGGTTAAAATTTTTAAAAAATACGGCCAAGAATCACGCTCTGTTTTGCTGGCAAACCCCTATAAAATTGCTGATGATATTTGGGGCATTGGGTTTAAAATTGCAGACCAAATTGCACACAATATCGGTATCGCCAAAAACTCAATCAAACGAGTTCGTGCTGGTATCTTATTTGTGATCTCAGAGCATGTAGGTAATGGAAACTTATATATCCAATTGGCAAAATTAAAAGAAAAGACACTCTTGCTACTCGAATTAGAACAAAATGAATCTGACCATTTGTTAAAGACTGCTTTTCATGATCTATATAATACTGATCGAATCAAATTAATCACGCAAAATGATGAGCATTTTCTCACCTTAAGTCAATATTATTTTTCTGAAAAAAAGGTTTCTGCAAAGATTAAAGAATTGCAAGAGTATCCTGTTACATTTTCTTTTTCGATTGACAAAATATATCAACAATTACGAAATCAAACAACCAGTATTCAATTAAATGAAGATCAGCAACGAGCAATCCTATCTTGCATGCAAAACAAAATCACCATTATCACTGGTGGCCCTGGTACTGGTAAGACAACACTCATTAAGCAACTGCTTGGTACATTAGATGAACAAAAAATATCATACATGCTTGCCGCTCCAACTGGTCGTGCTGCTAAACGGATGAATGAAGGCACCGGCAGGTTTGCACAAACTATTCACCGATTATTAGAATTTAATGTTGCAACTTTTGGCTTTACAAAAAATGAGCAAAATGCACTCAAAACTGATTTTTTAATTATTGATGAAGCATCAATGATTGATATTTTCTTGGCCCTTGCTCTATTAAAAGCCCTCCCACATAAAGCTCATATTGTTTTTATTGGCGATATTGACCAACTACCATCCGTTGGTGCGGGCAATTTCTTAAGTGACATGATAGCAAGTAATCAGGTGCCCTGTATCCGATTAACAGAAATTTTTCGCCAAGCACAAGATAGTATGATTATCATTAATGCACACCGAATTAATAATGGTGAGCTTCCAATTGGCCCAACAGATCAGAGTAAAAAAGATTTTTTCTTTTATAAAGAACAGGAACCAACACAATTGTTTTCTCACCTAAAAGAATTTTTTACCAAGAAGATTCATTGGCATAAATTTAATAAAAAAGATGTAATGGTATTGGTTCCTATGAACCGTGGCATTGTGGGAGTGCATCAAATAAATGACCAACTTCAAGAATTGATTAATCCCGCAGATAATAAAAAACCATTTCTTTCTCTCCGTGGCAGCCAGCTACGCCTTTCTGACCGGGTGATGCAAATCAAAAACAATTATGATAAAAATGTTTTTAATGGCGATATTGGCTATATAATAGAAGTTGATACAAAAGAAAAGAAAATTACTGTGCAGTTTGATAACAAACCAATAATCTATGAATCTAGTGAGCTTGAGGAACTTGTACTGGCCTATGCAATATCTATTCACAAAAGCCAAGGTTCAGAATTTCCATGCGTGATTGTGCCACTCTTTATGCAACATTTTATGCTTCTACAGAGAAACCTAATTTATACCGCTTTAACGCGGGCAAAGAAATTATGTATCTTAATAGGCCAAACCAAAGCGCTGGCCATCGGTATTAAAAATAATAAATCCGTAGAGAGAAAAACATTTTTAAAAGAATTTTTAACAAGCGATCTGCAATGTCGGTAAAGCATTTTGTTTTATTGTTTTTGTTTTCCTCAACTCATTCATTCTGGCAAAAAAAGCCATTTGAAATTCTATTAATACCAGTAAAAACAGATACCTTTAATACACAAGCTATCTGTGAACATATTTCTCATTTAATCCGTAACGATAGTCCTTCTGTATCGATTGTTATACATTCTCAGGATAATGAGCAAGTTGTGCCAGATTTAGCTCTTTCCATCGCTTTCTTTCTAAAGGAAACAGAAAAACCTATTATCTGTTTCTTTACCGGACAAAATCAAAAGTACTTAATGAAGTTTGAGCAATTAATAAAAAAGCAAACTTCTGTAGAATTTTTATCATACCAAGTACCATACAAACCGTTACTACCATTCGTATCAGTACAAGCTATTGGTATTGAACTACAAACAAATCAAAATAATGTGCAGGAATCTATAACCATTGTTCAACAATGTATAGAATCATTAATAAAATGAAAAGAAATATAACAATAATTCTTTTTGCGTTACTTGCAAGTATTATATTTTTTGGGTGGTTGAGTAAACATATTCTGCTTTTGTCGCCCTTTTCAACTCACAAAGTAAAAACAAGAAAGATTCATAAAAAAGTGATCAAGGTCTTTTATTACCAACAAAAAGAAAAACAAGAACTGGTCAGCGTTTTTTGGCCACAAACGATGCAAGAACAACTCTATACAATGGTTACAGGTTGGCTCATACTTCTCAAAAAGGAGCAAATCATACCAAGAGACATATTTCTTGGTACTGTTTTGGTCGATACACAAAACCTAACTGCCTATCTATCATTCAGTTGCCATTTTCTACAGGCCTTTGAACCAACCTCGCAGAAGCTAGATTTGCTTGAAAGTTTATTTAAAACCATCAGCCAAAATAATGAACTAATTACCAAAATTATTCTCTTAGTTGACCATCATCCGATGCAAGATGATTTTCTAGATTTTTCCCAAGCATGGCCAATAACTTGAAAAGGTCCTAAAATTTGTGTAGTACTTAATCTTGAAGCATTAATAAATTAGGAGAGCTTATATGTTTTGCTTAACTGAAATGAACAAAGGTATCGGTTTTTTACTACTGGGTGCCATTCTACTTTTAAACTATTTGAGTATTATCAAAGGGGTAGATCTTTTTGCTGCCATCGCATTAATGGGTTATGGTTTTTATAAAATCGGCGGTGTTTCTTGGTTAATTGATCTATTTAAGAAAAAAGAACAATAATTATTCTTTCATTGCCCCTTGGTCTGTCCCCATATGCTCATGCGAACTTTTGGTTCTCATTAATAAACGAACTGGTATTGCTAATTTTATATTATTTTCTTTAAGTTTTTTAGATACCCCAATGCGTATGTCACTAGCAATATCCCAAATATCAAGAGTATAGTTTGAGCTAACAAAGCCACGCATCATAAATTGGAACCCATCCAAACTAAAATCATTTAATCGAATAATAGGCTTCGGATTTTTTAATACATTTTGGTTCTCCTGAAATACTTCAAGCAGAAGCTTTACCACAAGATCAGGATCGGATTCATATGAAACAGAAACACTAATATCATTAAGTGCCACAAAGCCCCGTGTATAGTTCCAGTTAAAGACTGATTTATTAATAATTTCAGAGTTTGGGATAATGATAGTCGTACTATTTTTCTTGCGAATAATAACTGAGCGAGCAGTAATTTTGCGAACAACTCCTGCAACATTCTCATCTATCTCAATATAATCACCAATCTTGATTGGCCGTTGCACCAAAATAATAAAATGAGCAAAAAAGTCTGCCAATGGTTCCTTAATGACAAATCCTAATGCCAATAAAGAGGCACCAATCCAAGGTAATAGCGTAGAAAGGTTAGCAGTAGCCAACCCCACAATAATTGCAATGGCTATAATTAAATACCGTGAAAAACGAGATATGGTATCTTGTACGCCAGGGTCAACAACTAAAATATCTGAAATTTTACCTAATACAAAACGATCAAATGCCGAAGCAAGTAAAATACCCACAACAATAAAAAATATACCCTGCAGTACTAAATAGAGAGAGATTGCTCCTTTTGTTTCTTGCCCAATAAATGGTGTTTTTAACCAAATTATGATATCAGACCAATCGGTAATTTCTGTCAATGCTGGTGGCCATCCCCAAATTTTAGCAATGAAAAATATACCTACTATAAAAGAAACTACAAACAGAAGTATAACCGTTATGCCATACCATGTTTTTGCATAATTAAAGCGTTCTTTTACTAAATCAATGTCAGAAACAAAAAACATGTGTAAGAATGCTTTTTTTAACCAGTTATGCAACCATATGAAGCCGACTACAAGTAAAATAGAATAAAACACTCGAGTAAGGATATAAAGAACCAAACGACCAAATCCAACATATGGATTACTCATAATAATGATAGCAATTATGATTGCTAAAATAAGATAATAGTATTTGCTTACTTGGCTTTTAATCCATTGCCAGAATGGTGTATCTTCCGGGATAATACTCAAAATAGGTTCTTTGACTAAAAATGAAATTAAAGCAATCTGAAGAATTATTAAATTGAGCGCAAGTAATATAGTTGGCACTTCCGATTGAGTATAACCACTTAATAAAAAGGCTCTTCTAAAAAAGAAAATACAGATAGTTGAATACGTAAGCAGTGAAAATACAAATACAAAACGTCCCTCAAATTCTTTACCGATAAATACATAGTTATTCTTTTTATTGGCTTGAGCCAAATAAGCAATAAAGCGATTTGCCAAAAAGAGAAAATAAGGTACAGAAATAAGATAAAAAAGAATAAATGGATAGGGATCTGCCAAATTAAGCACATTAAGTAATGCATATAAAAAAATCCAGCTCGCTAAAAACCCATAATAATAATAAATGAATTGACAAACAAAGCCTGAGAATAGCCGTACTGACTGTAGTAATGAATATTTTTCTACCGGTTTGAGTAATATATGAACAATTGAAGGCAAATAAAACCAAAGTAAAAATAAGACCAGAAATAAGATTAATAACTTAACTACAAAAGTAAATGCTGTTAAGGGAAAACGCAGAACATCAATCACTCGTTCAGCAAAATTTTGCACACTGAAATTGAGAATATATATTTGCAAATCACGGAAAAACGCGGTGACATCGGGCACTGTCTTTTTGATCGATGTCCAGGTAATAGCATAGTCTGGCCGTTGCCACCAAATACCGATCGAATCTAGTTCTGTACTAATAAAATCTATTTGTTTCAAAATCTTTTGTAAGGTGGCTAATATATCGTTATAGGTACTAATGGTATCATTAAGTGCTTTTACCTGAGCAGATATAAAGTTTTTTGAGTTACGTAAAGACCCTAAGCAATTATTATATGCATTTATATCATCAACAAAAATAGTACTTCGTTGGTCTTTGATTTCACTAATTAATATGTCTAAATTATCTTGTGCCTTTTTTTGGGCTGCTAAATAATCTTGTGCTTTATTATTTCGATTTGTGATATCAGAAATATCTGCATCGATTCGTGATCGATAAACCTCATATTTTCTTTTCTCTTGGTTTATCTCTTGTTCATTTGCAAATTTACGGGTAATAATTTTGAAAAACGTTTCTTTTACATCAAGGAAAACTTCTTTTAAGCCATTAGTTCCAAATTCTTTTTCCTCAAGCTCCAATTTTGCCTGAAGATTATCTTGGTTCCTCTTAAGAAGTAATATCTGGTCGTGCAAATTACCAATTTTACATAAACCCAAATACCCATCTGCAGATTTAACTGGTTTTGTTTTCCATATATCCAGTTCAGCAGTAACAGGTATACTATATTGCTCTTCTGCCTCTTTTTGTTGCACTTCTTTTTTACTGATTTTATCTTTTATAAAATCTATTTTTTGGTGCAAGTTTGCCGTATTTTTAAATGCCTCTTGCTTACTTTTTGCAAGATGGTCTTTAGCAGCGGTAATAGTTGCTTCAGAAATACGAACCTTTGGCTTTATTCGTTTGAGTGATTCTTTTATTAAATCAAGTTTTTGCCTCTCAAAGAATAATCGTATATCAGTAAGATCAATCTTGAGCTCTATCTCTTGCAATCGCCGATCATTAAAATTTTCTTTAATTGAAAATAATTGTTCCTCAAAATCCCAAGCCTGCTCTTGCTCGCCAGCAGAGAGCCCTTGATAATCATCTAATTGATCTTGTTGTCTTTTTTCTTTGAGGATCTCAAATTTTGCTAAGTCTTCTTTTACTGTCTTTTTGCGGTTTTCTAACTCTTTTTTTTCATTTTCTTTTTCCCGCTTGAGGTTCTCAACTTTCCTTTTTTGGTCCTCAACTAATTGGAAAATTTTTTGTAAGTCTTCAAAAGAATAGATCGTTTTATCACCAATAGTCTCAGAAAAATAAACCTCAAGATCCGGATCACTTAAATATTCCTCATGAACGGCGATATTTTCTTCAATGGGCACAAGAAGGTTGTGCCATAATTCTTGTACCTTTTTCAGCGTACTATACTTTTGAGAAAAGAATGTTGCTTTGGCTTTTAATAATTGATCAGATGGTTCTATTTTCAACATTTTATCTGTATTGAGGATGTCTGCTTTTACCTGTACTATCTGCTTTGATATGTTAGCAAGAGCAGCTTCCCGCTCTTTTTCTTGTTCTGTTTGTATTTGTTTAAGCGCTTCTAGTTCTTCTTTTTTCTCTTCGTTTGCGGTAGTTATGATACTTTTGTAATCTTGGGTCATTAACCCTTTAACAAAACCGCCAGGAGTTACATAACTGAAAGTAAAAAAAAGAAAGAGAAAGAAATAATTCCGTTTTTTCATGTGCTTTTACTTACCTTTAAAAAATGCATAGTTTTCATTTGTTTATGAGCCACATAGTATTGTGTGCACCCCTCTAGCCATTGCTCCAGTTGTATCTGTTTGTTTAAATCTATGACCTGCTTACAAGCACTGTCAATAGAAAGTTTTGCAAGAGCAAATACAAATGATAGCTGCTTACTATCAACCTCCGGATAAAACCCTAGTATTATAAAAAATTTACATAAAAAAATTTTTTTTGACAAAGAATGTTTTGTTTCATTCATATATAAAAATTCAAGAAGCATAAATAATTCGGGTTGAGGTTGCCCAATAGGTACAAATAAGCTACATAATTCCAATATATGATGCAAAAAAAGAATATCTTCTTGCGCCCAAAAAAATGGAATATCTAGTAATTCTATTGAAGATAAAAAAGTTATTGAAGAGCCAACTTTTTTTTCGTAGCAAATCAAACTCCCGGGGGATAACTTCCTTTTTATAGTTGTTGCCCAACAAGTACCCGTTTGTTTATCAAAAAGCATTATTTTCTGTTTAACAGGAGCACAATTCTGAATAACAATGCCAATACTTTTGTGCATATAAAGCCTTCTTTTTATATTCCAGTATAACAAACTCTTGAGCAAAAGATTGGTATATCTTTACAGTTAAAGCTAAAAGGAAAACAATGAAACAATTTTTAGGTTTATTTTTTGCCCCTATTTTTTTTACAACCTTGCAATCACAAAAACCAAAAATTGTTATAGCTTTAGTTGTTGATCAGTGCTCATGGCAAGAATTTAAAACAGCTTTGCCATACTTTCATGACGGTCTTAAAAAAATATATGACGGTGGCACTGTTTTTACCAACTGCATTCAACCACATGGCATGCCTTCAACCGCAACTGGCCATGCAGCACTCTCAACTGGCGTGTATGCAAAGGATCATGGCTGGATCGGTAATTCATGGTTTGATAAAAATGGAAAAAAAATTGGATGCGATGACGCACCAAAAAAAATGGCTGGCGTTTTTGATTGCAAAGGTAATACACTTGGTTATGGAAAATCTGCTCATAATCTTCTGGTAGATGGCCTCTCTGATCAATTGCTACTATGCTCACATGAAAAAAGTAAAAACAAAGTATTTGCACTTTCTTTAAAAAGTCGTTCTGCTATTGCCACCGCAGCAAAACTAGGAAAAGCAATATGGTTCGACCGCCAGCAGGGATGCTTTACCAGTAGTAAAGCATATTTTCAGTCATTGCCAGAATGGATTAAACGATTCAACAATAAACAAACTTTTACAGAAAAAACCGTTACCTGGCACCTATCATATCCACAAAACTCTCCTGCCTATGGAGCAGTAAATAAAAAAACATATGATTTTTCTCCAAAAAGTTATATCAACCGGCCTGTTGAAATTAAAAATAAAAAAGAAGGTTATGAACCATTTTTAGAAACCCCCTTTAGCATGAAATTATTATTTGACCTTGCAAAAGATTGTTTTGATAAAAACTATACCGGAGAAGAAAATATTTTTTTCCTCTGGCTTACAATAAGTAGCCCCGACAAAATTAATCACCAATTTGGTCCTGCCAGTTATGAAGTTATTGATATGTATTATAAGTTAGATAAATACCTTGGCACCCTCATGGGACATTTAGAACAAAAAGTTGATCCTTGTGACATTTTATATGTCCTGTCGGCCGATCATGGCACTAGCCCGCTTCCTGAATTGGTTACGCAAGAAGGATATCCAGCACATCGCATTTTTTATAAAAAGCTTATTCCAGAATTGAACGCCCTGCTCAGCAGACAATTTGGCACAAAAAATCTCATCTTGGAATTTAAGACACCCCAATTTTATCTTGATATGGCGCAATTAAAAACAATACCGACACAAAAACAACAGGCAATAATTTTTAGCATAAAACAATTCTTATTATCCCAACCTGGTATAAAACGAGTGTGGACCTTCGACGAACTACATTATTCTGTTTTTGAGCCAGAAGCCATTGAAAACTATTTTAAACAACAATTATTGGTTGGCCGAAGTGGTTTTATTACGGTACAAACAGCACCACTTTCTCAATTTACCAAATATAAAACTGGTACTTCCCATCGCACTCCTTATGCATATAATACTAGAATTCCACTCCTTTTTTATCAAAAAGGAACAACGAAAAAGCAAAATCATGATAAAAAAGTCCTGAGTTTGCAAGTTCCCATTACCATTGCAAGCATCCTGCAAGTCCCACAACCATCAGCCAGTACTACTGACCCATTAATGGTAATTTAAAGCAAATTATTTACTTACTGTGGCTAGTATTGCTATTCTTTTAGCATAATTAGGGGAGAGGGATCATGAAAAAGTTTGCTATGCTATTGTGTATGACCAGTTCAATTTTTTGTTTGCATCGTGTAAAAAAAGATGAAAAGAAAGCAAAAAGAGGCTCAATTGAGCTCAATGCAGCAATTGGTTCACAACTAACACTGCTAAATACGTATGAACGAGATAGAAAAACTGAATTTAAGCAATTAGCCCACAATCAAAAAATGGCAAACATACAACTAGAAACACTGAATACACATATGAGCACCATTAATCTCAACTTAAAACAAATAGCCTCATCTCTAATTTTAATAGTTCAACACCAGGCGGAAATTCCGACAATTGAAAGCTATTGCCCGTCGCACTCCTCTGATTTTACCTCTTCAGAAGAAGAATCACCTGAACCTACAAAGTTGCCCGTCACTATTATTACCGGTAGGCCACCAGAACAAGCAAATCGACCTTCCACGTCGAAACAGAAATCAAAAACTACAGTAAACAAATCAGATCCACGCCGAAGAAGTGACTTGATTAAGAGGGGAAAAGTAAAGAATTTAAAACAATTTTATGAGAGCAATTCAGATTAAAGCCCACACTATCCTTGCAAAAAAATCTTGAACTGTAATACTGTTCCTCGTTTGTTAATTTTTAATAAGGAGAATAGTATGAACACTTTTACACGGTTGTTTTTTTTACTACTAATAAGCTCTAGTCAAGCATACAACAAAGTTGTCTCAACCGGCCTGGCCTATGATGATGTATTATTAATACCACAATGCTCTGCAATAAAATCAAGAATGGATGTAAGCACTACAACTCAACTAACCAAAAATATCACCTTAAATATTCCCATTATTTCTGCAAATATGGATACCGTTACTGAATCAAGAATGGCAATAGCCATGGCTCAAATGGGTGGTATTGGTATTATTCATCGGTTCAATAGTATTGAGGCACAAGTTCAAGAAGTCGAAAAAGTAAAACGATTTACCAATGCAATAATAGAACAGCCGCTAACTATTGGCCCAGAAGCAAGCATTGAAGATGCAAGATGTATGATGAAAAACAATGGTATTACGAGTTTATTAGTAACGAATGCAGACAATAAGTTAGTTGGCATCTTAACAAAAAGAGATATGTGGTTTCATCCAAGAAAAATTACCGTAGCTGACCGCATGAGCCCAAAGGCAAAATTAATAGTTGGTTATGAAGGAATGGAATTGGAGGAAGCTAAAAATTTGTTACTACAACATCGCATCGAAAAATTACCAATCTTAAAACCAGATGGTACTATTGCCGGTTTAATCACTAGCAAGGATATAGATCAAGCAACCAAATATCCAAAGGCAGCACTTGATTCAAGAAGAAGATTACTCGTTGGTGGGGCTATTGGGGTAAAAGAAGATGCACTTGAGCGAGCTGAAAAACTAATTGAAGCTGGTGTTGATGTATTGGTCATCGATATTGCACATGGGCATAGCAATCTTGCCATTAGCACTCTTATGAATGTTAAAGAACAATTTCCGGACATAGAGGTGATCGCTGGGAACGTTGCCTGCCCAGAGGGTGTGCGAGATCTTATTTTAGCCGGAGCTGATTGTGTTAAAGTTGGGGTTGGACCTGGTTCTATTTGCACAACACGTATTACTACTGGTGCTGGTTATCCACAATTTTCCGCCGTGCTTGCATGCGCAGAGGAAGCAGCAAAATATAATGTACCAATTATTGCCGATGGGGGCATTAAAACATCAGGTGATATTGCAAAAGCACTAGCCGCTGGTGCACACACCGTAATGCTTGGCAGCATGCTTGCCGGTACTGAAGAAAGCCCCGGTCTAGCCTTTATTAAAAATGGCAAACGATTTAAAGTAGTCCGTGGCATGGCATCTTTTGGTGCAAAACTCGGCCGCGAGGTAAATGAAAATAACAACACTAAACTAAAAGATGTTGAAGGCTATGTTCCTGAGGGCATCGAAGCAATGGTTCCATTTAAAGGAAGTGTTGTTGAAATTCTTCATCAACTGCTTGGTGGCTTGCGCTCTGGTATGAGTTATTGTGGTGCAACTTCCATTGAGCAGTTGCATGAGAAAGCACAATTTGTGCGCATCACCAGTGCTGGCCGGCGCGAGAGTGGCGCACACGATGTGATACCAGCGTAATTAATTTTACCAATATCGGCCCGACATGTTTTGCCGGGCCAACTTTTAAGAATCTAAAATCATTTTTGCAACTTCAGTTGCAACCGTATAATAATCAAAATTTCCAAAATTGCTTAATACAATAATACAAATATCTTCCTCGGGAAATCTGTCCAGGAAACTTACAAATCCTTTAATTTTTCCTGCGTGAAAAATTCTTCTTTTGTCATGTACCTCATCAACAAATACACCAAAACCATAAAAAGATTGCCAATTATTCATAGTGATCTCAAACTGAGGGATGCTCATCTGATCAGTTATTTTCCCGGAGATGATTTTCTTATTTTGCAGTGCTTGATGCCACAAAAATAAATCTTCAACGGTACTATAAAGACAACCGGCACCACTTTGTTGCATCATATCGATATTATCAGCGTGAGTAAGTGTATTTTTTTCGCAAATATATCCGGATGCATGATTTTCAATAAGATTTTTTTTGCTTGCAAAACCAGTATTGTGCATGCCAATAGGATCAAAAAATTCTTCTTTCAAAAAGGTGATAAATGGTTTTTTGGTAACTTGTTCAACTATACATGCCAATAAAACATAGCCTGTATTGTTATATTCTACTTTTTGGCCAGGAAGAAAATTAATTGGTTTATCTTTAAATCTTCTAATAGTTTCCTCATGAGGCATTTGAATCATTGAGGCTTGCCAATATTCTGGAAAACTTGTGTAATTTGCAATACCAGATGAATGAGTTAAAAGATGATATATTGTTATAGAATCTCCATTTGGAAAATCAGGAATAAATTTACTTATTGGGTCTTGTAAGTTGAGTAAACTTCTTTCTTCCAAAATTAGAATTGCTAAAGCAGTAAATTGTTTGGTAATGGATGCAATACGAAATTTTGTTTCTGATGTATTTGGAACACCATGTTCATAATTAGCCATCCCATAACTTTTTTTTAAAAGAATTTTTCCTTTTTGGCTAACTAGAACTGAACCGCTAAATTCTTTTTGATCAGTTAATAATTGAAAGTAATTATCAAGGTTTTTATTCAGCACTTTATCGTTAACAGGCTTGGATTGAACAAACATTAGTAATCCAAGTAAAAATATTTTTGTTTTTTGTTTAAGCATCGCTTTTTTTCCAAATTTGAGGATTATAAACCGATATCGGCCCTACAAAACATGTCGGGCCAATTTATTTTGTTAATCCTTTTATAAACCAGTTCACGAGCACAATCCAAATTATCACCACCAGCACAGACACACATTACTCTCCCACCGTTTGTTAAAATAGTATCATCTTTAGAAACTGTTCCGGCATGGAAAATTCTGCAATCATCTGGAGATTTCAACGTCAGGCCGTCAATTAGATATCCTTTTTTATATTGTTGTGGATAACCACCAGAAGCAAGAACCACACCAACTGCCGGTTGTAGACTCCATTGGGGTTTTATGTTTTGCAATTGTTTTTTGTACACTGCGTCGCATAAATCATACAAGTCAGATTGTAAGCGCATCATAATAACTTGTGTTTCTGGATCACCCAAACGGCAATTAAATTCTAAAACTTTTGGATCTCCTTCTTTAGTTATCATCAAACCTGCATATAAAAATCCGGTATATTCACACCCTTCTTGTGCCATGCCGGCAATTGTTGGTTCAATAATTTCTTGCATAATACGATCATGTAATTGCCGTGTCATTATTGGTGCTGGGCTAATGGCACCCATGCCACCAGTATTTGGTCCCTTGTTACCATCCAAAAGTCGTTTATGATCTTGAGAGGATACAAGTGGCACAATAGTTTTTCCGTCTGTCAAAACGATAAAACTTAATTCATTACCTTCAAGAAATTCTTCAATAACGATTTTTTGTGATGCGTGGCCAAACTTTTTTTGCACTAACATTTGTTCTATTGCTTGCTCTGCTTCTTTTAGAGTTTGTGCAATGACCACACCCTTTCCCGCTGCAAGACCATCTGCCTTTATCACCAGTGGAATTTTTTGCAAACGTGCGTAGTCTTTTGCATCCTCTGCATTGGTAAAGGTTTTGTATTTGGCAGTTGGAATATTGTGCCGAACCATAAATGCTTTTGCAAAATCTTTTGAGGCCTCAAGTTGTGCTGCTTTTTTGCATGGACCAACACAATCAAGATTTTGTTTTTTGAATACATCCACAATACCATTTGCAAGAGGAACTTCCGGCCCAATGATTGTCAGATCAATATTATTCTCTTGTGCAAATGAAGTAAGACCATCAAAATCATTCACATCAATTACAACGTTACGTGTTTTTTGTTCATACAGAGTTCCTGCATTACCAGGTGCAACAAAAACTTTCTCTACTTGTGGTGATTGAGCAATTTTCCATGCAAGTGCATGCTCACGACCACCACCACCAATAATTAAAACTTTTTTTGCCTGCAAATTAATCACCACTAAAAATAAAAAAAAATTCTTCATTACTTTTTTCCTTACTTATTCATATTCGATGGTCCCGGGAGGTTTTTGGGTAATGTCATACACCACACGATTCACACCGGAGACCAAATTAATAATTTTGTTTGAAACCATTTGTAAAAAATCGTTCGGCAGTTTTGCCCAATCGGCGCTCATTGCGTCTGAGCTAGTAACTGCACGAAGGCTAATCATATATTCATAGGTACGCGCATCACCCATAACACCAACGGTTTTGATCGGCAGCAATGCAACAAGTGCTTGCCACACATCTTTATATAAATTTGCTTTTTTTAGTTCAGTAATAAAAATATGATCAGCCTGCCGAACAATATCAATTTTTTCTTTATCGATCGGGCCAACAACTCGAATAGCAAGACCAGGGCCAGGGAATGGATGTCGATTTAAATAATCTTCATTAATACCAAGCTCTTTTCCCAACTGACGCACTTCATCTTTATATAAATCGCGCAATGGTTCTACTACTTTTAGTTTCATGTTTTCTGGCAAAGTAAGATTATGATGACTTTTTATTTTTGCTGAACTGTTTGTTGCTTGTGATGATTCAACTCTGTCGGGATAAATAGTTCCTTGGCCGAGAAATTGTATTTTTTTATTTTGTTGTGCATATTTACCAACCGTACTTTCAAAAATTTCTATAAAGGTATGGCCAATAATTTTTCTTTTTTCCTCCGGATCAGCAATATAGTATAATTTTTTTAAAAATAGTTCAGATGCATTCACAACTGCAAAGTGAGAAAATTGCAATGTATCGTAGATCGTTTGTACTTCTTGCGTTTCTTCTTTGCGCATTAAACCAGTGTCAACATAAACACAAAATAAATGATCACCAATTGCTTGATGCAACAAATAAGAAGCAACCAACGAATCTACTCCACCAGAAACTCCCATAATAACTGATGCATTACCAACGTTTGTTTGAATATCAGTAATGATGGTTTGAATTCTATTTCGTACAGTTAAGGTTGGCTTTATGCCCGCAATCTTTACAAAATTATGTAAGATCTGTGTACCATTTTTGGTATGCTCAACTTCCGGGTGAAATTGCAAACCAAAGATCTTTTTTTCATAATGTGCAATTGCAACATGGTTGCAATCTTCTGATTTTCCGATTACTCGAAACTGTTTTGGCAGCTCTGAAACACTATCACCATGGCTCATCCAAACCATTTGCTCCTCATCAAGACCAGCAAATAAATCTGTTTTATCCAAAACCGTTAGTTTGGCTGCACCATATTGACGTGTTTTGCTTTGCTCAACAGCACCACCAAACTCTTGCGCAATTAATTGATGCCCAAAGCAAAGACCGAGAATAGGTTTATCAGAGGTAAATATTTTTTTATTAAGAACTGTTTGGGAACTTACACTTTCAGGGCCACCGGATAAAATAAAGGCATCGTTAGTAATAAAATCAGCATCAGCTACTTGCTCGGGTTGTTTTATTGTTGCCTCAACCCCAAGGCCACGCAGGCGACGTTTAATCAAATGCGTAACTTGTGAGCCGTAATTAATAATTAAAATCATGTTATTACTTCCAATAATCTATTTTGCTCAATTGCTTGTTTAATTTCCATGGCAACTCTTTTTCCTGCACTCACTGAGGTGCCGTGTAAATACCCAGTGTATGGGGTGAAGCAGGTACCCGGACTTCCCGGCATGCGCAATGATACATCAAAAACCACAATATCTTTTTTTGGTGGGCCAGGCAGAATTGCCGATTGCAATGCAAAAGGACCAATAACCCCTGGCTTATATTCTACTGCAGCAGTTTTGGTAAACCGCTCACCCAACTCAAAAGCTTGCTCTAACATTGATTCAAGAACTGTTACCGCACTATGACCTGCTTCTTCAAATTTTGGGGTAATATGTTCTGCTAGTGCAATTTGTTTTTTTGCTCCCAAATGAGCAATTCCCTCAATATTAGTTTGACGACGAGTATCGGTTCCAAGCAATTCCACTCTTTGGGTAAGTGACGAATAAAAAAAATTAAAGTTAACAAATGGGCCAATAATATATTCTTCAATTACCGCATTTTTTACCTCTTGGGCATCAATCTGATTAGTTTTAATTTTATTCTTGAGCATTGTTTCAAACTCTTTTGGTGAGGAACAATAAAAAAAAGAACGCTCAAAGGTACGTTCTTTTTCTGGAAGCTTTACCAAACAAAGACGATCAATATCAGTGTGATTTTTAAAAATATGTGGCATACGGATAGTAGCTTTACGCAATAAATCATATTGATTATTTGGTTGGTTCCTTTCTTCTACTTTCAACAAACAGCGATTACCAAAAAGTGGTACTAAAAAGTCATTTTCAATCGCCTGGTAATTAAACTCAAGATATACCTCAAAGGAACGGTGCGGTATAAAAATTACATTTTTTGTACGCAGTTTCTCTTGCACCGATTTATCTAAAATATTTTTGAATTTCTTTAGGACAATCGTTTCATCAACAATACCGGTAGCACCATTGGTTTTGTAATGATGGCTATAGGTGCGTTCACGCCCTTCTTGGCAAACTACCAAAGTTCGAAAACCAAGATCTTTTGCACCACGGCAGACATCCAGTGCGGAATGACTTCCTATTACACCGATGGTAATGTTGTTTATATCATATGCTGATAAAACTTTTGCTAAATCAGATTGTGTAATCATCCAAGTACCTTAGTAAGTTGATCTCTTGCAATTGCCTGTTTAATTTCTCGTGCAATGCGCCGTCCGGTACTCATTGGCTCATCGTATCTCAAATATGTGTAGGGACTACCGTTCATGTATACATTGGTTCCAGCAACAATTCGTGCAGAAATTTCAAAGACATAAAATTGTAGATCGGAAGTGATTACTGTTTCCAAACAAAAAGCACCATACAATCCCTGCTTGGTTAGTTTTTGTGATGCTTTGATAACACTCTCACCCATTTTAAAAACTTCTGGCAATAATGACTCACGCAAAACTAATGGTTTATTACCTGCAACGGTATATGAGGTCTCAAGTGCAAAACCTGCTTGGTCTTTGAAAGCAATTCTACCAATCCCGTCAACATTTGATTCGTACCGTTTATCAAGGCCAAAAAGTTCAAGCTCTTTTGTTAGTGGTGAATAAAAATAATGAATATAGGTTGGTATCCCCACCACATATTCTTGACATGTAAAGGATTCATTATAGCGATCAGCTATTTTTTTTTTAAATTCATCATAATCTTTTGCAATAAAATAACCGCGACCGCCATCAGCGCCATCAAATTTTACAATACATGGTCGATCGATTGTTGCGGGAGTAAAAGTTTTTGGAATATTCAGTCGCGCATCCTCAAGCCATTGTGCCTGTTTATCTCTGCTGGCTTCAATTGACAAAATATCACGATCACCAAAATACATTGTTTTGATCAGTTGAATTTTTTCAATACCAAGATAGGCAATCATTGATGCGTGGGGAATTAAGATGGCATTTTTTTGCAAAAGTTGATCTTCAATTAAGAAATAATCATCATATTTATCAATTAAGATAATTTCATCTGCCACTCCAAAACTTTTATATGGCTGCTCTTTGCCTTTAATACAAATACAAATCGTATGAAATCCTTCTTGCTGTGCCCCTTTTAAAATTTGCAATGCTGAATGACTGCCAAAGGTTACAATGGCATATTTTTGTTGCGTGTTCATTTCAATCCTTCTAATTTGGCCCCAATATAGTTCACTTATTGCTAGTTGACAACCATCATTTTTATTAATAGATTCTCACCATCTTTTGATTTCAAAACAAAAGGAGACCTGTCTTGAATCAACAAACAAATCCAGCAAATATCGACCATTCCCCTTCTTTAGATCCTATAATTGAAGGAAAAACAAAAATTGTTAAACGTATAATCAACAAACCTGATCATGTTCTTCTAGAAGCTAAAAATGATATAACTGCATACGATAAAACAATGCACAATATCATCAAAGGTAAAGCTTCTCTAGCTACAAAAACTACGTGTAATGTTTTTGCATTATTAAAAGCATGTAACATTCCTATCGCCTATCAAAAACAAGTAAGTGAAACTGCCTTTGAGGCTAAGCTTTGCGAAATGATTCCCTATGAGGTTGTAGTGCGTAGAGAAGCTCATGGTTCCTATTTAAAGCGTGCAAAGCACCTTACTAAAGGACAGGTGTTTCCACAATTGATTCTTGAATTTTTTTTAAAAACAGCCAACAAAACATGGAAAAATAATCCACTGTTAGCAGATGATCCATTAATTAATTTTAAAAACAATACGATGCATTTGTATCGTCCCGATATGCCACTTTATGAACAAGAACCATTTCTGCAACTTGATGATTATCCCTTAAAAGACAAAAAAGAAATATTTGAACAAATGAGCACCATTGCAAAAAAAACGTTTTTAATTTTAGAAAAGGCTTGGCAAAACGTAGGTCGTAAACTGGTTGATTTTAAAGTTGAATTCGGATTTGATACCAAAGGAAATTTGTTATTAAGTGATGTGATTGATAATGATTCATGGCGGGTAGTTGAGAATGATATCTATCTTGATAAACAAGCATATCGGGATGGGACCGATCTTAATACCGTTACAGAGCGATACAAACAAGTGTGCAATTTAACGGGTCAATTTAGAATACCTAAACAACAAATTATTCTTTGGCGTGGTTCTCCAAAAGATGATCTTAAAACTTTTGAAGCCGAACTTACACCTTACATTAGTGACTATTTTTCTTACAAAATCATAACAACCTCAATGCATAAATGCCCAGTTGCTGGTTATATTGAGTTACAAAAAATGATACAAGAGACACCTGATAGTGTCTTAATTGCTTACATCGGCAGGAGTAACGGTGCCGGACCAACGTTATCAGCAAATACAATAGTTCCTGTTATAACCGTTCCTGCTGGTTGGAAATCTTTTCCTGAGGATGTATGGTCATCATTGCGCACACCAAGCAAAACACCAGTCATGACCATGCTGGAACCTAGTAATGCCTTGCAGGCAGCTCTCAATATTTTAAGTATGCGCAATCCTGCATTGTATGCACAAGTACGCTACCCACAAGAAGAGCGCTTTTCTAATGTTATTGCACTTTAATGTATATAAAAAAGATAATCACCATCTTTTTACTGTGCATTTTTGTCCGAACTATGGCATGTGGCATCGCATTTGTACGATTACGCAAGCCACTGGTTTATTACCAAGAAAAATATGGTGATCCTGCATGGGGAGTGCACAAACTTTATTTATTAATGGAAAAACAACGCAATCGCGGGCAAGATGGTGCCGGCATTGCACTGGTGAAATTTGATCCTGAACCGGGGCAAAAATTTTTGTTTGGCACCCGAAGTGCTAAACGGAATTCAATAGCACGAGTATTTGATACCATTGCACAAGATCTTGCAAAATCTTTTTTACCAATTCATGTAAATGATCAAGAGCTCAAAACACATTACGATTTTTTGGGTGAGGTCTATCTTGGGCATTTGCGTTATGGCACACACGGTGGGCTGGATAAATCCTGTTGCCAACCAAAGATTTGCAAAAATGATATACCATCACAAAGCATTGCAATAGCAGGGAATTTTAACCTTACCAATACTACTCAACTACTAGCTGAACTGGTTAAATTTGGGGTATGCCCTACACAAAAAACTGATACTCATATTGTTTTGAATTATCTTTCCTATTGTTTAAACCGCGAACACCACTATTTACAAGAGCAGATTTGCCGACAAATTGTTGGCCAACCACCACATGAACAAGAATTATGCCAAACAGTAGCACGGGCATTGGACCCTGGTCGCATGCTCCAATGGGCAACACGCAATTGGGATGGTGGTTATGTATTTGCCGGCATAATAGGCAATGGTGATGCATTTATTTGCCGTGACCCTTCAGGGATCCGACCCGCTTATATTTATATTGATGATGAGGTTGTTGCTGCTGCTTCAGAACGGGTTGCACTTGCAAATGTTTTTAATGCAGAGTTTGACCAAATAACATCTGTTAATCCAGGAGTAGTGTTTGTTATCAAGCAAGATGGCACTATGTATGAAACTGAATTTAAGACACCACAAGAAAAAAAAGAGTGCCTTTTTGAACGCATTTATTTTAGTCGGATGCATGATCCGGCAATTTATAAAGAACGAAAAGCATTAGGAAAACAATTAGCACCACGCATTTTAGAAGAACTGGGAGATGATATTTCTCATGCGGTCTTTGCTTACATTCCCAATTCTGGTGAAACAGCATGTATTGGTTTGGTTGAGGAGATTAATCGAATCGTACGTGCTAAACAAGCTGATTTAGTGTGGCAAAAAATAAAAAATGGCAATGCTACACGTGATGATCTTAATCAACTAGCTCAATGCAATGCGCAATATGAACGGCTTGTGTACAAAGATCAAGCATTGCGAACGTTCATTACTCATGATGCCGCACGCAAAACACTTGTTTCACATATTTATGATGTCACAAAAGATATAGTACAACCGGAGGATACACTCGTTATTGTTGATGATTCAATTGTGCGTGGAGCCACATTGCGAGAGGCAATTATTACCCAATTGAGCCGCTTAAAACCAAAAAAGATTATTGTTGTTTGTTCATGTCCACCAATACTCTATCCAGATTGCTATGGCATTGATATGAGTCAACTGAATAAGTTTATTGCTTTTCAAGCAGCAAAAGAAATTCTAAAGGACCAGGGTAAAGAAGATATTTTAGAAGAAATTACTCAACAGTGTTTACGCCAAAATAACAAAAACGTTGAAACTACACATAATTATGTAAAACAACTATACGAGTATTGCAGCCATGAGCAACTAGAGAAAAAAATTGCAGAGCTTGCATGGCCAACTTCTGTTGATTGGGATGGAGAGCTCACCATTATATATCAAACGATAGAAGGGCTACACAAGGCGATTCCCAATTTTTCTGGTGACTGGTATTTCACCGGTCAGTATCCAACAATGGGTGGGTTTCAGGTAGTAAATCGTAGTTTCATCAATCAATATCGTGGACACGAAATAAGGGCTTATTAAATGTATCAAACCTATCAATCTTCCCTTGGCACTCGCTATGCAAGCAAAACAATGCAAACTATCCATTCTGCACAAACAAAATATGCAACCTGGCGCCTACTTTGGACCGAGCTTGCAAAATGCCAAAAGCGATTGGGTTTATCAATCTCTCAAGAACAAATAGATCAATTAGAAAAACATATTTATACAATAGATTTTGTAAAAGCAGCTCAGTATGAAAAACAATTCAAGCATGATGTCATGGCTCATATTCATACCTATGGTGACCAATGCCCAAAAGCACGGCCAATTATTCATTTGGGTGCAACCTCTTGTTTGATCACCGATAATGCCGAAGTATTGATTATGCATAAATCATTACTGCACATTCATGAACAACTTGTCACCTGTATCCGATTACTTGCAGAAAAGGCAGATCAATATAAAGAGCTTCCTTGCCTTAGTTATACACACTTTCAGCCAGCTCAACCAACTACGGTTGGTAAGCGCATGGCCATGTGGTTGCACGATTTAGTATGGGATTTAAAAAAACTTACTCATAACCTAGATGAGCTAAAACTGTTGGGCCTAAAAGGAGCAACGGGCACGCAAGCTGCCTTTTTACAATTGTTTAATGGCGATCATGCAAAAGTAAAACAGTTAGAAAAATTATTTATTGCACAATTGCCATGCAAAAAAGTGGTATCAATCTCTGGCCAAACCTACACACGCAAGCAAGATATGGATGTATTGCATGTGCTTGTTGGTATTGCCGTAAGTGCACATAAAATGGCAACTGATCTACGCTTACTTGCGCATTTGAATGAAATAGAAGAAAAACGAACTAAGGGCCAAGTTGGCTCCTCTGCAATGCCATATAAGCACAACCCAATGCGAGCAGAGCGCATTTGTTCACTTGCACGATACATCATGAGCTTGGCACAGAATCCAATGCATACTGCCGCAACCCAATGGCTTGAGCGCTCGCTTGATGATTCGGCAAACAGGAGATTAATTATTCCTGATGCCTTTCTGGCAACCGATGCCATCTTACAATTGCTCATCCATGTTGTTGAAAATATGGAAGTGCATCCATTCATGGTTCATAAGCACTTGCAAGAAGTGCTGCCATTCATGGCAACAGAAGCAATCCTCATGGCATGTGTTCAAAAAGGTGCAGATCGCCAAACAGTACATGAAATTATTCGCGCGCATAGCAGCGCCATAGGCAAAGAACTAAAAACAACAGAAACAAAAAATAATCTGCTAGAAAAACTTGCTAGTGACCAAAACATTCTTTTGAATGAAAAAGAACTGGTAAATCTAATGAACCCAAAACAATTTACCGGTCGTGCGCAGCAACAAGTAGAAGAATTTTTGGAACAGGAGGTTGAACCTTTATTACAACAATATATGCATATAAAAAATACTCAGTCCCAAGTAACTATTTAGGAACGGTATGCAAAAACAAACAACGTATAAAGATGCGGGCGTAAATATCGATGCAGGAAATGCACTTGTTAAGGATCTGCAAACAATAACCCAATCAACTGCACGCACCGGTGCGACTGCAGCATTAGGCAGTTTTGGTGGTATCTTTGATTTAGCAAAATTAAATTATAAAGATCCACTCCTTGTTAGTACTACCGATGGTGTGGGTACAAAGCTTAAGATTGCCCAACAAATGAATGAACACAAAACTATTGGCATTGATCTTGTTGCCATGTGTGCAAATGATCTTTTGGTCCATGGTGCTGAACCGTTATTTTTCTTGGATTATTTTTCTACAAGCAAATTAAATGTAGATCAAGCACGAGATATAATTACTGGCATTGCAATTGGTTGCAAGCAAGCAGGTTGTGCACTTATTGGTGGTGAAACGGCTGAAATGCCCGGTATGTATCGTGCTGGTGAATATGACCTTGCCGGCTTTGCTGTTGGTATTGTTGAACGAGAGCAGTTGCTACCACAAAAAACTATAGAAGTTGGTGATCTACTCATAGGCCTACCCTCATCAGGTGTGCATGCAAATGGGTTTTCGCTCATTCGTCATCTGCTTGAAAAAAATAATGTAATACTCACAAGTAAACCAGCATTTGATTCCCCTTTTGTCTATCTTTATGAAGAGCTATTACGCCCAACTAAAATTTATGAGCAAGTACAACCGTTATTAAAAAATATAAAAGCACTTGCACATATTACCGGTGGTGGTTTGCTTGAGAACATTCCGCGCATCCTGCCAAAACATCTTGGGGTAGTAGTTGAAAAAAAATTGTGGTCAGTGACACCAATTTTCCAATGGATCAAACGATTGGGAAATATTCAAGATAATGAAATGTATCGAACCTTTAATATGGGCATCGGCATGGTTGCAATTGTTGCACCACACGATAAAGACAAAGTAACAGATGCAATTAAAGATGCCAACATTATTGGGCAGGTAACAAATATAGGCAATGGCCAAAAACAGGTAACTATTGTTTAATTAAATAAAAAGGAAAATCTATGAAACGATTTTTTATATTTATATTGATGAGTATTCCACTACTAAATGCAATCGCAAAAACATCAATTGGCACTCCTCTTTCTCCAACGGCAACTAAAGTGCTTATGCTTGGTGCTGGTGAGCTTGGCAAAGAAGTAATCCTTGAAATGCAACGCTTTGGCGTTGAGGTTATTGCAGTAGATCGTTATAAAGATGCACCAGGAATGCAAGTAGCCCACAGAAGTTATGTAATCTCTATGTTGGATGGCAATGCATTGCGTAAAATTATCCAAAAAGAACAACCAAACTATATTGTTCCTGAAATTGAAGCGATTGCAACTGATACATTACTCGAATTAGAAAAAGAAGGATATACCGTAATTCCTACCGCCCGTGCTGCAAAGCTGACTATGGATCGAGAAGGCATTCGCAGAGTTGCGGCAGAAAAATTAGGCCTCCCAACCTCAAACTATTGCTTTGCTTCAAGCCAGCAAGAGTTCAAGATGGCAGTTAAAAGCATTGGCATACCATTTGTGGTTAAACCGATTATGAGCTCTTCAGGCAAAGGGCAAAGTATTGTTCGTTCAAAAAGTAAAATTGAAAAAGCATGGTATTATGCACAAGAAGGTGGCCGTGCTGGCCGTGGAAAAGTTATTGTTGAGGAATTTATTGACTTTGATTATGAAATTACCCTCATGACAGTTCGCCATAAAGATGGCACAAGTTTTTGCAAACCGATCGGCCATAAACAAATTAATGGTGATTATCGAGAATCATGGCAACCACAATCCATGACCGATTCGCAATATAAACAAGCAGAGTACATTGCAAAAACAATAACTGACGAGCTTGGTGGTGTTGGTATTTTTGGTGTTGAAATGTTTGTAAAAGGTGACATGGTCTACTTTAGTGAAGTCTCACCACGCCCACATGATACCGGTCTTGTTACGTTAATTTCACAAGATCTTTCTGAGTGTGCTTTGCATGCACGTGCTATTTTAGGTCTGCCAATTCCCAATATCGCATTTAATGGCCCAGCAGCATCATGCGCATTAGTTGTACAAGGCACTTCAAACAACATACAATATGGCAACTTGCAAGAAGCACTATCCCAACCAAACACACAACTACGCTTATTTGGTAAGCCTAAGGTTGCTGGCCAGCGCCGAATGGGAGTTGCCGTTGCTCGTGGAGAAACTATTGAACAAGCACGCCAAAAAGCACGCGAGGTAATTGCAGCAATTGAGGTTGAATTATAATTCATATTGTTATTTTTTCCAATACTCTTACCACATCGGCATAGTTATTACCTCGGGCAATGTCTAATGGCTTCAGTCCAGGTGAGCAAGAAAAATCTGTTTTTAATTCATTTGCTTGTGGATCGGCATTATACAAAAGTAATAACTGTGCCATTGCAGCTGTTTTTACATAATGCAATGGCGTTGCACCAAATGCATCTATTTGGTTTATTTTTACTTTAGCTATTAATAATTGCAAAACCTCATCAAAGGAATTTTGCATAACGGCAAGATGCAACTTAGAATGTTTTTCTTTTTGCGCAACTTCTTTTGCAAACAAAGAAAAAAAATCTTCTTTTTCAGGTATTGATTTCCCGTAAACAGTAATAAAAAATGAAATAAACAATAGTATTTTTATCATATTCTCTCCTTTTTTGCCGGCCTCAACATATCATTAAAATATGGTATAATTAAAGGAAATAACCTAAAATAGGGCTTTTATGGGAAAGATATTACTTTTTTACAAATACGTTTCAATTGCATATCCAAAGCAAATTTGGAAAGAACAGCATGATCTGTGTGATGCCTTAGGGCTCAAAGGCCGTATCTTTTTGGCTACCGAGGGCATTAATGGAACTGTTGGTGGTTCAATTGAGGCTGTTGAGAAATATAAAAAAGCAATGAACGATCATCCTCTTTTTGCCAATATAGATTTTAAAGAAAGTCCTGGTAGTGCTGATGATTTTCCGCGTATGCAAATTACTATCAAAAAAGAGATCGTAGCACTCGAGCTTGACCAAGAAAAATATAATACTCAAATTTCTGCTCAGCATTTAACACCAAAAGAAACGCATCAGTTGCTTGATAAAAAACCAGATGATTTGGTTATTATCGATTGTCGGAATAATTATGAATGGAAGATTGGTGCTTTTGAGGGTGCAATCAAACCAGATGTAAATTCATTTCGAGAATTTCCTGAATGGGTCAACCAAAATAAAGAAGCTCTGAAAGACAAACAAGTTTTGATGTATTGCACCGGTGGCATTCGGTGTGAGCGTGCTTCTTCGTATCTGAAGCAAGAAACAAAAGCAAAAAAAGTATTTCAAATTCAAGGTGGTATTCATCGCTATGTTGAACAATATCCAGAAGGATTCTTCCGCGGCAAAAATTATGTGTTTGATGGCCGTGTTGGCGTGCGCATTAATGAAGACATTTTAGGTACTTGCAAAATATGCCATAAACCATCGGATGATTATACCAACTGCAAAAATGCTGAATGTAATGACCATTTTATCTATTGCCAAGATTGTCTACAATCCTATGATAATTGTTGCTCAAAAGAATGTCTGCAATTATTGGAAATTGGAAAAGTAAAAGAACGCCCGCCATTTTGCAGGTCAAAGCAAGTATAAATATGAAAAAATATATTTTATTTTTCTTTTTGCACAACTCCGGCGCAATGCAAAAGTTCTCTAGCCTTAAACCATTGCACGAGTCATTTTTAGAACAACCTTCTCAACAAAGGCTAATGCTACTTCAAAAAGAAACAGAAAAAATAATGAAAAGTAATCCTGAAACCAAAGCACAATCATACCAACTTGCTTGTAATTGGTGGATGCTTTCTCAAGCTGGTAATGAGCAAGCTGAATTAAGATATAAGACACTTCTTAAACAAGCAGTGGCAACTACTCCTAATAAATTGTTAAAAGAAAAAATATTTCTCATGTTTGGCAGACCATGTCGGTCGTAATTCAAAAAAATGTTTCCTTAAAAAATAAAAACTGGTTCCAAACTGGCGGTGCTGCCAAATGGTTTTGTGAGCCACAAACCCCACAAGAATTTCAGCAAGCACTTAATTTTGCAACACAACATAATCTTGAAATCTTTATATTGGGTCATGGTGCTAATATTTTAGTCTCCGATGAGGGTTTTGATGGTTTGGTTATTCAACCCAAATTACAAAATCTTACTATTTTAAATATGAATGCAACTGAATCTATAGTGCAAGCCGGGGCCGGAATAACCATGAGCTCTTTAATTGAGTTTTGTTTGGAAAATAACCTAATCGGCCTAGAGGAGTTTAGTGGTATCCCGGGAACAGTTGGTGGTTCGGTCTATATTAATCTGCATTATTTTGAATTTTTACTAGAGCAATTTTTAGTTGAAGCGCAAGTGATCCACAAAGAAACTAGCAAAATAATAACTGTGGATAAACAGTGGTTCAATTTTGGGTACAATAAATCAACATTGCACAAAAAAGAATATTTCTTATTAAGCGCAACTTTTTTATTAAAAAAAGCAACTGACCAAGAAATTATGTATGCCCGTGGAAGGCGACAAGAAATTATCCGTCACCGAAAAGCACGTTATCCTTACTCCCACACCTGCGGAAGTTTTTTTAGAAATTTTTATCCAAAAGAAGTAACACTGATCAGCAATGGTAAAAAAGCAATTTGGGTTGCCTATTATTTGGATAAAATTGGGGTCAAAGGCCAATTAAAAAAAGGTGATGCCATCGTTTCTTATCAACATGCTAATATGTTGGTTAATCAAGGCAAAGCCACAACAACAGATATTATTGAGGTAGCTAAAGAGATGCAACAGTTGGTTCATAAGAATTTTGGCATTATTCCAGAGCCTGAATGCCAATTGATCGGGTTTAAAAAATATCCGTTGTTGAAAAAATAATATGTAATGCATGCATTTTTCTTTTTAATCTTTTTTAGTAAAATAACCTTACATTAAATAAAAGGAAGAACATGCACAAAAAAAATATTTTTTTATTGTTAGGGTTAGTGCCTTTATTATCTGCAATGAATGAACTACAAAAAGCTGAAAACACCCATGACCCATGTAAAAAAAAGATACAAGAATTTCAACAAAATCTACAACAAGGAATATCTAAAGCGAACCAGCTCACTTTCACTCAAGCTCATGCCCCAGAATTTATCACTTTTGCAGCAGTAGGTGGCTTAGTTGTCGGATGTGGAATAGGTTGGTATCTTCCTGCAATTATGAGAGATACAAAAATACTCTATGGCATCGTAATTAAAGGTGATCGTGGGATAATAGCTTAAATAAATCTTTCCGATCCTTTACATAAGAATTACACCTTAGGCATAGTTAAATATTAATTAGCTTAAGGTAACAATGAAGTACTTATTCATTTTATATTGTATCTTTTCTTTTGCATCAGCAATGCAACCTGAAAATATTGAAGAAAATTGGCAAACCATTTGTATTAAAGATGGCCAGATGATAATTAATGGTAAACCATTGGAATCAACTTATATACAAACTAAAATATCTCAGGTTAAAAGCTGGGGTTCTTGGGCCAATAACAATCCAGGTTTTTCAACATTTTTACTCCTAAGTGGCACATTTACCCTTGGAGCAAGCACTGGTGCAACTGCCTTTTATTTATATCAAAAAAATAATTCCTAATGGTGTTCACTTATGCCAAAATTATTATTAAACTCACATTATGAATGAATTACTTTTTCTTTTTCACGCATTAGTTATTTGTACCACATTGCTTGCAAGCATAAAAATTGGCAAACAAGCCCTTATCACCTTTGTTGCAGTGCAAGCAATTTGCGCTAATCTTTTTGTTCTAAAAGCAATTTCTTTGCTTGGGCTAACCGCTACCGGCGCAGATGCATATATAATCGGCGCCCTGCTGGGTAGCCAATTATTGCAAGAGTTTTATGGTAAACAAGCAGCACAATTAGCAATTTGGTTAAGTTTTGGTTTTGCTCTTTTTTATGTGATCATGAGCCAAATTCATATCGGGTATCTACCTCATGTTTGTGATACCTCGCAAATTCATTATCAAGCAATTTTGCAACACATGCCACGCATTATTGGTGCCTCGGTAGTTGTGTATTTTATAGCACAACAGTTTGATTATTATTTATATGGTTGGTTAAAATCGATTTGGCATAGTAAATTTTTAGTGCTTCGCAATCTCGTAAGCACCGGATTAAGCCAAGCTATTGATACCGTTTTGTTTGGTTTTTTAGGGCTCTATGGATTGGTTGATAATATTATTCAAATCATGCTGGTAAGTTACGCATTAAAAATAATAGTATTGCTTATTGCCACACCGTTTATTGGATTTGCAAAAAAGATGCATCATTAAAATACTTCTATTCCCACTTGTTCAAAAACTTGTTTTGCTTGTTGCGCAGCAGATGTATTAGGTAAGCCAATGGTCCCAATAGTCATCTGGAAAATAGAAGGCTCAATCTTTTTTACAGGATTACCCTTGAGGTTCAAACGATCAACAGCGTTAAAATTGCCTAATGCTTCTTTACTAATCTCTTCTAGCATATTATTGCTTAAATCTAATTTTAAAAAAGTGTGATTCTTAAATGCATCTTGTTCTATTGTTTTTACTTGATTATCATTTAACCGTAGATCAAAAATAAGCGGAAGAATGGTAAAAATATTAGCAGGGATTTTTTTTATTTGGTTATTTGATAAAATAAGTGTTCTAGTATTTTTAATACCAGCAACAGCAACAAGCCCGTCCAAAGAATTAATATTGAGACCCGATAAATCTAATATTTGTGTTTTGGAGTATGGAATTCTTCCTGTTTTTGCCAATTCAGTAATAGAAAATCCGAACTTAACTCCCAAATTCAATTTTCTTCCATAAGACAAATAATAAGAACGGGCAATTTCTTTTTTAATTGGTTCAGTTAATTTTGCCAGTTCAGATTCAACAAAAAAATAACCTCGGATTGCTGGTTGTTGGGTCATATCAAAGTAAGGCATAATCCGATTTGCAAGATAATAACCAAGAAACTCGTTCATAATCGGCAAATCAAGTATATCGGAAATCGCAACCAAATCTAAAATAATGTCTTTTGACATCTTTAGATTTGGCCTCAAACTAAATTCGGGCAACTTTTTGGTTAGTAGATAAAATTGATTGCGCGGTATTTTTTTTGAATGAGGCATCACTTTAATAAAGCGTCCAAAATACTCTAATGCTTCTGGACCGATCGTTTTAAATCTAAAGGTGTTTTCTTTTAAAGGTCCTTGCGTAAGGGATCTCAAAATAGGTGATTGCTGTGCAAGCTTTTGTGGTAGCTCAATTTTTGTTTGCTCAGATTGCAAAATAATTGGCTCACCTGGTACATCCATTGCTATTATTGGAATAAAAACAAAGACCATTAGTCTCAAATATTTCATAATTCCCCCTAACACCCTAAAATCCAATTTCCCTTTTTAATATAGCAGAAACTATTTATTTTTTACAGTAAAAATTGCTATTATCAAATAACAATTAGAATAATAACTAGAATTAGGGGAAAAATGAAGAAACGATTTCTGTTTACAGTACTTATTCTAAGCATTTGTGGAAGTTTTGCCAAAACTAAAAACATAATCAACCAAACGATAATTAGCGTGCATACGCGAGTTTTTGGTAAAGATAATCTATTTAAATCTCGCATTGATTATGGCGATTCTAAGGCATGGAACGACATGGTTTCAGCCGTTAGCAATTTTGTCAAAACAAATCGAGCTGACAGTAAAATACTGGATGCATTAAACAAAACCACAGACTTAGCAAATGAGTTATTAAACACCAATAAAATTATTTATAGCTCTATTTTCTCTTCCGGTAGCCCTAGTAAAGCAACAGTATTAAGTACTACTAAAAAACTAAATGACTTACAGAAGAAAAAAACTGCTTTAGTTAAAATATCGGATGCACTAAAAAAACGCCGATTCCATCGAAAAAAAAAGAATGCTGTTGAGATCTTGAACAACCTTATACTCGTTCTTGAATTAACCACAAATAAGCTCATCAAAGATTTCAATAAAGATTTAGCTCGAATAGTTATTAGATAATAGTACATAATATATCTCGTCTAGAAGGTGATTTTCGATTGAAAGTCACCTTCTTTTATGCTATTATTATTCTATTATTCAATATTTACTCTGGTTAGTATTTTATGGAAAGCTCTTTCAAGTTCGAAATTCTCCATACTTCAAAAAAATCTGGTGCTCGTGTTGGCCGCATTCATACTCCACACGGGATCATTGATACGCCCAATTTTGTAGCGGTTGGTACCAACGCTACTCTCAAGGCATTAGATAGCAAAATTGCTCAAGATATGGGTTTGCAGCTTATGTTTTGCAACACCTACCATTTAATGCTTCAACCAGGGACCAAAACAATTGCCCAAGCTGGTGGTCTGCACAAATTTATCAATCGCAGTGCTCCCATCATTACTGATTCTGGCGGATTTCAAGTATTTAGTTTAGCTTATGGCACCGTTAAAGATGAACTGAAAAGCAAGGGTAAAAAAAAGCAAAACAACTCCGTTTTAAAGATCGATGAGGAAGGAGTCCTATTCCGTTCTTATCGAGATGGGCAAAAAATATTATTAACGCCAGAAACCTCTGTGCAAGCGCAAAAAGAACTTGGTGCTGATATTATTATTCCATTTGATGAGTTACCACCATATCATATTGATAAAAAAGATCTCAAAAAATCACTTGATCGCACTCACTGCTGGGAAAAACGCTCACTGGATGAGCATTTAAAAAATCCAAACAACCAAGCAATGTATGCGGTTGTGCATGGTGGTATTGATAAAGATCTGAGAGAACACAGTGCAAACTATTTATCATCGCTACCTTTTGATGGCTATGCCATTGGTGGATCCCTTGGCAAAAACCATACACAAATGTTTGAAATGCTTTCCTATACCGTTCCTCTTCTGCCAAAAGATAAACCAAATCATCTTCTTGGCATTGGTGATTTAGCCTCTTTTGAGGAATGTATCAAGCTCGGGATCGATACATTTGATAGTTCTCATCCAACTCGATGTGCTCGCCATGGCTTATTATTTACCAATAATGGTATGGTGAGAATATTAAATGCCATAAATAAAACAAGCTTTGAAGCCATTGATACTCATTGTGAATGCTTTACCTGCAAACATTACACCAGAGCCTATTTGCATCACTTGTTTAAAGCAAAAGAGATGACCGGTTACTCGCTTGCAACGATTCATAATTTGCATTTTATGGTACAATTATTTGCAACGTATAGAAAATTAATATTAGAAGATAAGTTATAATGAATAAAATTACTTCCGTCCAAAATCCACTCATTAAAAAAGTCACTGCCCTGCATACCAAAAAGGGCCGGCAGGAACAACAAGTATTTATTGCAGAGGGCAAGCGAATTTGTGCAACCTTGCTTGAGGCTGGCATTCGGCCAAAATACTTTTTTACCACTGAAAAAATGTTCGATATAACTGGTGCACTTCTTCCCAATTATGAAACTCTCACCATGGTAACTGATAATGTGATGAAAAAAATCAGTACCAGCAAAACCCCAAGTGGTATTCTTGGTGTATTTGAAATTCCATACCAAAAAGAAACTCCTTTAAAAAAAGGAATCGTATTAGCCAAAATAACTGACCCTGGCAACATGGGCAGCTTGATTCGCTCTGCTGCTGCATTTGGCTTGCAAACAGTCGTTTGTATTGAAAGTTGTGATCCTTGGAGCCCAAAAGTAATTCAGGCAACTGCTGGCACTATTGCTTTGGTAGAATTGCATCAAATAACGTGGAAAGATTTGCTACAAAATAAAAAAGATATGCAATTATCTGCACTGGTTGTTTCGGGCGGGAAAAAACCTGGTGATTTGCAAAATAAAAATTGTTTACTGGTGATAGGCTCAGAAGCACATGGCATTCCAAAAGAATGGCAAAAAGATTGCAAACAGAAAGTTACCCTGCCAATGCCGGGTAAAATAGAAAGTTTAAACGCAGCAGTTGCCGGTTCTATTGCCATGTACCAAATATTTGTTGGAGATTAAGCGTTTTTAATCTGATGCTTATCTTTAAATAAGAAACTTAGTGTTGGTGGTATAATAGCACCATTGTTTTTCAAAGCAATTATCATTGCTATGTTACGCACTTGATATGCTTTTTCAATCGGAGTCAACCCAGAGTCTGGATGTATTGCATTAATGTCAGCTCCTAATTGTTTTAATACAGGAATAACTGAAGTATCTCCTCCGTAGGCTAATAAATGAAATGGGGACCAATTAGTTCCATTTGACGTTTTTAAATCAGAAATAACACCGTTGGATCTTAAGATATTAAACGTATTACGCCAGCCATTTACACATTGAGCAATTTCTACCCGTTGACGAAAGGATTGAGTTTGTAAAAGATCACTTTTTTCTTTTTCTGATAGGGAATAAAGAAGACAAGGAAAAAAGAGTAAAAAAAGATACTTTTTCATAGTTAATCCCTCATGCATTAATTAATTTTTGGTTTTTCTTGTGTTAATATTGGTTTTGTTTTTTTCTTTTCTTCCTGCTTTTTTTGTTCTCTTTGTTTTTTCCTCTTTTCAAGAAGTAACCTACCTCTTCCATAACCTCGAAAACCCCTTACGAATGTGCAGAGGAAGCTTACCAAAATTAAATTATAAAATTTCATAATCTTTTCTTTTTTAGTTTTAAGTTGTACCGTTTTTTTATTCTTTCTGCAAACTTATGCTCTTACCTGATAATGCCGGCAAATGTGAAAATGATTGAGATGTTTGAGGCTTTGTTTCATAATTTGGTGTTGGTGGTCTTTGTGTAAAACAAACAGAATATGATCGCTGTGGACTCGGCTTTGATCGTGTTTGTTTTGGGGGAAGTTGTAAATCGTCTAAACAAGGTGGTGGTAAGTTGGCAAGTTCTTTTTTTATTTCAGCTTCTGTTCTATGAGCAGAGAATGAACGTTTTGTTCTGCGAGGTACTAGCACAAATGCTGGCTTTGGTAAATCTGGTAATGATGTACTATTTTGGTTTTGTTGCTTGGTTTGGCTCTTTGGCCTTTCGTGTAGTCCTTCCATTGCAAACTTGATATATAAATCTGATGGTGAAGCAGGCTTTGGTCGACGTATACCAGAAGCTGATTTACTCTTTCTTTTTCCATAATTAAACCTGTCCGGGGAAAACTGTGGTTGGGGAATTGTTATTGAAGAAGAAATACTAGTCGAATTTTCTGGTCTTTTTTGCTGATTTGGTATCTTCAAACTATTGTTCCAATTATTTAAACGCATAGTATTAAAGCTATCATCGGGCCTTTTTTTTCGAATCGGCCTTACGGGACTGCTCGTTTTGTTTGAAGTAGGTCGCTGACCAATAGAACTACTTTTAGAACTACTTTTTTTTGGTTTGATTTCTTGTGGCATTTTGGGCCGAGTAGTTATTTTTTGTCTTGGAGTTGCTTTTAATTTCTCTAAAGCTTTTTTCATTTCGTCTGAATATGCTACCTCTAGAGGAGTATCTAAATCATTAAATAAGTTAGCATCAACATTTGCTCCATTTGCATAAAGAATGGGTACAGCACCAAAATTATTTTGTCGCACTGCCCAATGAAATGGGGTCCATCCTATTTTATCTTGAGCATTAATAATACTTGACCTTCTTTTTTCCTCTTCTTCTCCTAAGCTCTCAAAGGGGTTTTCATCTTCTATTCCTTTGCCATTAAGACACTCAATAAGAATAGCAAACATCGTTGACCATTCATGTACTATTTGCCAATCTTCTCTTCTCAAAAGAGCATGAAACGGGGTATTCTTTTCTTGATCGGAAAAAGCCAAATCTATTTTCTTAGAAGCCACAAGCAATTGCAAAACTTCAACATTATTGTTATCAAGAACACAATTGACTACCGATTTTCCCTCTCGTGTCAAAATATTTAGACTTTTTGTATGTTTTAATTTTTTTTCTATCTTTCTTCTTTCTCCACTTAATAATAGATCAAGAAATTTTTGAGCTTCAAGAAATTGGGCTGCCTGTTTTTTTAATGTTTCACGTTTTTCTTTTTCAATTCTTTTTTGCCGCTTTTTTAGAGATTTCCCATCTCTTTTGGTTTCTTTTTTTCTAAGTCTTTCTTCTTCTTTTTCTAATCTTATACGGTATTTTTCTTCTTTTTTTGCTAGTTTTTGTCTATGTTTAACAGAAGAAACTGCAACCACCATTTCTTGAGAAGTTTCAACTCTTGGGCTCAACTGTAAAGTAAGTGATTCCTTAAATTCATCCATTGCAATGAGCATTTGTTTAGTAAATAATACATAAAGAAAAAGTTTTTTCATTTCCTTCCCCTAACCAAGATGCTTTGGCGAAATGCTGGAAGAAGACAACTGTTTTTTTGCTTTTTGTAAAGTGTCTTTTTTGTTTTTTCTTGCTTGAGTCCAACTGGCTAATTTTACTTCAAGGTCACAATATGGTTGTTTTTTTTCAGCATATTGTTTGCCAAGTGTATTCAATTGAGCATAATATTCATTTGTTAGCTGTTCTGTTTTTTGTCCTACTCTTTCTTTAATCGAATCAACACCTTTAGCACCCGCAAGTATCAAGATCCTCATAATTTCTTTATTTCTAGTTAATTCAAGAGGATATTGCTGGTTTTCGTCTTGAATATTCAACCTTACTTTTAATGACCTAAGAAATATAACTGCTTCCAGATTATCACTTTGACACGCATAATGAAGTGGCGTTAGACCTTTTTTATCTTGTGCATTGACATCGAGTTCATAATTTTTTCGCACACCATTTTTTTGTTTATATTGCCCAAAAAGTTTTTTTAGTTTTTGAAAATTATCCAGTGAGGGATTTAATTGACAAAAATAGTGTAATGGTCGCATTCCATCTCTATCGGGAAAGTTAATATCTGCTTCATTTTGCAATAAAAGCTCAACTGCGGTAGTAAAGCCGTGCATAACAGCAAAATGTATTGGGCCTTGGCCATCTTGGCCAAGAAGATTAAAGTTTGCTCCTACAAATTTATTTATTCGATAAACTTCGCGATTTTGAATGTAACTTTTAACTAACTTTGCAAACCTTTGCTGGTTTGAATAATCAATTTCTCCTACTGCACTGCCTTCAATTTTAGCACACTGAGGATCCATAGCGAATAAAGGAATAACCATTACCATTGAAAATGTAATTATTATTTTCATACTAACTCCTGAAAATATTTTAAAATTGCACACTTAGGCATCCAGAGATATTCAAAAGAAAAGATTACAAAAGAAAAGAATTTCATTCCGAACCCCTTGTTTTAGATTATTCTTTGTAGAGAATACATTCCAAAAAATAACCGGTTCATACCAGTAATAAAACATAGTTTAAAAAAATTGCAATAACCTCTTTAACTTGATGAATCTCCTTTCTGTGTTCTTTATCTTTTTTACCCTTTTTTATTTTCTTTCTGCTCTTTTTAGTTTTAAATTTAATCAGGTGATCGTTGAGCGCCTAAGAAGGCTTCTTTGTGCTCTTCTATATATCTTTTTTGTTCTTCTTCTTTTGGTGGTTTATGGATCTCTATTAACTGCATAAATTCTCTGTGAGGTTTTGTATCACTTTTATATGTCTGGCATAACGAATCTACATTCGCTTTTAATTCAATTAATTTATCACCTCTCCATTTGGATACAACCTCATGTACAGAATTAGGGACAATTACGCCAGCTGCAACTAAATTATTGATCAGGATAATATCTGTTGTTAGTTCTATTGGAAGCTTGCCATCATGGTCTTTTGGATCTAAAATAACTCCCAATGATCTAAGAAATTTTACTGCTTCCAAATTATTATAAATACAGGCTTCATGAAGTGGCGTGCGCCCTTTTTTATCTGTAGGATTTATTTTAAGCCTTGTAAGGCCTTTCTCTGGAGAATTAAATTCTTCAAAATATTGTTTAATATCCTCCCACCCATCTGTTTTTGGATTCAACCTACAAAACAAATGCAATGGAGTTTGCTTTTGCCTGTTTCTAATATTGATTAAGGCCCCATTATCCAATAACAAAGCACACGCAGGGGCAACACAAAGCTTAACTGCGCAAAGCAATGGTGGTTGATGGCCATCTCCATAAATATTAAAATTCGTTTCTTTTCTTGCCTGTTTTTCAAGTGCATCAAGTTGTCGGTTTTTTATATAACTAATAATCACATTCGCTAATTTCTTTCTCTGCCTGGTTCTTTCACCCGGATCGTCTTTTTTTCTTCGCAAAGTAGATCTTTTTTTTTGTTGTTTTGGTTTAACCATAGAGAATAAAGGCATTACACTCAGAGCGGTAATTAATAATATTTTCATATTAAATTCCTAAAAATCCCTTTGGAATTTCTACACCAAAGGACCAAAAATCGAAACTGTTCCTTTAACTTAATCTCCTTGCTTAAGAAGTTCCAGTTTTCTTCTTTCTTTTTCTAACTTTCTTAGCTTATCATCTATTACTTCTGATACTTTTTCTTGTTCTAGAATTGTTTGCATTGAATGGGTAACTTCCACCCCATGGCTTTTAAATAATTTTATAATATCAGGATCTGTGGTTTCCATTGCTTTCCAACCCCCTTTATCTTCTATTACTGGATCTGCTCCTACAGATAAAAGATAAGAAATACCTTCTATACAATTTTTTCTATAGGTTGGTTTTTTTGATTCGTCATCTTCATCAATTGCACTTATAGCAAAATGTAATGGAACTCTACCGTTTAAATCTTGCACATTAGGGTTAACAACCTTTGCTTTTTTAATTTGCTCAAGAATTTCACTCCATTTACTTATTTCCATTAATTGCATTAAAATATGCAATGGGCTTTGGCCTGGATAATGCTTTTCATTCAATCCATTTTGTTCATCAACTTTAGCCCCACCATCAATCAAAACTTGAACATAGTCTAGATTTGCTTTTAGCACTGCAACACACAAAGGTAATTGACCGGAAGGAGAACAGACATTAAAATTAGTTCCACTTGCTGCAAAAGCTTTGAGTTGTTTTATATTATTATGCTGCATAAAATTAATAATTCTTTTTGCTAACTCTGCTTCTTTTTGTTTAGGTGATTTTTTTGCAATTTTCTTTGCAAGATCCAATTTTTTTTGCTCTTCTTCTTTTCTTCTTTGCTCTTTTTTCTTAGATCTGCCAAAACCTAAAATCTTTGGCGGGGACATTGCATCAAGAGTAGATATTAAAGTTGAAAACAAAAATAGGATTTTAATCATAGTTTCTCCTTGAGATAATTTTATTCTTTTAATACCAAATAAAAAAAGAAAAATAAAAAGGGCTCGTAAATAATGCCTCAATTGATGGTGGTGCGTATAAAAAGTATTTGTGATACGATATAAACACAAATTTGACTTTTAAAAAGGGAAAACTAATCTATGGGCAATCATCACAAACTATCCTTATCTGCAGCAATTTTTATAAATATCAATATTATCATGGGATCTGGCGTTTTTATCAATACAATAGAACTAGCAAGACGTGCTGGTATTCTTGGTGGTTTTATGTATCTTGCAATGGGTCTTCTACTTCTACCACTTATTGCTAGCATTGCAACATTAGTTAATCTTCATCCAAGTGGCGGATTTTATATGTTTGGTAGCCAAGAGATTAGTCCATTATTTGGATTTATTAGTTCATGGGGTTATTTCATTGGCAAGATGGCCTCAACAGCCCTAACCATTCATGTGGCAATGACCTTATTACAACAAGTTTTTCCTCTACTTGCTTTCTTTAATGTACTCACCCTGGACTTATTAGTTGTAGCTTTATTTATTTTTCTTAACACCTTAAATGTACATACCGGAAAAAGAATCCAATATCTATTTATAAGCATGAAAGTCATACCATTACTTTTTGCAATTTTAGGTGGGCTCTATTTAGTTTCTACTGCAACTATTATTACCGGCATGCCGCCAGTCTGGTCTGGCATGGCAATCAGTTTACCGTTAGTGCTCTATGCTTCTACTGGATTTGAATCTGCGTGCCTTATTTCATCGCGGATAAAAGATGCAAAACGCAATGCACCAATTGCAATTTACACTTCCTTTATTATCGTTCTTATTATTGCATTCTTATATCAATTTCTTTTTTCACTCGCTGTGGGCATTCCACTCGGCATGTATGATTCATATTTGCAGGCATTTCCCGCGCTGCTGGTCCGATTATTTACCAACAAATGGTTAATGCAAAAACTACTTGGCTTGATCTACATTGCAGTTGCATGCTCTTCTTTGGGAGCTGGATATGGATTAATTTTCAGTAATAATTGGAATTTATATACCTTGGCCACTCACAATCATCTCTTTTTTAAAAACATCCTTACTACTTTTAATCGTCATCATATACCAGTTGCCTGCATTCTAGTAGAAGGCATTTTGATTCTTTTATATTTTGCTATTACTAAAGGTTCACAGTTACCACTACAACAACTGGGAGCACTGGGCGCAACAATAGCTTACACAATAAGTGTTCTTTCCTTATTAGCAGCTAAATACAACAAACCTGAAATTTCAATTCAATGGTTTATTCCATTGCTTGGTTTAGGAAACTGTTTGGTATTAATAGCATCTTGCATTAGTAGTTTTTTTGTGTCTGGATTATTTCCGTTAGTTATTTTTTTGCTACTACTTCTTTTTGGCATTAGCATGTACTTTATTACTAAAAAAAAGCCACAATCAGCGTAATTCAAACTCATGTGATTGCATAGCGATACTAGAAATCTTTTGTAATCGATAATAGATTTTTGAAATTTTATCCAAAAATCTATTTGCACTCTTTGCTCGTATTTTTTTCTGATCTCTTTTTTTGTTTACTCACTTAACGGGTTTTTAGTAAAAGTCTAAGAACTTACTAAGTTAGTAAGGCCAGCAAAGGTATTCACTGAAATTATACTTAGTTGGTTATTACAAAGACGAAGAACAGTAGGAATCTTAGGGATATTTTGTAAACCCTTGCAGATTGTTTATTTCATGCCTCTCAAATCGAGTAATTCCCTCTGGACAATTATTTTTATTTTCTTTTTTAATATTGGACTGTTTAAATAATCCTGTATTGAAAATCCGTAATCAAGAACTTGTTTTGGGTTCTGGCCTGGAAAATGTCTTGCTAGCCAAGTTGAAGGAAGTTTCAATTCTTTGCCATAGTTTAGATACCACTTTTTTGCAAATTCATTGAGATATTGTTTTTTATACGTTAGGGAAAATTGTGCAATTAATGACAAGTATTTCATTGCCAATTTGATACCAGGCTTTTTTGGAAATGGCGCTTCCAATTGATTTATTGTTTCGGTCAAAATTATTATTTGTAGTTCCTCTGGTAATTGCTGAGTAATCAAGCTTTGTAACTGCCCTTGCGCAGTTCCTTTATCTGGCTCCATTGCACCAAAATACCCTACACAAACGACAAACGGAACAAATAATACACCTTTAATCTTCATCTTTTTACCTTAAAAATCTATTTTTACGCCTGGAAGTGCTTTTCTGATTGCATCCTTTGTTGGCTCACTTAGTTGTTTGTTACCTCTAAGAACAAGAGATTTTAAACTAGTAAGGCCTGCAAAGGTCTTAGATTCAATCGTTGTCAGGTTGTTATCTTTCAGATCAAAATATTTTAAATTAGTCAGGTCCGCAAAGGCATTAGATTCAATCATTGTTAGTTGGTTATTTTCAAGATCAAGATATTTTAAACTAGTCAGGCCTGCAAAGGCATTAGATTCAATCGTTGTTAGTTGGTTATTTTGAAGATAAAGACCTTCTAAACTAGTAAGGCCTGCAAAGGCATTAGATTCAATCATTGTTAGTTGGTTATCTTTCAGAACAAGAACTTCTAAACTAGTAAGGCCTGCAAAGGTATTAGATTCAATCGTTGTCAGGTTGTTTCCACTAAGATGAAGATATTTTAAATTAGTCAGGCCTGCAAAGGTATTAGATTCAATCGTTGTTAGTTGGTTATTTTCAAGATCAAGAGTTTGTACGGTCAAAATGTTAGGGATATTTTGCAACCCTTGCAGGCTGTTTATTTTCATGCCTTCTAAATTGAGAACCACCTCACCCCGGTCAGTTATTATTTTTATTTTCTCTTTTAATACCGGACTGCTTAGATAATCCTCTATTGATAGCCCCCAGGGCACACTAGTATCTAGTTTTTCACCGTACAAGATATAATATTCCCGCCCTAACTCAGCTAAAGACCATCCTTCCAATTCTTTTGGTACTTTTTCGAGTTCCTTTTTAAAACCTTCTAATGATATTTTTTTATCATAAATTTGTTTTGCTTTTGCTTTGATAACAGCTTTTTTTAAGGTCGGTGGTTGAAACTGCCCTTGCACAGTTCCTTTATCTGGCTCCATTGCGCCAACATACCCTACACAGATAATAAATAGAATAAATACTATACCTTTAATCTTCATCTTTTTTCCTTAAAAATATATTTTTACACCTGGAAGTGCTTTTCTGATCGCATTCTTTGTTTGCTCACTTAGTTGTTTGTTACCTCTAAGAACAAGAGATTTTAAACTAGTAAGGCCTGCAAAGGCATTAGATTCAATTGTACTTAGTTGGTTATTAGCAAGATCAAGAACTTTTAAGTTAGTAATACCTGCAAAGGCATTAGATTCAATCGTTGTTAGTTGGCTATTTTGAAGATAAAGACCTTCTAAACTAGTAAGGCCTGCAAAGGCATTAGATTCAACCGTTATTAGCTGGTTATTATTAAGATTAAGATTTTCTAAATTAGTCAAGCCGGCAAAGGCATTAGATTCAATTGTACTTAGCTGGTTATTAGTAAGATCAAGATCTTCTAAACTAGTAAGGCCTGCAAAGGCATTAGATTCAATTGTACTTAGTTGGTTATTAGCAAGATCAAGAACTTTTAAGTTAGTAATACCTGCAAAGGCATTAGATTCAATCGTTGTTAGTTGGTTATTTTGAAGATCAAGCATTTGTACGGTAAATATCTTAGGGATATTTTTTAACCCTTGCAGATTGTTTATTTTCATAAAGTCCAAATCGAGCTCGAAAAAATCTGTGGTAATTGTCACTTGTATTTTCTCTTTTAAAACCGGACTGCTTAAATAATCCTGTATTGATAGCCCCCAGGGTACCCCAGTATCAAGTTCTTCACCGTATAAAATATAATATTGGCGTCCTAACTCAGCTAAAGACCATTCTTCCAATTCTTTTGGAACTTTTTTGAGTTCCTTTTTAAAATCTTCTAATGCTATTTGTTTATTGTGGATTTGTTTTGCTTTTGCTTTAATAACAGCTTCTTTTAAGCTCGTAGGTTGTAACTGCTCTTGAACAGTTCCTGTATCTGGCCCCGTTCCAACATATCCTACACAGGCGATAAAAAGAACAAATACTATACCTTTAATCTTCAATTTTTTGCCTTTATGAAAGTAATATCTTCTTACTTTAAGGTAACAAAATGGGCCTATCAAATGCAATAATTCAAATAGGAATTAAGCCAGACGGTTTCGCAAGGGGTTTTAATGCATCTATTGCGATATGTTGAGGGGTTCTAAAAAAATTAACGTAGTTTCAAGCTCATAAGCGCAAGTAAAGCTAAAATCAATGAAATGATACCGAAACGAACGGTAATTCGTGATTCAGGCCAACCCAGAAGTTCAAAATGGTGATGTATCGGCGCCATTTTAAATAATCTCTTTCCACGCAATTTCATAGACCCAACTTGTAAGATAACCGATAATGCCTCAACAACAAATAAACCACCAGAGAGCGCTAATAACAATTCTTGTTTTACCATAAGAGCCATGAGGGCTAATCCTGCACCTAATGAAAGAGAACCTACATCACCCATAAAAATTTGAGCTGGCCAGCAGTTATACCATAAGAACCCTAATGAAGCGCCAACCAAAGAAGTACCAATAATGGTAATTTCCGCTGTATTTGTAAAAGGAATATGTAAATAGTTTGCAATAAACGCGTGGCCAGAAAAATAAGCAATGATAGAAAACAATACAAAGTTGGGAATCAAGCAACCAATTGCAAGCCCGTCAAGACCATCGGTAAGATTAACTGCATTGGAACAACCAACCAACACAAACATGGCCCAGGCAATAAAAAAAATACCTATATTTGGATTTACATTTTTTAAAAAAGGCAAAGCAATAGTAGTTGTTGCGCCATTGGTTTGTAACCAAGCAATAACTACCAAAAAAGATAAAAAAAGTTGCGCAATAAATTTTCTTTTGGCACTCATGCCAATACCACTTTTAATTTTATACCAATCGTCTATACCTCCAATACAAGCAAAGCCAAACAAGCAAAATAAAAATATCCAAACTCGCATATCAGTTAAATTGCACCAAAGCAATATTGAAACAAAAACGGCCAGCAGAATAAATATACCACCCATAGTTGGCATGTTATTTTTGTCTTTATGGTGCTCAGGAGTGAACTCCCTAACGTTGGAACGGAAATATTTCCTAGAAAAAATAATGAACCATTTTCCAAAGAAAAGAGATAACACTAAAGATGTTAATAAAGCCACAATTGCACGGAAACTAATGTAATGGACCACATTAAGATGTGACAAATAGAATTTTAGCCAGTGTGATACATGATAGAACATTACAATTAAAACTCCTCTGTTTGCTCTTATCTTGAGGTTTAACACACCTACAAAAGGATAGTCAATACGCTGATTAAATCAAGGTATTGCGTAGCCTTTTGACACTTATAGCTATAACCGATACAGTTATTATTATCAATATGAAATTGTACCTTACTATATAAAACAGGTAAATTACAGGAGATTTATTATGAAATTCAATAATATGAAAATAATAACTGCTTTATGCATAGGCCTGAGCACGGTTGCCGTTGCACATCAACCAAGCTCAGAGCAAACCAACTTTTTACAGGAAATTGGTAACACTATTAAAAAAATAGTTGCTGAGGTAAAAACAAAATTTGCAAACCTTAAAGATAAAAAGAATAAAGAGTCCTTATTAAAAAATCATATTCCTGGTTTTGCACAAATAATCAATACCATGAAAAGCAAGGTGATTAAGCCACTTGAGCAAATGCAAAAGCGGGGACAAAAGGATACCTTTGAGCAAGCTGCAGTATTATTTAAAGAAATTGTTGAGCAGTTAGTTGACCATTTACACAAAATACAAACAACAATAACCCAGGCCGCTAAAGGACCAGCTGGCACAAAAAAAGCAAAACGAGCTAAAGCTGAAAACATTGCTAAAAAAATAAAGGCTATGGCTGATCAAATAAAAAAAAGTAACGACATTAAAAAGATCTTAGATAAAATAAAAGAACTGCAAACGCTATTAGTAACAATGGAATTGCAGTCATTGGCAAAGCAAGTACAACAAATTCATGATTTGTGCCAAGATTTGCTTAATGATAAAAAAGTAATGACAAATAATGAAAAATTAGCATTTGTTACTGCAATTGCAAACAAATTATAAACCACCTTTTCTTTGAAAATCTTTTCTTATTTTTCCCTTTTTGTATACGGGAAATGGAGGTCGGCTTCTGATTGAATTAATCTTGCCGGTATTATGTAAATGGAATATACTAGCCCTTAGAGCAACAAAATTCTAAGGGCTTTTTTAACCAAACTTTTACTCATATAAAAATTATGAAAAATAAAACAACAGACTTTGATGTTATTATCGTTGGCGGGGGACATGCTGGTATTGAAGCAGCCTATAGTGCAGCTAAGATGGGCTCTAAAGTACTATTGGTGACCCTTGAACTTAATAAAATTGGTCTCATGCGTTGCAATCCTGCTGTTGGTGGCATTGGTAAAGGTCATATTGTTTATGAAATTAGTGCTCTTGGTGGCCTCATGCCAAAACTATGCACACAAACCTATCTACAAGCAAGGATGCTTAATACCTCAAAAGGGCCGGCAGTCCAAGGCCTTCGCTTACAAATCGATAAATATGCCTATAATCAATTAAGCAAAAAAATGCTCGAGCAAGTAGATAATATTACCCTTTATGAAGGAACGGTTGATGATATCATTTTGGATAGCAAAAAACAGGTTTCTGGAGCACGGACCGCAAATGGCACTGTTTTTAATGCTCCATCGGTAGTTTTGACCACCGGAACATTCTTGAATGGCAAAATGCACATCGGAGACAAAACCTTTACCGGTGGTGGCCGTGGCGAGGACGCAGTAACCGCTCTAGCATTTTTTTTACAAAAACTTGGGCTTAAAATGGGGCGTTTAAAAACAGGAACCCCTCCACGCCTACTTGCAAGTTCTGTGGATTTTTCCAAAATGGAATGTCAGCAACCGGACAACCTCAATTATTTGTTTGAGTTTTATCCTCACAAGTCTGAGCAAAAACGTGCGTGCTATATTACTCATACTAATGAAAAAACCCATGAGGTCATTAAAAAAAATTTACATCTTTCTGCTATGTATAATGGCAACATTTCTGGTGTTGGACCGCGCTATTGCCCATCCATCGAAGATAAAGTAGGCCGATTTCCAAATAAGCAATCTCATCATGTATTTGTTGAACCAGAAGGCAAAGAGGTTGATGAATTGTATCCAAATGGCATATCTACCTCACTTCCTCTTGAGGTACAAAAAGAATATATTCGTACGATAAAAGGTTTTGAGAGTGCAATTATAACCAAACCTGGCTATGCAGTAGAGTATGATTTTGTCCTACCTGATCAGCTTCATCATACTTTAGAAGTAAAGGTCTGCCCTGGTTTATTTTTGGCTGGCCAAATTAATGGTACTACTGGATATGAAGAAGCAGCCGGCCAGGGGATTATTGCTGGCATTAATGCTCATCTTAAAACACACAATCAAGAGCCATTTATTTTGGATCGCAATGAAAGCTACATTGGTGTAATGATTGATGATCTGGTAACTATGGGTGTTGATGAACCATATCGCATGTTTACTTCTCGTGCTGAACGTCGTTTAACCTTGCGCCAAGATAATGTATTTTTACGCTTGACCAATAAAGCATATAACCTTGGTCTGATTGACCAAAAATTATATAATGACTTTCAACAAGAAAAAGAATTAGTGCAACAAACCTTGCAAGAATTACGCTCTGGTAACAAACATGTTGAACTCCTACGTTTGTTTGGTGAGTCTCAATGCAGTGCAGACAAAATAAAAAATATTACTGGCAAAAAATTGGACGATCGAGCTGCATTAATGATACAAGCAACCATTATGTATGCACCATATTTAGACCGTGAACAACGAGAAATCGATCGCACAAAACAACATGCACAAATGAAAATCCCACCCAATTTCGACTTTTGTTCCATTTCCGGTCTATCAAAAGAATTGCAGCAAAAATTAAACAAATACAAGCCTCATAACATTGATCAAGCCTCTCGCATTCCGGGAATGACCCCTGCTGCTATATCGCTCCTGATCATCAGACTAAGAAAAAAGAACTCAAGTAGAAATAAGCCCCTAGGGACCCCTTTTGCCAGAACGGCTCAAACCTGATAAACTTTAATACTCATTGAGAAATAAAATTAATAGGAGCAGAAACTATGAAAAAACTGCTATTTACCTTCAGTTTTATACCCTTTTTATTATTTTGCCCCGATACTCTTAATACGGTCAAAATAAACACAGTCAAGCTTTCAAGTTCTCGCTATGTAATATTTGAGAACAACCTTGATGAAATTGCAAATGTCGACCATGAAAATGGTGATGCCTGGGAATCTGCCATTGTGTATATGAACAATGTTGTTTTTAAGCCTGGTGATGAAAAAAAGGTATTATTACGTAGAAATGATATTTGTTTACACATAGAAACGCAATTAAATAAATGGGATGATCTTGGCAAATTGTTTGGGGGCAAAACTGAAAATGTCTTTAAAGCGGCATCTTTTTTCCAAAAAATTATAAATAAACTACCTGATCATTATACGTTATCATGCCATATTAATTTCCGACTAGAAGATGAACAACTATATGAAACAACTTTAGAGTTTTCTGAATTGGTATGCCATTTAACTGATCTATTAAAAAATGAGGCGTTAGATATATCTGTTCGTCCACATATAAATCCCACGCCGGGACTACGGATCAATTTATATTATAAGAATAACAAAAACCTCTGCTAATTTAACAAAGGTAGGTTGATTTGTACTGTCTTATCTTTTACACTTTGGTGAAAAAGATAAGGTTTTTATGAAAAAAATAATGCTGTTCTGTACATCACTTTTTATTACTACAGTTTGTAGCAATAAAAAAATTGAAAAAGCAAAAAAGAATGTTCCTAACAAAGAAGTAGCAATAATTAATAAAACAAAAAACACTACAATTGTAGTCCATAATAATATAAAATCCGATATGCTTCCTTTTAGCCATTGGTGGTATGGGACATTCAAACCAAAAGAATTAGCAAAAGAAAAAGATACTAAATTGCTTGAGGTACAAGTTCGCGTGAACGATAAAATCATTAAGCCAAATGAAACAATCACTATTGATTCTCAAGATGGTACTATAAAAGTCTGTTACGACTATAATTTTATGGTGCGTAAAAAAGGTAAGTTAGCTTCAAAGCGTAAAGGCGCAAAAGAAGTAACATTTAACGTAGAACCCAATACAAAAAAATTGAATATGACATTTTCTTGGGATGATAATCATCGTGTAGTCTTTGATAAGGCCAGCCCAGATCCAAGATCTGTACAAGCAAAAGAACCTCATTTATGAGTAAATCAATTGCTCACCTATGGGGCCCCATTTCTATTCAATGGTATGGTTTAACAATCGTTATAGGGCTTATACTATTTATGTATCTTTTTTTACGCGATCCAAAGCGAAAAAGCATAATCTCTACTGATGACTTTTTTGCTGTCATTACACTTGGCATTTTTGCTGGTGTGCTTGGCGGAAGATTATTATTTTGGCTTGCAAATTGGTCCTCAATTGATTCTTTTTTTGATTTGTTTGCCATATGGGAAGGTGGTTTTTCTATTTTAGGAACAACTATTGCCATCTTGGTCGCTATTCCATTGTATTTAGCCAAAAAAAAGATTCCTATTTTACCCTTTTTTGATCTTGTAGCAATATATATTCCTTTGCTGCAATCAGTTTCTCGAATTGGCTGCTTTATTGCAGGCTGTTGTTATGGTATTGCTACATTAGCCCCATGGGGTTGGTGTTATACAGATATTTCATCCGCAGCACCATTAGGCCTACCCTTACACCCAACTCAACTCTATAGCGCTGGATTATTGTTCTTGCTTTTTTTGTGCATGCTTGCAGCAAAAAACTTTTTTAAAAAACCTGGCCAACTGACTGCCCTCTATTTACTATTGTTCAGTTCGCAACGATTTGTAGTTGATTTCTGGCGCGCTGACCGTGAATTTTTCTCAACAATTCAGCAATTCTCAATCCATCAGTTTTTATGTATCATTTTATTCTCTATGGGATTGTTTGGCCTTGTGTATAGTTTTTTTAAGAAGGCTCAATGAATATTTTTGCATTTGTAAAATCACAAGTTATTATTTTTGATGTGGTAAGCCAATATATTACACTCAAAAAAGCCGGTCATTATTACAGAACCCATTGTCCATTTCATAGTGAAAAAACGGCTTCATTTACCGTCAGCCCCCTACGAGGTATTTTTTATTGTTTCGGTTGCCAGGCTGGTGGAGATGCTATTACTTTTATTGAAAAAATTGAAAATTGTTCTGCTCTGGAAGCGGTACAAATTTTGGCCAATCGGTTTGGCCTGCAGCTCCCTGAAGAAACGGAACAATACCAACAAAAAAAAGATAAAAAACAACATTATTATGGCCTGTGCAGTTTAATTGCCAACTGGTCTCATCAACAATTACAACTAAACCCTTCGGTACGCCAATATGTAAAAAACAGAAATATAGCCAAAGAAAGCATTGAGCAATTCCAAATTGGATATTTCCCTGGAGGTCTGCAATCTGTTCAACGATTGTGTAAATATATCCAGAAGAATAATTTCTTAACACAAGATTTATTGGATGCCAATATCCTTCTGCGCAGCAAAAATATTTTGTACTCACCATTCGAAAATCGTATTATTTTCCCCATAAAAGATCATTTAGGGAATCATTGTGGTTTTGGTGGTAGAGTTTTTAAAAAAGATGACACTCGTGCAAAATATTATAATTCACGAGAAAATGAATTCTTTACAAAAGGTTCACTATTATTTGGACTTGATATCGCCAAAAAAGAGATACAACAAAAGGAATCGGTCTTTCTGGTAGAAGGATATACTGATTGCATTGCTATGGCCCAACACGGATTAAAAAACACTGTTGCTACCCTTGGTACTGCCTCCTCAATCAAGCACCTACAACAACTGGCACGTTTTGCATCTACCGTGTATACGGTTTACGACCAAGATAAAGCCGGTATTGCAGCTACTCTGCGCTTAGCACAACTTTGTTGGCAAGCAGATTTGGATTTAAGAGTAATTACCCTACCAAAAAAAGAAGATCCCGCCTCATTTCTGCAAAAGGATAATGATTTTACTCCTTTGATAGAGAAGTCTGAAGATATTTTTAGCTATTATATAAAAACCATGGGAGAAGATTTTGCCAGTAAGCCACTGGCTCGCAAGCTCAAAGCTGCACAAGACATGCTCAATTTGATTTGCCATATTGATCATCGGCTCAAAAGAGATCTTCTTCTTCAACAAGCAGCGGCCGTTTTGATCATCCCGCTTGCTACCCTCAAGCAAGAACTTAAGGCCTTACTAGATAAAAAACCGAAAAAAGAACGGCCTCCAGAAAATACAATGGCAAAAAAGCCAGAAATGGCCTTGCAGGGGGGCAATCTAGAAAAGAAAATTTTTTTTGCTATACTAAATAATACCCAGTTATTCACCAGTAAAAATGAGTTTATTGTACTCTCATGCCTGCCTAAAGCTTATGGGCCAATCCTAAGAGTTATAAAACAGGAAAAAGAAAAGGACCCCCAACGCGATTTTATGTTATTATATGATCAGTTTAATGAAGAGCAAAAATCGATTATTCATCAATCAGCATTCTTATATGAACAACCTGTTAATGAAGATGAATTTATACAACTAATTGCTCAATTACATAAGAAATATTGGAAACAATTGGCCCGCACAATAAAACTACAGATGCAGCATGCAAAAGAACATGGTGATATTAAAAAAATGCAAGATTTGCTAAACACTTTTTTACGACTAAAGAAAAATTTTATTCAAAACAAAGGGACATTTAGCCAATGAAAAAAACAAAAACTACAAAAGGCGTAGACCTAAAAAAAGAATTGATTCAAGAGCTTTTGGAAGAAGGCCGTAAAAAAGGCACAATGACCTATGAAGAAATAATTGAATTTACTGATAAGAACAATCTTTCTGAGAAAGATACTAATAATCTACTTAAGCTTCTTGAAAAAGAAAATATTGATTTAGCTATGCAAGAAGAGATTGATAGCAAAGAAGGAAAAGCCGAAGACGATTTTGAAAAAAGCTCCAAACTCTCACGTGGCCTAAAAGCAAAACTAGCTTTAGCTAGTGATGATGAGGACGAACAGGAAGTAAAGGAAGAACGCATTACAGTGCGGTCTGGAGCAGCTCAGATTACAGATCCAGTGAAATGTTATTTACGTGATATTGGCAAAATTCCCCTACTAAACAAAAAAACCGAAGCCGTTATTGCAAAGCAAATTGCTGACAGCAAAAAAGAATCAATTGAAACGTTATCTCATTTTCCTGTTATTCAAAAAGAATTCCTTCAAATTGGTGAAAAAATAGAAAAAGAAGCAATCGCTTTAAAAGAAATCGTACAATTTTCTGAATTTGACGAAGAAAATGTACCGATGCTGGACCAAGAAAAAATTAACTTACTCAAAACAATTGCTCATTTAGAAACATTAATCAACAATGAAGAAAAAATTTACCACGCATATCGAAATAAGCTAGAAAAGCCTAAGCAAAAAGAAGAGATGCTTGGTAAAATCAAAATTAATAAAGATGAAATAGCAAAAACCATTCAATCGATCAAACTATCTAATAAGTTGATTCGAAAACTTGGCAAAAAGATAGAGAAATTTATCAAAAAAATGAATGAAAAAGATGCCATTGCCAAGAATATGGAAAAAGAACTTAAAAAAATAAAAGCTATCAAAAAACCTACTAATGAGCAAAAAAAGGAACTCGAAGAAGCAGAAAAAGAGATTCGTATCGCCCTCAAGGGTATAAAAAAACTAGAAGCTGAAGTTGGTTTACCACAGAAAAAAATCCATGAATTATACCGAAAATTCGCACTAAATCAAATTAATGACAAAATAGCAAAAGATAATTTAGCAAAGGCTAACTTACGTCTTGTGGTCAATATTGCAAAAAAATATGTAAACCGTGGGCTGCATTTTCTTGATCTGATTCAAGAAGGTAATATCGGTTTGATGAAGGCAGTTGAGAAATTTGAATTTGAACGTGGTTATAAATTTTCAACCTATGCTACCTGGTGGATTCGCCAAGCAATTACTCGAGCAATTGCTGATCAATCACGTACCATTCGTGTCCCGGTTCATATGGTGGAGACACTTAATAAAATAAATAAAATTAAACGAACCTTTGTGCAAGAGCATGGCCGTGAACCAACTCATGCAGAGTTAGCAAAAGAACTAAATCTAGATGAGAAAAAAATAAAAAACATTATCAAGATCTCAAAAGAACCAATTTCTCTTGAAACACCTGTTGGTGATTCGGAAGATGCATTCATTAAGGATTTCATCGAGAGCGAAAACGAATTTTCACCATCCGATACCGTAGCAAATAATGATTTAAAAGAGCGTGTTCGTGCAGTTCTGAAAACCCTTACCCCTCGAGAAGAAAAAGTCCTGAAAATGCGGTTTGGCATTGATGTTGCCTCCGAACATACTCTTGAGGAAGTTGGTAATGATTTTTCTGTAACTCGGGAACGAATCCGCCAGATCGAGGTAAAAGCGCTGCGTAAGCTCAGACACCCATCCAGAAGCAAAAAATTAAGAACCTTTTTTGAAAAAGAATTTGATGATACGATAGGTGAAGATGAATCTAATGAATAATAATTATGAGGTAATTCAAAATCATGGGTGAACCCTTATCGTCTTTAACAACGCCTATCATTATTTTTTTTATTGCTTTATTTGCGCGCTTTATTTTTTCATTTTTAGAAACCAGTATCACTGCTCTGCGCTTATTTAAGTTAAAAGAACTGGCTAAATCGATTGGTAAATATAATTACCTTTTTCAATCTTTAGAAAAACAACCACACCGAGTTTTGATCACCATTTTGGTTGCTAATAGCTTGGCAGATGTTACAACAGCGGCACTTGCAACCTATATTATGGAAACAGTTTTTAGGCATTTTCATTTATCAGGTGGGCTCGGGTTTTCACTTGGTATTGCAATTGCAACAATTACACTTCTTATTTTTGGTGAAATTATTCCAAAGAACATAGCTAAAGGCCGTGGTGAATCGTTGTTTCGCTCTACTTTGTGGTTAACTAATATCTTGTTTTATCTTTTTTATCCGATTGTTACATTTTTAATAAATTTTTCTAATTTTGTTATTAGTATTTTTGGCGGTAAAAATGATGATGGGAGTCAGTGGGTTTCCTCAGAGCGGGAAATACGATTTTTAATCGATTATATCCACCAAAAAGGACTTATTGAACGAGAAAAAACAGAAATGCTCCAAAATATTTTCGAGCTCGGTAGAACACCAATTAAAGAAATTATGGTGCCCACAGTCGATATAATAAGTGTTTATTCTGAAGCAACTATTCAAGATGTACTCAATATTTTTCTTGAACATCATTTCACTCGTTTACCAGTATATGAAAAGAATAAAGACAATGTCGTTGGCATGATCCACCTTAAAGATGTTATGGCAGAACTTTTAAAGAAAGAACAAAAAAAGATCAAAGAACTTATTCGACCGATTTTATTTGTTCCTGAAAGTGTTAAGGTTAACCAACTTTTACGTCAATTCCGCCAACAACATATGCATATGGCAATGGTACTCAATGAACATGGTAGTATTGTTGGCTTGATTACTCTGGAAGATCTCCTAGAGGAAATAGTCGGTGAGATTGCTGATGAGCATGAACCAGAAACCAAAAATATCATCCCCCTCAAAAAGGGTGGCTGGCTGGTTAATGCAAGCTCACCACTAGAAGAGCTTGAAGAAGAACTAAAAATTAACTTTGAAACAGAAGATTGTTTAACCTTAGGTGGTTTTTTAACGGAAAAGTTACAACGATTACCAAAAAAAGGTGAACGCTTGTCTTATAAAACTTTTATTTTCCAGATTCAAAAAGCAACTCCAAAGCGTGTATTGCAAGTATTAATTTTTGCGGACAAAAAAGCAAAAATAAAAAAATGATAAAAGGACTATAAGTATTCAAAAAAGGAAAAGATGATGAAGAAAATAGCAATTGTATTTCTAGTTGCTTCTATTTATGCACAACAAACAACTCAAACTCAACCAACTCAAAACAACCAAAATCAATTAGTTCCACAAAAACCGGTTGATCCTGATGCAGATACGCCACGCATTGTGCTTGAGCAATTTGCAATTGCATTGAGCCATTTTGGTAAAATCGTTGCTGACCCGAATAACGGTAAAAATGTGGGAGCCAATATGGCCGGTATTTTTGGGAACATAATTACTATCGCCGCTCAAGCATTCAAACGAAGCCATCAAGAACTTGAAAAGAATCTGGACCAATTAGAAGAAATGTTTATTGAGCTTTGTTCTGACCCAGAATTTTGCAAACAACTTTTTCTTGTAGTTGACCAAGAAGCAACCCGGGTAAAAAGATCGATCAGGAGCAAACCTTAAATAACTAGGGGCCAAAATCTGGCTCTAAGCAATCTTTTACTACTTATATTCATCGGTAGCAATCCAAGACTAAAGTTAACATCTATTTTAAAGTTTAGACTAAATCCATGCAAATTAATGTATGAGTAGTGGACCTGATTACTAATTTTGGTTTTAACTAAATAGAAAATGTTAATTTTCTTTTTCAGTTATTGTTCTTGGTGGCTTCTTGGGTTTAGGCAATCGTTGCAATTGGTATATTCGAGGAGTTTGAGGATAAGTGGGAAGTTGCCTCAGAAATCCAATAAAAATTATCTTTATGATATCGCAACAATTTGGCCCATCTTCCTGCTCATGATCCACTGCTATAACCGGTAAAAAAAGAAAAATGACAAAAAATATTTTTTTCATTGGCCTTCTCCTTTCCTAATTCCAATGATTCAATTATTAATGAATAATAGTCTACATGTAAACAAAAGAGGCCTGCACCCTATTATTCCCAGTTAAACAGACTAAACCTGTGTCGCTTTTTTATTTTCTAATTATCATGTCATTTATTTTTTTAACTTTCCTTATTGAATGCTCCTGGTCGAAAAATACGTAAACTAGGGCTCTGTTGCGACCATTTCTTTTTTCTGCAAATCTTAACATAAGTAAGCAACTTCTAACTCAAGGAGTACCATTATGGTAATCTCAAACTTTTTTACAAGTGCACGCTCTCCAAGCATCCACTTATTTATACCCATTTTCGAAATTTTCTATATTGTCCAATCCTTTGTTGGTGCATAAACAATTTCTTTCTTTGAATTTTGTTTTTGCATTATAGGCTTTTTTCAGAAGGGATTTTTGCAATGTTAATAAAGCAAAAAGCACGGGATGAGGGTATGAATACACATGAAAAATTACTAGTACTATTTATATTATGGATTATTTTGGCATTAAAATGCTGTTCAATTATTGCTCTCTATTGGGCATTAAGCAAAAGCAATCATGTTCACACTCACTGGGAACGGCATAATTTGCTAACCTTTCCTACTTTTAGTATCGGCTATAAACCACCTTGGCTCTAAAAGCTGCAATAGGTGAGCCTTACTGACTACTTTGTTAAACTTCGTAGGATATAGGTTTTAGCGCAGCAGGAGGCTACAAAGGGTTTTACTCACTTTACCTATGGTGTAAAGTACCAGAAAGATTGGTGTAAATTATGCATTGAGCCTTCTCTATGCTAATATAGGGGTTATAGGAGCTAATATTATGGTCGCTAGAATCTACCTAAGCCTTAGCTTTACCAGGTGCTTCCCGATAAAAGCTCATGCATGCAGTGTAAGAAATAATCACCCAATTTTGGTTTTTAAGGATGGTCATGATTAATGCCCATAATGTAAGTCTTTCATTTGGCTCACGCGTATTATTCAACGAAATTGCTTTTACCATTAGCGATAGCCAAAAAATAGGATTGGTAGGTCTAAATGGTTCTGGTAAATCTACTCTGTTAAAAATTATAGCACGGCAAGCTCAACCCGATGGTGGTAGGATTGCCCTGGCTAATAACAAAAAATTGGCTTATATGCCACAAGAGGTGGTTCTGCAATCAGACAAAAGCATTTTGCAAGAGACTTTTAGTGCCAATAAAGAGATTTATAAATATCAACAAGAAGTTGAACAATTAGAACCAATCATAAATGAGCTACAAGATAAAGCCGACCAAAAAATAATTGACCGCTATATTACCGCACAAGAACAATTAATTGAATTGAATGCCAACAAGGCATTAGCTCAAACAAAAAAAATTCTCATGGGCCTTGGCTTTCCTGAAAAAGAATTTGCTCAACCGGTAGATAATCTATCGGTTGGTTGGAAAATGCGTATCGTTTTAGCAAAATTACTTCTGCAAAAAGCTGACTTTTATTTATTTGACGAACCAACAAACCATCTGGATATTGTGGCCAAAGATTGGTTTATTAGTTTTTTGAAAGAAGCTAAATTCGGATTCATGATTGTTTGCCACGAGCGCTTTGTGCTCGACCAGCTGTGTGATTATATTTTTGAACTAGAAAATGGTAACGGTTCAATGTATAACTGCAATTACTCTGAGTATGAAAAACAAAAAGAAACTAAGCTTCAGTTATTATATGCAGCGCATAAAAACCAGCAAAAAATGATTAAAGATAAGATGAAAACAATTGATCGCTTTCGATCAAAATCATCCAAGGCCAAGATGGCACAAAGCATGCTTAAGCAGGTTAAAAAAATAGAGAAAATTGAGCTGCCACCAGACCCCAAAAAAGTGGCTGTTGTTTTTGAAACACCAGCTCGACCAGGGCGCATTGTACTCAAAGTAGAGAATGTTGGCCATCGATTTGGTGATAAACAAATTTTCCAAGACGTTTCATTTATTATTGAACGCGGCCAAAAGATTGCCGTGGTTGCCGCAAATGGTGTTGGTAAAACCACTTTATTTAATGTAATTGTTGGTAAATTACCATTGCAGCAAGGTACGAGTGAACTTGGTTATAATGCTAAACCGGCTATTTTTGACCAAGACCAGACCAAAAGTCTCAACTTAGAACAATCGGTACTGGATAACGTATTGCAGCACGCCTCTGAAAAAACTGAAATCCAAGTGCGCAAAATGCTTGGATCGTTTTTATTTTCTAATGATGCAGCCAAAAAAAAGGCAAAGGTACTCTCTGGTGGAGAAAAAAATAGAGTTGGTATGGCAAAAACATTACTGCAAAACGCAAACATTCTCCTGCTTGATGAACCCACTAACCATTTGGATATCCCATCCAAAGAAATCTTACTGCGTGCCCTGCAAAACTATCCCGGTACCATGCTTTTTGTATCTCATGATCATGATTTTATTAATCATCTTGCAACCCATATCCTAGAATTAACAAAAGATGGATGCATATTGCATGAGGGTAACTACCAAGATTATTTGTATGCAAAAAAATATCTTCACTCTAATTCAATTCAAACAAATCAGAAACAAATACAAAAGAACAAAACGGAAAAAAAAGATACTGATCAAAGCTCTCACAAAGAATCTCGCAAACTCGAACAAAAGATAAATAAACTTGAAAAAGAGATTTCAAAAATAGAGCAGCAATTTCTTGCACTTGAATATGGTACAGATGCTTTTAATAATGCACAAAAAAAGCTCCAAGAGTCTAAAAAACTCCTGAAGCAAAATTTAGCATTGTGGGAAAAATTGCAATCTAAGTTATAAAACTTAGCACCCCTTTTTGTCCCGATCAATCGCATGCAACCCAGAAAGATCAAAAATCTTGGCTCGAATGTTTTTTCCCAATCCGAAAGCACTCGCATAGGCCCAAGCGGAACATCCAGTAATGGCAGCGATTGTCAAAGTGCAAAAAATTTCATTGCATCCACATGGATTAAGCATCATACAAGCAGATGGTGCATCATCATCCGGACATGTAAATAGTTGCAAGCTATCCATTGCAGATAATTGACTTATGAAGAATGCTAACAAAAAATATTTTTTCATGCGTTCCTATTTTGTATGCTCAAACATTTTTTTGATAGTTGCTAATGAACCGATCATTGCAGATGCCTCATAGGGCACTATAATCATCTTACCATCTTTATCTTTGGTCATTTCTGGAAGTGCTTTGATATATTGCGTTGCAATGATGTATGGAAGTGGATCTTCAGTGCCAGTGACTTCTTTGATTAATTCAATTCCACGTGCTTCTGCTTCAGCAATTTTTAATCTGGCTTGCGCATTACCTGCTGCACGCAAAACTTCAGATTCAGCTTCACCTTTTGCACGTAAAACTTTAGATTGTTGCACACCTTCTGCTTCCAAAATTGCAGCTCGTTTTTTACCTTCTGATTCCAAAATGGTAGCTCGGCGATCTCGCTCTGCTCGCATCTGCTTTTCCATTGCAATGCGGATGTCCTCCGGTGGGTTTACCTCTTGCAACTCAACACGGTTTACTTTTACACCCCACTTATCTGTTGCCTCATCAAGAATAATACGGAGTTTTTCATTTATTTGATCACGAGAAACTAAAGATTCATCAAGATCCAAAGAACCGATAACATTACGCAATGTAGTTTGGGTTAATTTTTCAATCGCTTCGGGTAAATTAGAGACTTCATAGACCGCTGCTTTTGGATCCGTAATTTGGTAATACAGCAATGCATTAATTTCCATGGTTACATTATCTTTGGTAATCACGTTTTGTTTTGGAAAATCATACACCGATTCACGCAGATCAATACGATCCAAATAGGCGATCGTAGGATAATAACGGCCCCCTGGTCCTTTTTGTACATAAGACCAGCGCACCGTGCGTGGAATATCAATAAAGGGAGTGATTATATTCAAACCGGGATGCAATGTTCTGCTATAACGGCCTAACCGTTCAATAACAACTGTCTCTGCTTGTTGCACCACATATACTGATTTTGCAATGACGACTAACAAAAATAAAAATACAATTCCTAAAAACCCGAGTAAAAAAAGATGGATCATGATAATTCCTTATAAGTTATTGGTTTAACCAGCGCATGCACGCCCTGAATATGCTCAATCTGCACTATAGTATCTTTTTCAATTTTTTCTTTTCCGACTGCTCGTGCGGTCCAAACCTGCCCATTATATTTAATTTGTCCGGGTCTGAATGAAGTAATTGCAGTTATTACGACTGCCTTTTTGCCTTGCAATGCATAGACATTGGTTTTGGTTTGTGTGGCCTCAAACTTGTAAGAAAACTTAGAAAGTATAAGAAATAAAGCAAAGCTAGTAACCAAAAAAGTAACTAGTTGTGCCGTGAGTGATGCATTCACAAAACATGCAATAAAGGCAGCTACACCACCAAAACAAAAAGATAAAAATAAAAAGAGTCCGGGATGGCCAATTTCCAGCAGTAAAAAGCCGATGGCAATCATTAGCCAAATATAACAAATGGTATTCATGCTTTTTCGATTAATGTAAAAAGATTAATTATGTCTTTAGTTTAGCATAAAAATGGATATTTGGAAAATGGAACTCTAGAATTATTACTTTTCTTGCCATTTTGCCATGGCCTCTTGTAGGATTTTTACAATCTCGTCTCGGTGTTCTTTTTCTTTAGCGATTTTTAATGCTGTTTTGCCTTCTTTATTTTTGAGAGTTGGATTGGCATTGTGCTCTAGTAAAATTTTCACTATTTCTAATAAACCCGAATTAACTGCAGCCATCAAAGCTCTCCCCCCTTGTATATTAGGATTTGCACCATGTCTTAATAAAAGCTTAACAATAGTTTGGTTTTCAGTACCTTTAGTACTTGCAAGTACTAAAGGACACGCAGAACAAGTGTTTGGGTCAGCACCCATTTCAAGGCACTTTTTCACCTTTTGTTCCGGTTCGAGTCCATGATGATTCATGTGTGCAAGATAAGATAAACATGCTGCTTCAAATTTCCATTTTTTTTCTAATTTTTGTAATAATGTTTGATTGAATACTTGTTCTTCTTTTAATAAGCCTTTTTTTCTAAACCACTGTTCAGCCAACCCACCTAAGTCAAAAGCAATCTTATAAGATGAAACATAAAATTTATGGGCCAAATAATCTATTATCTCATACCCATGATGAGCCATTAAATCAGCTTTCTCTTTTTTTAGACTTTCAATTGTTTCATCAACCGTTTTACATCCACGTAGCTGATTATATCTATCTTTGTTTTGCATAAACCATAGATTTTTTTGAAACCATTTTTCTGCTAATTGATCTAACGCATAAGCAATCGGAAACTCAGGTAAATGAAATTTTTGTGATAAATGACAAATTAATTGTGGTGATTCACTGTTTATTTTATTTTTGTACAATCTGTTAACTGTGGCACGTTCTTTAAGAAAACGTATTGCCGTCTTAATGTTTCTTTTTTGTTTTGTTTTTTGAATAGTTGCCGCTTTAAATACTGCTGCTTGCATTTCTTGTGGTAATTCTGCAAAAAGAGGAAATGTATTTTCTTCTACCATTGGAGCATCCATTGCAAAAGTTGGTACTACAGATAAGAAAGCTAGCGCTATAAAAAGTATTTTGTTTTTTATATTAATAACCCCTAAGCCCCCAGTTGTGTGTTAATCTCTTGTTGCACCATATCTTTTATTTGTTTTCCTTTTTCTGATCCATTGCCATTTAAAAGGTCATTTACTGCCAATAAAAGCTCTAATTTAAATTCAGTTATTTTGCTAAAAATCATCATTTTATCTTCATCCGTTGCAAATGGCATCGCAAGCAAGCCAGCTACTATTTTTTCTTTTTTTGTTTTTTCTTTTTTTTGTGGTGATACCGGAGTTACTTGTACTTTGCTTTTACCCTTTTTATCAGTTAACAATGCTAATATTTTAGGGTTTTGAGTATAATCTATCGCTGTTTTTCCAGACTTATCTTGGATAGTTGTATTAGCACCATATTGTACTAGCCATTCAAGTGCTGTAATACTTTCATTTTGAACTGCATGCATTAATGCTGTTTGCCCTTGCTCATCTATTGCATTCATATCAGTTTTATTATGCTTCAATAATTTTTTTATGACCTTCTTATTACCACTCATACACGCTTTCATCAACGCATTCGTTCCCATTGGATCTTTGTCATTTAATCGAGCACCTTTTTGAATTAATAGAGGAACTAATGAATCCATTTCTTTCACACTCGCCCACATTAGCGGTGTGCACCCAATTTTATCTATAACATTCGGATCTACATCATGTTGTAATAATATTTTTGCTGCTTCCTCTTTTCCATTAGCGCATGCGTGTAATAATACACTTTGTTCATCTTGATCTTTAAAATTAGGATCGGCTCCATTTGCAAGTAATTGCTGCATATGAACAAAACGTCCATTGCAAACAGATTCGATCAACTCTTTGCCATTTGACTGCCAAATTTGTAAAAAGGTTTGCGCATCTTGCTCCGTTGGATTTTCAATCCCAGAGTTCATCAGTTGGCTCAAAACAAATGGTGGTAATTGAGAAAACACATAAGGATCAGTAGAAACCTTTGTACCAGAAGAACCTTCTTCTGGCCAATCAGATTTTTCTACTTTAGAAAAATAAATTGGAAACTCACCAACTGTACTTGCATTTTTTAACATTTGTGCAATTTCAGTATTTCCGACAAGGTTTAGTGTTGTATTACCCTCTACATTTTCAACGTTACAATGAGCTCCATAAATCAACAATAATTTAACTATTTCTTTATAACCTTTGTAGACCGCTCGGTTGATTGCAGTATCACCATAATCATTTGCAACGTTAGGGTCTGCACGATTTACCAATAAGGTCTTTACTAATGCTGTAAGGCCTCTATCGGCAGCAAAAATGAGCAGTGTATTGAGCGAAGCACAATCATCGGCTACCCTAGAAGTAGTATTTAATCTCGCAATTTGTTGGAAATTTATATCAAAAAAGGGATTTTTATTTATTTTATTTGCCGAATTTGCCGATTTATTAATTTTTTGCCAACATTGTTTTAATTGAGAAAGTTTTTGTGCTGTTAATTTTTCATTTTTCTTTAATAATCCATTACATCTGAACCATTGCTCTGCCAATTTACCTAATTCAAAAGCAATCTTAAATGATGAAACATGAAACTTATGTGCTAAATAAGCAACTATTTCATCACCATGATGAACCATTAGATCTAACTTATCAGTCTTTAGACTTTCAATTGATTCCTCTATCCTTTTATATCCATTTAATTGATTATATCTATCTTTATTTTGTAAAAACCAAGGAGTTTTTTGAAACCATTTTTCTGCTAATTGGTCTAATGCAAAAGCAATCGAAAATTCTTCTATATGAAATTTTTGTGATATGCATTGAATTAATGTTATACAATTTTGTTTTACTAACTCTTCAATTTGTTTATCAGTTGCAGCCTGGTTTTTTAAATTTATAACCGCTTGTCTTGGCCTTACTGCTGTTTTAACTCCTTTACAAATAACTTTTATTTGCATTTCTGCTGCCAAATTTTCCCAAGAAACTTCAATCATCTTTGAAAGTTTTTCTTCTGGAGTAACTCCTGATTCCTTATGCTGGTCTACAAAAGTGGTTAGCACTTTATCTATTTCAGGATTCATAGAAAACAGATTAAAAAACACAAAGGGCAAGAAAAATAAGGCTTTGAATAATTTCATAATATCCTCTAAATTACAGAATAAAGCATTCTTATAGCTTTAATTATATTAGAAATAAAAAAAATGACAAGCCATGATTTAACTTACCTCTTATTTAAGTATTTTTAGTATTAAATTGTTACAAATAAAAAAAGACTTTCTGTTACTTTTCTTGCTGTTTTGCTATAGCCTCTTCGAGCATTTTTACAATGTCTTTATGGCCCGCCATACTAGCCTCTCGTAAGGCAGTCCCCCCATTTACATCTTGAAAATTAGGATCTGCTCTCTTTGTAAGTAAATTAATAACCTCTGGCTTATTACTTTGTTTTACCTTGTCAATGAGAGCTTTTCCTGCTGTCCTCCACCTAGCAAACAGGTGCTGTAATTTTGATTTATTTAATTTATCACCTTCTTTTATGAGTCCCTTGTTTATAAACCATCCTTTTGATAGAACTCCATTTGATAGAACTCCAAGTGTAAATGCTATTTTATAAGCAGAGACATGGAATTTGTTTGCTAGATAATTAATCAACTTTGGAGAGTCTTTTTTAATTATCTCTCTAAAGAAAAGAATTAATTTGAGCTTGAGTTTTGATTTGATCAATTGCTTTATTCAGTGTTTGTGCTTGCTCCACACCCGCATTGATAATTAGAATTTTAATTTCTGACGGTAAATCTGCAAATTGTATTTTTTGGGCTTCTGGTGCCTCCATCGCAAACATAGAAAAACTTGTGCTCATAAATAGTAAAACTAATATTCTTTTCTTCATCTACTCATTCTGCTGTTTTGCCATAGCCTCTTCAAGCATTTGTACAATCTTGGTGTGGCCCTTTTCACTAGCGTAGTTTAAGGCAGTCGTACCACTATTATCTTTAATATTAGGGTCTGCTCCCTTTTGTAACAACAACTCAACAAGAGCTTTATTTCCCAAAGTACTAGCGTAGTGTAATGCAGTCCAACCAAACTTAGCTTGGATATCAGGGTCTGCTGCTCCCTTTTGCAGTAACAACTCAACAATAGCTTTATTTTCCGCAGCGCTGGCAGCCATTAATGCCGTAGCACCAAACGTATCTTGAAAATTAGAATCTGCTCCCTTTGTAAGTAAATTAATAGCTTCTTGCTGATTTCTTATATTATCAATGAGAGCTTTTCCTGTTTGCTTCCACACAGCAGCCAGTTGCTGTAATTTTGTTTGATTTAATTCCTCACCATCTGTAATGAGCCCCTTTTTTATAAACCATTCCTTTGATAGAGCTCCAAGTGCAAATGCTATTTCATAAGCAGATACATGGAATTTGTTTGCTAGATAGTCAATTATATCACTTCCATGTTTGGTCATTAAGTTTGTATATTTAGATAAAATTTGTTGATATTTTGTGTAGTCCTCTTCAGGCGAAATTTCATTAATTTCTAAATAAAGTTTTTTAAGATCATTTATATTTTCCTGACTCCATTCATTCATTGCAAGCCACTGTTTTGATAGATCTCGGCCAAGAGTTAATACAATTAAGAACGCTTGAATATGAAACTTCTCTGCCAAATTTTTAATCAATTGATTTGCATTATTTTCAATTGTTTCCCTAAATAACTTATTCACCTGAGCTTGCTTTTTGATTTTATCAACTGCTTCCTGCAGTGTTTGCGCTTGCTCCACACCCGCATTAATAATTAGAATTTTAATTTCTGGCGGTAAATCTGCAAATTGTATTTTTTGGGCTTCTGGTGCCTCCATCGCAAATATAGAAAAACTTGTGCTCATAAATAGTAAAATTAATATTCTTTTCTTCATTTGTTTACCTGCCATTTTGCTATAGCCTCTTCAAGCATTTTGATAATTTCGGTGTGGAACCCTTCACTAGCCAAGTCTAAGGCAGCCCTACCATAATTATCTTTAATATTAGGGTCTGCTCCATTGCCTAACAACAACGTAGCAATGTCTTTATTATCCTCTATAATAGCTCTGTGTAAGGCAGTCCCACCCTTCTTATCTTTAGCATTAGGATCTGCTCCATTGCCTAACAACAACGTAACAATGTCTTTACGGCCCTTTATAACAGCCCAGTGTAAGGCAGGCATACCATTATTATCTTTAGTATTAGGATCTGCTCTATTGCCTAACAACAACGTAGCAATGTCTTTATTACCCTTTATAACAGCTCTGTGTAAGGCAGTCCAATCTTCATCATCTTTAGTATTAGGATCTGCTCCATTGCCTAACAACAACGTAACAATGTCTTTATTGGCATGAAAACTAGCCCAGTGTAAGGGAGTCTTACCATTTACATCTATAAAATTATGATCTGCTCCCTCTGTAAGTAACCTAACAACTTCTTGCTTATTTTTTTGTTTTACATTGTCAATGAGAGCTTTTCCTGTTTGCTTCCACGTAGCAGCGAGTTGCTGTAATTTTTCTTTATTTAATTCCTCACCCTCTGCCATGAGTCCCTTGTTTATAAACCATTCTTTTGACAGAACCCCAAGTGTAAATGCTATTTTATAATCTGAGACATGGAATTTATTTGCTAGATAATTAATAAACTTTGGAGAGTCGTTTTGAATTATATCTCTAAATACTTTATTCACCTGAGCTTGAGCTTTGATTTGATCAACTGCTTCCTGCAGTGTTTTTGCTTGCTGAACACCCGCACTGATAATTAAAACTTTAAGTTCTGCTGGTAATTCTGCAAATTGGACTTTTTGGCTTTCTGGTGCCTCCATAGCAAAAATAGAAAAACTTGTGCCAATAAATAGCAAAAACAATGTTCTTTTCTGCATCTTTCCAACCTCTTTATAAAAAAATGAGGGGGGAGTTTGCATGTCCTTGAAACCATCACTGGTAACAAGGCCGTCAGAGGTTTCATGAACTCAATCATTAGCTTCTGGCTTACTCTCTCCCACCTCATTTACTACCATAACAAGTTTTTATTACAAATAGCAACAATTTTAGGTTATATTTTACGTTAACCCCCTTCTACTGGTGAAATCAGGTAAAATAACACTAGTTTTAACTCCTTGAATTGGAGACCTTTGAACAAAACTAAAAAGAAGGATAAGGTAAGAAAAAGACAGTGAGAGTAGAAATAATGAACTATGTACAAAAAGGATATCCCTTAGCATTGCTATTAATGCTAGTTAGTTGTAGTAAAAGAGAAAAACTGATTCAGCGTAAAATTGTAGTCCCTTCATATAACCCTGCAGTGCACATAGATATTCCTGAACTAAACAATCCACCAATTACCATCTGGGTGCATGGGACCAAAATACTTCCTGGTTCATTATTCACGAGCTTTTTTCATTCTGAACCTGGTCTGTATTTAGCACAAAAAATAAACCCAAAATTTCATTTGCGCACCATTGCACAAACTATCATTAATAATGACCCCTTAACATTTGCTCCACAAACATTTTATGTTTTTGGCTGGTCGGGCAAACTATGTTTTATCGAGCGAGAAAAAGCAGCACAACAATTATATGAAGAACTGCAAAAACTGATCAAAAAATATGAAACTACATACCATGCCAAACCATTTCTTCGTATTATAACCCATAGCCATGGAGGCAATGTAGTTTTGAATTTAGCATCATTACAAAATAAAGATGAGCCAATACAAATAAATGAATTGATACTACTGGCCTGCCCAGTGCAACAAAAAACAAAAGCTCTCATAAAAAATGAAATGTTTGAAAATGTCTTTGTTTTTTATTCACCCATGGACATGATACAGGTACTAGATCCTCAAGGTCTTTATAAAACCGGTGTTCAGGGAGCCTTTTTTTCTAAGCGCCAATTTCCGCTTGATGCCAAAGTTACCCAAGTAAAATTAAAATTAAACTGCCATGCAATGATGCATACAGAGTTCATTTCGGCTAAATTCCTCTTTCATCTTCCTACTATTTTAAAAGAAATAAAACAGTGGCAAATAGAAGAGCCAACACTCATGAACAACCTGGTAAATCATACCCGATTGGTACGGTTATATATCCAGGGCAAATGGCGGAAATGGAAAAAATTTCAAAAGGCGAAGCTGTTGGCAACCTGACAAAAATACTTTAAAATAAAGATTATTTAGAATTTTGGAGGGAAATTGAATTATTTCATAAAATCATTAATTTCATTTTTCATTTTTACTATTATAGGTTGCTTTGTTTTCGTAAAAAAAATAAAGGCAAAAAGACCGGTAATAACTATTTGGATTCATGGAACTCATTTTGTCTCAAACAATACACTCAAAAATGTTCATTCATTGGTAAACAAAGCTACTGTTACTTTTTTAAATAAAGAGATTCCGAGCTTCCATGCAAAAGATGGTTTGCAACCAATCAGTTCCTATGAACAGGATTCATATCTATTACGAAAAGCAAAAAAACTTGCAATAAAGAGTAATAATTTTCCTTTTGAGCATTTTTACACGTATGGCTGGTCTGGAAAATTAAGCCTTCGTTCTCGCGAAGAATATGGTATTGCTTTATATAATGAATTACACAGTTTATTACAATCTTATCGCAAAAAAAGCAGAAAACCTCTCATTAGAATCATAACTCATAGTCACGGTGGTAACGTTGCCCTACAACTTGCAAAAGCAGAAAAGCTATTCCGCAATTACTTGGTTGTTGATGAATTAATTCTGCTTGCCTGTCCAGTGCAAGAAGCTACCCAATCCCTTATCCAGGAACCTATTTTTAAAGAAATATTTTCTCTTTATTCCCCATTAGATGTCGTACAAGTAATGGACCCACAAAAATTACATTCAATTAAGGCACCATTATTTTCAGAGCGGTGTTTTGAACCACATGACAAAATAAAACAAGCATGCATCACCATGAATGGCAAAGATCTTTTTCCTGCTCATGCAATGTTTTTAACCAATAAGGTTACGAACAACCTTCCGGATATTTTGGCAGAAATGAAACAATGGAAGCCAGGAACAATCAGTTCAATTAATATTTCAGCATAATGTCTTTACTTTTTCTACAATCGATTTTGCATCAATCCCTGCTGAAGCAAGTAACTCATATGGCATTCCTGAGCGCGGCAGTTCTTTGACCGCCAAGTTTGCAAAACGGATACCAGAATTTTTTAGTGCAAAGGTAATGGCCTCACCAATGCCACCAGCACGATAATGATCCTCAACAGTAACTACACACTTATTAGATGCTTCTGCAACTTTTTGTATAGTTTCAACATCAAGTGGCTTGAGGCAATACAAATCAATTACCGCAATTGAAATGTTAATCTTTTTTAGTTCATTATATGCTTTAAGTGCTTCATGTACTGTTATACCTGCCCCAATAACACATGCTTTATCAGTATCTGATTGACGTAAAACTTTGCAACCACCTATTACAAACTCTTCCTGATCAGAATAAAGAACCGGCGTTGCCATTCTTGTAGTACGCAAGTAACTAATACCATCAGTGTATTGTGCCATTAACGGAACCAATTTCCACGTACTTGTTGCATCGCATGGATAAAAAACAATTGATCCTGGCAAACTACGCATGAGCGCAATATCCTCAAGACCCATTTGTGATGGGCCGTCTTGACCAATAGAAACACCCGCGTGCGAGCCTACCAAACGCAATGGTGCAGTTGAGATTGCTGCCATGCGAATTTGGTCAAATGCGCGAGAAAAAAATGCACCAAAAGTGGAAATAAAAGGCACCTTGCCACGTTTCCACATGCCAACAGACATGCTAACCATATTTTGTTCAGCAACAAATGCTTCAATAAATCTTTTGGGGTGTGCTTCTTTAAAAATTTCTGCAAAGGTAGAATTGGAAACATCTGCATCCAAACTTACAATAGCTTTGCACGTGTTACCAAGTTTGGCCAACGCCTGGCCATATACTTTGCGTGTTTTTTCCTCATCACCGATTTTATATTTTGATTCTGGCATTAACACAGAGGAACAGCCATGCGTTTCTTTTGCATCTTTTGGCCCGGGTGGTAAATGTGGCTTCCAACCAAATTCTTTAGCGTCAAATTTGACTGCCTTTTCAAAACGCTTTTCCATTTTTGCTAGAATGTCATTCAGCTCTTCTTTTTTAAATGCTTTGCCATGAAATCCATTTTTGTTTTCTGCAATATCAACACCAAAACCTTTTATCGTTTTTGCAACAATAATAGTTGGCTTATTCTCAACCAGTCGAGCTTTTTCAAAAGCATGCACAATCTCAGACATATTGTGGCCATCAATTATAATAGTATGCCATCCAAAAGCATGGAACTTATCTGCATAGCGCTGCATATGATAACCATGTTGAGTTTCACCAGTTTGACCAAGACGATTAACATCTATGATTGCAATTAAATTATTAAGTTTATAAAAAGCCGCAACCTCTGCTGCTTCCCAAATTGCACCTTCTGCAACCTCAGCATCACCAAGTAAAACATACGTGTAATAAGGCCGCTCCTCCATTTTTGCCGTTAAAGCCATGCCATTACCAATTGATAAACCAATGCCCAAAGCACCGGTTGCTGCTTCGGTCCATTTAAATCGCAAAGTTGGATGCCCCTCTAGAACCGAATCAAAACGCCGATAGGTATATAATTGCTCTTCCGAAATAATTCCCAACTCTTTGAAGATTGCATAAAAAACTGGTGAAGCATGCCCTTTTGATAATATAAACCGATCATTATTAGGATTATCATAATTAGTTGGGTCAAAGTGCATTGCATCAAAAAACAATGCGGCCATAATATCAGCAGCAGATAAGGATGAGGTAGGATGGCCAGAACCGGCCACAGTGGTCATCACTAAAGAAGAAACACGGAGGTTGTAGGCAATATGTTCTAAAAATAATTTTTCACGGTTCATATTACTCTCTTATTTAAAATCTATTCAAATTAGTTGTTAATTTGTTCTCTTATAATAAAAAATAGTAAACTAAAATAAAATAAAAAAGGCATTGCATGAAAAACAAATTAGAAAAACTACTGCAGCAGGCTACCAAGGACAGTTATTTTTTATGAACTGATTATTAAAGCAGTAAATAAGAGTTTAGATATCTATTTAGAATAAATAAAAAGCAGCCTTTAGAAATTAATTATTTTCGGCGCCAGTTATCTTTACGCGCCCAGGTGATAATTTTATTTACATTTTGCGCACCACGAGACATTTTTTGTTTTGTTGAATGATACAAGCGCTGCCAATATGCGTGCATCTGTGATGAAAGAGTATGTTTTTCTTTCTTTAATTCTTTGTAATAATCTTGTTGCTCTTCTTTTTGGTCAAATTTCTTCATTTCTACTCCATAATCTCAAAATCTATTCCTTTAAACAATAACAAAAATAAACAGCTAAAAACAAGGGTTTTGCCTACCAATAAAGGATTTTATTGGTATACTCAGTTATTATGTTAGGGGCTTTTATACGTGCTTTTGCACGCAAATCATATAATTATTTATACTTTCAAATTGTAATCAGCTTTTTTTCGCTGCCGATATTACTATTGTGGGGCATCCAGGTATCTCTCTTTTGCTTTGCGGGCAATATCTTATTTGCACCGTTTTTATTTTTATTTTTATTTTTTTCATCTCTCATTTTTTTTATGCAACTTGTATACATACCCAATAGCTTTTTTATCTGGTGCTTACAAAAAGTTACTCATTGCTGGCTCTTTTTCCTCCAATGCCTGCCTGCAACAAGCCCCATGGTATGCCCAAAACCGCCAATCATAGTTTTAGCGCTCATGATAATTACCCTTTTTGCTTTATTGCATATTAAAAAAAAGCTAGATACAAAACTACTTTGTATTCATTTTTTTCTTTTCTTCTTATTTATTTTTGCCTTAAAAAACAAGCCAATCAAATCTATTGAAACAATAACATTTGCAAATCACCCACTCTACATAGCTTGCCAGAACAAACAAATAATAATGATTGATCAGGGCTACCTAGGCCGAAGAGCGTATCGCCAATCGGCCATTATGTATGAATTGCGTCCAAAAATTATTAAAAAAATTGGAAGCACAACTATTGATCACTTGATTGTGTGCAAGCCAACCAACTCATTATTTGCAACGCTTTGCACTATTATTGACCAATTTGAAGTAAAAGCTATTTATATGCCATTTTTTAATGGCACCCTTTCAAAAAATGGAAAATATAACTATGCTCAGTTTTGTAAACTGATAAAAGAAAAAAACGTTATCGTAAATCGTATTGGGTCTAAGCCAATAAAAAAGAAAGAATTTACTATTAAACCACTGCAAACATTAATAAAAAGTGGAAATTTTTCTTGTGCAGCTTTAGAGGTCCTACTTCAGATTGACAATAATCAAATTACCTTTTACTCTGCTACTTACAAGCCTTCGACTCAGACTTTGTGCCAAAAGGAAACTATATGATTGAAAAGCCGGTAATATTTGTTGTTGCCAGTGAAGGTTATCAACCAGTTGAATATCAAATTCCTAAACAATTGTTGGAAAAAGCTGGATATGAAGTACTCACTGCTAGTGACCAACTTGGCACAGCTAAAGCAAAAGATGGCTCAGAAACAAAAATAGATATGTTGGTCCAAAATATTCCAACCAGTGATTCCATTGGTGTGTTTTTCATCGGCGGACCGGGGGCACTCGAGCATCTGGATAACGATGTCAGTTACAAATTAATTCATACTATTAATGAAGAAAAAAAACCGCTAGGAGCCATTTGCATTTCAACCCGTATTTTAGCAAAAGCTGGAGTCTTAAAAAATAAATCCGCAACTGGCTGGAATGGTGATAATGAGTTGGCAGCAATCTATAAAGAATATGATGTTAAATACATCCCCCAAGATGTAGTTGTTGATGGCACCATCATTACTGCTACTGATCCTAATGCCGCACGCGAGTTTGGTCAGCAATTAATCACCCTCCTGCAGGATTACTCAAAAGCCCATAATGGCGGCTAATTCTTTATTTTCTAACTAAAACCTTTCTTTTGCTCTGATTTTGGTAAATAGACCAAAGACAATCTTACTATTGCTATCATTACAGATAGAAACACTTGAGAATTTCTCGATATAGCCGAACTATTGCCTTTTTACAGTATTTTTTACTAATATATAAATAACAGAGAATAGCTCAAAGAAGTAAAACAGCAGTAAAAAGGAGGGCTTTTTATGAATTATAAAAAACTATTTTGTGCCCTTTTATTGGTTCTACTAGCTACATCAGGTGCCATCCTTGCCAGAAGAGGTAGAGGTGGTGGCCGACGTGGTGGTAGAGGTGGCCGAGGTGGCATAGGCCGTCGCGGTGGCCGGGGCAGAGGTTTTAGACGTGGTGGTCGAGGTTTTAGAGGAAGAGGCCGTGGTTATAGAAGAGGTGGCGCATACCCATACTATTACGGCTATTATCCATATAGTTATGGTTCTTATCCATATTACTGGGATAGTTATTATGGCGGTCCTGGTTTTGGCTTTGGTATAGGCAGTGGATATGGTGGATTTAGCTTTGGATTTTAATTAATAAAAAGGAAAAAATAATGAAGAAACTATTAGTATTAATTTTTAGTGTTTTAATTTTAGTGCCGACCTCAAGCATTAAAGCCATACGTCGCTCTGGCTATGGTGCAGGTAGACGAACAGGTAGACGAGCTGGTAGGCGAACAGAAAGACGAGGTACTGTAATTGCTCCAGTTGGTGCTGCAGTTGGTGCAGTTGACACTGTGGTAGGTACTGCAGTTGGCGCTGGAATTGGTACGGCTGAGGTTGTAACGGGTACAGGTAGAAGAGCAGCTAGGCGAACAACAAGACGCGGTGCTGTTATTAACCATAGATAAGCTATTACGCATCAGCGAATAACAAATAAAAAGGGTAATAGCAATGATAGCTATTACCCTTTTTTATATGCAAATTTTGGAATTTAGAAATAAAAAGGAGAAGCAATGAAAATAAAAAGAATTAAAAAGCTAGCATTGATAATCTTTGCAGTTTTAATTTTTATCCCATCATTAGATATTGAAGCCCGTGGTGGCCGTGGCGGTGGCCGCGGAGGCGGCGGACGAGGCGGTCGAGGCGGCGGTCGTATGGGCATGGGCCGTGGTGGCGGAATGCGCCGTTCTGGTGGCATGAGAAGAAGTGGCATTGGTCGAGCAGCTGGCCCTCGAAGAATGGGCCAATCTGGCATCTCAGGACGCCGAGCAGGAATAAAAAGAGGTATGGCAAGGCGAGGTGCAGTTAGACCAAGAGCTGGTCGTGGTCAAATTGGTAGAGCAGCTGGTCCAAGAAGAATGGGTCGTGGCCGACCAGGACGTGGAGGTCTTGGTAAAGGCCGAGGCCGTGGATTTAGACCAGGACGTGGACGTGGCTGGGGACGACGTAGATTCAGAAGATACGGTGGATCATGGTGGCCATACTGGTACGGGTCTTACTTCTTATATGATAACCCGTGGAACTATTGGTATCCCTCAGCTTATTATAGACGATATGAAACTATTCCAGTAGCCGCATATAACTCATATTGGAACGTTGCAAATAATACTGGATCAGATATCTCAGTAAAAACAAATGCTGGTGATTTCTTTATTCAGAATGGCCTGACCAAAAAGGTGCTTCGTGGTAATGGCAACACCTTTACTGTTGAGGTTATGCAAGATATTGACCAAGATGGACAAGCAGACGTTATCGCTTCAGATACCTTTGCAAACACTTCTAACAATGTACAAGTGTTCTTTGATCAAGATAGATTAATCGCAACTGGATAAATCTAATTTATAAGATGGGCTCTGCTTTTTTGCAGAGCCCTCTTTATTGTTCGATTAAAATTGCTCGTGCCGGTGCTGCTTCTAATCCAATAAGTTTTAATGGTAAACAAAAAAAATCATATCTTTTTGATGGCACACCCTCAAGGCGTAATCCTTCAATAATTGGTACATCATTTTGTAAAAATAGTTTATGCGTTTCATGCTTTGGTTGATTACGTTCAATTCCTAAATAATCAATACCGATAGCTTTTATCTGTCTAGAAACTAAATAGGCAGCCGCATTCTTACCAACGTATACAAAGTTTTTATCAAAGGGTGCATCAATTGGTAGCGCGCTATTTTTTGTTTTTAATAACACAATATCATTTTTTTTGATCTCAAATTGCGCTAAATCTTGGTCAGTTATTTTTTCTTTCAATCCTGTACAATCTAAAACTATGCACTGGCCGATCAACTTTTTAAGTGCAATAGTATCAATTGTTTTACCATCTTTTAAAAAATGGGATGGCGCGTCCACATGCGTACCGGTATGCGCAGAAAAACAAAGCATCGATTCACGAGAAAAATCTGATTCTTCTTTTTCAGTTTGCTGCAGTTTTATTGAATGCTTATCTTTGTAGGTAGTCATAAAATTTGCAATGGGCCAACTGATATCAATTATTTTCAAGTTAATCCTTAATCTTTTTTACCTCGTGCCCACCAAAAGCTTGGCGCAAAAGTGCAATTAACTTCGTTGCCCAATTGCCACCAGTCTCTCGAGACCACTTTCTGATTTGTAAAGATTCTTCAATAACTGGGACTGGAATTTTGTTTTCTTTTGCATTTTCAACGGTCCAGAGGCCAGTACCCCCTTCGGCAATCTCACCTGAAATATCTTTAAAATTTGTATGTTTTTTAAAAATTTTTTGAGTAAGTTGCAATAAAAATGAACGGATAACCGAACCGTGGTTCCAAATGCCACTAATCTGTTGCAAATTTAAATTTTTATACGTGCCATCATGCAATAAATGGAACCCTTCGGCATAGGCTTCTAGCAAACCATACTCAATACCATTATGAATCATTTTTACATAATGGCCTGCGCCAGAAGGCCCTACCAATCCAAATCCTTGGGGAGCAGCAATGCATTGTAAAAATGGTTTTACTTTTTCATAAGCTTCTAAATTACCACCAACCATTAAAGAAAAACCCGTTTCTTTTCCTTCAATGCCCCCTGATGTTCCGCAATCTAAAAACTGACCTCCATGGCCGTCAAACATCTGTGCTCGCCTGATTGAATCTTTGTAGTTACTATTGCCGCCGTCAATAATAATATCCCCCTCTTGCAGGTGAGGTATTAACTTTTGTATGGTTTTATCAACCGGAATGCCAACCGGCACCATAAGCCAAATTACCTGTGCATGTTGTGGCATTTCCTCAATTGAATCTACAATTTTTACACCCATTTTTTGTGAAGTTTCTAGTGCATTTTTATCAAGATCAAACCCAAAAACTTCATGCCCTCCTTGCAAAACACGCCAAGCTATCGCACTGCCCATTTTGCCCAATCCGATTATGCCAAATTTCATGATAACCACCTCATGCCATGTTTTTTTTCAAAATTTTTTGCTTCTTTAGGACCGGATGAACCACACTTATATTTGTGAAACGGCAGATTCATAGTATTCACTTTATCAATTATCTTCCACGTGGATTCAATCTCATCAAAACGAACCGAAACGGATTGCTCTCCATTAATAATTTCGCCTAATAACACCACATAATCCTCAGCGCTTGTTACTTGACCAAAAATGCAACTATGGCAAAATTCCATTTTTACTGGGATAACCTCATTTGTCATCCCTGGTTTTTTTGCATTTAGAGTTAAAGTAAATGCCGCCTCAGGGGTTATTTCGATAGTTAGATAATTGGACTCAATAGGACATTTATCAGCAACCAAGAATAAACACTCAACTTGTTTAAATTTAATATGTATCTTTGTCTCTTTTTTATCTAAACACTTTCCGGTTTTTAAATAGAAAGGAACACCAGACCAACGATGATTATTAATTTCTGCTTTTAATTGTACAAAAGTACTTGTTTGTGACCCTTTTTGCACACCAGGTGCTTTCTGATACGAATCATATTGTCCAACCGACCCACCCAGAATATTTATTTTTTCCAGTACTTTAGCTCGTTGATCGCGAATATATTCCCCTGTTAATTGCTTTGGCTGTTCCATTGCTACCAAAGCCATCAGTTCCAGCATATGATTTTGTACCACATCAGCCAGCACCCCATATTTGTCATAATAAGGGCCACGATTACCAATATCGATTTCCTCACTCAAAATTATTTGCACATTATCTATGTATTGGAAATTCCATAACGGCTCAAATATACAATTGGTAAAGCGAATTAAGGTGATGTTGCTCACAAGCTCTTTGGTCAGGTAATGATCAATCCGGTAAATTTGTGATTCATTAAATAAGGGCTTAATACAGGCATTAATCTCAAGAGCCGATTGCAGGTTATGGCCAAAAGGCTTTTCGTACACAATACGTTGCCATATTGTACCTTTGCTTGGCAACTTAGTAACCAATTTTGATGCCGCCAAGTTCTCAGTAATTTCGCAATAAAATTCTGCTGAAGCAGCCAAATAAACTAATCGATTACCAGAAAATTGATGCTCTTTTTCTTTTTTTGAAACGAATTTCTCTAGTTTCTTAAAATCATCGATCCTCTTAAAGTTCAATCGTTGATAAAAAAAATTATCTTTTAGCTTTTGCCAAACTGCTGGATCACTATCAGTTATAAATTCTTTTGCACGATCTAGAATCTCATCAGTGCTCATATCCTCAAGTGCCGCGCCAAAAAGTAAAAATTTATCCAGTTTTTTTTGCGCAATCATTTGATACAATGCCGGAATAATTTTGCGCCGTGCCAGATCTCCCGTAATGCCTAAAACAATAATACTTATCGGCTCACTCATACATAATCCAACTTATTTGATAAACAACATAGCAAGTGCCATACCTGCCATTAATAAATCCTCTGTTAGGGTAACGTATGTCATAGGAATTTTAAAGACAACTCCTAAACAAGCACAAACAATTTGTTTACCTTTACGCAGTTCATTAAAAACACCCAGTGCACTAATGGCCATTACAAAAAAAGTAATAACGTTTGTTAGCACAGGCATAACATTAAACAAATAGGCAAGACCAAGGCCTAATTCAATAAAAGGATACGCATATGCATACGCAAGAGATTGCTTTGCAAGCAGGTCATACTCCTGATACGCCTTTGCAAAACCATGTAGATTCATCACTTTGAACGAACCAAATATCAAAAAGAAAAAGGCCATAAAGTTACGCATTAAAAAGCGTATAGCCCAATCATCCATAACAAATGAGCGTGTAAGTGTTAAAGCCAACACGACGACCGCTATTACAATCAATGGTAAAAAATCTGAAAGTTTATAATTATTCATACTTCTCCTTTTTATTTCAAAATCTCTCGTGTTTCTTTCTTATATAACTCCACTGCTGGCTGATCAAACGGATTAATGCCGAGCAAATACCCTAAATAAATTGTTTCAATCATCTTAAATTGTAATAGTTGTCCAATGCAATAAGCATTAATTTCTGGCAAAATAACTGAAACATACGGGCGTTTATTTTTTAGATATGCTTTTTGTACTCCCTGGGCAATTGCACTCATAATAAATGGTAATGATTTATTTTGTAGAGCAGGAGATATGGTTTCAAAACCAGTAATTTGTGGAACCTGAATATTCGTTTTGTTTTTTTCCACTGATACAAAAGTGGTAAATTTATCAAACGGACCACCCAAATAAAGTTGCGCCATTGAATGCAGATCATTTGACCCGATTGAAACGATGGGTGTAATACCAACTTTTGCTGTTTTGCCTAAGCTCTCAGCCACCAGCTGGCGCCACCACTTGCCAACCGATTCTAAAAAAACTGAAAATAGAAAAATGTCCGCAATGTTTTTGCCATCTTTGTATTGCTGATACGCAATGCTTGCACTTATTGCCGCTATATTGTTTTCTAAATCTTCACTAGTGCATTGATCTACCATTTGTTGTGCACCCTGTTGCAAGTCTTTTAGATTAATACCAAGCATGCCAAGCGGAAACAGGCCAACCGCAGAAAGAACAGAATAGCGACCACCAACTTGTTTTGGTATTTCTAAATAATCAATCTGTTGCACTTGTGAAAAATTCCACAAAAGTGACTCTTTATCAGAGGTGATCACCACAGATTTTTGCCAATTTTTTTTATATTTTTGTAGCAATTGTAAAAAGATTTCAAAGTTAGCAATCGTTTCAGTAGTTGAGCCTGATTTACTAATTACATTTAACAAAACGTTTTTGCCATCTTTTAACTCTTCTTCCACAATGGAAATTATTTGAGCAATGTAATCAGAATCAACCGTATCAGCAAAATAAACTTTGATTGGTGGATTCAATTCATTATAAAATGTGCCATTGATTGCCTCATGGACCGCGATAGTTCCTAAATTAGAACCTCCAATACCAATTACCACCAAAACAGAAGGTTTTAATTCTTTCTTCTTTTTAACCAGTTGTTCAACAGTACTGCGTAATTCTTGGTCAAATGGCACAGTAAGAAATGCATAAGGTAGATGTAATTCTTTTTTTGAAACTGAGTTTTTCGCCTCTTGGACCTGAGGCAATAGTTGCTTGAAAATTGGGGTGATCTTTTTTTTATCAAAAAGACTAGTAATTTGCCAGGTAAAGCTAATTTTTTTCATGAGTCTCCTTTTTTGGCACTATACCAAAATTGTATAACTTACCCAAAAAAAGAATTTTGGTTTTTAAATAAAATTCTTTCTTTATTCTTGTCCTTTTTTTCTTGCGTGCTTTTAACTCATTTATTGACAAGATATTGACCAGAAAAGCAAGATTAGCAAGATAGTTATTTATTAAAAGGAGATCTTATGAAAAAATTATTACTCTCAGTCTTATTACCAACCCTTACGTTGTGTAGCACTAATCCAGAAGTGCGTGCTCTTACCGATGTGCTTAATAGCCTTGAGGGGCATTTGCCTGAAGTACATATTCGAGCATTAGGTTCAGTTACTGAAAAAATTCATAATGTAACTCAAACAATTACAGAAAAAAAAGGAACACATCTCAAAAGAATGGAAAAAGTAAAAACAAATCTAAAGGAACTTGCACAACTGGCAGATAAAGCAACCGATGTGGCTGGCTTGGGCCAACAAAAAGATCAGTTAATTAACAAAATTACTTCTCGAATTGGAAAAATATCACAAGATACTGCTCAAGAGCAAACTGAAATTAAGTCTTTAATAAAAACAGTAAGCCTCGAGTTAAAAGATATTCATTCTTTAAGTTTAGATAGTTCAGTTTCTGACATTCAAAAAATGATAAAATTAATAAATCTCTTAATAAGCCTTAAATTAAAATACAAAGCACTCAAAGAACAAAAAGAGAATTTAATAAGCATTTTAACTGTTGTTCAAAAAGAAGTTCAATCACTTGGGATTAAGCTTGATAAAGACAAAGTCAAATCACTGATTCACTCTTTACCAAAAGTTAAAAAATTAATTGGTTCTGATCTTTCAAAAGGATTAATGAAAAAAGTAGTTGCATTAATGAAAAATGAAGATGTGCAAGCAATTATTAAAAAGGTCCTCTCACGGTTATTGCAAATTACACACCAGCTTGCCGGCACGGTAGCACAAGCTGTTTCTAATGCAATAGGATAAATAGAATTAAAGGCAGGATTTCTTTCCTGCCTTTTACCTCCACATACTTTCCATTTTCAGCATAGAAATAATTGAGAGTCCATAAAGCACCCTTTTGACAACAAAGCCCTCTTTTGCAAGAATAATACTATAACTAAAGGGTTTTAGGGGGTTTCATGCAATTTACAAGAGCAATTTTCGTCTTTTCTGTAACAGGCTTATTACTGTTAACAAGCTGTACTCGTAACTTTAAATACAATCCATCACCAGTGCAGACTTTATACAACGTTAAGGCTAGTTGCAAAATTGATAATATCACTGTTCGAGCTCGCAAATGGGAAGATGATGATTATTTATTCTACTTTGGCTATTTTCCTAATGCCTTTAAGGTAATTCAGTTAAGCATAACCAATAATGCCAAATGCGAACTTATATTGTCACAAGACAACTTAAATATCAATGCATTATCAACCGAGTATGTTATAAGAAAAACTCGGTCAACTCTTTTTAAATCTGCCGCTTTTCTATTAATACCAGTGCCTCCAATTGCTCTTCTTGCGGCAATTTTTCACGGATTGGAATCAAATAAAGCAAATCTGATAATTGAAAATGATATTCGCAAAAAAGCATTTAACCAAGAAGTAATAATTCCAATAAATCAAACAATTAATACTTTGTTATTTATTTCTCCAACACGAAATGTACCAAGATTACAACTTTCGTTAACTGATCTACAAAATGAAAACACAATCAATTTTCAATTAAACCTTTAATTAGATATTTAATTGATATAGGAAGATTATGAAAAAATCTTATTTATTCCCCCTTACTCTTCTATTGGTGTTAGCCGGATGTGGTGGAAAAAAATACCAAAAAATTACCTTAAAACAATTAAATGATAATACTTCGCAATTTACAAAAATAGATAACAAAATAAAATTAGAAGTCCGTCTACTAGATGATCAAGAAATAAAAAATGTTTTTGGTTCTCAGGCAAAAAATTTACTAAAAAATAAACAATATAGAATTAACAATGAGATTGTGTATACGCCGCTTAAAGCCATTCATTGTTTACTCACAAATAATAGTACACAACCAATTTCATTATCAGAAACAAATATCTCCATGCCATTGATTAGTAACTATAGTTTAGAAACTCTACTAAAACCAAGTTATTTTTGGAATCGAATCAAATTGAGCTCTAAAATAGGGATACTTTCTGTTGCCACACTTATAAGTTCTTTTGTTTGCTTTGGTGCATTTAATCTTCTTGGATTGGCAGTTTCTCATCATGCACATACTGCGTGGATAGCATTATGTAGTGTACCAGCATTAGGGTCTCTTGCCGGTCTTGTAACCTGTGGAGGGTTAATCATCACATCACAGCATACATATAAAAACTCATCACGAGAAAAAGTTTGTATTCATAATCATGCAATAAAAGATATCGAAGAAAAATACCCGAATAACATTATTTTGTATCCAGAAGAAAAAAAAGATCTGTTATTTTTCGTTTCTCACAAAGATTTCAAAAAAGAGTTTGAGTTTTCTGTGCATACTCTTAATGAAAAAATAACCTTTAATGTTGATTTGGACCAAGAAATTTCTAAAGTTACTGACTTCACCATCTAAAGATAGAAAAATGAATAAATATTTTTTTATAAAAATGCCGGTTTTATTCGCAAATCCAGTAACCAGAAAATGTGAATCTTTCTTATAAGATGTTGCAAATTAATGAAAACCCTTCTTTTCTTATGGTAAAAAGTACATAGTATAAAGAAAAACAAGTCTATTATTTAGTAACTGTGCTTAGAGGGAAGTTACATAAAAAAATATACTTTATTGTATGTCATTATCTTATTTTTTCTATCTGGTTGTGCTCCAAAACATCAAATAGTTAATTTAGAACTAAATGAACAAACCCAACAATATGAAGCAATCAAAAATAGCATTACTGTTCGTGCTAAAGTGTTAAATAAAATTTTTGATGAAGAGCCATTTTCAGAGATTCAATTTTCAATAACAAATAATTCGAATGAAAAAATATTAACTTATGTTGGATCAAAAGGTCGTATTAGTGTAAACCCCGATGAAGAACAAGGCTTTTCCATTTCTGGTTTAAAAAAAGTTACTTTACGTGTACAAACTCCAAAAGAATTACTATTTTTTGTTATCAATGTTAGGTCAAAAAATCAAGAATGAGTTTTTAGGATCTTAATCACACATTCCTTCAATAATCATATAGGAAGCTGCACCAAGTAAGCTCACGTTGTAATCGATTTTTCACTCAGTAAATGCAAACATGCTCACCTTCTTATTTTCATTCTTCTTTAATTTAGTGTAAGTTCTTTTGTAAATTTTGGAAAAAATTAACTTACCTAACATCATAGAATGGAGTTAAAATGAAAAAATTTATCTTAGTTGGTATTTTATTTGTATTTTCTTATGCACCAAGCATGGTTAATGAAGAATATCATACCAGCTTTTTATATTCAGCAGTAGAACTGAATAGGCCATATTGGACAAAAAGACTAATTCAATTAGGGGCAAACGTAAATGGAAGCTTTGAAAGAAAAACTCCTTTAATGATAGCCGCAACTCGAGGCCATTATGAAATAGCTAAATTATTATTGGAAGCTAGTGCTAATATTACTATACGTAAACGGAAAAAGGGGATAAATTATGAGATTTGTGGTGACGAAAACCAAAGTTTTTCAGCAAAAGATCTGGCAAAAGAACAGAAACATTATGATATTGTTTCACTAATCGAGGAATATGAGCCTTTTGCTCAATGTAAGAATAAATGTAGTTACCCACAAAATGATTAACCTTTTAAAAAAATTTCTCTCAATCTTTTTTCTTAGACACAAATTTCCTTTTAACTAAAAACAGTTCATCAAAAACAATAAATTTTTAGGCAAAGTATTTGTAATTTTATTAGTACTATACTTATTTTTTTGTTAAATATAACCAACAACATTTTCATGCGCAACTCATATTCTAAATTAATAAGGAGTACAAATGCCTAAAACAATTGTTCCGGTAAACGTAAATAATAAAGTTCAGGATCAACCAATTCCTTTGCACAATCGTTGGCATCCTGATATTCCAGCAGTTGTAAAAGTAAAGCCGGGAGATGTTTTCAGAATAGAATGCGTAGACTGGACCGGTGGGCAAATCCAAGATAATGATAGTGCCAATGATGTGCGTGATGTTAAGCTTAACCAAGTTCATTATTTAAGTGGCCCAATTGCAGTAGAAGGAGCAAAACCCGGCGATTTATTAGTAGTTGATATTCTGGATCTTGGACCACTACCCGATTCCGATTGGGGTTTTACTGGCATTTTTGCTAAAAATAATGGCGGTGGTTTTCTTACTGATTTATATCCAGAAGCAGCAAAAATAATTTGGGACTTTGAGGGTATTTATGCAACAAGTCGACACATTCCAAACGTACGGTTTGCTGGGATAATTCACCCAGGCCTAATCGGAACAGCACCCTCTATGGATTTATTAAAAAAATGGAATAAACGGGAAACTGCATTAGTTGCTGCTGAGCCAAATCGTGTACCACCACTTGCAGAACTGCCAAATGAGTCTGGTGCACTTTGTGGAAAGGCAACCGGTACAAAAGAAAAAGAAATTGCACAAGCAGGAGCTAGAACTATTCCCGGTAGAGAAAATGGTGGTAACTGTGATATAAAAAATTTAACTCGTGGTACTCGTGCTTTTTTTCCTGTCTTTGTTGATGGTGGCAACTTATCAATGGGTGATATTCACTTTAGCCAAGGTGATGGAGAGATTTCATTTTGTGGTGGTATTGAAATGGCCGGTTGGATTGATCTGCATGTTGATATTATAAAAGATGGCGTAAGGAAATACGGCATTCGTAACCCAATTTTCCAAACAAGCCCCCTTGAACCGCGCTATAACGAACATATAGTTTTTGAGGGAATTAGTGTTGATGAAAATGGTAAGCAATTTTACTTAGATGCTCATGTTGCGTATCGCCAAGCAGCATTGAATGCCATAGAATATTTAAAAAAATTCGGTTACAGCGGCCAGCAAGCCTATATGCTTCTCAGTTCCGCACCGATCGAGGGAAGAATAAGTGGCATTGTTGATATACCAAATGCATGCACTACCATTTATATACCAACTGGGATTTTTGATTTTGATATTCGGCCAAACCATGATGGGCCAAAATTAGTTAAACGTGGTAATGTAGCACAAACAAAATAAATTTTTGTAATTCCACATTAATTAATGCCAACCTCTATTTTTGAGGCTTTATAGTTTTTATCATAAATTGGATATATTTCGGAAAAGTAAGAAAAATTTCATGCAAACAACCTTGCGAATAATCAAAAATTTTATTTTTGAATGGCCAAAAACGTTTTGGTTCCAAAGTTTTATTCAAAGCAAGCAAAAATGTTACTTGTTCAATGGTAATATATTTAAAAAAAGATTCTAATTTTTTATATTTCTCTTGCAGCTCACTCAGGTCCCAAATCTTTATTACTCCAGCTGTGGTCCAAGATAAACCTTTACGGGCCTGTTTTCTTGCTACCGTTAAAGCCTTAGAACCATCTGGAGAAAAAGAAGCAGCCCATACAGGGCTGTCAGTTACACCCCAGTTAGGCAAAATGGCCAGACAATGACCTCTTAAATTCCATATCCTTGCCTCTCCCTTACTGGTACCAGTTATTATCAAAGACCCATCAGGAGAGAAGCGTGCTGTATAGACAACACCTTCATGAGGTAAAGTAACTTTACACTCACCCTCAAGGTTCCAGATTTTAGCCGTATTATCTGCAGAACAAGTCAGTATTCTGGAATCATCAGGAGAGAAGCGTGCTGACAGAACAGGTTTTGTGTGGCCTTTTAAAGTAGTTTCACATTCACCCTCAAGGTTCCAGATTTTAGCCGTATTATCTGCAGATCCAGTAACTACACGAGGGTTACGAGGGGAAAAATTCACTGATGAAACTGCACCCTTATGGCCTTCTAACTTTTTACAAATCCTCGCTGGAGTGCAAACTATGGCGTTTGAATCTGCATATCCAATAGCCATCAAATTCCAATTCTTTGCAAAATCTATTGAACAAACTTTACTTAGGTGTCCTGCCCATGAAGTATCCATACACTCACCATTTAAATTCCATATTTTCACGAGCCCACCAGTTGCACTAGTAGCCACTCTAGTTCCTTTGGGTGCAAAGGCTGCAGCATTTACATAATCTGTTCTTCTTAGGTATGGATTAGGAACCTGTTCATTATAAATTGGGCCCTTGTGTGGATGTAAAGTTGTTAACAATTTTAATTTATCCCCAACAATGTCTCTAATTTCTATCGTTCCTTCATAACCGATAAGTAATTTAGAACCATCTGGAGAGTATTGTAAAATCCTAATTGCTGAATCCTCTTTAGCTTGACAAACTACAGACTCTTTATATGAATAAGAAAGAGCTCTAAGTAATTGTGGAATCAATTCAGGCTTGTGCAATCTACATTCTTTTCCACATAATACTCTTAATTCTAGAGGTAATTTTGTCAATTGCTCATACCAGTTTGAACATGCATCAGCATTAGCGTTTAAAACATCCAAAAATTTGTCTTTAGTAAATCTTTTTATGATCTCATCTCTAACTTTATGTAGCAAAAAATCACAATCAAGATAATTGACTGTCTGTATAATCTCCAAAAGTTCTTTGTTGGGTTTTCTTTCTAATTCTTTTTCTATTGCAAAAATATCATCCAAGACTAACAAAGACAGAATTTTCTTAACTTTTGTTGGATCAATATTAGCAGGAATAGTTGTTGTACTTTCATCATCTTTTTTTTCTTCTTTGATATCATCAAACAAATTTTTAATCGTCCCGCACTTAGTTCTCAAAGCATTAAATTCATCTAACGATACCTCTACTTCTTTTTTAGGAGAAGTTAATTTGTATAATTGGTCTTTTTTTTCAACCATAGCTTTCAAAAAAAAGCTTAAGCAAAATAACGATAGAAAAAATAGCTTATTTCCCTTCATAAGAACCCCAGTGCTAATACAAAATAGTATTAATATCATTATACTTGATTGTATTTGAAAATAAAAGGTTATTTCTATTTGGAATACATTACACTGTGGCCTAAACCTAGGATTTGGGCAAATATCCTGTAATTATTGGACAGATTCCTATATTTTTCTCCAACTATACTGTCAATGAAAGTTATTTATTGTTTTCTTGACGGAACGTACTTGGCCAGCAGGCAGTTTTAAAACACTCAACTGTCCCGATCTTTCCAGAAAAGCATATTCAACCTCACCAACATCCTTAATACCTTTACTTCTGAGCATATGCAGCAAATCCTCGATCGTGATACCCTCTCTTTTGAGTGTATCTTTGAGAATGTTACCATCTTTAATGAGCAAAGCGGGCAAACCTGAAATAAGGTTTTCAAACTTTTGGTTTTTATCACACCATTTTGCAATTATTTTTTCTAAACCAACAACCGTTGTAATCACCAGCATGGCATGAATTAATGGTACTTGTAAAAACATCGGGTCCCCAACAGCAGAACCAAGTGCAATAACTATAATAAATTCAAAGGACGATAATTGGCCAATTGACCTTTTACCTGTTAGGCGCACATTAGCCAACGTATATAAAAACATAAATACAGTACGAAACAATACTTCTAGTAAATACCAATGGGGCCCAATACCAAAAAATATTCTATATAAATCAAAATCATACATTTATAAACCCTTTTTCAAACCTCTTCTTATATGTTATCTATAATCAATCTAGTATTAATAGAGATTAAAGGAGAACCATATGAAAAAATATATCTTAAGCTTATTGTTATTTAGTTTTGGTCCACTATTTGCGGTAAAAGATATTAAAAGCATCAGATCAATAAAATCATTTGATGATATTATTGCAAAAGGCAACGTGGTTGTTGATTTTTACGCAGACTGGTGTGGCCCATGCAAAAGAATGACACCCATATTTTGCAATCTATCTGAAGAATTTGCTCAAGTAACTTTTATTAAAGTTAATATTGATGATAATCAATCAATTGCAGATAGGTATGAGGTAAAAAGCATCCCCACATTTATTTTTTTCAAAGATGGTAAAAAAGTTCACACAATAAATGGATTCAAAAAGAAACCTGTAATGAGAACAGCACTTAAAAAGTACTTCTAAGTATTACATCCAACGCCAACACTAATAATTGCAAATAGTTGCAGTAATGCGAACATAACCGGTATTACTGCAATCACACCAGTTCCCACAGACCAAATTTTGGCATTTTTAACTTTTTTTTGCTGTGCTTGTTGATGGACTTCCAATGTTTTCGCAAATAATTGTTCCACCAATCTCTCAAGCTCTGGTTTATTAGATTCATCCTCACTTAATCGCTGTATTTGCTGAATATCTTGGTCACCATTTTCCTGTAATGTTTTAATCTTTCCTTTGAATGCTCTAGCAGTAGGTGTATCTTGAGCAGAGCCTAAAACAATTCCACATGCAATATTTTGTAGTTGTGTAACATCTGTTAGTTCTGGTGAGCTTGCTGATCTGGGTAGGGTAGATCCCAGATCTTTACCCTTATTAGGTTTTGTTTTTACATGGCCATAAGAATAACTTAGTATTGTTGCCAATTGCTGTTGAGCTTCCAAATCCGTCTCTGAGCCTGAATTTGAAGTACCCATAGGAGTAATTAAATAAGTCATAAAAAGGAATATATACCAAACTTTCATTACTCCCCCTTTTTTTAATTTTTAATCGCAAGCTTCTTTTGTTAATAAATGGGCCATAGTGGGTCCAAGTGTGGTAATTAATGCTACTAATACTGCTCCAAAACAAGTACAGCATGCAGCCCCACAAGTGACCTGTTTTTTTCTTTTTTTATAATGACTTTCAAAATCATTTACTGCTCCTAAGATTAATTCTAACTTTTCATCATCATTTAAATCATCACGAGACATAGAACGAGTTGTAGGTTTTTCAGTCAGTCTTTTTCGTAAAAATTTTCCAAAGTGAGTGTTTGTTGCAGCAGTTTTGCCCAATTTGGTTAATAATGCATTTGAATGAGAAGAACTTTGGCCAGCCTCAATATCTTCAGGCCCAGGTAAATCCTCAAGAGTATCCAATTGTTGTAATTCTTTTCCTGTTGAGCTTTGGTTCATGCCTACACAGCAAGAAAAAGAAAGTAAACAAAATAAGCTAATTATTTTTTGCATGCTAAACTCCTGCGCAACTTAAAACTGTTTCGGTAATAATTACCCCAATCTCAACAAGATTTGCTAATATTGCAAGAGCTAGTATAACCACAGCAGTTCCGGTAACACGTTTGCCCCATAAAATCTTTCCTCGTTGTTTTTCATCATATTTTTCATATGATTCTGCCATTAACTGCCGAACTAATTTTTTTACATCGTCCTTTTGTGGCGTTGCCAGCGCCAGGACACTATCTGCAGAAACGGATGAACTAGAAGATTCCTCAGAGGATGAGTGTGAAACTGAAGTATTAGATATTTGTGGGAATGATTGTACAATGCTTTTTAAATCCTCCGATCTTTCATCTGACGAGCCCCATTGACCAACAGTGGAACCTACTTCAGATAGATATTCTTGTTTTTCTACAGGAAAACCTGATGCTTGATTAGTTTGAGCCAATTGCAGAACAAGACCAGAATTTTCTATCCCTTCTAATTTTTCTTTCCACTCTTGAGGTAAAACTGAAATTTGATCCAATGAAACCCTGAGAGGAGGTACCTGTTCAGAAGAAGATCCAATATCTAGAGCCCTTTTAATTTGTCCTGAAACATGAGCTAATGCTTTTTTTTTTGCATCATCATTTGGTTCCATCGCAAAGAGAGAATATACCAAAAGGCCCAAATAGAGCAGTCTTCTTTTCATTCACCTCTCCTTTTTTATTTCAATTATCCTCACCAGATTCAGAGTGAGTGCTCGATCCACTTGACCCATCTGAGGATGAGCTTTTTTTTCCTGCTTCAACTAACTTAGCATATTTTTCTTTATCTTCTTGATCCTTAGAATGTTTAAGATCATGTAATTGGCCTTCACACAAAATCTTTATTAGTTTAGGATTACTTAATAATTTATTATACTCAGGAAGGTTGTTTCCAATAAGACCAACTACCAACTTATGTTCGTCGGTTGAATCGGGCCGCTTCTTTTTTTTTGCATTCTCAACCTGTTTAACTTTTGGCTTCACCTTTTTCTTTTTTGGTGAACCAGGAGATTCATCATCTTGCTCTTGGGTCCCATTTACCTGAGAACCCTTTTTATTTCTTGGGGATCTTTTGAGTTTTTCTAAAAATGCTGAAGAAACTCTAACCAAAGAAGACCCTCTTTTATGATTGCCAGATGAGCTCTCTTCAACTGGATTATCCATACTTAATAATGTTCCAACTACAAAGAATAGTAATACAATATATTTTGTCCTCATTTTACCCCTTTTTATTTTTATTTTTTTCTCCTAATTTTTTTGCTTGCTCTTGATGATCAATTTCTTGGTCCCATTCCCCCTCTTCATTTTCTCTTTTAAATTCATCTTCAAAGCTCTTTAGATCCATGTTTTTTAAAACACTCAGATCTATTGAGAGTGGCCGCTTTTTCTTTGTTGTCTGTAGTAGCTTTATTCTTTTATCAACGGGAAGGGATTTTCTGCGCTCTCTTTTGGTTGCTTTATCATTATCCATTGCCACTATAATAGACAGCCATAGTAGGATATTTAAAATGAATAGCTTTTTCATTGCCCTTCCACCCTTATTGCCTTTATCCTAATGGAGTAGACTATTAAAAATCAACATAATGTAAGATTTATAGAAATTTTTTTATAACTAGTTTTTTTACACAACACTAACTAAATTGCAATTAGAAATTATTACACCTGTTTAATTTATTAGCAATCAATGCTACGATAGGAGAAACTAATGGAGTTACTTATGAAAATAACAATAGCACTAGCAGCTGGTATTGCTCTTATGGGCCTACCATCTTGTTTTCAAGCAGCAAACAATAATGATCCAATAAATACCATCTTAAAAAATCACAATGGTAATGCCGTGATTATGTTCCATAAATCTGACTGCCCGTACTCAGGCTACTTATCACCTATTTTTGATCAGGTTGGCAGAAATTATGGAGGGAAATTATATTTCCATAAAATAACCCTAACCTCTGGTAGTCAAAATATGTTCAAACAAAAATATGGTTTTTCAACCTTCCCAACAGTGGCCTATTTTAAAAACAACAAATTGGTCAAAAAACATGGTAGTGGAAACCGAACCTATACTGCAGGCAAAATTCAAGGCCATGTTGGCAATATTTACAAATTATAAAAAATGCCAGCTAAAAAAGCTGGCATTTTCTTTCTTTTATTTTTTTCTGTATTTATTCTTTTACTTCTACTTCTTTCTTTATCATAGAAAGAGGCACAAATTGCAAAAAACACCCCGCATTTAATGCTGTATATGAGGTTTCTGGTAGATTTGCATTGCTCTCTAGAAAAGTTTTTAACTCTTGCTCAACTTTATCCACTCCCTTATTAGAAGTGATATAAGTAAGCCTTTGAGGAAACTTTTTAATTCCTTTATCTTTAAGCATTGTGGCTATAACTGGAGGAATTTTTTCCCAAGCTTTTAGGGTTTTTTCTTTTTCTGCTTCTTTAAAAACAGGATTTTGCTTAAGTTCAACTAAATATGCATTCAAGGTTTTAATAAAATCTGCAGCTTTTTCTTCTTGCTCCAAATTATGTCTTAAGCTTACAATACAATTTAAAGCAGTATTATTTGCTTCGTTTTTTAACCCAGATTGTAAACATAACTTATAAAAAACTTTATAGTTTAATAGTAAGCCTATAAATGTAAAATCAACGCCAGGAATCTTTAATATTCTATTTTCTGCCTTACGCGTTCCTTCTTGTTCCCAATGTTCTAATTCTTGTAAGAACTGAACCATACCAAAAGTATTTGACGCCAAGCTAATTGATAAAACAATAAAAAATATTTTTTTCATATGATGCCTTTTTTCAGAAACAAAAAAAATGCCAGCTGTAAAAAAAGCTGGCATTTTATATTTCATTTTATCTCAAGTAATACTTATTCTGCCTGTTTTTGTTTTTCTTCACGCTGAAGTTGCCCAGGAACTAATTGCAATAGCGCTCCTGCCATTAAAGCCATATCTGATGTTACTGGTAAATGAGCATTAAGTTCTAAGAATTTTTTAGCTGAATGTTCTGCTGGAAATTTAACACCGGCCATTTGAAGCTCTCTTTCTACATAAAAACAAACTTTAATCCATTCTTCTTTGCTATGATCGTGCTTAGCTTTTTTAAAATCAGGATTTTTTTCTAATCTAGTTAAATACGTGTTAAAACTGGTTTCGAATTTCGGCATTTTTACTAAACCATCAAAACCTTCTTCTTGCATTCTTTTATATACCTGGACCGCATGGTTTGAACCAGCATCAGGTAATGTTTTACCAGTATTTACCATTAATGAGAGGAAGTCAGCAAATGCTTCTTTTGACTTTTCATCAAACTTGAATTTTAATGCTTCTTCAGCAGTTGGTTTTCCTCCACCAAAATATGAATATGGATTTAGCCAGTCCATTCCAAAAGCTTTTGTTCCTAAACTGATTGATAAAATAAGAATGAGTATCTTTTTCATAAAGGACTCCTGTTTGAAAATTTAAAATAGTCACGCTCATATTAGCGTATAATTTTATTTTTTCAATAGTAACATTCAGACGTTTTTGTACATTTTTTTGGCAATTTCTGCTTGTTTTTTGTGATTAACCAGCGGCCGTGGATAACTTTTAATTGGTTCTTGATCGTCCTTGAACCAGTTATGAATTCTTTTTGGAGAAATGTTTTTTAATTCCGGAATCCATTTTTTTATATACTTACATTCAGGATCAAACTTTTTTTGTTGTAACCAAGGATTGAAAATTCGAAAATATGGTTGTGAATCACAGCCGGTAGAAGCACACCATTGCCAATTACCATTATTAACTGCCGGATCATAATCAACCAACTGCTTGGCAAAATATTTTTCACCCCACAACCAATTAATATGTAAATCTTTGACCAGAAAAGAAGCAACAATCATGCGCACTCTATTGTGCATAAAACCAGTCGTGTTTAATTGCCGCATACCAGCATCAACAATAGGAAAACCGGTTTTACCTTGGCACCATTTTTGAAAATCTTTTTTACTTTTTAACCATTTGAGTTTCTCATACTTTTTGCGGAATGGTTGGCCAAAAACAAAGGGGCTATGATAAGCAACCTGGGTAAAAAAATCCCGCCAATAGAGTTGTGGAATTAAAGGATGATACTTTCCTAATGCTTTTACAATTGCCCAGTATACCTGCCGAATTGATGCAGTGCCAAATTTGTTACTAGCTGATAAATGAGTTGTTGGCATTGAGGGAAAATCTCGCGTTTTTGCATAGTTTTTGAAATTTTTTAGATTTCGCAAAATTTTCATTGTATTTTGCGAGCCGCCATGCACTAAAATATTTTTATTTTTTGTTTTCAATATCTTTTTAAATATAGCATTTAATTTTTGCCCTTTTATAGCACCTTTCCAAAAATTTGTTGCATTACACTTTATTGGTTTTGCAACGGGAACCTTTGTAGCTTTCTTATAATAGGCAGAATAAATCGAATAAGGATCATTATTATTAGTCAGCACTTTATTTGGTTCATTAAGAAGTTCATCATAAAAAGAAAAGCACGCAATATTATTTTTAAGACATGCTTTTTTTATTGCTTCATCTCGCTTGAGTGCAAATGGTGTGTAATCTTTATTGAAAAAGACGGCATCGATATTTTCCTGTTTAATCAACTTTGCAACAACTTTTGGTGCTTCTCCATAAAATAAATAAAGTTTACCTTTTTTCTTTTTCAGCTGTTTTTTCAAATCTTGCAAGGATTCGATCATAAATTGAATGGCGTTATTCGATCGGTATTCATTTTCTTTACCTATCTGGCGGGGATCAAAAATAAAACAAGGAATTACTTTTTCACATTGACTCAGCGCTGCCATTAGGCCAGTATTATCATCCAAACGCAGATCGCGGCGGAATATAAAAAGGCCTTTTTTAAACTTCTTTTTTTTCATTCATTACTCAATTATTTTATCTTTATCAATAGTTTGCAAAATTGGACCTATAATTTTTAAAATCTTACAACATTTTTCATTGTTTGGTGAATAAGTTCATAATCTTTCTGAAGAAATCTATAAGTAGCTAATGCAATTTTTTGTTTATCTTGTAAGCTTTTTACCATCTGAAATATCTTTTCGTTGCAATTGCCCAACACAGGTAACTAATTCATCCAATTGATCTCGTAAGATGTGTAAATTATCATTCATAATCGAGGATGTAGTCGTATTGGGAATTTGGTCAAATGCTTCGGACATTTGTTTAAATAATTTTTTGACTTCTGATGCTATAGGCAACTCAACTTCTGTTTTCTGCCTTTTTTTAGGTGGTTTCATTCCATTTAAAAAAGTAGAAAAAATAAAAATAACAAAAAATATTTTTTTCATATTTTTTTTCTCGTGGTATAAAAGTTAAAACCAAAAAGGAATAAATGTATGTATTATGATATCACTAAAACCTTTGAATTCAATTGCAAAACCCCACCTGCCATTGAATATAAAATAGCAACTCGCAGTAAGGCACCACAAGAGCAATGGCCAACTTTCTTGGGATATAAAATTGCCTCACGTATTGGCTTGGCTCCCTGTGGTGGATCAACGAGTGTTGGTATAAAAATTTTATCCCAAGCTGGTGTGGATGTGTTTACCTACAAAACAATGCGCAGTTATTACCATGAATCGCATCCCCTACCGAACATGGTGCATGTTCAAAATACACCATTAACCAAAGATGATATGGGTAAACAAATAAAAAAATTGAATTCTCCAACAGATCCCGTTGCCATGACCACTTCATTTGGTAATCCTGCATTTGCCCCAGAATGGACACGGCAAGATATTGCAAAAGCACGTAGTTATTTATCAGATGCCCAAGTGTTAATTGTTTCGGTCTATGGAAAAACTGATGAAGAATTTATTGCAGCAGCACAATTAGCTCAAGAGGCTGGAGCCCAAATTATTGAAGCAAATGTTTCCTGCCCAAATGTTAGTGACCTTCCACTATATAAAAAACCCGAAAAACTATTTCAGTTGTGTACCAAATTAAAAGCTACTACAGATCTACCATTACTGATTAAAGTAGGTTTATTTGATACAAAAGAACAAATGGAAGAAGTTTTTTGTATTGCTGCTCAAGCAGGGATTAATGGGATTAGCGGCATTAATGGCATTCCAATGGAGGTTGTTGATTATAATGGTAAGTCAGTATTTGCTGATAGCAGAACCGTTGCTGGCGTTGGAGGTGCCCCCATTTTTGAATTAGCAAAAAAATTTGTACGAGAGGCAAAAGAGATTATTCAAAAAAATAACTTAGATCTGAAATTAATTGCTATGGGTGGCGTGACCAAGCCAGAGGATTTTCAAACGTTATTAGATCTAGGGGCTGATATTGCAATGAGTGCAACCGGCCTGATGTATAATCCACTTTTGGCAATGGAATATCATCAACAATCTAATATGCTAAAAAAAGCTCAATAAAATGAAAAAAGAAAAATAAAAGGAAACTAAAAATGACGCATACAACTCTTATAAACAAACTGTTTAATATTAGAGCTATCACTTTTGGAGAAGGTGCTACTCTCAATAGTGGCCTAGTATCTCCTCATTATTATATCGATATGCGTGTTATTGTTTCATACCCAGAAATACTCAAAGAAGTTGCGGACTGCCTGTGGGAAAAAATAAAAGATAAAGAATGTGATTTTATTTGTGGTGTACCTTATGCAGGTCTACCTATTGCAACAGCAATGTCTCTCAATCACAATAAGCCGATGCTTATGCGCCGAAAAGAAAAAAAAGATCACGGCAGAAAAAAAATTATTGAAGGTGTTTATAAACCCGGTCAAAAAGTAATTATTGTTGAAGATCTATTTACTACAGGAAGTAGCACAATCGAGACTATAATCGACTTGGAAAAAGAAGATTTAATAGTTACGGACATTGTTATTTTAATTGATCGGCAACAAGGAGGTGTGCAGCGTCTACAAAAAATGGGTTATCCAGTACACGTTGTTTTTTCATTAAATATAATTCTGGATCAATTACGCATTGAGAAAAAAATCACCCAAGAACAATCGAATATGGTGATCAATTATGCAAAAGAAAACCAATTTCAATTATAATTTTTTAGTTTAGCAATGGACAAAAACCGACATATTTTATAAATATTGCCCTGCTAAGACCTAGAGGCAATTGCTCAACATTAAATATTGAAACATCATTTGAAAATCGATTACCAACTGCTAAAAAGAGGCCATCTGGGCTGTAAGCAACTGACCTTGGCCCATCACCAGCTGCAAAGGGAGATCCAGCAATTTCTGTTAGAACTCCCGTTGTTTGGCTTACTGTAAAGATACTTACATCATCTGAGCTTATATTACCAACTGCTAAAAAAAAGCCATCTGGGCTGTAAGCAACTGACCTTGGTCCATCCCCAGCTGT
>JAJCZD010000009.1 GCA_029262615.1 Candidatus Babelota bacterium
CAATGTTTTTGAAAGTGCTTTAAGGTCTCTTTGTAACAAAACAAAAAAGATAGAAATATTATTTAACAGAACACTCATCTTCTTTCCGTTCTTCTTGAATTAATTGCAAGAAAATGTCCTCAAGCTTGGCCATTTTGTGTCGTTCTTTTAGTGTTTTGAGTGATTCAATCAACTTCACCTTGCCATGGCTTAAAATACAAATTCTATCAGATAGATATTCCGCCTCATCCAAATAATGCGTTGTTAAAATAATGGTAATGCCAAGTTGCTTTAAATCTTTGATTTGTTGCCACAAGCTACGCCTAATATCAGGATCAAGGCCAACGGTTGGTTCATCTAGAATAACAATTTTTGGATTATGCATAAGTGCACGAGCAATCAACACTCGTTGCTTGGTGCCACCCGATAAGCTATCAATATCATTATCTACATAACATGTTAAACGCAACTGCTTCATCAACAGTTCAGCACGCAAATGAATTTCTTGTTTTGGTAACAAGAAGTATCGACCGGCAAAGATTAAATTTTCTTTTACCGTTAATGACTTGTCTAAATTCTGCCGCTGAGGGCAGAAGCCCAGGGCACGCCGATAATTCAAAATATCTTTATAAATTGAAACCCCGTTATATAAAACCTGGCCGCTAGTTGGGGGATGCAGCGTTGCCAGAATAGAGGAAAGGGTAGTTTTACCAGCACCATTAACGCCGAGCAGACCAAAAATCTCACCTTCATTGATGGTTAAACTTACCCCATCGAGTGCACGCGTACTTTTACTCTTAGATTTATAAATTTTTGTTACGTCTTTGACCTCGAGAATTGCCTTGCTCATCAGAATTGCCCTAAAAGAAAATAATAAGAAAAGAATAAAGAATTTTAGACTAATCAACCTAATGCAAATAACAAATATTAGCAAGGATAGAATGTATTTTCAAAGGTTGGAAATAATTAGTCACCGGAGTGTAAATTATAGATATTCTAAAGATATAGTGCATAAATTAATTACAATTAGTAATTGACGTATTCAGGTAAATAACGTATAGTTCATAATAACGGTATTTGTATTGAAAAATGGATGTGAAAATGAAATTCTATAAACTAATTATCTTATTACTGCTTTGTCTCGGTTTAAACACCAGGGCTATTGATTCTGATAGTGAGGGTGCATCTGAGCCAAGAAATAAGAGATATAGGCTATTTTTTAATGGTAGAACAGAAGAAATATCATCAGAAGAGGGTGAAGCTCTCATAAGTCAAAGTAGAACTATTCAGGAAATACTTAAGGATCTAAAGGAAGATGAGAGAGGTATTCCAGTCAATTATGACCCAAGCAAAATTAAAGTAGTATCTCCCTTTTTGGTTTTGATTGATCAACGAAAAAATGCTGAATTAAAAAAAGAATTGCAAAAAAAATCACTTAAAGAACTTGTTGAGGTCACAAACATGGCCTATCGTTTGAATTGTGTTTCTTTGTTGAAAAAAGGTGAAAAAGAGATTATACAAAAGGTTTTGAAAGAAAGATCAATTCAAAAATTGCTAACCAGACAGGGTGGGATTGAATTACTCCAAACTTTACCCCCAGAGTTAGACCTTGGAACCAAAATGAGGCTTCAAAATACAAAACTTATGAGGTTAGTATTAGATTTAAAAAAGGGTAAAGAAATAAGTCATAGCCTTGAACGAAATAATTTAAAGTTAAAATTACCTTCTGGAAGAGAGCAAGGTATTAAATATGTAACAACCTCACCTTTAATGGGAACAGTAGATGTTTGGGAGCTGCAAGGATGCCCCAATGAAGCTGAAGGTGCAAACTTAACGCGATTAGCTAAGTTAGACCTTTATCCTCCTAGAATGGTACAAGTTATTGATAATCTAACTGGGCAAGTAGAATGGAAAGAAAACCTTGATGTACCAAATCGCTTAATTTCTACAGCCTTTTCACCAGATGGATCTCAAATAGTTACAAGTGCTAATAATAATAAAATACAACTCTCAAGTTTATCAAGATCATGTCATAGAGAGTGCGCGATTACATTCGGTGGTCATAGGGGTGCTGTTATGGCAGTAAATTTTTCTCAAGATGGTTCTCTGATTGCTACTGGATCCCAAGATAAAACTGCTAAAATATGGAAATTAGATGGTACTTGTATAAAAACTTTAAAAGGTCATGAAGCAGCCATATATTCTGTAGAGTTTTCCCCTACCAATTTAATTGCTACGGGGTCTCAAGACAAAACTGTTAAATTATGGCAATTAGATGGTACTTGTATAAAGACCTTAGAAGGTCATGAAGATTCTGTTATTTCAGCAACATTTTCCCCGAATGGGTTAAGGGTATTAACTTCATGTTTAGACAAAACTGTTAAATTATGGAAATTAGATGGTATTTGTCTAAAGACTCTCAAGCATGAGTATCCGGTTACCTCAGCAATTTTTTCACCGTGTGGGGATTTTATACTCACCTCAGAGAATTGTAATGATATATATATTAAGAATCATATTTGGAATCTAAGAGGGCATCTTTTGTCAAGTTTTAAAGGGGGCCAAGTATGTGGGTTCTCACGTTCTGGTAGTACATTATTAACTAATATAAGTTCTTCCAAGCTTGGATTATGGGATTTACAATTATTCAAAAATCAATATTTGTATTTACGGCGTTTTCTAAGAAATAAGGTTACCTTTGTACAAGCATTATATTTAAGTGCTTTGGTTCAGAGAGGTAAAAAATTCAACTACTCTAGTGAGCGGCTACAAGAAATTTTTGATTCACTTCCGAAAAATATCCAACAAATGATAAAAAATAAATATAAGCAAAATAACTCTAAGTGCTTAATATCATAAGAAATTTCTATAGAAATTTCCAAATGAGATAACAAGAAATAGCCTTTTAACCAATTTGGTAAGAGCAAATAGTTCTTATAATAATCAGTCCATTACTTGCAAAAAAATAAATTGCTGCTATGTGTGGAAAGTGGAAGTATTTTTTTTACTTTTTTTAAGGAGGGCGTATGAAGCGCTATTTATCCGAAGTGATCGGTACCTGTTTCTTAACCTTGGCAATCGCATTAGGCCAGCAACCATTGGCGGTTGGTGCAATGCTTATTGCACTTATGTATATGTGTCACCGTGGCACGTATAATCCTGCACTAGCGTTAGGTGCAACTATGACCGGATTTTTAGATAAAGATCGTTGTCTTGGTGTAATGATTGCACAAGTAATTGGTGCATGTGTAGGGTTATGTTTCATTTGGCTTCTTGTTGGAGTTACTTATTCCCATCAACCAATATTTATGGGATGGCGGTTGATACTAAATGAAACATTAATGGTTTTCTTATTAACTGTTGTGTATTTGGTTATGCGAGAAAAACATCGTGATGATAAAGCACATGTATTTGGGCTGGCAATCGGCTTTACCTTCATGGCAATTTGGTACTTTGGTGGTTTATATAACCCTGCAGTGCTTATTGCATCATTTATAGGTTCTATTGTTAAAGGTAATTTTTCAACTGACATGTTAATGGCAACTGGCATGTGCCTTATTGGGCCATTTGTTGGCGCAGTACTTGCAGCATGGGGATATGAAAAATTCCATCGTAAAGAAATGTTATAAGTTTCTTCCTATAAAAGTTATTTTTAATTTTAGCTCCCGGATAAAAAACGGGAGCTTTTTTAATGTAATAAAAAATTTTTATAAAAAAAGGAGAAAGCGTGTTCTTTATTGATAGAGTTGATGCTGGCAAAAAATTAGCTGAAAAATTAATAAAATTTAAAGATATTAAAAATGGTATTGTGCTAGGCTTGCCACGCGGTGGTTTGCCCGTTGCTTTTGAGGTTGCGCAAGCGCTCAATTTACCACTAGATATTGTAGTACCACGCAAAATTGGCATGCCGGGCCAGCCTGAGCTTGCCGTTGGAGCAGTGTGTGAAGATGGCAGTGTTATTTTTAATGAATCATTATTACGGATGGCAAATCTAAAACCAGCTGACCTGCAACCAATAATCGATAAGGAACGACAAGAGGCACAGCGAAGATTAAAAAAATATCGAGGCGACCGACCAAAACTAGATTTACAAGATAAAGTAGTCATCTTAGTTGATGATGGTATTGCAACCGGTTCAACTATGAGGGCAGCAATTGCCAGCGCCAAAGCAAATGGAGCAGAAAAAATAATTGTTGCAGTACCGGTAATACCACCAAACACTATTCCAACAATGCAAGAAGAAGTTGACCAGGTTATCTACTTAGATGCGCCCGCTTATTTTGGTGCAGTTGGGGCTTTTTATCAAAATTTTGGTCAAACAGAAGATGAAGAGGTTATTGCACTAATGGAAAAAGCAAAATAATAGTTACTTAATTCATTTTCACTTAATCCATCAATAGGTGAGTAAATAATTCTAATTTAATCAGAATTTAATTTGCAAAACAAAATCCAATGTATTTGTCTCTAATTGTACCTGAGAGGTTATTAAGCAATGAGGATTGTTCTACAGAAAATACTGAAACGGAATTGCTCCCCAAATTAGTGACAGCCAAAAAAGATCCTGTAGGGGAGAACCCTGGTACAAATGGTGCTAAACCGGTTGCAAATGGGCTGTTGATAATTTCTGAAAGAGTAGCAGTGGTTGGATTAAATGCAAAAACTCTAATAACATTAATTGCCCTATTGGTTACAACAAAAATATTATCTGTTGGAGAAAACAAACCACCTTCTGGATCGATTCCAGAGGGTGTATTGGACAATAAAGTAAGAGCACCCGTAGCTTGGTCAATTGCATAAATAGAAATAGTTTCATTGCCATTATTTACTACAGATAAAAAATTACCATCTAAACTATCACTTTGGTTGGTAGGAGTTGGGCCAGTAGCAAAAGGTGATCCTGCAACAGGTGTAGTTGAGCCAGTAACAGAATCAAACAGAAAGGCAGATATTGTGTTATCTCCAGCATTAATAATAGTTATAAATTTACCATTTCGAGAGAAAAAAAGAGCAGTTGGGCTTGGACCAGTTGCTGTTGTACTCATAAATGTTAATACGCCAGTTGATTGGTCAACTGAATAGGTGGAAAAGGAATTGGCACCTGTGCTTGTAACCAGATAAAAATTATTATTAGGTGAATATAATCCTACATTTGGTAACGGTAGAGTTGCAAATGGGGATCCAGTTACTGGAGTTACTGTTTCAGTAATTTGATCAAATCTAAATACAGAAATTGTACTACTACCATTGTTAGTCACAGCAATAAATTTATTATCAGGTGAAAAAACAGCAAAAACAGGCCCACTGCCAACGGCTATAGGAGAGGCACCAATTTCAGTAAGAGAACCATTTGATTGATTTGCCCGAAAAATGCTTATCGTAGCACTGCCATTATTAGCAACAGCTAGGTGTTGCCCATTGGGGGAATAATTTGGAACAAATGGGGAATCACCTGCAGTAAAAGGCGAGCCTGGTACAGGAGTTAAATCTCCTGGTGCTGCAAATAGTGAAATAGTTATACAAAGAATTAAAAAATATCTCATCTTCATTACAGAAACCTTTATTTTATAATTTAAGTTTGATTTACAAATAGATTATCAACCTTTATTGCAATAATAAAATCATTTTCACTCAACCCATCAATAGCATGCGTAAATAATTCTAAGGTGACTTTATTCCATGCGATGCACATATTCGGATGATGGCCCTCTTGCTCAGCGATTGCAGCAACGGCATTTATAAAGGCTATGGCTTGATTAAAATCTTTGAATTTGAATGTACGAACTAATTTATGAATAGTATCCCGCAATAGGGTCCACTGCGGAATCTCTTTTTTAAGTGTATTTTCTTGCTCACTAGTTAAAGGAAGGGTGCCACCTTCACATGGTTTGCATTTTTTTTCTTTTAAAGACATTTGTGTTCCTTTTTATTCGCTTTTTAATAGTGCCAAAATTTCTTTTCTGTTTGTATGATTTTGTGCCCATTCATAAAACTTTTGCTTTTCATCGGCAGATAAATATTCACTAAATACTGCTAACGAATCAGTATATCCTAGCATGATAGCTACTTGTATCGGGGTTTGTTCTTGTTCATTAAGCATAGTTATAACGTTACGATTATTAGTAAGCATATCAAATAGGGGCTCTCTTTTTTGTTGTGACGTTAGATAAAAAATTGCAGCATTTTCAGTCAGTATCATTGGGTTTTTTTTACCAATCTGGAGCTTATTATCATTCGAAATTGTTAATGCTACTTGTTTCTTTTTTTTCTTTATACAATAGCAAGCTTGTAACAGCACAAAACTAAAAAATGGTAGTAAAAGAAGAAGTACTTTTTTCATTTTATCTCTTTTTAACTTTAAATTGTTTTACCAAATCAGTCACACTCTTTTTAAATCCTGAGTACTCCAGCTCGGTATATGGCAGCATTGCGGGGCCAGACCACCCTTGGGAGCGCATTTCAATTGCTTTTTCTTGAGCACGCAAGCGTACCAAATCCCATGCTGGGTTATCAAAAAAGTCAACATATCCATATTGGGTAAACGTACCACTTTTGGCTAATGAAAAACCAATGGCCGAAACAATAGGCAAACAATAGGCACCTGTTACGGCAGTGTTTATCGGCACAGGCATGAGTGGCATATTGTGAGAACCTCGTGCATCACCACCAACATAATGAGCTTTTACAAATGGTGAGAGTATTTCCTCTGGTGCAGGAAAAATTCCTTGATTGCGAATAATTGCAATTGGATCATCTTTGCCCGTATATTTCCCTGCTATATTATGCAACCGATCAGTAGAGGATGAGAGTGCTTGGACAGCATACTCTCGTGAATAAATTGCTTTGATACCAAACCGTTCGTTATCGCGCAGCAAAATAGTTAGTTTATAATAATCCTCGGGGGTATTGAGTGTTAATGAACTCTCACCGTCTGTATTATTCATGTCGATTATCTCAAACGAGAATCCTTTTGCCATTTTTGGTAGCATCAGGCCGGCGCAATACATTGGATCCGCAAATGATAAAAAGAATGGCAGATTATACGCACCGGGGCCCGTTTTATCTGAGGCTACTACCATAAATGATTCTGCCAGACGCGGTTCTTTTTGGTTAAATTCAAATTCGATTTCTGCAACACCCGGCCCAGCACCACGGACATTTGATGATGGTGCATCTACTAATAAATCTTGCCCTGCACCATAACAGCCACACTCATCAGCTTTTTTTGTAGCCGCAATAAAAGAATCCCACGCAAATTGATGCACTTTAGTATTGTCTTTACCGTGTGTGTGGGACATTATGATGGCGATATCATCACCGGTATGAGTAACCATGCCGTCAAGTAATAAACCAGATTGGATAGCATCATTTACTCTTTTTTTAACTGTTTCAATCATTTTATCGGTTGGTTTTGTGTGCCCACCAATGGAGCCAACATCTGCTTTGATTGCAGAAAGGGTAACTTTCATTTCTGTCCTTTTTTAAAATGGAATGCAATTGATGAATTTTGCTATTTACCGTATCATACAAAATATAGTTAGAAATTAAATAACAAGGTTTTGATTGCAATGAAATTATCGGTTGCCTGGATTTTTGATCACATCGATGCAGATTGGAAAACGGTTGATATTGCCCATTTGGTAAAGCTGTTTAATGAAAAAACGGCTGAGATTGAAGGGTATGAAAAAGTATCTTTTAATAAAGACATTTTTTTTATTGGCCAGATTACTCAGCTAGAAAAAGATGTATGTACTGCTCATGTTCCTGAATTAAAAACTGATGCGCAATTACCTTATCGCAAAGATGCACACAAAAATTCTTTATATCTAATCAAAAAAGAAAACGATTCCTTTGTTTGGGCAACCATTGCGGATTTAAATGGTGCAAAAGATGGGTTGTTTCCGGCAATATTTTTAGAAAAGGATTTGCTCGCAGGCCGTTGGAAAGAGTTTGCCGAGGACCAAGATGTTATTCTAGATATCGATAATAAATCTATCACTAACCGACCAGATTTATGGAGCCATCGCGGCATTGCTCGTGAGGTTGCGGCGCTTCTTGATTTACCATTCAAACCTATTGATGAGTTTATTGCACACAAAACAATTAAGCACTATGAAAAAAAAGCACCATCATTACAGGCTCATCCATTTGGTATTAAAAATGATAACCCTGTATTATGCAAACGGTTTGCTGGTTTATATTTTGATCACATTGAGGCACGAGATTGTTATTTATGGATGGCGCATCGACTTGCAAAAGTTGGTAATCGGCCAATTGATTTACTAGTTGATACAACCAACTATGTGATGCTAGATATTTCTCAGCCGTTGCATGCGTTTGATGCAGCCAAATTGCCAAGTAAAGAAATTATTATTCGGCTTGCTAAAAATAAAGAAAAATTAGAACTGCTTGATAATCAAGTGATTGAATTAAGTTCACACGATTTGGTTATTACTGATGGTAAAA
>JAJCZD010000010.1 GCA_029262615.1 Candidatus Babelota bacterium
AAAGATAGAGTGCTAAAAGAACTAGAAGAATATTTTTCTCTTGATCTTTTTCCACGCTTTGGTGCTGGCCTTGGCATGATGCGGCTTGAGGCTGCAATGGAAAAAGCTGGATTATTCGATGAGCTTGTAATACCTGCTCTATCTCAGCCAAAATACCAAGAAGTCTCAGCATAATTACCAAATCAATTGGCTGCCTAAATAAGGCAGCCAATACTTTTATTTTTGCTTAGATTTACTTTCTATTTTTTTAATTAATTTAGATATGTTATCAGATGTGGGTCCTGGTAAGTATTGTATGTAGCTTTTTAGCACATCGAATTTCGGTATAGCACCATACTCTAATAGCAATTTAATTAGTTTTCTATTGCCCTTTAAAGTTGCACCTTCTAATAATGAAAGTTTACCTTCCCACTGACCTTTTTTAAAATGACTAGTCAAATTGGGATTTGCACCAGCATTTAAGAACATTGTAATTATGTTTATTTTATGGTCAGTATCAAGAATACGGCTAGAAACAACTATCACATTAAAAAGCTTAGGTTGGCTTGGCAGTGCACCTTTAGCAAGAAGTTCTTTGATGTTTAGTATCATTTTTGTAATTTCTTCATCAGGTAATTCCTGAAAACGCCTTTTTCTAACTAAATTCCCAAGGAGTTGATGTACTTGTTTGTCTAATGCTTTAAAGCGTTCAATTTTTATGTTTTTTTGTTGTAACCATTTTGCAAAGATTGGCATTATTTTTCTAAAATATCGAGCAATGAAAATTTGGCTTGGGCCAAATTGGTTACTTAAAGATTCCAAAATAAAGTCTATTGATTCTGGTGCATTATTATGAATAAAACGTTTGAATTTTATATTTTTCTTTGAAAGACGTGTAAGATTAATAAGGGCTTCTTGTACGCCAAAAAACCCTTTATACTCTTTTGCAGCTTCTGCTATTTGAGTAATTATTAGTATTAGTTGTTGTAGCAGTTCTTCAGGCAGTTTCTCTGAAGCAACTACTGGTGCTGGTGTTGGTGCATCCATAGCTTGCAGAGATATACCCAAACTTAATATCATGCAAAATATCATTCTTTTCATTTTTTCATCTCCGTAGTCATATTCCGAGTTATTATCTATTAGTATATTTAAATCAATGAATTATGGCAATAGATTCCTGATTCAGCCGTTTTTCTCAAAATTTGCCTAATCATGTATTTTAGGTTAAATTACTAATATGAATATAGATACTAAGATTTACCCTTAAATGGAGTTTTTGATGAAAAAAGCATTAATTTTTGGACTGGTTATTACCAGCCTAAACACTCAAATTTTGCCTATGGATCTTGAAAAAAAAGTAGTTTCACTCTGTGCAGCAGCAATTAAGGGTGATATTAAACAGGTTGAAGCATACGCAGATAAATGTACCATTAATGCAAAAAGTCCTAGAGGAGATACTTCTTTGTTTTTTGCAATTCAAGGTGCTTGTAATTATGAGTGTATTAAACATCTACTTAGTGTAGGTGCAAGAGTGAATGCTCAAGATGAGGCTGGTTGTACTCTCCTGCACTGGCTTGTCATGAAAAAAGATGTTGAGGATCATATTCAATTGTTACTTGATCGTGGGGCAGATATGTCCATTTTTGCCAAGGGAGATATTTCAGTTTTACATTTTTTGGCACAAACTCGCCAACTAGCAAGTTTACAAGTATTATTAAAAAATGGTGCTAAAAAATACATCAATTTACAAGATACTGTAGGGGGGAACTCCCCATTACATACTACTTTGCTTTACTATAATCAAGGGATCCCTTTTAAAAAGTCTCATATAAGAGTAGACGTAGAAGAAGATAAAGAACAACAGAATTTGTTTATTCAACTCTTGCTCGATAGTGGTGCTGATCTCTTTTTAAGAAATAGTACAAGCCAGACTCCTTATACTATTGCTGAAGCAAATCCACATCTTAAAAGAATGTTAAATCGACATATTAAAAAACAAAAAGAAGATAAAGTACAATCACCAAAAGCACCCAAGAAAAACAGAAAAAAGAGAAAACGAAAAAAGAAAAAATCTGAAAAACAAAATATTGTTCCAGAGCTTAAAGCTAGTGATCTGGTCCCAAAAGATTATTACGTACCAGGAGTACCTACTGGACCAACAATGTCAGATTTGATTTTGTTAACTTTCTTACAAAAAGCAGAACAGGAATATAGTGAAAACGTATAAATTATTCATCATAGTATTTTCATTTATTCCCATTTCTGTTTGGGCAATGGAACCACCCAAGGAAAATGGTAATGGCAAGCATTCAAGAAATGAAAGTAAGCAAGAACAAGAAAATAGTGGTCCATCAAAGAAAAAGCAATGCCAAGGTTCTCAAGATGAAATGAAAGAATTTTCATTATTTTTTGCTGTTGATGATTTTGACTATGATTGGTTCACACAACTGCTTAGTGAGTATCACTATACAACAGATGTAATAAAAGAAATTGTAGACAAATTAAAACTGAAGCAAGTCCACTTAACGGTTCTATTAAACACTGGCACCATGATCGCAAATGGTTTTATCAGACCTACTGATGACTATACCAATATAAAAAACATTGCATCACGTGATCTTGCATTAGTCGAAAAAATGAAAAGATTGGCCACCTCTTATCAGTTGCTTGGTGGTTTTTCTTTCCCGCATGTATACTTTACCTTCCCCGGTAAAATTGGTGTTAAATTAATTGATATTCTAGAAACTTTAATTGAAAATGAACAAACAAAAATCCAAGGTGCTTGTTATCTTTTTACCCACCCAAAAATTATTGAGGCTATAAAAAGAAAAGTAAAACAAGGTGTGGTTATAGAAATAATTATAGATACCACTCAGACTATAATTAATAAATTAAAAGATTTGCCAACAGGAATGGCTATTTATAGGCCATCAGCTAGTATTGAAGGCTCAATAATGCATCATAAGTTTATAGTATTTACAAAAACTGTTTTAGATAAAAACCTTTTATGGCGTGGTTCTTTTAATATTACCCATGCAGCAAATACAAAACATTATGAAGATGTAACAATTGTTGATAATCCAGATATCATCGGTCAATTTCAAGAGCAATATAATTTCATTAAAAGCAAAAGTAAACGGTACCCTCAATTAAATTGATTATTCATCCATTAATTCTTCTACTAATTGTTGGTAACCTTCATCATCTTCGGAATTACTACATTTGACCGATAGAAACATTACCAATTTTGGTAAAAAACAAAATGGTAAACAAAGAAAGT
>JAJCZD010000011.1 GCA_029262615.1 Candidatus Babelota bacterium
ATTGTATCGTCCCATTAAAAACTAGCTTCATTATGTATTGATCGTAGCAAAAAATGTAAAAATTTACCATTACCCCTTCAAAAGTTGATTTTTTACTTTATACTTTAATGATATCTTACGAAAATAACATATAACAAATAGAGGAACACTATGAGCAAGAATTTTGTTTTTGCATTAACCTTATTAATTTCAGCAGCGGCTAGTGCAATGGAAGATCCTCTGTCTTCCTTCACTTTAGGTTCATCTGCAGAAGTAGTAACGGTAGGAACACCAACTTTACCGACAACAAATGTAGTAAAAGAAGTATCAAAAGTGGTTATAGCTTCAGCAAAAGAAAAGAAAACCGCTGTTGCAGCTGCAACATCTAAAGCAGTTGAAATAGTTGGTCAAGGTTCAAACGGCCTTGCAGGCCGTTTGGCTACACCATTTGTCTGGATCGCAAGAAAAACTAAAAATGGCGTTGTAGTAACCAAAGATGGTGTTGTTAGTTCTGCAATTGCAGTAAAAAATGCCCCAGGACGATATATCCAATGGTGCAAGGATGATACACTAAAAGCCGGTGCGATTACAGCTGGTGCTCTTGTTGTAGCTGGAGCTGCTTTGTATGTTGCTTATAATTGGTACCAACAGCAAAAAACAGAAAAAAAACGAGCACAAGAATTATTGAATCCATATTCTGAATAAATAATTCTTAGTTAAGTTTATATAAGGCGCTCGAAAGGGCGTCTTTTTTTATGCTATACTCTTGAGCATGAAGGATATAAAACTTTACCAAGCAAAATTACGTGACCATTACCAAAATCCACGCTACAAAGGGATACTTGAGCAAGCAGACTTTACCTCTGATCGTTTTAATCCATCCTGTGGAGATAAGATTATTTTTCAAGGCGTTATAAAAGACAATAAAATTATTAACGTTGCATTTGATGGTAAAGGTTGCATGCTCAGTCTAGCTTCTGCATCATTGCTTGCTGAGTTTGTGATAGGTAAAAAAGTTAATGACATTCTGGCTTTTGATAAAAATATTATGTTTAAACTCGTTAATTTTACATTAGGACCAACAAGAGCGCAATGCATTTTGTTACCGCTGCAAGCACTCCAATCGGGCCTGCAAAACTATTTGAACTCTCATGCTTGACCGAGCAAAATTATTAAGGCAGCTTGAATCTCAAGCAGATGATTTGTTCATTGATTATTCGAACGAATTTAGTTTAGCCAAAAAAATATGGCATGAAATTGCAAATGACCCATTATTTATCCACAAAATCAAAACGATTAGTGCGCCATGGTTATTACCAAGTTGGTCAGGTAAATTGGATACTACTGTTTCTATCCAGACAAGTAAGAAGAAATATACGGCATTTGCTGTTGACGGCTCACAAGTTTACCCCGATAAACATCAAGGAACAACCTGTTATTTAATTAATATTGGCGCGGTTTGTATTTGGTATGGCCAGCCAAAACCAGTTTGGCTTTGGTCTGAGCCCTATGTGTTTGTTAATGAGCAAAAGGAATTCGATTGTTCTCCAGAGGAATTGGTTAACTGCCGGCGTCAAGAATTAGAATTGAAAATTGGTTTAGCCCAAGCCCAAGATAAAATAGACCAAGATGGATTGTTCTTATTTGATGGGTCATTAATTTTTTGGCATCTGGAAGCAAAAGGGCCACAGCTTAAACATCGCTTTTTAGCTTGTTATTTAACATTGCTTTCTCAATTTCAAAAAAAACGTATTCTGCATGCGGGTTATATTAGTTTGCCAAAGAGTAAGGAGCTTGCAAATTTGGTACGGGTGGCCTTGTGCGAATTTGATTGCTCTCGTGATGATTACAAACAAATTGAGCATGTTAATGATGCAACCATCTGCAATGGGTTTTTACAACCTGGCCAGCGCACAATCGTATTCAAGCATAACTCTCCCTTAATGCAATCATATCCCGAGTCATTACAACCATTCTTTTTTTATATGCATGTAGGTAATGAGATTGGCAGAGTAGAAATTCCGGCATGGATTGCACAGGATGATGCATTGGTGAGCCATGTGTGCAGGATTATTTTAGATCAATGCCAGAAAGGTAATGGCTATCCAGTAGTGCTTGCCGAATCTCATGAGCAGGCCGTGGTCAAAGGGCCAGATCGTGAATTTTTTTATCATCTGATTACTAAGTTTGGTTTTGACAAAAATAAAACGATGATCAGGTCACAAAAAAGTTTAAAAAAACGTGGCATTGGCATCTAACCCATTTGCGAATTTACCAATTTACTTTACTCTTAAATAAAATTTTCTATAGCAGAGAGCAAAAAAGGGCTACATTATGAAAAAGATGCTACTGATTTTTAATTTCTTTTTTCTCACCGTTTTTACAATGGATTCATTAAAAAATGAAAATCATTTTGGAACCAATATAAGTAGTTCCAGTAGCTCTTATAGTGATAGTGAATCTAGTGGGTCATATTCATCAGATGATGAAACAAGAGCAGCAATTACTGATTTACAGGGAGCTGTTGGTGATGGTTGCAAGGTAGGCCAAAAAGTAGTGTCTCTTACTGAGGTTATGACTTGGTTTTCGCTAGATTTGATAGCAATTGATAGTCAATTAGAAGATCATATTACGACCTATTCAACAAAAAGGAAAGTTTATGAGAACAACCTATTATGTATGGCTAAGGTTTTGGTGTAACAACAGGAGCAGATAAAAAGATTGGAAAAACAGGATAAAAAGCGACAAAAAGAAATAGAACAATTAACAGAAACATTAGTAATTGAACTAACAAAATATGAAGCTGAACGGAGTTATCGTCAATTAAATACTTTGCGTGATCAATACCAGCAAAGGAAAGGGCCATCAGAATCAGAAAATTCAGCAGAATTATTAAAAATAACCGCACTCGCTGCTTCTCCGCAACCTGTAGATAGCCCAAGAAATGAAAGAAAAAATCACCGGTTATCTTTAGATGGAAAAGAATTGGAAAAACGGACTAGCCGAATATCTTTGTTTCGAAAAAAGAAGCCTAGAAGAAAAAACAAAAAAAAGTAAAAAAACCAATATTGTGAGTTTTTTTTCTATTTGCTAGAGTAATATTATAACTAGAGGTGTATTAATGAAAAAATTATTATTTCTTTTATCTTTACTCGCATTGCAAAATTTCTCAATGGATTGGTCTGAAAACATTTCAGAAAATCTAACCGCGGAAAATCTAAAAACCGCTGCTTTGGTTACCATTAGTGGTATTGTTCTTTGGGATCGTTACAAAGCATGGCGAACTCCAAAACCAATTGTTTCAGGGGTTGATACGAGCAATTTCGTAACAAAACAACAGGTGCGAAATTTAGTTACGAAAGATCAGTTAACTGGTTTGGTAACTTCAAATGACTTACAAACTCAATTGCAAGCATTACAAATCGATACAAGTAGTTTTGCTTCTCAGCAAGACCTTGCACAGTCAAGAGCACAGATTCAACCAAAAAAATTTGCAGAAGGATCATCTGCTGAGAGATCAGATAAAAGTGTTTTTATAACTAACCAAGAATTACATCAAAAAATTCAAGGACTGATGGTTTTAACTGGCGAAGAAGGTGCCTTTATGCAAATGTTAACTAAGATGGAGCAAGGGTGGAAAAGCCATGATGAGAAAATTCAAAATATGAAAACGGTACTAGCTGGAGTTGGGCCAGTAATTAATAGTCCTCGATTTAAAAAATTTTTTGAAACTATTCAATCCAGTAAAACCCCCGGTGTACCATTAGATGTACCAATCCCTTCAGAAGATGATGGCCAAGATGAGAATGAAATAGAAGAACTTAGAGAACAAATAAATGGTTTATTAACTTTTTTTAATAGTGTTCCCGCAATTCAGAAAAATCCTCAGTTTAAAAAATTATATGCCCAAATTATATCGGAGGGTTACTCTTCAGGATCTGACTTGGAAATAGAAGATTATTATGACGAAGATTCAGGTTCAGAGAGCGTAGATCCATCAGATGATGCGCAAACCTCTCCTCCAGATTCTCCAACTGAGCTAAAAAGAACTATACAAGAAAGCTCCACCGAAACTTAATTTTCTACTAAAAAACTAATTTAGGTTTCAATTATTGCATTTTGTAACTAAAATTGTTTAGAGTTTGTGCAGGGGGATAGGCATGAACTATTTTATTATTTCTATTACGTTTTTTATTATACCTTTATTTGGCATGCAACAAGAAAATAAATTATTACTTGGCATCCATCAAGAAACTAAATTATTAAAAAGAAAACAAAAAAAACAGCAACGGGGTCTGCAAAAAATAAAAAAACAAATTGGAGATGGAGACTTAACCCTTAATGGAGACCCAATGTCTGTGTTTGCTGCTATTACTAATTTACAAGATACTACTCAATCCTTTTCTGATCGTGAATTAAAGTTAATTAAAGCAGTGGTGATGTTAGATAAAAAAGCTAAAGAACAAAAAGAACTATTGAGCCTGCAAGGGCAAGAAATCCATATACTAAAGGTTCAATTGGAACGATTGGCAGGAATTTTTTTATTAGATAAAACTAATAGTTTGCCGGTTTTATCAAGAAAGCAAAAAGAAAGAACATGTCTTTTTGCTTTGCCTCAAAGAACAAGTAGCGATTCCTCAGGGTCAGATCCTCATATTCCCGATGAGCCAGAGCTAGTAATACCTCTTCAAAAACAACATACGATTGAGGATTTAACTCCTTTGAGTACACCGGAGGGTACACAAAGAAAGAAAAAAAGAAAGAAGAAAAAAAAGGTTATCCAAGAAAGCGTTTAAAAAAACCGGTAATGCCGCCTTCAGTGTTTTCTATATCAGTACCAACTATTTTTGAGTACTCCTGCAATAACTTTTTTGCTTCTGGATCGATCTTTTTTGGAATATGGCATTTGGTAATAATAACAAAGTTACCACGGGTGTTGTTGCGTAACTTTTCAAATCCTTTACCTGCAATGATCAGTTCTTTACCAATAGGACATCCTTTTGGGACTTTAACTGAATGCTTGGTACCATCAATTGACTCAACTTCTATTTGACATCCAAAAACTAATTGTGGGTACGTAAGCATAACCGAGGTGACTAGATTGTCATCAATCCGTTTAAACTTTTTATCTGGTTGGATTTTGATGCGTAAAAACAAACTTCCAGATGGTCCGCCAAAGATTCCTGCGTCCCCTTTACCAGGAATACGCAATTCAGCACCATCAAAAATTCCTTTTGGAACGGTGACAGAAAATTTATCATACACTTGTTTGCGTGATTGCCCTTTACATTCTGGGCATGGTGAGGAAATGATAAAACCTTGGCCGGCACATGCACCGCACGTTTGCGAATACATAAAAAAACCTTGCCGCATTTGCACTTGCCCCATTCCTTGGCACTTGTTGCATTGTTGCGCTTTGGTTCCTTTTTTTGCACCTTTTGCATTACATGCTTTGCACGAAACAAAATGGTAATAACTAATATCTTTTTTTGTGCCAGTAAAGGCATCTTTTAATGAAATAGTAATTTCTTTATATAAATCATGGCCACGTTTTGGTTCTGGCCCAGTTGTGCGGCGGCGGCGGCCTTGACCACCAAAGATATCTCCAAAAATATCTCCAAAATGATCAAAGATATCGTCCATATTCATGTTGAACCCAGCCTGGCCTCCCATGCCACCCATTGGCGTGTGACCAAACTGATCGTATTGAGAACGTTTTTGTTGATTTGAGAGGACCTCATAGGCCTCTGCTGCTTCTTTGAACTTTTCTTCAGCCTCTTTATTATCTGGATTACGATCCGGGTGATATTTGAGAGCTAATTTTCGGTATGCTTTTTTGATTTCTTCTTGGGTTGCTCCTTTTGGAACACCCAAAATTTCATAATAATCTCGTTTTGCCATAATTTTTTACTAGATCTAGAAATTGGTCTTATTTTTGTTGAATTATAGCATGAAAATGGGCTTTATACGAATTTTTGGACTGGTTTTGACGCAAATTAAACTTTTGTCTATACTCTCCAAAGTTAATTACCTAATTTCACCCCTAAAGGAAACGCTGATGTATAAAACAATACTATTTTGTTCTTTACTGGTTGGTAGTCTCAAAGCGATGACAATTGGTCCAACATTCCAAGATAGGCGATACAATAAAGATACGATTGTTGATTTAGGTGATCAAATATCTGATGAAGGGAGAGATTTTGAAACCCCTTCTGGAAAATTTCTGACATGGGATGTGCTTACTTTCTTATTCACTAAAAAAACATTAGAAGAAAAAGATGCTAGTAAATTAAAAGATTCTGAAGAGTAAAATAAGATAGCTAATTTTGCAATTGAACTATTAATTGTTTAAATTGTGTGCAGTCAGCTTGTACGTTTTTAACATCACCTGGCCGCGCGGGTTGGAAAAAGGTTTCCTCATGGTAATTAGGGAATTTTTTTTGTAATTGATCTCGCAGTTCTAATAAGTTAATACTTTTACCAGTTGCGATATTAAATACGTGTGCTTGCACAGATTTTTTTGGTGCTTGGCCAACCAATAAATTTGCAAAAACTACTTCTTCTACGGATACAAAATCTCTTGTTTGGCTACCATCACCAAAAATAGTAATTGGTTTGTTTTTTTTCATTTGGTCTGTAAATTTAGCCACAACACCGGCATATTGCGTATTTGGGTTTTGACGGGGGCCACAAACATTAAAATAACGCAATATGATCGTTGTAATATCAAAGTGTCTCGCATATTGAGTGCAATATAACTCACCCACTAGCTTTGACATGCCATATGGAGAGCTTGGATTGCACATATCAGTTTCTTTGTAGGTTGTATCTTTTGGCCCATAAACGGCACAAGAGGACGAAAATACAAAACGATCAACGTTATTTGCGCGCGCAGCTTCTAGTAAATTTACCGTTCCATCAACATTAATCTCATGACATTTGTATGGTTGCTCAACCGATTCTGGTACCGAAATAAAGGCTGCCAAATGAAATATAATATCTTTATTTTTGGTTAGTTTGCTACACATTTGGGTATTGCAAATAGAGCCCTCTACAAAGGTTATTTTGTCTTTAAAGGGGTTAATATTTTCTAAAAAGCCGGAAGATAAATCATCTAAGATAGTGACATTAGCCTCAAGTGCAACCAATTTTTCTGTTAGATGTGATCCTATAAAACCACAGCCACCAGTAACTAAGACGTTTTTATTTTTATAAAATGGTTGAAATTGTTTGTCCATGGTTGTTCCTAATAATGTTACAAAATAAAAGAGTGATGCTATTTTTTTCATTATGCTCTTAGGTCTAAAATTGTTGGTTAATTCTTCATAAAAATTAACTGCTTATCCTCACTCCATTTTTTCTTTTTTTCTTGATATCTTTTTTTGGTTGCCAATATCTTTGTGCTGGTAAAATTAATAATTGATTCACCATATCTCTTCCATCCAAAACTGCTTCTTGCATGCTGGCATATTTCCAATGGCCGTATCGTCCAATTGAATAGATGTTGTTCTGGTGTAAATGGTTGTGTATTTTAGGTAAATTTGTCTCTCGCCATGCATCATAAATTACATAAGCATGAGATATAGGCATAATTTTTTTGGTCAAAATCTCACTATTTTTTATTTCTAGTAATTCTTGAGCTTTTTTAATTGATTTTTTAGTTGTTTTTTGTATCCATGAGTTTGGTTTATTTATATGCGCAAACTCTCCGTATACTGACGAACATCCTCTAGGGGCCATGCTTTTTGAGAAATTATGATAAAAACCCATGCGATAAAAAGGAAATTTATCCTCAGGGAAATAGATCCAATGTTTATCAGAAAGATTTTCTCTGTTAATGCCGAGATTGAAGTTTATAACAGAGTTACAGATCAATTTATTTTGAGCTCGTTTTAAAAAATTGTTTGATCTTTCTTGTAGCAAGCCAAGTAAACAATCAAGAGGCATAGTTGAGACTAAGTGATCATATTTTTGGCGATGGCCGTTAGCAAAATAAACTAATTTATTTTTTGTATCAATTTTTGTGACCGTACAGTTTGTTTGTATCGGTTTTTTAACCTGCATGGCGAATTTTTGTACCCAAGAATGAATTCCGCCTTGTTTTGGGTACAAAAAATTGGCGTTATAGCCTACTGATTGTGTATTGCCAATAATCCCATCTACTATTTGCTCTAATGACGTTTGTGGGACAAACCTACCGGTCCAGCTGGCAGTGATCTTTTGCAGATTATAAGCGAAAATTTTTTGTTGATAGGGGTAAAAAAAATGTTTACCAAAACCATCACCAAAATTGGATTGCACCCATTGCAAGAATGTTTTTTGTTTTTTAATTTTTTTGCGCTTTACAAAACCTTCAATGCATTCTGCAATAACCTTTGTTGGTAGGCCTTGTAAATTAATTTGAAATGGATAAGCGCTGAAGGTATTGTGAGAATAGATAAATGATCTGCGGGTAATAGTATTTAAATTTTCAATACCAACTAATTCTTCAATTATCTTCCTGAAATAAATATCAGAAGTATGGAGCAGATGGCCAGTGTAATCAAAGGTGAAACCATCTTGTTGAACCGATCGGCATAAACCGCCAATTTCTGATTCTTTTTCAAAAATAGAAAAATCAGAAAAACCTTTTTTTTCCAAATGATAAGCGGTTGAAAGGCCAGTCAAACCGGCCCCAATGATAACAATTTTTGCCATGTACTCTCGCTGTTATTTTTGTTTCATCAGAATACTGATAAGAATGTATAAGGTCAAAAAATGCAAGGTTATTTACTTAAGCAATTCTGAAAAACATTAAATTGGCATTACCTAAGGACCATATAGCAGCACTAGAAGTCATACCTATTAGGCTTATCATGGTACCAGCCGTTAAAGCCAGAATTGTAGAGCTCATGATGGTGAATCCCTCGCCATTTATTGATCGACCAAATCTTTCAGTGAAAGGTAGTGCAATTGTTCCAGCCCCAGTGCCAAGAGCTATAAAAAGGGAACTAGAAAGGTTAGCTGGGTCTGGAAATGCTGCTACACTCCCGATGACAAAGTAAGTTCCAGTTGTGGGGGCAGTTAATGTAATGGGGCCTGGAAGTGGAATATAAGGAGTGTCCTGGTTAAAATTAGCAAAGATTGCATTGCCGATTAGGCCAAAGTCGGAAGTAATTATGGGACCAGTAGCACCAGTAACTCCAGTAGCTCCAGTAACCCCAGTAGCTCCAGTGGCACCAGTTGGACCGGTAGCTCCAGTTATACCTGAGGTAGTACTAGATTCAGTTGGTGAAAAAATTTTGCCAAACACATTTAAATCACCGCAGATGGTGGCGGTGCCAACCTTCAAGTTTTCAACTGTTAGACATTTTGCACATAATTTTGAAAAAGCACCACAAGAATTCTTGCCTCGCCTTCCATTTCGCTTTTGGATAATGATTTTTGCATTACCATTTACTAAATGGGTTTTATACCATTCTAAGGTATTGCGCATCGGCATCATTTTGGGGTATGGTGGGGTATGCTCTAGGGCCTGGTCAATAGCCTTGTATATTATTTTTTCTTCAATCACATGAATATTGTCATCAATGCAATTGCAAACCTGGTTTATCTCGGGTAAGGTAACCAGTTCTTGTACCTGTTTCATGCATATACAAACATCATCTGGAATATAAACAAAGGTAATATCAGCGTGATCCATCACCATAGCCAGTTCTTGCTCATTAAATGGGCTTTTCTCAGAGGAGTCTGGCCTTGGATGCCCATAGGCAAGTGCTACTAATAATAGGGTGACAAATATTTTCTTCATAGCTCTCCTTTTTGTAATTAATTACTATTTTTTGAATATATATAAACTATTTGCGCTTTAAAAGAAATTTTAATTAAGCAATTCGAATTATACTTAATCTAATTTCAATTAAATCATAACTAGTTGCTAGTTGAACTTCAGCAAATAGGTCAATAGTTTCACCAGCATTTACCGTAAAAAAACCTTGTGTTGCTAATGCTGCATTATCAACAAAAGCATTAGTTGATATAATTTGAGGTTGAGTACCCAACGTTGCATTTTTCAAAAGTTGAATTCGTATAGCATTACCAGCATTTTTGAATGCACTCATGGTTGCAATAGCAAAATAAGTGCCACTTTCATTTACTGTCAGTGAAAGAACTTGGACAGGATTAGTGCTTGAGATTACAGATATGTCAAGAAAAGCAGTTTGGTTATTAGAGGGATTTATAGTTCCTTTTACGGTGAGATCGCCGTTAATTGTTGCATCTTGGCATACTTGTAGGCAACCGGTTTGTAATAATCCTTTAACTAGTAAGTTACACAAAACTGCCGGATGACCAAAGCGGGTTATTTCTTTTTCGGGCTTAACTTCTATATTTTCTTCTATTTGCGCAATAATTACTAAAGTAATAAAAAGAAGAAAAATAGAAATATTCTTTTTTTTCATATGTAAACCTTAATTGATTGCCGTTTGGTCATAGCGGAATGAAATTGAGGAAAGATAAACATCAGCTTCGTATTCATTTGCGGGCACGCTTGGAGCAGTTCTATCAAGAACCAAGAAAGCCCAATCTTGTGCTAAAATAGTTGATGCATCTAATGAAATAGTAGTAAATACGTGACGCAAATTACCATTGGTTGGATCAGTAATTGAGATATCATCAGAGACAATGGTTTGGGAAAAACCTCCGGTACCCAGTTCTTGGTCATTCTTTACAAACTCTGAACGCACACGTAATGCAGCAGTCTCACCATTAGCCTTAGCATTAGCAATAATAAGATGTATTTCAATGTCTACTGAACCCGTATTGTCAAAATTATTAGGAATCTGAAATGCCAGAGAAAGAGGATCTTGTACCTGATTTGAATTGTTTAATGCCCAGGTTGCAAGTGGGGGTCGTGAAGGACCCGTTGTAGGGGAGAAATTAAAAAATAGTGTGTTTGGATTGCGTCCAGAATTATTTACAAAATTGTTTGCATTAAAAACTAACTCTCCGGTACCAGCTATTAATAACTCTATACAACCTGTATTATTTAATGGACGAAAAACAATTCCTTTTTTACCAAAAGAAGAATCAAGAATTCCGTTAGTTAAATAACGGAAAAGTAATGAGCCACATTCAGAAAAGCCGATTGGGACTATTCTTCCATCAGTTTGTATTGCCAAACTTCTTGCTTGAGATGGTGAGTTGGTTGCATTAGTTATTACTCCACCAGTTCCAAAGGTACCATCTAAACTTCCTGCAGTGGTGTAACGTGCTAGAGAAAATCCAGTTGTCGTACCCCCTGTAAAGCTACCGGCTGCAACAATCTCTCCTGTTGTTTGAATAACAATACTATTAATTTGGCTAGTACTATTAATGTCTGTTGTTACAACTCCGCCAGTTCCAAAGGTACCATCTAAAATTCCTGCAGTGGTATATCGAGCAAGCGCAAAATCCTCATCAGAAAAACCTGCTGCTATAATTTCACCAGTTGATTGTATTGCAAGTGCATTAATTGAAGATTCAATTCCTATAGGTGTTAGGACAATGCCATCAGCATCAAAAGTGGTATCTAATATGCCTGTTGTTGTGTATCGAGCTAATGCAAATTGGTTTAAATTGTTTGTAGTAGTACCTCCTACAATTACTTTATCGTCTGATTGTACAACTAAAGCAGATGCCAGCGCATTACTACCAATTATTGTATTTGCGATTCCTCCAGTGGCATAGGAAGTATCAAGGACTCCAGTGGTAGTATAGCGAGCTAAACAAAATTCATTTTGGCCTGTAGAGTTTGCGGTACCTGCAACTATTACTTTACCATCTGATTGCAGCCCGATTGCGCTTGCATTTGCACCATCTTTAATTGAGGTTGTAGTGATTCCAGAAGTACCAAAAGAGGTATCTAAAGAACCATCAGGTAAATATCTAATAATTAAAAATTCGGTTGTGGTGTTTAGTGAATAACCAGCAATGAGGATTTTATCATCAGGTTGTATTATTATTGCATTTGCTACAGCACCATTATTTACTGAAGTGTTGACAATGCCATCTATACCAAAAGAAGTGTCAAGGATGCCATCAGTAGTATAACGAAGAACAAGAGCTTCTAGAATTTCTGATTGGATGATTCTCCCACAACAAACTATTTTTCCGTCTGATTGCAAGGCAGCTGCATTTAGTTGAATATCGGATATGTTTTGTCCTATTAAGGGCATAAAAATGGTACATAAAAAAATAAATTTTATTTTCATTGGTGATTATCCTCTATTCAATTCTCGAAATAGTTATGTTAAAGCTAGGAAATGTTGATCCACTAACCGTAGCAGATACGACTCTTACTGGCGTTAACTGTGCGGTAAATTGAAATCGTAAAATATCATTGGTATTTATTTGTTCTATAAAAGAATGGGAAATAGGCATGGGGTTAACATTACGAAAAACCTCACGTGCTGCTTGACTGCCACTAATAGGTGTACCATTTAACGTTGCTCTAAAAGAAGCAACAGGGGTGCCACTACCCTCATTAACTATTGCGTCATAGGTAATCAAGTAACGTCCAGTTTGATTACAGGTAAAATCTGCAGATCCAGTTGTATGAGCCCAACCATCAATATCGGCATTTGTGTTGAGTGTTATATTTTGGAAAGTATTTGTGATAGCAATTGTTTGTGTAGTGGTATCAAAAGCATGAACATAATTGTTGGTCATGTCTATAATATCAATTTGAGATTGTAGATCTTCACAACAGCTTACGGCAAATGTATCAAGTTCGGAAATTTGAATCTGTTGTGTATCACAACAAGATTCCAGGAGGTCAATTCTAGTATCTTGTATTTCACAACAACTCAAAGCCTGTTCGCAACAAGTTTCCAGGATGTTAATACGAGAATCATTAGATTCACAACAACTTTCTACTAAATCAATTTGTGTATCAATTATATTCAATTGAGATTGAGAAGCAATGATTTTGGATAAACAACCGATATTATTTGCTGGTTCAAAAACAAAACCATTTTGTCCAAATGATATATCGATAGAACCATTTGTTAAGTACCGTATTAAAAGTGCACCGCAACCAGAAAAACCGACAGGGACTAAATCACCATCGGTTTGTAATACAATTTCTTGTGCTTGTGCAGGAGAAATTGTATCATTTGTTACTAAGCCACCGGTTCCAAATGTTGCATCTAAGCTACCCCCTGAAGTATAACGTGCTAGAGCAAATCCAGTTGTCATACCGCCAGTAAAACTACCGGCTGCAACGATCTCTCCTGTTGTTTGAATAACTACACTATTTACTTGTGCATTATTACTAATACTTGTAGTAACCGTACCGCCGCCATTAAAAGATACATCAAGACTTCCGGTAGAGGTGTAACGAGCTAAAGCAAAATCATTATCTGAAAATCCACCAGCAACTATTTCTCCGGTACTTTGTAAAGCAAGAGAATTAATACGCGCATTAGCACCAAAAGGGGTAACTACTACGCCATCAGTATCAAATGTCCCATCTAAAGTGCCACTGGTAGTATAACGAGCAAGGGTAAATTGTAATAACCCATTCTCTGTTGTGCTGCCACCAACAATTGCTTTGTCGTCAGTTTGGATTACAAGTGCATTTCCCAGAGCATTTTGTCCAATTATACTTGTTTGTATACCAGCCGTTCCATAAGTTGGATCAAGGTCCCCATCATTAATACCGTCATTAATATAACGAACAATAGCAAATTGGGATTGCCCATTAATGACTGCAGAGCCGGTGACCACAATTTTGTCATCGGATTGTAAGCCAATTGCATTTGCATTAGCTCCAGAGCCAATTAATGTGGTAACGATACCAATGGCAGCTGAACCAAATGTGGTATCCAAATTACCATTAGTTAAATAACGAATTAACAAAAATTCTGTCGATGAACTGACAGTTGTACCAGTAATTATAATTTTGCCATCCGATTGCACGGCAATAGCATTACCAAAATCTTGGTCTCCAACTGAGGTTCTTACAATTCCATTAGTTCCGAAGGTTGTATCAAGGGAACCATTCGTATTATACCTGGCTACTAAAATTTGGATCGTATTACCTATCGTTACATTACCAACAGCAACAATTTTTCCATCAACCTGAAGCGCAGAAGCATTTAATTGTATCTCATTAAATTCAATTGCTTGCAATGAAAAACAAAATGTTAGCAGGAATCCTAATTTTTTCATTACTGTCCTTATTCAATTCTAATGATGGTTATATTAAAGCTTGGAAAAGTAAAACCACTATCTGTTGGAAGAAGTCGAACGCTTGTATTTTGTCCCGTAAACTGAAAACGGAGTATGTCTCCTGAATTTATTTGTTCAATAAAAGAGTGGGAAATAGGATGTGGGTCAACACCATTGGTTAATTCAATTGCTGATTGGCTCCCGCTAATTAATATTGTATTTAAAGTGGATTGTAATGCAGCAAGGGGGGTTCCTGAACCTTCTGCTAGTATTGCATCATAGGTTATTAAATATCTTCCTGTTTGATTACAAGTAAACTCAGCTGTACTGACGGTGTGATCCCAGCCATCAATATCAGAGTTCGTACTTAAAGTTATATTTTGGAACGTACCAGCAACAGCAACAAATTGAGTAGTTGTATCAAAGGAATGTACATAATTATTGGTGATGTCGATGATATCAATTTGTGATTGCAAATCATCACAACAACTTACAGCAAATGCATCTAGTTCAGAAATTTGAACTTGTTGGGAATCACAGCAACTCTCAACCAAGTCTATCCTAGAATCATTTGATTCACAGCATGATTCGACTAGATCAATTCGTGTATCCTGTACTTCGCAGCAACTTGTTAGATCATCACAACAAGTCTCCAGGATATTAATGCGAGAATCATTAGCATCGCAGCAGGATTCAACAAGGTCAATGCGTGTGCCGTTAGTCTCACAACAAGAGGTTAATAGGTCAATTTGAGTTTCTTGCAGTTCACAACAGGAAGTTAATTCTTCTAGTTGTGTTTCGATGGGGCCAAGATCAATCATGGATAGATTGTCAATTTGTGATTGTAAAGAGTCGCAACAAGAAACAGCAAAGGCGTCTAGTTCTGAAATTTGTATTGCTTGTGCATTGCAGCAGCTTGTTAGGTCCTCGCAACAGGTTTCTAAGATGTTGATCCGAGAGTCGTTAGCATCACAGCAAGATTCTAACAGGTCGGTGATTGAAGTAGGAGCGGTCGGACCGGTAGCCCCAGTTGGGCCGGTGGGCCCGGTAGGGCCGGTAGGGCCAGTAATTAACTGAATGTTATCGATTTGTGATTGCAAAGAATCACAACAAGAAGCTGCAAAAGTATCTATTTCTGAAATTTGTATAGCTTGTGTATCGCAGCAAGATTCTACTAAATCGATACGAGTATCTTGTGCTTCACAGCAGGATTTTAATAAATCAACTTCAGTTTCAAGGCCATTAAATTGAGATTGAGAAACAGTGATCCGTAAGATACAACCAAGATCATTAAATGGTTCCAGTACAGTCCCATTAGTACCAAAAGTGGAGTCTAATACACCGGTTGAAAGGTATCGCAAAACTAATCCGCCACAATCACTAGATCCAAGGACTAGTAATTTTCCATCGGTTTGCAGCAATAATTTTTGGGCTAATGAAGGTGAATTATCACTATTTAGAACTATGCCACCGGTTCCAAACGATACATCAAGTGAACCAGTTGAAGTATAACGAAGTAGTGCGACGCCAATTGTTTCTTCAGTAAAAAAGCCACCAGCAACGATCTCACCAGTTGATTGGATTACAATACTATTTACTCTATCAGATTCACTTACCTCTGTGGTTACGGTTCCAGTGCCATTAAAAGTTACATCTAAGGCACCGACAGCAGTATAGCGTGCTAGTGCAAAATCTCTATCTGATACGCCACCAGCAACGATCTCACCAGTGGTTTGTAGAGCAAGAGAATATATTATTGCATTAGTTCCCAATGGTGTGGTTACAATGCCATCAGTATCAAATGTAACATCCAAAACGCCAGCTGTTGTAAAGCGTGCTAGTGCAAATTGGGATAAACCACTGAGGTTGGTACTACCACCAATAATGGCTCTGTCATCTGGTTGCAGTACTAAGGCATTTCCTGTGGCATTATTTCCTATTATAGTAGTGACAATACCACCAGTGCCATAGGTTACATCTAATGTTCCATCACTAATACTATCATTTATGTAGCGGGCAACTGCAAATTGCGTTTGGCCTGATATGTTTGTTGAACCAGCTACCACAATGCTATCGTCAGATTGCAAAGCAATGCCTTGTGCGTTACTGGCACTACCAATTAAAGTTGTTACAACGCCTGTTGCTAATGTGCCAAAAGTTGTATCTAAGCTTCCATCGGCCAAATAACGTATTACTAAAAATTCCGTCGCAGTATCTATTGTAGATCCTGCAATTACAATTTTACCATCAGTTTGAATAGTAACACTTTGTGCGCTATCTGTTTGACCTACTTGAGTTGTTATAATACCGGCTGTGCCAAAACTACTATCAAGAGATCCATCCGTATTATAACGAACTACCAATACTGATTGACCACTCGAGGTCATTGCGCTCCCAGCGGCAACAATTTTTCCATCAGTTTGTAGTGCTCCTGAATTGAATTGGATATTTGTCAGATCCATAGCAACAATCAAAGGAACAAAAAATGAAATAAAAAATATACTTTTTTTCATAATGAATTCCTTAATCAAGTCTGCTGATTGTTATACTAAAACTAGGATAGGTTGAACCACTGACTGTAGCCGATAACAAACTAATTGCTGTATTTTGACCAGTAAATTGAAATCGTATTATTTCTGTGGCCTCTACTTCTACCATAAATGAGTGAGAGGTTGGTTGAGGTTGTCCATTTCTAAATAATTCAATAGCATTTTGACTTCCGGAGATTGGCGTTCCATCCAATGTAGCGCGTAATGAAGCAATTGGTGTTCCACCCCCCGGGCCTTCTTCTAAAATAGCATCATAGGTAATTAAGTAGGTACCGGTTTGGTTACAGGTAAAATCAGCGGTTCCTGCGGTATGGCTCCATCCATCAACAACAGCATTTGTGTTAAGGGTGATATTTTGGAACGCGTTTACTGTTGCAACTCCTTGTGTTGTAGTATCAAATGCATATATAAAATTATTGGTGATATCGATAATATCAATTTGAGATTGCAAGTCATCACAACAACTTAATGCAAATGCATCTAGTTCAGAAATTTGGTTTTGTTGAGCATCACAACAAGATTCAACAAGTTCGATTCTAGAATTGTTACTTTCGCAGCAACTTTCCACCAGGTCGATGCGAGAGTCGTTAGCTTCACAGCATGATTCAAGTGTATCTATCTGTGTAGTTTGTACCTCACAACAGCTTGTTAATATTGCACAACAGGTTTCTAAGATATTAACTCTAGAATCATTCGCCTCACAACAAGATTCTACCAGATCAATTCGAGAATCATTTGCTTCGCAGCAAGAGGTTAGTTCGGTTATCTGAGATTCGATTGGACCTAAGTCGATTATGGAAAGGTTATCGATTTGAGATTGTAAGGAATCACAACAAGAAACGGCAAAAGCCTCAATTTGAGATATCCGCGCTTCTTGAGCATCGCAGCAACTCAAGGCTTGCTCACAACAAGTTTCTAAGATTTCTATGCGAGAGTCATTCGCCTCACAGCAGGACTCTAAAGTATCAATTTGTGTAGTTTGTACATCGCAACAACTGATTGCTTGCTCACAACAAGTTTCTAAGATGTTGATTCGGGAGTCATTTGCTTCACAGCAAGACTCTAATAGGTCGGTGATTGAAGTAGGAGCGGTCGGGCCGGTAGCACCGGTTGCGCCAGTTGGTCCCGTTGGGCCGGTCGGTCCGGTAGGGCCAGTAATTAACTGAATATTATCGATCTGAGATTGCAGTGCATCGCAGCAACTTAATGATTCCTCACAACAAGTCTCTAAAATATTAATTCGGGAATCATTCGCATCACAGCAGGATTCTAATAAATCTATTTGTGTAGTTTGTATTTCGCAACAACTGATTGCTTGCTCACAACAAGTTTCCAAAATATCTATCCGAGAACCATTCGCTTCACAGCAGGACTCTAACAGGTCGGTGATTGAAGTAGGAGCATCTGCTCCGGTAGCACCAGTAGCACCAGTTGGTCCCGCGGGGCCGGTCGGTCCGGTAGGGCCAGTAATTAACTGAATGTTATCGATTTGAGATTGCAATGCATCGCAGCAACTTAATGATTCCTCACAACAGGTTTCTAATATGTTAATACGAGAATCATTTGCATCACAACAGGAATCTAAAAGATCAATTTGTGATTGCAGTTCTTCAAATGCAGAAATGCCACCGGTTGCTCCCGTTGCGCCAGTTGGGCCCGCTGGCCCTTGAGGCCCGGTTGCACCAGTACTTCCCTTTTTTACAAAACAAAAACAAGATCTGTTAGTTTCGGTATTAATAATAAAAAAAGAAAATAAAAAAAATAAACATAATAATCGACTTGTAATTTTCATACTAGCTCCAGAGCTCCTCTTTTTTTATTAAGCTAGTACAAACACAAGAGTGATGCAAGAGTAAGAAACTGGTGGGTGCTAACACCCACCAGTTTAATTACGGCAATTTGCTGTAGCGGAATGAAACGACCATCAAGAAAACATTGTCAAGATATTCTGGTCCTACTAGTGGTGTAATTCTATGGAATGATAAATATGCCCAATCAAGTGGTGCAAGTGGGAGTGGTAAAGTAAAGGTATGAATAATATGTGACAAAGTACCCGGAGGAGGTTCAACAATAGGAATATCAGGAGAGTCAACTGTGCCGGCAAATGGTCCAATTACTCCAAATCCAGGTGGTTTGAAGTCAAAATTCATTCTAAAACGCATAGCACCCGGTAAGGCTCCTAAAACACCAACCACAAAATGAATGTCAATTTCTATCGGAACAGAAGGATCAATATCAGCTGGAACATGGAAAACAAGGTTAACAGGATTCTGTAAAGTAGGTATAAGTGCTGTGGTATCATTTAAAGCCCAACCAACTATCGTTGCTGCTATTGGTGACCCTACTGGGGGAGGAGTTACATAAGGAGGGCCAATTAGGGGAGTACCAACAAAAGGAAGTACGGTCACCCCATCACTATCAGGGGTTTTCTCATTTGCCACTCCAGTTGAATCATTTTTCCACATGGAAAATCCATTAAAGACCAACTCATTATCCAAAAGATCAATTTGTGATTGTAGTGAATTGCAGCAACTTTCTGACAATTGATTTACTATATTTATTTGGGTTTGCAGAGAATCACAGCAGGAGGTTGCAAAGAAGTCAAGTTGAGAAACATTTTCATCAAGAGCGTCAACTTGAGAAATTAATAAACAGACATCAATTTCTGAACCATCACAAATAAATAGATTGTCAATTTGAGATTGCAAGGAATCACAACATGATTCTACTAGATCGATTCTTGTATCTTGTGCTTCACAACAAGACTCGAGTATCTCAATATCTGAAATTAAGAAATCAATATCAGATACAGAACCAGCAGGGCCAGTTGCACCAGTAGCTCCTGTTGCGCCAGTAAGCAATTGAATGTTATCAATTTGAGAAGTTAAAGCATCACAGCAAGATTGCAGTTCTTCAATTTCAGAAACATTACCAGCTGGGCCGGTTGCGCCAGTTGCACCCGCTGCCCCTTGTGGACCAGTTGCTCCCGTACTGCCTTGCCTAACGAAACAGAAACATCCTTTGCGTCGAACATCGTGAGGGTTGATACAGATACTCTTATCTTTTTGTTGAATTCTTCTTTCATATTTACGCAACATGGCTTGCAGTTGTCTTTTGTTTTGTATATTTTTTGTTTGTAAAAGATAATAGGCTTCTTTTATTGCATTCTGCACGGTAGCGTATTCTATGGCCTCAAATCCCTCTTGCATTAATGATACAACTTCCTTTATATTTTTATGTCGAGTTGTATGCTTATCCAATAAAGTAAAAACTGTGGTTATTTCATTAGGAATTATAACAACAAGATCATTTTTTTCCTGTGCAAAAAGATTTATTTGACTAGTAATAAGAAATATAAATAGGGTAGAAAAAAATATTTTTTTCATTATCCTCCTTTTTTGTAACAACGAAACTTCATTAAGTTTGACTCTAGTAAATTAAAAAAAGGAATGCAATATGAAGCAAAAAATCTCAATTTTTCTGTTTTTGATAATTAATACAATAATCTCCAACCCACGAGTTTCTATTATTACTTCTGTTTACAATGGTGATGAATTTATTGCAGGTTTTTTGGAAGATATAACAAAACAAACTATATTTGATGAATGTGAGTTACTATTAATTAATGCGAATTCACCTGGTAATGAAGAACCAATTATCACTAAATACATGCAAGAACATTCTAATATTTTTTATGTTCGATTAAATAAAGATCCTGGTTTGTATGCTGTGTGGAATAGTGCAATTATGCTTGCACAAAGTGATTTTATCACTAATGCAAACTTAGATGATCGGCGCAACCCTGAGTGCATAGAAATGCAAGTAAATGTACTCGAGCAAAATTCTGAAATAGATTTAGTTTATGGTAATTATTTAATTACGTATGAGCCCAATCAAACGTTTAAGCAGAACTCTTATCGTTTTTGTGCTGTAGCAGAAGATTTTGATTCAAAGAAAATGTTTAAATGTTTGCCAGGGCCGATGCCAATGTGGCGTAAAGTAATGCATGAAAAATATGGTTTTTTTGATGAGCTATTTTTATATGCAGGTGATTTAGAAATGTGGAATCGTGGGGTGAGTTTAGGTGCGAAATTTATGAAAATAGATTTTGTAGCAGGTCTTTTTTACCAGAATCCAAATGGTCTTTCAACTAACCAAGATCCCGAGAAAGTGCAAAAACGCAATAAAGAAAATGAAGTGATTGTGAAAAGGTATGCACAGGTTTGGCGCTAATTAAGATAATAACTTTTTTTATTTATATAAATTTCATCTTGCCAGCCGAGCATAGCTATAAACTTAAACTCTTTTGATTCAAGAAGTTTCCGAATGAACGGTTCATGATAATTATTTTCCACGGTAATAACATGAATAAAAAATGTATTAAAATTGATTGATTTCAAAATCTCCAGTTCTGAACCTTCTGTGTCGAGGGAGAGAAAATCAATCTCAAAGATATTATGTTTTTGGCAGATATCATTAAATGTTTGTGCAGAAATTTTCTTAATAGTATAACTACCGCCATCACGGATTATCTCATGTTTAAGACGCTGCAAATGACGAGGATCATAGGTTTGCATAATACCACTGAGCATAATTGGTGCGCCCTCAACAGCAATAAAATCTACCGGTGCATTAGTTGTAGCAATACAATGATTCAAACAAATACAATTGCGCAGGCTTGCACATTGAGAAAATGATTGTGCAAGTGGTTCAATACAAAGACCTTTCCAGCCTAATTCTTTTTCAAAAAAGTACGTATTAGAATGAGTAACCCCATCAAATGCACCAATATCTACAAACACACCATTTTTTTTATTTTTAAAAAACATTTCATTTGCAAATTTATCTTGTCCAACTTGGCCAGTATAAGCGGTTAATGGTTTTTTATGATCAGTATAATGATAAAAGTAATATGGTATTTCTGTCTTTGCTTCTTTTTGTAATAATCCTGATTGAGCAATCTGCATGGCCCAGTTAGTATCTTCTTGCCAATTTGTTTCGGGGAATAAAAATTGTTTGGCTATTTCTTTTTTAATCGGATTTAAATGATTTGGTGGGCGATAATAAATACCATCTTTTTCAAAATAATGATCATACTTAATTGAATGGATAAAATGGCGAGGAGATTTACCATCAAAGGTGATAATACCATGCAAGCTAACACAATCAGGTTCTTGTAGAAGTTTTTTATAAATCATTTCGATGTAATGTTCATGAACATTATCATCATCGTCAATAAAGCAAACATACTTTCCTTGTGCTTCATCAATGAGCTTATTTCGTTTGTAGCCAATTGAATTTTCTCGGTTATCTTTGAAATACATAATTTCAATTTCACCTTGCAAGCCTGCCTGTTTAATTTGATTTTCTAATTTTGTAAATAATTGATTAAATTGGTCTTTTCGTGCTTCTAAAGTGCAAATCAAAATGCTCCATAGAATGTCAGGCCTTTTTTCCGAAATTGTAGAGGTTAGTTCGGCATAAAAATTAAAAAATAAACTTAAGAGGACAATAAGAAATACTTTTTTCATAAGGTCCTTAAATGGTAGTTACTTCTTTTTTGGTTTAAAAAACAGAGTATATTGTAATGTAAATAAGCTACATTTGGGTTAGTTTGTATCGCTTTTAGTGTTGCTTGCACCCCGGTCTCCCATTCATTAATGTAATAAGCTCCGCGACCAAGAAGATCCCACCGGACAAAATCATATGCATATTTTTCTACGAATAAAACATCATGTGTTGGATAGGGTATTGTGCAGGCTTGTTTTGCAATACCATAACAAGATACATAATCTCCAACGTTCCAATAATGTTGAGCTAATTTTATTAATGGCTCGGCTCGGTGTGGGCGCATAGCAAAAGCCTTTAAATAGTATTGCTTTGCTAAGGCCCACGGGTAGTTTTTCTTAGTTTTGTCTTGTGATAATCTTTCAATTAATTGTGCTAATCGATAAAGTGCAATAAAGTCTTCCTCTGGCCAACCAACAAGTGCGCATCGATGCACATAACAATTATATGCTTTTTCTAACTCACCTAAACCTTCATAGGTTTGTGCTAAATAAAATGCAGTCCGTGAATCATAGCGATTTTTTTTGTGTTCTTTGAGCAATAATTCTTTGTCTCTTTTCCAACGCTTTTTTGATTTTTCATAACCATAGCGTGATTGAGTTAGCTCAAAATATACTTCTGGAGGTACTTTTGCCATTGATGCTGGCATAAGCACTTCGTGCACAACACCTGCAAAACGAATATTGCAATGGCATCGAATCAAACGGGGGGTATAAAAATCTTGTACTGTATTCATAATACGAACCAGGTAAGAAGTGGTGTTGTTAAACTTTTCTTGAGAGCAAAACTCGACTAATGCTTCAACATTATGCATGAACCATTCAGCATCTGGCATGAGCATGAAAATAGCATTTGGAAATTTCTCTAACGCAAGATCGAGTGCTCGATTACGAGAGGTTGCAAAATCAACAAATTCCTCTTGGCCGATAAAGCCATTTTCAATACCATGCTTTCTAAAATAGCTTTTGGTAACCTCAACGGTATTATCTTCAGAACCGGTATCAAAAATAAAAAAATCTTTTAGACCTGCTTTAACAAAAGGATCCAGGGTTTTGCAAATAACCTGTTCTTCATTTTTTACCATCAGTACAACAACCAGTAGAGGATTGGTATGACATAAAGTCACTATACAAGTAAGTAAGTAAAGAAGCCGCATTTTGATCCTTTTTTTTATCTTTTTTATAGAAATAAATAGTGAAAATGTCTAGTTATAAATATTCTTTTTTATACCCTAAGTGGGCAAGTCACCAAACAAAGAGGTTCCCCCTTTGGAATTGTGAATCTTTCAATGAAGTGTTTTTTTACTTGGTATGTACTTTTTACATTCCAAAGTTTGTTTTGTCCTTTACTAAGAGGATTCTCGCCAACCCCTCTTGGATCACAGGCGCTTAAAGCTGCGCCTTAAGGATTGCTCTTCCGCTTTAAGCGGCGTGTGTATGCGCATTTGTGCGAAAAAGGGATCCAAGGGAAAATTGGTGCAGGGATCGGTAAGGTTTTGCATCAAACCCTTACCAAAAAAAGAAAAAATAAATTTTTATTAAAAAGGAATCTATACCAAGTGAAAATAAATAAAAAATAAAATTAACTTATAAAAAATATTAAAAGATTATTGGGTTTAAAAGGGAATTAATCCGTTATGTTATTTGGATGCCAATACCAAAGTATTATTTAGTTTAACTGCATCTTTAAATGGATCGGGCAGGCCTGATTGGGTTATGGTAAAAGAACCGTGCTTAATATTGTGCTCTATTTCTTGGGGTAGGGTTAGTACTAGATAGAAAACATTAACAACCGATAGTGGTTCTGCGTGATCAAAGCGCAAGACTATAATTTGTTTTTTTTTATTCCATTGGCCATCACAGATAACATTTTCTTGTAGCGGCAGAAATTGTTTTTCTGAATTTTCTTTGTATAAAGTGGCATTTAAATTATCCAAAAATGGTCCGCTCCATTGCAAATGCAACTCTCGCATACTTACTTTGGCTTCTGATCCTTTTTTAAATATAACGCTTCCCACTAGTATCCATTTACCACCAAACTGCTTAATTTTTGCAGGATCAGGTTCTAAGCTTTGCCACATTGGCTGCATGATAATTGAACAATCAGTTGCATATTCCATTATGGGTAAAGAGAAAAATAATAATAACCACTTCAATACTCTACTCCATTTGATCACTCCGTTGTTACCGTAGCATATTTGGCCAAAATTAAGGAAGGAATATTAATAGGTGCTAAATCCTCCAGGAGCCCATCCATGATTATATACAATTACCGTATAAACAATTTGAAATGGCGTTTTTTTAATAAATCCTGGCAGTGGTGGAAATGATGGGCTTGCTTCCTTAAATGCAAACATCATAAATTGATCAAAAGAAGTATTACCCGAGGATTGTGCAATTTGTAGTTCATGAATATGGCCATCTTGCTGAATTTCAAGATATACTTTTACTTCCGTATTTTCTGCGACTCTTGGTGCTTTCTCACGATAGATTTTAAAGGTATTTTGCAGGCACCATTGAATCTTTTGTAAATATCTTTCATGTTTGAGTTGCTCATCAGTTGGCATTTTATTCGGATCGCCCTCCATTTTAATGGTATTGCTCCCTTCATCTTTTATCTGATCAAGAAACCCTCGTGTCAAATCGGCAAGGCTTAGAGTTTGCTTAGGAGCTTGGGGCCGCATTTGTGGTTTAGGCTGCTGGGTTTTAACTAATTTTTGTTCCATAACTCGTTCGTTCGGAGCTTGTTGAAGGGTTTTTTTTATTTCTTGCTTATTTTCTATTGGTTTTCTTTTTTCAATTGAAGCGAGCATTGTTTTTAAATCATTTATCTCTTGAGTCTTTTTGCTTTCACTTTGCACCTTTTTTTCATCAGGCTTCAACTGATTTTGTGTTAATTGAGGTTTGTCCGTTTTAACGGAGGAGGGTGTAGGCGCTGGTAGGTCTTTAAAAACAACTGGTACACCCAAATTACTTTTTTTCGGTTTGAGTGCAGCGGGCAGGTCATAAACTTGTGCCAAAAGTGCTTTTTGCTCCGGTTCGAGCTTAATCTGAATAACTTTTTTCTCATCGATCTGAATAATAAAAAAAAGAAGGGTGATCAATAGAGCATGCAGTCCAATGGCTGTTGAGCCGATGATAATTTTTTGGCGTCGCGTGGGTGCATCCATTACATTTCCCCCTTTTTTGCTTCTTTATAGGGTACGCATTTTTATACAACAAAAAGAAGGATTTGTCATATTTATATGGTATAATAAAAGAAATTACAGGAGGTTACATGTCTGTTTTACCAAGAAGTTTTTATGCACGTCCAACGGTGCAGGTTGCCCAAGATCTATTGGGCTGTTTTTTAGTGCATGAGATTAATGGCAAACAATTAATTGGCAAAATTGTTGAAACAGAAGCTTATTGCGGGTCAATAGACCCGGCAAGCCACGCCTATAAAAAAACACCACGATCAGCACCAATGTATGGTTCGGTTGGCCATGCTTACATTTATTTTATTTACGGTAATCATTATTGTTTTAATGTTGTTGCACGCTCTAAAAATGAAATTGCCGGTGGTGTTTTGGTCCGTGCCGTTGAACCAATTGTGGGTATTGAAATAATGAAAAAGAATCGTAACTTTCTTCCCTCTGCTCGTCCTGAGTGTTTTGCGAAAGCAAAATGTATCAAAGGGATTTCCAATGGGCCTGGCAAACTAACGCAAGCGTTTGGCATTAGCAAAGATTGTAACCAAATCGATCTAACCAAAAAAGAAAAGCTCTATATTATTAAAAAAGAAAGATCAGAACCTATTATTACAACCAAGCGTATTGGTATAAAAAAAGCAACTGATAAGCTCTGGCGCTTCTGTATTGAAAAAAATGAATGGGCTTCCAAGTAAAGAAAGATGACAATGAACTGCAAAAAAGAGAATCAGTAGTTATTTTTTGGAAAGAAATTAGTAATTGGTTGTTGGCGTTTGTCGTCAAGTTTCACTTTTTTACGCTTGTCTTTTTCTTTATCTTTTTTTCGTTCTTGAATTTGGACAAGTTTTCTTTTTTTATCTCGAGCTTGCTGGCAGTGTTGAGTGCCCAGAAAAGTATCATTTAGATATTCAAGGGCTTCAATAATTTGTTTTTTTGATTTTACTGTTTTGCCACGACTCTCTAGGCGTTTTATCGTAAGCAAAATTTTCTTGTTTGCAAGCATATGAGATTTTTCTAAATCAGTGTCTTTGCAATATCCACCATCTGGTTCCCACTTGCTCAATAATTCTAGCCCTGGTGTTGATTGTGCGCACTTACGCAGAATGGGTAAAAGTTGTCCAACCGCCCATTTTTGTTCTGCTGTTAATTTATAGTCTGCCGAATTTTTCATTTTACTAAAGATTTCAATACCAGTTTGCAAACTATTAAAAGGAAATCCTTTTGCGACTTCCTCAGGAAAGATTGGATAGCATCTACGCAGTGTATCACTTACTTCCATTGCGCCTGCTGAAAAAACAATCATACCTGTGAGCGTTAAAAATATTTTGTTCATTTGTTTCCTCTAGCCTAATGAATTATAATATTTCGGATCCAATCCCCATTCTATAGCTTTAACCTTTGCTCTAGATTTATAAGTTAACAAACAAAAAGCTTGCTGTAATGTTGGATCTTTCTGCCCGAAGGGTTTTTCTTCAGATTTTTTCTTTTTATCTGAAGTTGTAATTTGATCAGATTCTTTGGTAGCTAAATCCATAGCATAAAGAGATAAAATAGTAATACCTGATAATAGTAATGCCGTTTTATTCATTTATTTCCTCATGTTTTTTCAATATAAATTTGGTTTTTCTTTTTAATCAATTTCCAATCATGGTGAATCTGATGCTCTTTACTCCCTGATTGAGATAAAAAGCGAGTGATCTCATCTAAAAACTTTTCCGTTGGCACGAATGGCACCTGTTCTTGCACGAGCCAAAAAACCAAAATTCTATCTTTTAAGACAGGATCTAAATTTAACAAACCCTTTAAGTTTAGAACGGTTAGCTCTTTATTTTTAGATTTTATCAAACTCTCAAATGTTATTTTTGTTAATTTTTTTAAGAAAGCTTCGGTTTGTTTTAAACGCTTAAAGGTCTTTGTGAAATTGGCATCAAAGCGAGGGTCCACTTTACGCAGTTCCGGTAATACCTGAAGGCGAATCCGATTACGCAAAAAGGCGGCTGATTGATTACTAGGATCTTCAATAAATTTAATTTTATTCTTTTTCAGATAATCCAAAATCTCTTCTTTTTTGATCCCCAAAAGTGGACGAATATACAATCCTTCTTTTGGCCTCATACCAGTCAGGCCAGCTAAACTAGCACCGCGAATTAAGCGAATAAAAAAGGTCTCTTGTTGGTCATCAGAATGGTGAGCTAATGCGATTGCATTGGCTTTTTCTTCTTTGGCTAACTCTTGGAAAAACAACCTACGGGCATTCCTACCAAGCTCTTCTTTAGAGCCCTTAAATTTCAACGGAGTACCAAGTTCAGAGATAGAAGTATAAATGAACGGAATATCTAACTCATGGCAAATCTTATGGCAAAATTGGGTATCCTGAGCCGATTCTGTTCTCCACTCATGGTCCAGATGAGCAGCAATCAATTTTAGGTTCAGCTTCTTAGAAAGCTCATGCAAGAAATAGAGCAAAAAGACGGAATCTGGCCCTCCAGAAAGGCCTATGATAATAGTTGAATTTGGTTCAATCAGGTGGTTTTCGATTATAAACTGTTCAATTTTGGTAAATAATTTATTCATACAACACTTTAACTTTTGGCGGTTTTTACTTGTTTCTAAGTATAGTATACTAGGTTCAGCTTATCCAGGCATAGAAATTCTTGACAAATAGAAAATATATGGCATCATGGATAGTAATAATTTGGAGGTTAAACATTATGAGATTTATTAGAAGAACATGCTTGTATTTAGTCCCATTTTTTATGTGGTTCTGCCACGCTGGTATAGTTACAGACGTAACCCGTGCAGATATTGCAAATATTGCAAACATTAAGGGTAAAGCGGTTGTACTACTTCATGATTGCCATTATGGATATATTGATATCCAAGGTGAGCCTTATGAGGTGTCCCAATTGGCAGTATCACAACAAAAACCACTGTATACCTATTTTGATCAACTATTTAAAAAATTAGATGGTAAATTACCAGTATTGCTTGAATGTCGTCCGGTTTTAAAAAAACAATTGCAGCAACTGCAAAAAGGTCAATCAAATTCATGGTTACAAGGTTTTTTTGAGCAGTTTTATAATGCGTATGCAAAACCTCAAGAGCATGAAAGATTAAATACCTTGTGTGACATTGATAACTTTGATGAACGTAATGCACAAGATAACCAAGTTGGAACTTTAGACATGCATTTTGGGCCATTGGCAAAAAGAATTTTACCAAATTCGTTGCAAATGGGATTACTCAATCATCCTGAGCAAATTGAAGAGCTTGATGCAAAAAAAGAAAAAATTAATATGGTATTAATGGTAAAAAATCCGCAGTATCAACAAGAAAAGCAAAATATGCTTGCTCATTATGGTGATACCAAAATACATCAGTGGTTTTCTGATATAAAAAAAAGAGTTGAGGGTTATTCAAATAGCTTAAAACCAATAATTGGACAAACAAAGTATTTTGCGCAAATGGCACATAATTTTGAAATTAAACTTACTCAGGTAGAACGAATAGTACGTAGGTATACAATTGATCATGAGGATATCTTAAATGGAATGTACGCTTATCTTGAGGGTAATGGTTCATTTGCTCAATTGCGGATGGATTTGAGTAAAATTTTCAAATTAATTTGTTCAATTACTGATTTGCAATTATTACATGACATTTTAACGACTCAAGAAGAACTTATTTTTGTTCATCTCGGCGGTGACCATGCATGCCAATTAGAGACTGATTTAGAAAACTTGGGTGCAGAAGTTACAAGACAATCAATATTAGAAACAGCTGAAGATATTAACAATCCAATGCGGTTATATGAAAAATTGCAAAAGATTGCCCCGGTCAATGAGATTGCACAGAAAATTTCTAAAGTTGAAAAAACAAACCAAACTTCTATTCATTCTGATGAAAAAGGATTTTTTGCAACCATAGTTAGCTTTTTAAAAAAGATACTTGGGTTATTCACTCAATAAAATGATTATTCGGAGGTTATTATGAAAAAGTTATTTAAATTAGTTAGTACATTATTATTAGTAAGTTCAGTGCAGGCTGGTGTTATTGTAAAAGTAACCAAAGCGGATTTGAAAAATAAACAAATTATTTTCTTTCATGATAAGCATGAAGGGAAAGTCAATATTGGTAAAGACTGGCATGATGTGTTTGATTTAGCAGAAAAGCAAGAAAAGCCATTACAACAGTTTGTTGAACAGGTTTTGAAAAACAGTTATTCAAAAGTGCCGGTATTGCTTGAGTGTCGTAATGAGTTGAAAAAATTCTTACAAACTCATAATGGTCAATTGCTGACCTTAAAGGGTTACTTTAATAATTTTTATAATGCATATGCAAAACCGTATTCAGATATCTCACTTGCAACACAGTGTGATTTTGACAACTTTGATGTGCGAGATGAGCATGATTGGACCGACCTGCATGATAAATTTGGCCCATTGCTGAAGCGTATTTCACCAGATAACTGGCCAAAAGATGGTCTATTGCTTGGCTTTAGAACACGTGGCATGTGGGAGAATATGGATCAGAAAAAGAATGATAAGTTGCAAGAAATTATAAATGATCCAGCATATCAGCAAGAAAAACAAGATTTGTTTGCTACCTATAACAATGTGTTTACCAAGCAATCAGTCCTAGAGGTGAAACAACGAGCTTTAGATCTTTTAGATAAGCTAAAACCATTCCTGTCTGAAGAATCTATTTTGCCTTTAATGATGAGCATGGAGCATCGATTAGCAATTATTGATGAGATTGAAAAGAGATATGCTCATGATGATTTACTAATTGGTATTTATAACTATTTAGAAACTCAAGACGGATCGTTTGCACAACTTGGTTCTGATCTAAAAGAATTTATGTATGTGAATAATATACCAGTTGATTTGCAATTGCTCTATTCGATTTTAAGTTCGGAAGAATCGGTCGTTATAGTGCATGCTGGTGATTTGCATATACGCAAAGTATTAAATGATCTGCGAGATATGGGTGCACAAATGCAATCGGTAGTACCATTTGAGACTGAGCAAGAAATTGATGACGCGCAGTTGGTATATGACAAACTGAGAGTATTACTGTTTAAGCAACGTGTTAAACAGAATACATCATCTATAAGCTTACTTTATAAAACAGTAGTTGCTATATACAAATACTTATGCGTGTTATTTGGAGGTTGATAAAATGAACATTAAACAAGTATTACGTACTATTTTTACATTTTCAATTACTCTGTTTTTAGCTTCTGCCCAATTGCATGCTGGCATGATTAGTAAAATTAGTCGGGTTATCGATGGTAAGAAGAATATTATCTTTTTCCACGATATTCACTGTGGTTCGCAATACGTTGGTAATCGCAAAATAAGTGTTGTTGATGGTGCACATAAGCAACTAGATGGTATTGATATCTTTTTTGATCAACTACTTACAACAACAGCCTCTCAAAAAATTGATGTTTTGATCGAGTGCCGTGATGATCTTGAAGGTTGTATCAGATCTGCTGAAAAACAAAACACCGACTTCGAAGGCTTCTTTAAACGTTTTTATGCCCATATGGCTAGTGGTCAACAACTTGATAAAGAGCTATTACAACGTATTAACCTTAACAATATAGATTGCCGAACAGAATTAGATAGTCATATTGATCATTTACTTGATCGGGTAAAACCATTAGTGGATCATATAGCAAAACATACCGGTTATGGTCTTGAGAATGGTCTAATTTCTGATTTGGATCGCTCACAATTTGAACATCTTGATAAGAAGAAAAAGAAAGTAATGAGCAATATTATTGCCGATCGTCAATATCAACTAAAAAAGCAAAAAGAAATTGATCATTTTAATAAATTAATAGCTCACCGAAATTGGTATCAACAAAACAAAACGATATTAGATCAGTACTTGCATACCATAAAACAATCTATGCCAGAAAAAGCCTATATAGAATTATATGAGCAGGTGCAAAAAGAACTGCAGTTGGTCAAAGAGATTATTACTAAGTTTGAAGGTTATGCTAAACAAAGTGGGCAAAATGGTTTATTAGCCGGTATTTTTGCGTGGCTAGAATCTCAAGAAGGATCATTTGCACAATTGTATGATGATTTATGGGCATTGTTTTATAACGATGTAATGAAGGTTGATTTGTGCATTTTGCAAGAAGTATTCAAATCTCAAGCACCCTGGGTGATAGTGCATGTTGGCAGTTATCATTTATCCAATGTTATGCAACATATATCTAAGCTTGGTCTGTACATTGACCAGATCGATCCACTGGCAAGCCAAAAATATTTAGAAAAAAATCACTTAGCAAATGAATTACAAACCTTGCTTGATATACCTGACATTGAAACCGATGTATCATTGGTTCAACAACTACAAAACGATTATATGCTCGGCCATACAACAACAGCTTGGAGTTGGTTGATTGATAAAATTAATAGAGCGATTGATTGGGTTAGTAGCTTGTTTTCATAAAATAACAGGAATTTTTACTGTAAAGAAAGAGCTCAGAAATTCTGAGCTCTTTCTTTGTTTAAGAATAATTTCTTTTGTAAAATTACAAATTATACATCAAGGTTCTTAACAAACCGGCCATACTCTTGGATATACTCACGACGACCCTCAACATCATCACCCATTAGAGTAGTGAACCAAAGATCAGCCTCAAGGGCATCTTCAATCGTAACATTTAGTAATAAACGGTGCTCGGGATCCATTGCAGTTTCCCATAATTGATCTGGGTTCATTTCACCAAGGCCTTTGTACCTTTGAACATTCATATAAGGTTTGCTTATAATGCGCAAAGAATTGACCAAATTTAATATTCCTTTGTTATCTACGTGGCGTTCTTTACCCAGTACTTGCAGTCGCCATTCTTTTATTTGAAGAAATTCAATAGGCTCAATTAACTTGAGGAGTAACTGAAGATCTGTAGAGTCAAAAAATGATAACTCAACACGCCATGATTTATTCAAAATAGTAAAAACAACAAAGGTTTTATATTGCGTTTCTTCTTCTGGGAGGTCTTCAATGACCTCTTTTTCGATATGGACTTTATATTGCTTGAAACATTTTTTTAATATTTTTAGCAATGTATCGGTACCTTCATCTTTCTGCCATGGATTTAATGTCATGCAGGAAGCTAAGTGATTACATTGTTCATAAGCGATTTTAAAATCATATGAAGTTTTTTCTAACTGTTGGTCATAAGACAGAACTTGGTTTAAGATCATTTCCCACTGATCAGCTTCAAACTCTTTCTTATCGGAAATCAGTTTGGTTTGTTCTTGGGCCCAATCAAAGAGGAATTGTTTCATTTTAGATTCATCTTCGATGTACTGCTCTTTTTTACCGATTTTTACTTTATATAACGGTGGTTTAGCAATATACAAAAAGCCACGTTCAATTAAAGAACGCATATATCTAAAGAAGAAAGTGAGTAATAAAGTTCTAATATGTGCACCATCTACATCAGCATCGGTCATGAGAATGACTTTGTGATAACGCGCTTTATTAGCATCAAATTCAGAACCAATACCAGCACCGATAGCTGCAATGAGAGACTTAATTTCTTCGTTTCCTAATATACGATCAAGGCGTGCTTTTTCTACATTTAAAATTTTACCACGCAACGGGAGTATTGCTTGAGTGAATCGATCTCGAGCTTGTTTTGCTGAACCACCAGCAGAATCACCCTCAACGATAAACAGTTCACACTTAGAAGGATCTTGAATTGAACAGTCTGCTAATTTACCAGGCAAAACAGCAGATTCTAGTACCGTTTTCCTACGAGTTAATTCACGAGCTTTTCTTGCTGCATCACGAGCACGACGAGCCACTTCTGCTTTTTCAATGACCTTTTTTGCAATCTTTGGATTTTCTTCAAAGAATCGGGTTAGTGCAGCAAAAACCCAGGAGTCAACCAGTCCTTTTACTTCTGAATTACCAAGTTTTGTTTTAGTCTGACCTTCAAATTGAGGTTCAGGCACTTTGACACTCAAAACAGCAACCATGCCCTCACGCACATCATCGCTAGAAAGGCTTTCACCAGGTTTTAAAGTTTTAAATTCTTGTGCTTTTCTATTGCATATTTTAGTAAGGGCAGATTTAAAACCAGAAACGTGTGTGCCGCCCTCAACAGTATTGATATTATTTACAAAAGAATAGAGTTGTTCACCGTAACCTTCATTATATTGAATTGCGGCCTCTAAGATGTAATTTTCATCTTCTTGAGCAATTTTGATTATTTCGGGAAAAAGTGGTTTTTTCTTCTTGTTAATATGCTCTATAAAAGAAACAATGCCACCCTCAAAATAGAATTCAGCAGTTTTATTACTCAACTCATCGATAATGGTAATGCGCAATTTTTTATTTAAGAAGGCAAGTTCGCGCAAGCGCGTTGCAAGCGTATCAAAATTAAAGGTAACTGTTTCTTGGAAGATTTTTGGGTCAGGCCAAAACCTAATTAAGGTTCCACGTTTTTTGGTATCACCAGTAATATGAAGTTTATCAATTGGTTTACCTTGCTCAAAAGTTTGTTTATAAACTTTTCCATTTTGAAAAACGGTCAATTCAAGTTTCTTTGAAAGGGCATTTACAACAGAAATACCAACACCGTGCAAACCACCAGAATATTTGTAAGAATCTTTATCAAATTTACCACCCGCATGTAGTTTGGTTAAAACCAATGTAGCAGCGGGCATCTTTTCTGTTGGGTGCATGTCGGTTGGAATTCCGCGCCCATTATCCTCAACTGAAACTGATCCGTCATCATGCAAAATTATTTTGATATTGTCACAATGAGTAGCAAGGGCCTCATCAACTGAGTTATCAACCACCTCATACACCAAATGGTGTAATCCTTGAGGGCCGGTTGAACCGATATACATGGCAGGTCGTTTACGTACGGCTTTTAAGCCTTCCAGAACCTTAATAGAACCAGCTTTGTATTCACCACTGCCTGGAGGTGTTTTATTGGCCATTTATTTTTCTCCTGAACAATTTTTGATTGGTAGCAACTGTGATAAATATTGCTACACTATAATACGAAGTAAGAGAATTTGTGTAGTATTTTACCGCATTAATAACTATTGCTATTAGTTTAGCCCAAAATAAGATTTTTTTCTATTATGAAACAAAAAATAAGATCTCACGACTATTTTATGAACCAAGCACTTAAGCAAGCTCGCAAAGCATATGAACATACTGAGGTACCTGTGGGGGCTGTGGTGGTCGATAGCCATGGTGTAATAATTGCACGTGCTTATAATCAGGTTGAAAAAAAGCAAAGCCAAACAGCCCATGCCGAATTATTAGCAATACAAAAAGCAAGCAAGAAATTACATAACTGGCGGTTATCAGATTGTTGGTTGTATGTCACTTTAGAACCATGCGAGATGTGTTTTGCTCTTGCTTGTTTGAGTAGGGTGAAAGGGATTATCTTTGGTGCTGACTCACCACTGTTTGGATATCGGCTTGACAAAAAAGATACAGGTCGGTTATACAAGATAGGTACGTGTGAAATTGAAGTTATTTCTGGTGTTCAAGCAAGCCAGGCAGCAGGTCTATTAAAAGACTTTTTTAAAAAAAAGAGAAAAAAAGGAAGAGATGAAGCACATAAAAAAAATAAAGGACCGTCTTCTAGAAAGAAAACAAGAACTAGAAAATGAGTTTATCGATTTAAATTCTGAAAAATTTTCTGATGATCAAGTGCAAGACACTGGTGATCAAGCATTAGCCACCACAATGGAAACTTTGCGCAAATCATTTACTGATACCAAACGTGGTGAATATAAAATGGTATTGCTGGCATTAGAGCAAATTGAGGCCGGAACATATGGTACCTGTATTGATTGTGAAAAACCAATTGCATCAAAACGATTAGAGCTTTTCCCTTATGCGACCCGTTGTTTAGGTTGCCAAGAAGTGTTTGAAGAGGGCTAAATACCTTATTTTAGGCTTATTTTGACAAAAAGAGCATTTTTGCTTAAAATGATATATTATTCAAAAAAGTGATGAATTTAACGATTTATAAGGGTTATCAATACTATGGCAAAAGCAAAAAAGACAAAGTCAGTTGCTCCACTAACCGGAGCTGTTGGGCGCCGCAAGGAAGCAGTTGCACGAATTTGGATACGTCCAGGATCGGGTAAAATTAGTGTAAATAAGAAAGATGTTAATTCATATTTTGACACTAGTTTTAATATAATGACTGCATCAATGCCTATTACCTTGCTTCCTGTAGGTAAGAAATATGACTTTGCAGCTAATGTTAAAGGTGGTGGTTTGAATGCACAAGCTGATGCTATAAAACTAGGTATCTCAAAAGCATTACTTGAAGTTGATGAAACTCTTCGTCCGACACTGCGTAAATTCGATCTTTTGACCGTTGATTCTCGTAAAAAAGAACGTAAGAAATATGGTCAACGTGGTGCGCGTCGTAAATTCCAATTCGTAAAACGTTAATCCAAATAATACGATTTTTACAAATATTGTTTTTTCAAAAAAAGGTGAAGATGAATGTGTAGTGTTTTTGGCTATATTGGCAAAAACAACTGTCGATCTTATGTAATGGAGGGATTGCAAAAGTTAGAATACCGTGGATATGATTCTGCGGGTTTTGCCTGCCTGGATTCTGATGACAAGCGCTTGTATTTTTCCAAAGCTAAAGGACGATTAAAAAATTTAGCTACCCTATTAAAAGAAAAACCGATGGATGGTCATATCGGCATTGGTCACACTCGTTGGTCGGTCTACGGAAAGCCTTCTCAGAAAAATGCACACCCACATTTTGATTGTGAAAAACGTATTTCGATCGTCCATAATGGCATTATTGAAAATTATCATTCTCTCAAAGAGCAACTAACTCAAGCAGGTCATATATTCCATTCGGAAACCGATACAGAAACGATTGCTCATTTATTCGAAAGTCTATTGGTGTCGCATAAAACACTCAAGGCCGCAGTTGTAGATTTAGTTAATCAGCTAGAAGGTGCATATGCTTTTTTATGTATTAATCAAGATTACCCTGATTGTATGATAATGGTACGTAAACGTTCACCGCTTTGTATTGGTATTGGTGATGACGAAATATTTGTAGCCTCAGATCCACTAGCATTTATTAATCAAACAAAAAAAGTATTATTTTTACCTGATGAGAGTTTTGCTATTGTAAAAAAAGATCTCATCGAATTATATGAATTTTCAGGTAAGCCACTGACTCCAGATGTGCAAGAATTATCGATTGAATGGCAAGATAATCAAAAAAATGAACATCAGCATTATATGCTCAAAGAAATCTATGAGCAAAAAAACGTTATCCATGCAACGGTTGATTTTTTGCACGCTATGACTGATCAAATTTGGGATCATTTATCATTAACACTTGAACAAGTAAGAAAATTAGATAAAATTCATCTGGTTGGTTGTGGTACCTCTTGGCACGCTGCACGTATTGCTCAGTTTTATTTTGAAACTATTTGCATGATTCCGACCCGTGTTCATTTAGCATCTGAGTTTCGGTATATGCCATTCTTCCCCGATGAGGATAGTCTATATGTTTATATTTCCCAATCTGGCGAAACGGCAGATACTCTTGAAGCTTTGCGTTTAGTTAACTCTATGAACCTTCCCACCATCACGGTAACCAATGTGCCATCTAGTACCATGGTCCGTGAAGCGGGAGGTTTTTTGCTTACCCAGGCTGGCCAAGAAATTGCGGTAGCTTCTACCAAAGCCTTCTCAACACAATTGAGTGCATTGTATTGGTTGGCGCATCGGATTGCTTTGGAGAAAAGAATTATTGATTCGGTCCAAATGGAGCAAGCAGAACAAGACTTACTTGTTGCAGCTGAGGTATTAGAAAATACGATTGAAAACTACAAAAGAGATATTTGCCAAACCCATGCTCCATTTTACACGCAGTTTGATCGTGTAATTTTTTTGGGACGGCATTTATCCTATCCCCTTGCCATGGAAGCGGCTCTGAAATTAAAAGAAATATCATATATTTTTTCTCAATGTTATCCTGCCGGTGAGCTTAAGCATGGGCCACTTGCATTGGTCGATGAGAAAACTCCGGTCTTTATTTTTTCACATTCAGAACCGCTTATTTACCAAAAAATTGTTTCCAATGCGCATGAGACAAAAGCGAGAGGCGGCCATGTGGTTGCTTTTGCTTTTGAAGGGCAGCATGAGTTAATTGATTTGGCTGATTTATCTTTTGTGGTGCCAAAAGTGAAAACTTTACTTGGACCACTGGCCATGATTGGTATTATTCAGTTTTTCACCTATCAAATAGCAAAAAATTTAGATTGCCCAATTGATAAACCACGCAATTTGGCAAAATCAGTTACGGTTGAGTAATTATCTACCATTGTTTTTGAAAAAGCCTTTTTCCTACAATAATCTAAAGGGGAGAAGGGCAATGAAAAAGAAGTTATTGGTTGTGTGTCCAACAAAACGTGATAAGCGTGAATTGCAACTGCTTGGCTTAGATAAAAAATATGATCTTTTTTTTCAAACTTATGATGATAGACTTCTTGAGAAAATTATATGTAATGGTGTTGGTTGGCTTAGTGAGGATTTTAATCCTAAACAAACTATCGATTCTTTAGTTCAATTTTGTAATGAAGGAAATATTGATGGCATAATTGGTACCGAAGATTATCCTGGTTCTATATTTGCAAGTATTGTTGCAAAACATACCGACAAATTAGGCCCAGATCCGACTGCTATTTTACGCTGCCAACACAAATATTATTCACGCATTGACCAACAGGTATTCGTCCCAGAAGCAACACCAGCATTTCAATTGATTAATCCCATAACTTTCACGGGCGAAATTTTACGGTTACCTTTTCCATTATTTATAAAACCGGTAAAAGCATTTTTTTCTTTTTATGCTAACCAGGTTAATTGTTTGCAAGAGTTGCAGAAATGTATTAATAGCTCAATTATGCCAGAAACTTTTTTAAGTCAGTTTAACTGGTTTTTAAGGCAGTATTCACCCTATAGATTAAATGGTCACTATTTGATAGCCGAATCCTTATTAGAAGGCAAGCAAGTTACCTTAGTGGGTTCTGTTTTTAATAAAGAAATTACCGTGCATGGCATTATTGATTCGATTATGTTTGAAAATACTATTTGCTTTAAAAGATTTGAATATCCTAGTGGTTTACCTCTATCTGTTCAACAAAATATGACAACTATTGCTAATGAAATTATCAAAAAGATTAATTTTAATAACGGTATGTTTAATATAGAATTAATGTATAATCCCCAAACAAACCAAATTCATATTATTGAGATTAACCCGCGAATGCCTTCTCAATTTGCAGATTTATTTGAAAAAGTTGATGGCATTAATTTGTATGAAAATCTTTGCAATATTGCCATCGGTATAAATGATGCATCAAAAAGATCAGGAGAACATGCTATTGCGGCTAGCTTTGTACTGCGAACTTTTGAAGATAAAAGGGTGTTACAAATTCCACATCAAAAAGAAATAGAAAAAGTTCTCCAAGAATTTCCAGATGCTCGAATTCAAATTATTGCGCAAGAAGGCCAAAGGCTATCGGATGAGTTCCAGGATGGTAAAAGTTATCGATATGGTCTTGTCCATCTTGGAGCACGAGATAAACAAGAGCTGCTTGAAAAATATGAATTTTGCAAGCAGCATCTTACTTTTGAATTTACATGAAAAGATTAAATATGTACTTCTTCCATTTTAATTTTTTTATCAGTAATAAAGTTCTGGTTTAAAAAGCTAACCGCTTCTTCTCGATTTTTAACCTTGTCGGGGCAACAAGTTTGAGCAACATTAAGCAGGTTAATTAAATTAATTGCTGCACGTAGTTGATTATCGGTAGCCAATAGTTGTTTTGCTCGTTTTGACCATGTTTTGGTTTTTTTGTCCGTTTTTTTCTTTATATTGTTTTCTTCATTTTTATCCACTTGCCCATTTGGTTTAATGTGGTTTTGCAATGTGGTCTCGCGACCATAAAATTCAGTTAACCATTCCATTTGTTTTGTTTGAGGCAAAGAGCGCTTGATGAAAAAATCAGGTTCAACTCCAAGTGCTTGCACCGGTGTGTCTTGCGCAAGGAAGTATAATGAGGTGGTAATTTTCATACCACAATTATTTCCGATAGGAATAACCTCTTGAACCGATCCTTTACCAAATGTTTTCTCGCCAACTATAAAAACCATTAATTTTTTTTGACGACCAGGTTTTTTAGCAAGCTCTTGTGAATGAATTTTTAGTGCTCCTGCAAGAATTTCAGCTGCGGATGCAGTATAATTATTAATCAATATAAAAATCGGCAAGGTATTATTTATAATGGGGTCATTTGTTGTTGCATAGCGACCAGTTTCTTTATCGAATTTATTTTTTGTGGTTACCACAAGACTGTTTTTATCTAAAATCATGCCAGCGATATCAACAACTGCATTTAATAAACCGCCAGAGTTATTACGTAGGTCAATAATAAGACCTTTGTATTGCTTTTCTTTAGATTTTTTCAATAATTCTTGCATTTGATTGATTGCATTTTGAGTAAAGGTACTCAGGGCAAGGTAATAAATATGTTGCTGTGGTAAATAGAAACATAATGAATTCTGCTGTTTAACGATATCTCTTGTAATATCGAATTCTAACAAATCTTTTTCCCCTTCACGCAATACTTTCACCTGTACTTGTGTATTACGCTCACCTTTGATTAGCGCGGTAATTTCTTCGGTGCTAAGGCCATCTAACTTTTTACCTTCCACTTCGATAATTTTATCAAATGGTTGCATGCCGGCTGAGTCTGCTGGTCCATCGGGAACCGTATCAACGACCGTTAAAAATTTATCTTTAGAGTTTCGTGTATTATCAATTACAATACCAATACCATAAAACTGCCCAGAAGTACTTTCCATAATATCTTTGTATTCTTTTGGGGGAAAGAAGGCTGAATGCGGGTCAGTATTACTCAAAAACCCATTGATTGCTGCAATCATGCATTTTTCTGCATTTGGAATCTTGTAATGTTTTTCATTTGTTGTTTGCAGTACTTTTGCAAAGGTGCGGGTCCAATCATAAATTTGCTCTTCAAAATTATTTTCTTTTTTAGTGTTTTCTGGTTTGCTACTTTCTGGAATAATAGTAATAAAACCAAGGCTAATTAGGATTATGGTAAAAATAGTAAAAGAGCGGAGGTTTAAGCGGTTCATACAGTTTCCTTTTTTCTTCTTCAACGGCATTGTGATTGCTACTATTTTAAACAGCTGCGTATCTTTTGTATAGTAACCTAAAGGAGAAAGAAAATGATAAATCTTAACCGTTCTGTAATTTATTTTGCTTTTACCATAGAGCTTGTTTGCTTTGTAGGTTTATTTATGTTTGGCCCGAATGGCATTGCAAAAATTTCTACCATGCAACAGCAGAATAAACAAATTGAAAAAGAGATTAATGAACTTAAAATCGAACTGATGCAAACTGAAAAACAGATCGACGATTGGTATCAAAATAGCTTTCTGAAAGAAAAAATTGCCCGTGAAGAGTTGCAAATGGCCCGTGATGGTGATGAGATTTATTTGGTTTCTAATCATGATTAAATTCGGAAGGTAAATATATTTTTGTTATGCTTGTTGTAAATAAAGGATCTTTTTTTGCAAAAATATGTTTTTCCGTTTTTATTTTTGGTCTTTCATTCATTTTCTCATTCAGGATTATATTCACGTGATTCTGGATCCACCGTATCACTACCATTTGAAAAACGCTCACCATTACAACAAAAAACAAGTTTTCAAAACAATAGAAACCAATCATCAAATCCTTATACCGTTATTGTAGGCATTGGATTAGGTATATATGAGCTTGGTAAATATCTTTTTGATTCAACAAAAAATACACCTATTGATTACCCTGGTTGTGAGCTAGTTAATAATAGCTCAGATTTTTATTCTTGGGATAAGCATCAATTCAAAGATCTTTTTACCAAAAATAAAATGCTGCAACCCTCCAATGATCTTTGGAGCTCTGTTGCCAAAGCCGATTCACAATTATTCCAGCAATATAATATGTACCAATTTCATGGGTACAGAGATTTATTAGAAGAATTGCCCGGTTTTGACCAAGCCATAAAAGAAATAAAGCAAAGATATAAAAATGATTCGAAATTCCGGCAATCAATGCAGCGTTTGCAAGGTTTTCCAAAAGATGGGTTTTTACGACAAATCAATCAGTGGCTCTACAAAATAGAAGCCAAAGAACTTCTTATCAAAAAGGAAAAAGAAGAACAAAAAGCAAGAACGGCAAAACTTGCAAAAGAGCAGACAGTACGCACTTTTCTACAACAACAATTTACGCAGGTACTTGGAAAAGACCTTCCACAATTGCAACAGTTTCATACAAACTATAATACTCTTATCCAGAACAATGTTGATTGTCCTGATTATATTATAAAACGATATGATGCGATTGATCAGATACTTAATAATAATATAACTTGGCAAACCAAAAAATATGACATTAATACCAGTGCGCTTCACCTTTTAACAACCTACGATATAAACCCTGACCTCTATAAAGAATGCTATGGTAATCAACTGCAGCAACAATTGCACAAAGAATTTGTACGTGAAGTAAATGTAATGGCGTTGAAAATAGCGTATGAAAAAAACAAAGAGAGCATTATCACCGGCATGTTTATGGAATTTAGTGGCATGGGAATTCTATATAATCTATTTTGCCGCTCTTCTGATGCCATGAGCCTATCAGATTATTGCTTGGCCTGCTTGGATGTGCAAGAAACGATAGGCAGCCTTGCTCATACCGACCAGTTTGGTGCTGCTATCCATGGGGCAGGTATTAATCTAACCCGCGCAGCAGTAGAAGGATTTGCATATTTCAATAGTGGTGACCTTGTTCCCTTTGTTAAAGGCGCGAAACAAGGTATTAAAAACACCTATCATTTTTTCCGTCACCTTGACCAATCAGTTGTAGGTATTGCAAAGGGTGTTGGTTTTCTTTGGTCAAAGTTAATAGAAAAAAAACCATTAAGCAGAGAAGTTATTGAGTTATATCAACAAGGCAAATATGCAGAGGGTGATAAGTTAGGATGGGAAAATTGTAAAAAGGACAATTCATCAAAAGCATGGAAAAACTACTTACTGCCTTTTATAAAACCAGTTAAAAATACGCCACCGGTTCTTATCCTGCAAAAGGCAACAGAAATTGGCACAGAATTCATAACAACTGATTTTGCATTTCGGTCAATTGGAAGAGGGTTATCAAAAATTGGCAAAGCAATCACCAATCCGGAGGCTTTGTCCTTTGTTGACCGGCATGCAAACAGACTTGCTGACTTTATCGAAAATCCCGCTCCTCATGCACCTCAATTTGTAACTCCTGATGGACATATAATTACATTGACACCAGTCAGTGATTTTGTCATTGAAGCAGCCGAAGTAACCGGTGCAGTTGGAGAGGTAACGGAAGGTGCATCACCACTTGTTAATGTAATGTCACAATTTGGCAAATTCAACAAAGATTCTGAGAAAGCTGTTGGCGGTGGGGCAGAAAAGATTAACCAAACTATAAAAAAATTATTTTGTATAGGAAATGAAAATTTAACATATGAACAAATAATCCAAAAATATCAACAAAAATTCAGCCAGTTAGGCTTCAAAAATCCTTGTAAAGGATTTTTGAAGCATGTAAAAACTTCCCATCTACCAGGAGGACAAAAGGCAATCAGAGGTATTAAGTCAGTTTTTCAAGAAAATGAAAATTTTATCGAAATTGCATTAGAGGCCTGGGAGAAAGGATCAATAATAAAAAAAGGAATTAAAGAATTTGACTTTGGAAGAGTCATAGGCCTTAATAAGGCTGGTTTACCCACAACAAAAGTACGTGTTTTTCTCAATCAAACATTTGATGGAATAAGAACAATATATCCGGTTTAATTAGGATAATAGATGGCAATTTTGGTAAAAATAATTGATGAAGAGAATAATACAAGATCAATAATCGGACAAATAGATGATCTTGACTTATTAGAATTTATTGATGTATCTGAAAAACTTAATTTTAAATGTTTAAGTTTCCTTGATGTAGTTGGAGATACCTATTTTAATGAAAAACAACAACTTCAAATAAAAAATGAGTTATCAATTCTAGAAAACAAACAAAATGTAAATAAAGAGATTTTAAAACTTATAAAAAGAGGAGTAAGTGAGGGATTAAGCGAGTGTTTTTTATATCTAAAATTCGAAGGAGAATAAGAAATTAAAAATTATCGATTCTAGAATATTTACATTATTAATGAATGCAACAAAACAATTCCAAGCAAAAAAAGCTTATTTTTTAGTTTTTATAGGGGACTAAAATGCTGATTAAAATTATTAATGAAAATTATGCTACTAAATTAAATTTAGGAGCCATCTTAGATGAGCAAATTATAAATTTAAAGAATGTTTCAATTAAAAGAAATTTAGATTGTTTAAATTTACTTAATCCTAGTTACAATTATTTATTTAACCAAAAACAAGCTGTAGCAATTGAAAAAGGAATTAAGAAATAAAGTTATTTGCCCTAAAACTGGCATAATGAAAGCGGATTTTTGTTGGGGGTGGTAAGTGGACTCCTAAAACTTTTTTTCCTAGTAAATGGACTCAACTAGAAGTTATGGAAACAATTGCAGAATCTATAAGAACAGGTAAAAGTATTTTACAACAAAATGGAAGGTATAGAGTTGTGAGCATAGTTAAAGGAATAGAAATACAATCAATTATTGACAAAAGTAGTAAAGTAATAACCTCATTTCCGGTTTTTTAGAAATGGAAAAATTAATTTTTGAGCTTGAAAATGCATCTTATATTTTAAAAAAATGTAAAACTATCAATGGTGAATTGCTAGGATTTTTTTTAAGTACAGATTTTCCTATTAATCCAATTTTTTATATTGATTGGTTAGATGATTTCGAGCAAACCGAAACTGGAGGCAATCTGACTTTTTTAGAAAAAGAAAATAGTACAATAATGATCTTAGATCAATATGCAGAGGATATATATGAAAAGGTCTTTGAATTAAAAAAAACAACCTTTAAAAGGTTACTGCGTAATTGGCTCTTGCTAATTAAACAAAAGCCAAAGTCAATCATAATCACCATCGAAGGTGATGATATTAAATTAGAAGGTAAAAATTAATCCTTCCATGCGATTATTTAAGTTATTTAGAAAATAGTGGTCTAATAAAACTTAAGAAATAAAGTTATTTGCCCAAAAACTGGCATGAAAGCGGGCGTTTGTTGGGGCGGTAAATTGTTTAAAGACAAAACATTCTTTCCTTCAACCTGGACTCAAGAAAAAGTAATACAGAAAGCAACAGAAGTTTTACAAAATATGCACATACTGCAACATTTGATGGAACAGCGTGGAGAATCAAGGGAATAAGTAGTTCGGGAGTGGAAATTCGGTTAATTATTGAGCAATCTGGTACAGTATCAACTTTTTATCCAATATGGTAATTATGCAATATTTAAAGTTAAAACATAAAGATGATTTTTATACAATGGGTGAAGATCATTCAAGTAGACTATATTTATTGGCCTATTTTTTAACTGATGATGTGACTTCAAGCAGCAAACTTTATTAAATGGCTAAATGATCCTTCTGAGGATTATGCAGCAATTAATTTTGCTTTTTTGGAAAAAGAAGGTGATATAATTATTATAGGGCGCGAATCTGCAGAAAATGAATATGAAGATATATTCGAGATAAAGGTAAATAATTTAATAGAAGTACTAGAAAAATGGAAAAAATTATACAAAGAGAAGCCAGAAGAAATTATTATTACGTATGATGGAGGCAAGGTAGCTTTCTGCCCGTGAAGAGTTGCAAATGGCCCGTAATGGTGATGAGATTTATTTGGTTACCTCTTGAAGTGGTTGCAAATTCAACTGAACAAGCTTAAAATAAATGCAAATTTTATATAATAAGAAAAAAGGTTTGTTATGCAAAAAACCAAACAACTAGTTTCAATTTCAATATTTTTTATAAGTTGTAGTATTTTTTTATCAGGTTTTATAAAAGCAAATGATTCATTTTCAGAATTATCGAACCAGCACAAGAGATCAAAAGTAAAAAGTGGTCTCAAAGTTATTGGGGGCATTAGTTGTTTGGGGGTAAGTGTTTTATCGGGATTTATTGCGCTGATTGTGTCAGAAGAATTAAGATCATCTGGAGGAGATTATAATATGGATTTAAACCCTTTAATTTGTGTATTATCATGTTCTTTAAGTCTATTGTCTGGGGTTGCCGGTTCCTGGCTTACTAAGCAAGGAATTATTGAATTAATTGATTCATATAAATATGCTAAAAAAACTAATTCTTCTCAAGAAGCAACAGAACAACGGGAAAAACTGCAGGAAATAGCATGAAATATACCTTACCACCGCTTCCATATAATTATGGTGCTCTCGAGCCATATATTGATGCACTGACCATGGAAATCCATCACAACAAGCATCAACAAGCCTATGTGAATAATTTAAACAAAGCATTAGAAAATTATCCTAACTTACAAGAAAAAACACTCGAGTGGTTATTAACTCATTTGCAAGAGATTCCTGAGGAGGTACGCACTGCCATTAAGAATAATGGTGGTGGCCAGTGGAACCATTCTTTTTTTTGGCCGGTCATGAGCCCAAAAGGTGGCGGCCAACCAAAAGGTATGATTGCACAAGCTATAAAAAAAAGATATGGCACTTTTGAAGCATTCCAAGCTGATTTTAATGCCAAAGCAAAAGGTGTATTTGGTAGCGGTTGGGCATGGTTGTGTGTTGCAAATAATGGCGAGATTGTTGTCAACTCAACAGCAAATCAAGATTGTCCGATCACTAATAACTTGCACCCAGTTTTAGGATTGGATGTATGGGAGCATGCGTATTACTTACAATATCAAAATCGGCGCCCTGATTATATTACTGCTTGGTGGCATGTGATCAATTGGCCTGATGTTGAAGAACAATATCGCATGGTTTTAGATAATCTATAATAAAAAGCGCCCCAACGGAAGGAGCGCTTTTTTCAAGGAGTGATGTGTTATTTAACACTGAAATTTACTTCTGGTGCAATCGCGATTAAATCTGAACGTACTTGGAAGACGGTTTCAAGTTTATTTGTTTCATACTGTACTTGGTATTGTTTTAATTTTTCTGCTGTGGGCATTTCTTTTGTGATAAAGATCATATTTTTGGCGTAGCAGGTTGGTACCCAGCCAGCTTGGTCAACCAAAAGAGAAATGATTTTTTTGCTATTATTAAGGTTATTGGTTAATTTCCCTCGACGGATGGTTCTTTGTAACATAGAATTTTCATGCGGGTTGAGCACATCTTTTATTGGATCAATTTCGGCACCATAATCAATAAGCAAAGAGACCAATGCAGGATTATTGGAATCAATCGCAAATTCAATTGGCCGGCTCGCTGCATAAAAATCTGGGTGAACCATACTTTTCCAATATTGCTTATTAACCCAGTTTTTATCTTGTGCATTTGCATTGAGGCCAGCTTCTAGCAGATTTTGGACCGCTAGTAGGTTGTTTTTCTGTAATGAGGTGCGCATCATATGAAACTGAATGTCTTGCTCAACTTCACTCATCATTTGGGTATTTAACTTTGGGCTTTTTGCAATTGGTGCATAAAAAGCTTCACCAAAAACCTCAGGGTTATTGGTCATTACACGCAGTACCAAATTAAAGTCTTGTGATGTTGGGGCGGCAAGGCTCAAATTAACAAGTTGATCCATAATTTGTTCATTGTTCGTTTTTTTTGCATTCGTAATGATTTCTTGTAACATGCTTTCTTTACTATTGTCTTTTAGTAAAACGGTATCGCTGGAATTCAAATATGCCCATGCCGGTGCCATTTTATTGTGGCAAAGTAGGCTGTTGATATCTTTGATGACCATTGCTTTGTAGTGAGACATGGGATCATCTTGCAATAATGATTTATTTAATGGTGCTCGTGTTGGACCTTGCATATGTGTTAGCTTGGCCGGCACTTGACGCGGTATACGATTTGGTGCTTGCCTTGTTCGTCTTTGTGCCACTCTATATGGTGTTGGTTTTGATCGCCTAGCGATACGTCCTTTTGGTTGTGTTCGTTTTACTGGAGCTGAAAAACTTGGTGTAGTAAAATTATTAACTCGACGCCGTGCTCGCGCAGTGATTGTGCTTGCCATACTAATACAAATGGCTAACACCAAGAATTTTCTTGGCAGATTCATCCCTTATCCCCTTTTTTGAAAGAATTTCCCTTAACTCTTTTAATCATCTTATCAGATAGAAAATAAAAAAATGAATACTTTGTAATTTTTTTCCTTTTTGTCCTATCTAGATCATGCTGCCTTTGCTCTTTGAGCAGTGGAGGGTCGATAGAATAAGAATTTTCTAAAATGCCAAAAAATAGGTATGCTAAAGAAAAACATTTAAGCAATACAGTTTTTGTGAGTTTATGGAAGAAAAAGAAATGCATAAGGGCGTACCAAACGAACATGAAGTACGCCTTGAAAAAGTAAATCAAATGCGTGCCGCAGGCATTGAGCCTTGGCCAGAGCATAAAAAAACAAATGCGACCACCAAACATGTAGTCGATGAATATAATTCTGATGAATCTTCTGAGTATTGTATTGCTGGCAGAATTATAAGTATGCGTGAGCATGGTAAGACAATTTTTGCCCATATTCAAGATAGGGCCGCAAAACTACAGATTTATATAAAAGAGGATATTTTAGGTACTGAGCAATTTGAATTTATAAAAAAGTTTATCGATATTGGTGATTATATTTGGATTCAAGGACAATCATTCAAAACCAAAAGGGGTGAAATTACCCTGAAGGCGCATGATATAGTACTTTTATCCAAATGTCTGCATCCATTACCAGAGAAATTCCATGGCTTAACTGATATAGAAACGATTTATCGTCAACGGTATTTGGATTTAATTAGTAATATTACCAGTCGAGAACGATTTAAAAAAAGATCCCAAATTATTCAGATTATGCGGCAATTTTTACAATCGCATGATTTTATTGAAGTAGAAACGCCAATGCTCCATCCAATTGCAGGTGGTGCTACCGCGCGGCCGTTTATAACCCATCACAATGCCCTGGATTCTGAATTCTTTTTACGCATTGCGCCGGAATTATATTTAAAACGGTTGGTTATTGGTGGCTTTGAACGTGTTTTTGAGATAAACCGTAATTTTAGAAACGAAGGCATTTCTACAAGGCATAATCCAGAATTTACTATGCTTGAGTTTTACATGGCGCACCAAGACTACATCTTTGCGATGGATTTTGTAGAAAAAATGTTACGCAAAACCGTAACTGAAGTGTGTGTTTCCTTAGAGATTCCTTATGGTGAGCATATGCTTAACTTTAAAAACCCTTTCAGAAGAGTTACCTTATATGATTCGTTAACCGAAATTGGTGGGCTAACAGATGATGAGATTTCTGAAGGTAAGATTGATCAAACAATCAAAAAGCACGGTATAAAATTAGCAAATAAAAAAGCTTCATACCAAGAAAAGCAGTTTGGTCTGTTCGAAGAGCTTGTAGAGCCAAAGTTAATCGATCCAACATTCGTAACGGAATATCCCATTAAAGTTTCTCCATTAGCAAAAAGAGATGAGACCAACAGTGAAGTGGCGGCACGGTTTGAACTATTTATTGCTGGAATGGAAGTGGCAAATTCATTCAACGAGTTGAATGAACCATTTGATCAAGCTCAACGGTTTAAGCAGCAACTGCAAGCACGTGCGGCGGGTGACTTAGAAGCTCATGAATATGATGCTGAATATATTCAAGCATTAGAATATGGTCTTCCACCAACAGTTGGTGTTGGTATTGGTATTGATCGTTTGACCATGCTACTAACCAATACTACCTCAATTAAAGATGTTATTCTTTTTCCAACGCTTAAGAAAAAAGAAAGTTAAAAACTCTTTTCATTATATAGCCTAATATGGTTATCTGACACCAAATAAAATAAAAGGGTGTTGGATATGAAAAAGTTTTTATTTTTTGTTTTTTTAATCATACTGCAAACCTTTGCTGACCCAATTAAAATATGTAACGAATGTAGAGAAGATTTATACGTTGCCGCCTATTACGTTGGTGAGCAAGCCCATCGGGTTGGCAGTGTACAAAAGGTCGAAAAATGGAAATCAATTTCTTTGGAGCGGCCAGAGCGTATTTGGTGGTGTGATCGTGAAATTCTTTTTTCAACAGATACAGGTGCGCTCAAAGAAGAGTTAACAGACAAAGAAAAAGAAAATATATTTTACAAAAATATTGGTAGTGTGCAAGGCAGTACCGTTTATTTAGCAAATAACGGCAAAGATCTTGCCGGTTTTAATTATGCTGAGTGGAGTTTCGTTCGTCCGGTGATTAAAACAACTTCTAAATGGACTGCAGCAACAACCCTTGCAGTTTCTGATTATGCTTATGGCATATCGCAAGGAATAAAAAATAGTTTTCCCGGCGTTGTATATGATCAGTTCCAAAATCAGCCCGCATCATTGCGTTTTGGAAATGAACTTTGTTGGGGTGAAAAAGCATATGTAGAAAAGCGTAAAAAGCATGTCAAAACAGCGCTCAAAAATATGTTTGATGGCTTATCATTCAAAGAAACTAAAGTGCCGATCATTGCATTGATTGGTAGTGGTGGTGGTTACCGAGCTATGGCATGTATGATTGGTTCTATGATTGGTGCCCAAGATATTGGCCTACTGGATGCCACAACTTATATTACATCATTATCAGGATCAACCTGGGCGGTGGGGCCTTGGTTGGCAACTGGTCTACCATTACATGAATTTAAAGATTATATGATCCAGCGTATGACAAAAGGGATCACCAGTTTAAACCCTGGATGCTCAAAAGCAATAGCTGATGTTATCTTAACTAAATATGCATTTGGGCAAGATGTTTCTATCGTTGATTTTTATGGTGGTTTAATTGCCCATGCAGTTCTAGGCCACTTTAAAGATGAGCGTCAATTTGTGTATTTACCAGATCAAGTTAAACGGTTAGAAGATGGTAGTTGGCCATTCCCAATATACACTGCGGTGCGTGCAGATAAAAAAGCAGAGCAGAATTGGTGGGAAATTACGCCATTTGAGGTAGGTGGTTCTTGGCTTGGTTGGTATGTGCCGACCTGGGCATTCGGCAGAAAATTTAATAATGGTGTTTCAACTGATTGTGCTACCCAGCAAAGTATGGGATTTTACTTAGGAACATTTGGTTCTGCATTTGCCGCATCATTTGGTCGTATTTATTCCGAGGTGCGTGATAATTTGTATTTGCATACAACTAAGTTTGTACTTGATCAGATATTAAAAAAGATTGGAGACAAGCGGTTGACTGCAGCAACGGTCTGGAACTTTACCGCTGGCCTTGATAATTGTGAACTTGCAAAATATAAAAAGCTTCGGTTGGTAGATGCTGGTATAGATTTTAACTTACCGTATCCTCCTATTTCTGGTCAGCGACCTGAGCGGAAAGCAGACATTCTCATCTTCTTGGATTACTCAGCAAATATTGCGGGAGCCGAGGAGCTCCAAAAAACATATGCGTATGCAAAAAAACATAACCTGCCATTTCCAGAGATTGACTTTACTGATATTGATACAAAAGCAATTTCGATTTTTAAAGATGAGAACAATCCTGATGCGCCAGTTGTTATGTATCTACCATTAGTCCAAGACAAACTAGTATGGAATGAGTTAAAAGAGCAAGAAGAGTGGCATGATTATATTTCCATGCTGGAAGGTTTTGATCCTGAGACCTGCACGAAAGATGATTATTGCAGTACTTTTAATTTTGATTATCAAGAAGATGAATCGCAACGCTTGATGGCACTCACTGAATTTAATATGAAGGCAAGTAAGCAAAAGATTCTTGATGCAATTGCATGGGTATTAGAAAAATCATGAAATATATTTTAGTAGTATCACTTTGTTTTTTTATTTCGCTTCAAGCAGATAACATTTCGGTTTTTAATAAAGCAAGCAAGCCGGTCTTTATTGCTCCATATACGGTGAATAACAGTGCATGGCAGGTTGGTAACGTAAATTTAGTGGGTCCTAATCAATCAGCAATAGTACGCCGACCAAAAAAAAGGAAGGGCCATGACAGGCAATTGGCATTTTCTTTTGTACCCGGTTTGCTCAAACCACAATTTGAGAAAGATGTTTTTTACCAAGAGATTTCTTCTAAAAATATTGGAACAACGCAAGGCTCAACTTTTTATATTACACAAAAAAAGGGTAAGTTAACAGGTTATAATGCTGCTCAATGGAACATCGAGGAACCCCTAAAAAGTGGTGTAAAAAAAGTTAATAAACTCACAAAGGGTGACTTATCACTTATTAGAAAAAACATTGCAAAACAATTGAAAGTAGTGCGTGAAAATCCATATAAAAACAAAGTTGCACACGTGCGTAAGGGGACTAATATTTCCCCGCAAGAAAAAGAATATCTTGCAAAGCGTCTACCAAAAGTAAAATTAGCTTTAGAGAAATTCCTTTCCATGCCTCTGGATGGTAAATATATTCCAAAAATTGCTTTTATCGGTAGTGGTGGTGGTTACCGTGCAATGCTATGGTCTCTTGGTGCAACGGTTGGTGCACAAGAGATAGAGTTACTTGAGGCGATTACCTATTTTGTCGGCCTGTCTGGTTCTACTTGGTTTTTGGGTTCTTGGTTTGCCAGCGGTCTATCCATAACTGATTTCAAAGAAATGATTTTTGGCAAGTTAGGCAAAGGATTTGGCCGGCTATGGGGTTTAGGAACGGTACCATTTTTAGGCCTTGTTCCCATTACTAATCAGGAAGCAAAGCTCATGGCAAATAATATATTGTTAAAGTTTGCAATGCGCCAACCCATTACGATCGTTGATTTTTATGGTGCGTTGCTGGCAAATCGTTTTTTTGCTGAATTTGGTAATAAACGCCAACAAGTACGCCTTTCAGGACAACGAAAGATAATTAAGAATGGAGATTTACCCTTTCCAATATATACTACCGTACAAGTTGGCAGACGGACCTCAAATTGGTTTGAGTTCAATCCTTATGAGGCTGGAACTATGTCTTCAGAAGTTTGGACACCTTCCTGGGCATTTAACCGTGTATTTAAAAATGGTATTTCCCAAAACTTTGCCCCGGAACAAAGCTTAGGTTATATATTAGGTGCATGCGGTTCTGCCTTTGCCGCAAACTTTATGCAAATATATCAAGAGATCGCTAGCAAGCTCGATAATAGAGCTGTTAAAAAGATAATTGATTTAATTTTAAAAGGTGTTGGTAGAAGACAATTACTAAATGGCGCAAGAATATACAATAATGCATTTGGCTTGCCAGGCATTGCCACGAATAATGAATTGATTCTTCAATTAGTAGATGCAGGTCTTGCATTCAATTTACCCTATCCGCCAATTAGTGGTCAGGCAAATGGCAGGAAAGCCGATATACTGATTTTTCTTGATGCTTCAGAAACGATTTATGAGGCGTATCAATTAAAACGAGTTGAGCAGTATGCCAGAAAAAATAATTTAAAGTTTCCTAAGATAGATTTTACTGGTCTTGGCAAAAAGACGATTTCGGTTTTTAAAGACGAGAAAGATCCTTCGGTACCAGTAGTTATCTATATGCCGCGCAGTAAAGAAAGCCATATGTGGGATGTGTACAAAGACCAATCAGGCTTTAAGCATTTTGCAGAATTTATTACCAATTTTGATCCAGAAAGATGCATAAAAACTGGATTTTGCTCAACGGGTAACTTTACTTATTCAACCAAACAAGCAAAACAATTAGTAGCACTGGCAGAGTTTAATATGAGTGTAAGTCAAGAAACAATCAAAGATGCAATCAAATGGGTGATTGAAAATAAGTAATTTTGCACGAAGATCCGTTATTGCTTATACTTAAAACACAAATTTTAAAAAGCAACTAAACAAAAAAGATGTACTGTGCAATTTCTTCGTGGACAAAAATATTTCTGGAAATTACCGCCATTTGATAAGAAACAAATCTTCTCTATCGCCTCGTCGTATAATTTAAGTGTACCGATTGCGCATACTTTGTTTTCTCGTGGGTATGTAGATAAAAAATTAATTGATGAATTTTTATTCAGTTCATTCGAAAAAGATGTTTCTGATGCCGTTCAATTAAAGGATGCACAAAAAGCTGTTGATCGGATCTTGCAAGCGATTAAAAATAAAGAAAAAATATTAATCGTTGGTGATTATGATGTTGATGGTATAACATCATCTGCGCTTATGCTTATTTGCTTATTACCACTGCATGCACGTATTAATTTTTTCATTCCTAACAGAGTTAAAGACGGTTACGGTCTGGCTACCAAAGTAGTTGAGCGGGCAGGCCAAAATGGTTATTCCGTAATTATTACCGTTGATAATGGCATTACTGCTTTTGAACCAGCACTCAAAGCAAAAGAGTTGAGTATTGACTTGATTATTACCGATCATCACCGACCACATGATCATGTGCCTGATGCATTTGCAATCATTAATCCTAATCAAGTAGATTGTGCCTATCCATTTAAATTATTTGCTGGTGTTGGAGTAATCTTTAAAGTGATGAGTTTGTTGTATAAACAACTAAAAAAAGAATTGCCAGCAAAAGCTTACGAACTTTTGCTGCTTGGTACTATTGCAGATGTAGTACCATTACTAGGAGAGAACCGTTTTTGGGTTCGTCATGGTTTGAACTATATTAATAAAATTCAAAGCAAATCATTTCTAGCTCTCAAAAAAAATGGGAAAATCCAAAAACCATACATTGATTCAACTGATATTGGTTTTAATATCACGCCACAAATTAATGCATTAGGTCGTTTGGAAGACTCACGCCAAGCAGTTGGTTTTTTAATTGGTTCAGATAGTGCCCAGGTACAAGAGGTTGCAAGGGTCTTGTTTGAATTGAACCAAGCACGCAAGGATATAGAAAAAGATGTTTTGGCTCAAGTTGTGGCTCTAGTAGAGCAAAAAAAGATCGATGTAGAAAGAGAAAATATTATCATTGCGGCAAGTACCAGTTGGCCACCTGGCGTTATTGGTTTGGTAGCCTCACGGTTAGTTGGCTTATATGGCAAACCAACTATTTTATTACACTTAACTAAAAATGGTATTGCAAAAGGCTCGTGCCGTTCTATTGCGGAGTTTAATATGTTTGATGCGCTTAATGCCAATGCCGATTTATTGAATCAGTTTGGCGGGCACTCTCAAGCGGCAGGTTTGAGCTTACCAATAGATAACATTCCTAAATTAAAAGAAAAATTAGAAGCATTAATTGCACAGCAGTTAAGCCCATTTGATTTACAACAGAAAATTGTGCTTGATGCTCAAGTTACATTGCCGGATGTGAATAACAAATTTTTTGATGATTTAAATCATCTACAACCATTTGGCCATGGCAACCATCAGCCACTATTTCATATTGATGAAGTCGTTTTGATTCAACCACCACAATTATTAAAAAACGCACATGTTAAATGTTCTATCTTTGCGGATGGGATTATCAAGCCATTGATGTTTTTTAATCGTCCTGAGGTGTTTGATTTACTTATAGCACAAAACCAAGAACCATTTACTATTGCCGCAACGGTAGGGCAGAATTATTGGAATGGCAAAACAACAGTGCAATTGTATGGCACTGACATAGCAATTTCAAAGGAAGCTTCAAATGATAATAACCATTGATGGCCCAACTGCTAGTGGTAAGTCAACCACTGCTACCTTGCTTGCACAAAAGCTTGGTATGAATCATTTAAATTCTGGACTCTTATATCGTGCACTAGCGTATTTACTTTTGAATAAAAAGCAATATGGCCTTACCGATTTATATGAACCGCTTGCTCGAGATGTTTCATTTTTTTTGGATCCAGAGCGCTTTTTAGTTTCCTTTGGTAAAGATAATAAAATGAGTATTTTATATGCCCAAGAGGATATTACTCCATTTTTAAAAGATGAAATAATTGATAGTGCAGCCTCAATGGTAAGCACCAATGCTGTTGTGAGGCAAAAAATAACTGACCTGCAACGCGTTTTGGCTCAAGAAAAAGATATTGTTTTAGATGGTCGGGATGCTGGCAGCAATGTGTTTCCACACGCTGATGTTAAATTTTATGTAACTGCTTCAGAGCCGATACGGGCAGTGCGTTGGCAACAAGCTATGGCAAAAAAGGGAATTAATTTTTCATTGCTAGAGGCTATTGAAAACATAAAAGAGCGTGATTCTCGTGACCAAAATAGAAAAATTGCACCACTACAAATTCCAGATGATGCAATCGTTATTGATAATTCTGATGATTCAATTGAACAAACATTGCTAGAGATACTAGAGTGTTTAAAAAAGAAAGGAGCCCTCAATTAGAGAGCTCCTTTGAAATAAATAACTTAGAGGTTATTTACAACCACCTTCGTTGTAAACACCTTCACCAAGACGGATTTTGTCTCTACTTAGACAAGATTCATCAACGTAAGGGCATCCATCAAAAGTATAAGTTGTAGAAGTTACAACATTAGTGCAACCATCTACTGCTTGCTTAGCTTCAACAACAGCCCATGCTTCACATGGAACTACTGTTTTGAACTTTGCGCAAGAATCAGAACATTGCGCGTTTGGTAAACAACCACCTTTTGGAGCTGCTGGCATCGCACAACGTGGTGCACAAGGAGCACACTTTGTTGCACATACTGGCTTGCATGGTTTACATGAACCGCCACCACAACGACGTCTCGCAAACGCACCAGATACTGCTGCTAATGCAAGAATTGTAAATAAGAGTTTCTTCATGATACTCTCCTTTATAAAGGGTTAATAATACTCACGTTTCTAATACCAATATAATACTTTTTTTCCCCTAAAAACAATACTATTTGTAATAAAAAAAGGGGCAAAGGGGTAAATGCAGGGTAAATTAACCTAATTTAGGGGTCACTTTGTGTGGATTTTTGCTTGATAAAACCATTGGAAAAGGTTTTATTTACAGTCTTTTTTGAGCTATTAGTCACAGAATAATCTTAAAAGGGCTTTTTTTGAGAATTGTGGATTTGAGAATTGCGGAAAGGAAAAGGGGAAAGGGCCAAGCAGGCCCCTTTTTAAGTTATAGTTCTTTTGTTTCTTCTTGGTCAAAAAGATCTTCTGAGTCTTCTAATACCAAGAGATCTTCTTGTTCATCCATCAGAGCGTCTTCTTTAAAGAGATCTTCATCGTCCAAAGCCAGCTCTTCTTCTAGTAGTGCTTCGAGACTTGCTGTGTCTATCTCTTTTGATGGGTGATGTCTTTTTTTGCTTGTAAATGGGCGATGGCATGCCGGAGCACTTACCAACAACGCTAATGCAAGGACTGCAACCAAATAATTCTTCATGGAGCGTTAATTCCTTTCTTTTTAAAGTAATTTATCGTGTAGCTAGCTTACGGCCCACTTTTTTTAATGGGCTCTTTTCAAATGCTAAGGTTAACACCTGATCCATGTTTTTGGCAAAAATTATCTTAAGATCTTTTAAATCTGTTTCTTTTAAAATGTCTTGGATGTCTTCAAAATTTTCTTGCGGTACGATTACTTGCTCAAATCCATGTTGTTTTGCGGCAAGTAATTTTTCTTTTAGACCGCCAACAGGTAAGATTCGCCCTTGCAGAGTAATCTCTCCTGTCATAGCCAATTTTTGTTTTGTTGGTGTATTTGTCAAAATAGAGAGTAACGCAGAGCAGATTGTGATACCCGCAGAAGGGCCATCTTTGGGCGTAGCTCCTTCTGGAAGATGGATGTGCAGATCTTTGTTAGTGTGGAAGGTTTTATTTTTTAAATTTAGATCTTTTGCACGAGAACGAATGTAGCTTAAGGCTGCTTGTGCAGATTCTTGCATTACTTCGCCCAACTGCCCAGTTAGGGTAAAGTTTCCTTTTCCGGGAAGCATGGTAGTTTCAATTTCTAGTACATCGCCACCAACTTCGGTCCATGCAAGACCAGTTGCCAGACCAATACGATCCTTTGAACTATTTAAGCTGGTTTTTTTGAATTTAGTATTACCAAGCCACTCAAGTAATCGAGTAGGTGTAATAACTACCACTTTTGCCTTTTTATCTTTGAGTAATAGTTGAATAGTTTTGCGCATGAGTTTTGTAATAGTTCGCTCAAGTTGACGTACTCCAGCTTCCTTGGTGTAATCATTAACCACTTTTGTAAGTACCTCATCACTTATTCTGAATTGACGAGTTGTTAAATCATGTTCAACTAAATTTTTAGGAATAAGGAATTTTTTAGCAATAATGACTTTTTCTTGCTCTGTATAACCAGATAAGCTAATTAACTCCATTCGGTCAAACAATGGATATGGAATACCTTCCAGCATATTTGCCGTCGCAATAAACATAACCTTAGAAAGATCATAAGGTACGTCGATAAAGTGATCAACAAAAGTATTATTTTGTTCTGGATCCAACACTTCTAAAAGTGCAGAAGAGGGATCTCCATGAAAATCACGGCCTAATTTGTCAATTTCATCGAGCAAGATAACGGGATTTGTTTTTTTACATTTACGCATTGCTTGCATAATTTTTCCAGGAAGTGCACCAATATAGGTTCGTCGGTGTCCACGGATTTCTGCTTCATCTTTTACACCACCGAGAGAGATTCGCACAAACTCACGCCCCATGCTGCTTGCAATAGAGCGGGCCAATGAGGTTTTACCAACACCGGGAGGACCAACTAAACAAACGATTGGTGAGCGGCGTAATTTTTTAGAAAACTTTTTAGCAGCAAGAAATTCTATAATACGTTCTTTTGCTTTGTGCAAACCTGCGTGATCCCTATTGAGGATCTTTTCAGCTTGAATCAAGCTAATAGTATCTTTACTTTCTTGTTTCCATGGAATAGCACTCATCCACTCAATATAATGACGGCTTACTACCGCCTCAGAGGATAATGGTGGCATCTGTTCAAGGCGCTTGAGTTCTTTTTCGACCTTTTCAAAAGCTTCTTTTGGCAAGCCTAACTTTTTTATTTTTATGCGAAGCTGAGCTATTTCTGATGCTTGGTCTTCACGGCCTAGTTCTTTAGAAATAGCTTTCATTTGTTCAGTTAGGTAATATTCGCGGTGACTTTTTTCTACTTGTTCATGAATTCTACCACGAATGGACTGCTCTATTTGTAAAATCTCGATTTCTTTTTTTAATAAACCGCAAAGCCTCAAGATTCGTTTATGCAAATCTATTGTTTCTAATATTTCTTGGCGTTCATTAAAAGATAAGTTTACATGCACTGCTATCGTATCAGTAACATAATCGATCTCTTGGGGTGTTTTGATCATAGTTATCAGATCTGACGGCGCTTTGTCATTTAATTTAACATAAGAACGATATAGTTCTTTTAATTGGCGCCAGTGAGCTTCTAGCTTAACAGAGTTTTTATTGTTTTTAGTTGGTAGATCTGCAATCTCAACACCAAGAAATTCCTCTTGATTCTCTGAGCAAACTACCTTGGAGCGACAAATACCTTCAGCCAAAATCTTTAATGCACCATTAGGCATACGCCCAACCTGTAAAATAGTAGATCGTGTACCTATCTGAAATACATCTTCAATAGTAGGACTTTCCGTTATTTGTTCCTTTTGGGCAGAAATAAAGAGCGTCTTATCATGCTTAAGGGCATGCTCAACAGCAGCTATAGAAGACGGACGTCCAACCATAATCGGAATAATACTTTTAGGGAGAATGACAACGTTTTTTAAGGGTAAAAGAGGCAAAACAGGGGCCTCAATGTGCTTTTTTTCTATATTTTTAACTTGTTCTTCCATTTTTTTCCTATAAGGCTTATACAAGTATTACCTCAAGATACCATTAATTTATCTTATTTTGAAGGTAATAACCCATTCTCTTACCTACTATCTAATACAGCTCATCATAACAAAAATTGACTATTTGGCAAGTAAAACAGGGGCATCTATTAAAAGGGCATGGGAATCTTTCTTTATTTTAGCTGAAAAAGAAATAAATAAGGAGTATGCGGTAAAGCTAGTGTATTCTATTTGTTTTGTTATAATTATTACAAATTGATCACGAGTATAAAATGATTAAATCGTAAGGGGCTGTCCTGATGCTGGCGCGTTTAGCTTCATTTTTATGGGGCAAATTCCAAAGTAAAGCAGAAGTTCGTAAGTTCATTACTTTGGGCTTGATTTTTTTTCTCATAATTGGATCATATTGGGCCCTTCGGCCAGTCAAGCATAGCATATTCTGTGCTATTGTTGGTATCGAATATGAACCACTGGCAAAGATTATTTCTCTTTTTGTGATTATTCCGATCTTAATGGTGTATAGCAAGTTGGTCGATTTGCTTCCTCGTCGTACTGTTTTTTATTTATTAACGGCTATTTATGGTTCTCTAAGTCTCTTTTTTGCTTGGCGATTCATGCAGCCTTCTTGTGGTTTACTCACCTTAGAAACTGACCCAACTAGATTAATTGGATGGTTGTGGTTTATTTTTGTTGAAAGCTTTGGTTCCTTAATGGTTTCGCTTTTTTGGGCTATTACTACTGACGTTACAAATGCAGATTCAGCAAAGCGCGGGTTTCCCCTTATTGTAGTATTAGGACAAACGGGAAATATTCTCGGTCCTTTAGCTTTGCAAGCAAAACGATATGGTTTTACTCATTCAGGGCCTATTGTGGCAATCATAGCGATGATAATGTTTGCTATGGGTGGTCTCATGTGGTTCTTTTTTTATTCTACTCCAAAAAGTCAATTACGAGGCTATGTTGCAAAAAATGAGATAGTAGTTGAGAAAAAAGTACGTCCGGGAATTTTTGAAGGGTTTTTCCATATTGCAACCAAACCATACTTATTGATTATTTTTGGAATTGTTGTGGCCTATGAGGCTATTATTACGGTGGTTGATTATCACTTTATGGCTTTGGCAAGGACGGTTTATATCACTGAAATCGATTATAATGCCTATTTAAATTCATATGCTATTTGGACCGGTATTATTGCAACCAGCTGTATTGTTTTTGGTATTAGCAATATACAAAGACGATTAGGAATATCAGCATCCTTATTCTTGATGCCAATTTTGACTCTTGCAGGAGTTCTGACAATAGCAATATACCCAACACTATCAGTTGCTTTTTGGACTATTGCAATAGCAAAAGCGGTAAATTATGCATTAAATCAACCGGTGATTAAGCAATTATATATTCCCACTTCAAAAGATACGCGTTATAAAGCGCAAGCATGGATTGATATGTTTGGCTCACGTGGTTCAAAAGCGGTGGGATCAGGTGTAAATTTAGTAAGGGGAGTTTTGACCTCAGCCTATGGGTCATTAGGGCTAACAGTATTCTTATTTGGTTTTTGTGGGATGTCTATATTCACTGTTATTGGGTGGTTGTTTGGAGCTCATTATTTGGCGGGCACGTACCAAGAGGCCATCGATAATAATGAAATTGTGTGTTAAGAAGGATTTAAATTACGAACAATTAGAGGGAAAAACAAATGGGATCTCATGTGGTAAAGATTTTCAAATCGTTTTTTGAAGTAGAAAAACATGAGCGGTTAAAACTACTGTTGTTAACCATTTCCTTCTTTGTCATCATTGCTTCCTATACGCTTGCCAAAGAACTTAAAGATTCGATTTTTTCTTCTATGGTAGGACGGGAATATATTCCTTGGGCTAAGGTAATTTTTATACTGGTTATGATACCTGCTATTTTTCTCTATTCAAAATTAGTTGATAAATTACGTCGTTATAAATTGCTTTCCCTTTATTGCTTTGTCTATGCGATTATAGGCCTTATATTTACTTTGTTTTTGGCTCATCCAATAATTGGTTTATCTAATACGCAGGCAAGCCCCTATCGATTATTCGGTTGGCTTTTTTATTTTTTCGTTGAGGGGTTTTCTCCTTTTGTTGTAGGGCTTTTCTGGGCTTTTGCTAACTCAGTTACCTCTCCAGATGGTGCAAAGCAAAATTATGGACTTATGGTTTCTGGTTCTAAGCTAGGTGGTATGCTCAGTGCCGCTTTTGCTTGGGCTTTACTGAGTTTTTCTGATTCATATATTGTTTTATCTGATACATTAAAACATCAAATATTACTTGGGGTATCGTCAGTTATCCTTTTATCTGTACCATTTTTTATCTATATGCTTATGAAAAAGGTTTCAGGTAGAGAATTGCATGGATACGAAGCGGTGTATAAAGTTGAAAAAAAACGTGCAAAAGAAGGAAAAGCGCAAACTGGTATTTTTGCAGGTTTAAAAATGTTTGTTGAATACCCTTATATATTTGGTATTTTTTCTATCGTTTTTTTCTATGAGGTAATTCATTCTGTCTTGAGTTATCAGCGAATTGGTATGGCTCAAGCTAACTCTGCTAATATTTCCCAAACAAGTACTTTCTTATTTAAATTGATTTTTTTAACCCATTTGATTGGTTTTTTTATCTCATTATTTGGCACAAAGGCATTATTAGAAAAAATGGGTGAGCGATATTGTTTAATTCTTATTCCAGTCTCAACAGCATTATTATTTATTTATTTCTTCTTTAGCACAACCCAATTTGCATTTTTGGCTTTTTATGTATTGCTTCGCTCTATTCATTATGGCTTCAGTTATCCAGTGAGAGAAAGCTTATATATTCCAACGATAAAAGAAATAAAATTCAAGTCAAAATCGTGGATTGATGCCTTTGGTACAAAATTTGCTAAATCAACAGGTTCTACCTTTAATTACCTCACCAGGCATTTTGACGTGTCTCTGTTCCTCACAGCTCAATCGGTCTTTTTTGGTATTATGCTTGCCTTATGGCTCGTAGCTGCGTATTTACTAGGCAAGCGATTTGAGAAAGCAGTTTCACGTGGGGAAGTAATTGGGGTGAAGCCTGATGAGGCTTAATGCAATTTTTTGTTGAAATTTTGCCTATTTTTGCTACTTTAAGTGCTATATAACTGTAAAAATCTCACTTTCTTGAATTAGGGTGGTTCTTGTGAAATCAAGCCCAGAAGGTGATAGATGTAACCCTAAAAGGAAATTCATGGAATTAAAAGAATTAGTCAAAAGTGGTATTCACTTTGGTCACTTAAAATCCCGTCGCAATCCCAAAATGGATCCATATATTTGGGGCCACAGAGGCGGTATTTTACTTATCGATGTTTCAAAAACAGCTCAACAGCTTCGCAAGGCTGGCAAATTTTTAGACGATATTGTTGCTCAGAATAAGACTATTTTGTGGGTTGGTACCAAAAAAGCAGCTCAGGATATCATTACAAACGCAGCAATAGAGTTAAATCAACCATATGTAACTCATCGTTGGATTGGTGGTACTCTTAGTAATTTTCCGCAAGTTAAAAAATCAGTAACAAAAATGCTTCATTTGGAAGATGTTGTTTCACGGTCTGAAGATTTCCCGTTATATACAAAAAAAGAATTAAACTCGTTTGGAAAATTAATTGAACGTTTGAAGAAGAACGTTGGTGGTATTGTGAATCTTTCTTGGCCGGTTGGTGCTGTTGTTATTATCGATGTGCGAAAAGAACAATCCGCTCTTAAAGAAGCAACCCGAATGGGTATACCGGTAATTGCTTTGGTTGATACTAATTGTGATCCTACATTGGTTAATATACCTATTCCTGGTAATGATGATGCACCTCGTGCAATTAAGTTGGTTGTTGATTACCTTGTAAAAGCAACTAAAGTAGGGCAAGAGAAAGCAGCTAAAACCAAAAAAGAGCAAGAAGAAAAAAAACTTGCTGAACGAGCAAAAAGAAAAGAAGAATTGAAGGCGCAAAAGCCAGCAGTAGAAAAAGAAAAAAAAGCTGAAGCTCCAAAGAAGGTAGCTGTTGAATCAAAGAAAGCAGCAACTGAAGTAAAAGCGGTTGCAACAAAACCAAAAAAAACAACTGCTGCAAAAAAAGTAACGGCTACTAAACCAAAGGCAAAAACAACTAAGAAATAACAATTGAAATTCTTTGGAGAGGTGTCTGAGTGGCCGAAAGAGCACGATTGGAAATCGTGTATGTCCTGAAAAGGGCATCGAGGGTTCGAATCCCTCTCTCTCCACCAGTCTTTGTTTCCGGCCACCCTGAGTGATTTGCGAAAGTAAATTGTATCAAGGCCGGTTGTAGAAGCTAAAAAAAATTAGGGGAAGAGTCCTAAAGGGTGAATTTATTTAATCTGTCAGATCTGAAAAGAAGCAGCAGGGATAAAGACATTCTTGTAGAATCTTCCCCTTTTGTAACATTTTAACATTCGAAATGAATTTGCGAATCATGAGCACAGAAGTGAAACTTAATCTCACGCGCAAATGGAGGTCCAAAAATTTTGACCAAATAATTGGTCAAGAGCTATCGGTACGTATGCTTAAAAATAGCTTATACCTTAATCATTTCTTTCCGGTCTATCTATTTTCTGGCCAGCGTGGTTGTGGTAAGACCTCGACGGCTCGTGTATTTGCTGCCGCGCTTAATTGTCATAAGCTAGCAGATTTCCAAAATGATCCTAAAGCAATTGTCCTGCCATGCTTGCAATGCAATTCTTGCGATGCGATGATGAGCGCGAAGCACCCGGATTTTATTGAAATTGATGCAGCTTCTCATACCGGTGTTGATAATGTTCGGCAAATTATTGATGCATGTTCCTTGTTGCCAGCTTTGGGTCGTAAGCGTATATATTTGATTGATGAAGCACATATGCTCAGTAAGGCGGCTTTCAACGCGTTTTTAAAAATTTTAGAAGAACCTCCATCATCTGTTTTATTTATACTGGCTACTACAGATCCACAAAAAATTATTAATACTGTTATTTCTCGCTGTTTTCAGCTGTTTTTTAAACCGGTTGAGAGGCAAATATTGGCGAACCATTTAACCTATATTTGTAAGCAAGAGAAAATTCGATTTGAGTCTGCCGCGTTGCAACTTATTGTAAAAGAGTCACAAGGTTCTGCTCGGGACGCACTCAATCTTCTTGAGCAAGTACGATTTTCTAGTCATATGGTTTCTGTCGATACGGTGCGAGCAGTATTAGGCCACAGTTCAGATGAATCTATAATACAGTTATTTGCATATGTTTTAGGTGGCAACGCAAAAAAACTATGTTCTTATTTGCAAGATTCACAATTTAGTAACTATAATCCGGATTTTATTTTTAGGCGCTTTGTAGCACTTTTGCGTGAACTATTACATCTGAGCTATGACGTTGAGATTTCAGAGTTTACAGATCATCATGAACAATTAAGAAATTTGCTTAGTTCTTGCACAGTTTTAGACTTGACTCATTTCTTAGAGCAATTGTATAAACATGAACCATTATTTATAAAGACCATTGATAAGTTTTCATTTTTAGAAATGATTTTATTGCAAATGGCTCAATCTCGTGAGGATAGTGGTAATTCTTCTGTGCCAGCTCAGTTAGCATCAGTTTCAGAACTTGATCAAGATGCTTCTAAAGATAGTGACTGGGAATATGAGCAAGAGGATGACCAAGACGATGATTATGATGATGAGATTGAAGGAGAGTTCAAACAGGTTGAAACGTGGAATACATTTTTACAACAAATTCAAATCATTGAAGATCCACTTCTTACCTCGATATTTACGCAAGGCAAATTTTTAGGTCATAGACAAGAAACTAGTGAATGTAGGGTACGATTTTCTTCAGATTTTTCCTTTTTTTCTGATTGGCTTAAAAACTCAGAAGAGCAATGGTTTGTTCCTTTGAAAAAATTATTTGGTCCAAACGTTATTTTCTCCCCACAATTTGATGGAAAGCCTGCTGAAAAGAAAGAACGTGGCCCGGTGAGGGTAGTCGGTCCCCTAGAGAAAAAAACAACTCCTTCCGCAAAACAATACAAACAAAAACCTAATACCAAAAGATCACAAGTGTCCTCTTTTAAGGGGCGGGTTATGGATGTTTCTGACCAAAAAATTTGGCAAAAAACCAATATGATATTACAACATTTTCCGGGCAGGGTAATAATGTTAGCAGAGAATCGATTATGAAAAAATTGCTTCCGCGTGTACTGATTGTTGGTCGTACAAATGTGGGTAAATCAACCCTATTTAATCGTCTAGCAAACAAAACAAAAGCACTCGCTTTAGATCAAAAGGGGGTGACGCGTGATTTTTTAATTGATTCCGTTTCTTGGCGTCATGCCAATTTTGAATTGATCGATACTGGCGGTATTTCCATCCATGAAAAAAGAGATGAGTTGACGGCGCAGGTGTTTGACCAGGTGCAGGAATTACTTTCTTCTTCCGATATAATTTTGTTTATGGTTGATGCGGCTGTTGGTGTTTTGCCAGAAGATGTTGCTATTGCTAAAACTCTGCATCGTCTAAAGAAAAATGTCTTCTTGGTCATTAATAAAGAAGATACTTCCGAGGCGGCCGAGCATTTCTATGAGTTTGGACAACTTGGCTTTGAGAAAGAAATGCCAATTTCTGCCTATCATGGCAAGAACATAGATACATTACTGGATGATATTGTTGCACAATTACCTTCTAAATCAATAAGAAAAGAAATAGAAGAGCCGACCTATTCTGTTGTTCTTTTGGGTAAACCAAATGTTGGTAAATCATCATTGATGAATTTATTGCTCAAGCAAAAAAGAGCAATTGTTGCCGAAAAAGCGGGAACAACGCGGGAGCCAATTACTCAGAATATTTCTTTTTATAAAGAACATATTTCCATTACTGATACGCCAGGGATTCGGCGTAAAAAAGCAATTGATGACCAACTTGAAAAAATGATGGTTAAAACTGCTTTTAAGGCAATTGATAGAGCAGATATTGTATTGCTATTGATCGATGGGTCTGAAGCAAAAATTGCTGACCAGGAATTAAAATTAGCCTTTTATGCATTTGAAAAACAATACAAAGCATTAATTATCCTTATTAATAAAACGGATTTAGTAACAGAAGAAAAAAAAGCAGAGTTATTGTTTTCATTAGAACCGTATGAACATTTGTTAAAAAAAGTTGAAGTACTATATATTTCTTGCAAAACCGACAAAAATATTGGGCGTATCCTGCCGACCATTACCAAACTTTGGCAACGATATAATATGCAATTTGATCCCGAAGAATTAAATATACTTATAAAAGAAGCATTAATTAGAAAGCCTTTATTTCATAAAACGGGCCGGTTGCATGTTTTTAAAGTAAAACAAATTAAAACGGCACCCGCTACATTGATATTTTATGTCAATCATCCAAAATGGTTTGGCCCGAGTCAATTTGGTTACTTTGAAAATATAATACGAAAACAATATGATCTTAAGGGAGTGCCTCTTAAATTTATTGCCCGGGCACAAAAAACAAAACAGAAAAAATAGTAATAAAGGAGATGAGTAATGAACAAGAAGATTACTTTCCGCCACATGGAGCATTCCAAGGTAATGGAAGAATACGCAAACAAGCAATTAGAAAAGATCGAACAGTTTTTAGAAAATGAAAACTCACCAGTTTATATTGATTTAATCTTGGAACCATCAAAAGCTCGTGAACATCATCGAGTTGAATTGCGTGTTAAATCTCCTCGCTATGATTTGATTGCTAATCATGAGCATCAAGGCATGGACTTTTATCAGGTTCTTGACCATGTTATTGATGTTATGTATCGTCAGCTTTTGAATCAAAAACAAAAAGATATTGATGATCGCAAACAATGTGGCCGTAAAGAAGATTTCAAAAAGCAACGATAAAAAGTTGTGATTCTATTTTTTCGTTGATCTTACATTACTAAAAGCAAAAGAAGCCTTAGTTGTTTATGAAATCACTGCTGCAAGCAATGTTAGAGATAAACCAAAGCTCATGCACCTTAATAGCTTCTGGGATTATTTACCAATCTTCTCAATTGATGAGAGAACAGAATGGGAAGTATTTATCCTGTATTGCTTTTGAAAGCAGATCAGTTGGCGTGACTGAGACAATAATACTAACCGTTGCTTGTGAACATTGGGCAGGTATAGTAGTATCACAAATTTCATATACCAATGTATCAACGCCAATAAATCCTGGATTCGGTGTATAAGTAATAGTGCCAGATATTGTATCAATAACCGCTATACCATTTGCAGGTGGTGTAATCAAGGGACTTTGCAAGGTAGCATCACACTCCAGTTGATCATTTGCAATAACGTTAATAACCACTGGCGTGTCTGGGCCGGTGAGTGCAGTTTCACTATTGGCAATTGGGTTCGGGCACAATCGAAAAACACCAAGCTTGCCAACGAAATTTGTTAAAGAGCCAGCTGCACCCAAGAAGATCATATTATTCATTTCTAGCCAAGCCACACCATTTCCTTCATCTCCAGTTAGCGTTCCAGAAGCGGCTAAGGTTAAGGTTGGGCTACTAAATGTGTATACTCTATATTCGGAAGTCGCATCTCCTGCAGTGGCTAAATAATTGATTCCCCCAGATTGAAGCCACTTAACATCATTTACTACTGAGCCAAAAGTATCAGAATCAATAGGTGTAAGAGCAGTGCCATTAAAGCTATACACTATTAAATTAGGACTAATAGCGGATGCTCCTGCTGCTAAGAAGATTGATCCATCAGCTGTTTGAAGCCACGAAACGGATTCTCCTTGCCCTAAACTAGCCGATGTAATAGGAGTAAGGGTAGTACCATTAAAGCTAAAAACTCGAATGTCAGTCCCTATTGAATTACCAGCAGAGGCAAGATAAATAGTCCCATTTGCTGCTTGAAGCCATGCAACCCCCTGTGCTCCATCAAAATAATCTTCTCCATCAAGAAAAGTAAGGCTGGTGCCATCAAAACTATAAACAGATACTTCATTTGTTCCGTTCACAAGGCCAGCAGCGGCTAGGAATATAGATCCATTTTCTGCTTGTAGCCATGCAACCCCAAGAGCATCGTTACCAAAATTAACAGAGTCAATTTGTGTAAGGCTGGAGCCATTAAATGTATAAATTCGTACTCTTCCACCGGGAGCGGGACTAACAGTTGCAGCAATAGCCAGAAAATCTATACCACCAGATTGAAGCCAAGCAACTTCACTTGCAAATCCTAGACCTAAATCTATAGTAGCAGTAGTGGCAGTTAGTGTTGAGCCATCAAAGCTAAAGACCCCTACATCATCTACTGCGCCACCTCCTCCACCGGCTGCTAAATATTTGGTGCCTCCCGATTGCAGCCAATCAACACTTCTTCTAAAAGAACCAATATCAATTTGGTCTAAAGGAACAAGTGCCGCGCCGTATAATTGAATAAATGATAAGAGTAAGAAGTATACTAAACTTTTTATTTTCATTTTTTTCTCCAGGTAAACTTATGTTGTTTGCATAATTGCAAACGATAAACAAGAATTGCAAGAGAAAATATTTGTAACTTTTTTATTTAACCATGTTTAAACTTTGTATGAATTCTAAGGATCCATTACTAAAATCGTTGGAAACCCGATAATTTTACATTCTTTTTCGATTTCTTTCAGGCATGCATCTTTAGAACCGTCAACTTTGAGACAGATAAAACCTTTTTGCAAGTTACTTTAGCTTGTTGATGACCGCAAACAGTATGGGCGGCACGAAGATTTTAAAAAACATCGTTAAAAAAGCCGGGATTATTCCCGGCTTTTTTAATTGAAGAAAAATATTTATTATTGGATCAATTCTTTTATTTTTTTAGTTATGCCGGCACTATAACCAATTAAACCAGATTTGAATAAAGAATTTTCCTCTAAGATAGTATGTATTTTTTTTAATTGCTCTGGGCAATCTTTAAATATATCAACAAGGCGCTCCAAACCTTGCCAAACATTTAAATAATATTTTATCTGAGCATTATGGAAATGAGTTCCAGCAGGAAGTCCTTCTGCTGTTTTATCAGCCAAGTTATAAAAAAAATGGCTTGCTGGTGTGTCTGCTGGTTGTTCAAAATCTAAGATAACAAGCTTTCCTTTATCATTAATAAATAAGTTATTTCGAAGATCCCAAATACCAACATCCGTTATGCTTGCGATTAACTCTTCTAAAGCTTGTTGAGGTATTTCACATTTTTTTGAATATTCTTTGAGTAAGGTTAAGTTTTCTAATTTTGGTGTAACTACAAGCAAATCAGTGTCATTAATCGAATTATCATTAGTAAGTGAAATTATTGTTATACTTGGTACTGTTATATATGAAAAGTTGTTCTTTGCTGCATAATCCTGCAATAGTTTTGTATTGAGTGCTCTTGAAATAGTTTGATGTGTTTCATATCCTTTTGCTGGAAGAAGCCCTAATATTTTGTTTCGATATTCGGCGTCAGCCCAAAAATTACCTTCCGATTTGCTTACGCCTTGCTGTGTTTTATACATAGAAAATAATCTCATCAGTCCGGCAATTTTTACAATGCCTTCAGTAGTTTCAAAAATATAATTTAGATTACTTAAGTTTGGCAATCTATTAGTTTGCAATAATGCTAGATCGGTTTTTTGTTTCTTTGGCCATTCTTGGATAGGTTTTGCGTTTGCTGCTAATTTTTTTAATAACTCTTCATGCTTTTGTAACCAGGATGCAGCCTTGGATATCTTTATTGCGCTAATTAAAGCAAGAGCATTTTCACGCGTTATAGATTCCCCATTTATCTGGAAATTTGGTACATCCAATTTTGGTGAGTCTGGTTGCATTGAAAAAAGAGATGATGATATTAAAATAAAACTAAAAACATACTTTTTCATATTATTTCCTTGAGTGAAAAATGATTCGTATTATTGTATATTGTAACTATATAATTGCTATTTGTCAACTATTTAGCGGTTTGTAAGTCCTGTATGAATGCATCTGAAGGCGTACCATATAGCTCAGATTGCCATTTTTTGACCACTTTATGATTAGCTGGGTCCATTACTAAAATAGTTGGAAATCCGATAATTTTACATTCTTTTTCGATCTCTTTCAGGCATGCATCTTTAGAACCGTCAACTTTGAGACAAATAAAATCTTTTTGCAAGTTACTTTGTACTTCATGATCTGCAAATAAGGTAGTATCTATTGCGGTGCAGATACTGCAATAGGGTGCACCAATATCAATAAAAACTTTTTTACCTTCTTTTTGTGCTAATTGTAGCGCTTGTTGGTAGTCATGCATCCATAATGAGTCTTGCTCTAGAGGAATACCAATGGTGTTTTTAAATGCTTGAAATGCTAATAAAATTGAAAAAGCGCAACATATAACACCAGTGCTATTTTTTAGCCAGCGCCATATGTTTGTATCCTGCAAGGAGATCGTTTTTAAATAATACAGGCCGGTGCAAAGAACAAATAAACTTAATCCCCAATACAAAATCATTGCTGGAACGATAGCTTTGAGAAAATAAAAACAACTTGCAAGCATAACAAAACCGAATACTTTTTTTAGTTCAACCATCCATTGGCCAGCTCGCGGCAGAACTGATAGTGCGCCAGAAAAAGAACCAATGATAAGTAATGGAATGCTCAAGCCAACGCCAAAAGCGAATAATAAAATAAAACCAAGAACCTTATTTGCCATTGCGGCAACAATGGTAAGGAGTAAAATCAAACCTGGAGACAAGCAGGGTGAGGCAACCAGACCACTGGCCATGCCAAAGGCAAGTGCAGAAACGTAATTGCCGCCCTTGCCGGCTGAAGTTGTGGTTTGTAAAACTGATGGGATTTTTAATTCATACACACCAATCATAGATAAGGACAAATAAACCAGCATGGCAACCAATAATAGAATAACTACCGGGTTGGCCATAATTGAGCCAAATAATTGGCCAGTTGTTGCAACCAGTAATCCTAAAAGAGCGTATGTGGTTGCGATGCCAATAGTATAACACAATGATAAACAGATATTATTAAAAACGGATTTGGTTGCTTGCGATTGCAAGATGCCAACAGTGATAGGGATCATTGGATAAATGCACGGCGTTAAACTTAATAATAATCCTAATAATAATGCTAATAACACGCGGAACCAAAATGAATTTGATGTCGTAAGCAATAGGCTAATCTTATCCGATAGAGAAGTTTTCTTAATAATAGGTTTTTGTGTTATAACATTATCGATTGTTTGTTCTGATTGAATAGCACTATTTTGTGCCGATTTATTATTTATTAGGGCAAAGGATAAGGGAATAACTGCTTGCTTAATTTTCTTTTTTGATTGCAGATAATAAGAAAAATGAATGTTTGCTTTATCTACTGGTTGATCAGCTGTTTTTTTTGCGGTGAGGATAAATTGAACATCACCTTGATACGCTGTTTTTTCTTTTTTGAATACACTATCGTAAAACGTAATTGCTTTTTGTTCTGTTTGGTATTCAGATAAATCTATCTCGGGATGGTCGACATCAAAACTTATAAACTCTTTGTACAGTTTATCTTGTCCCAAGGAAAAAGAGATAGTAGCAATCGTTCTGGTGGGGTCTTTGTGCTCCAAGGCAACAGTAAAAGCTTGCATAGAGTAATGAAATAAGCAGAGAAGAAATACTATTCTTTTTAACATGATTTAGCCCAAATATAAGGTTTTTTCGAATTGTGTCTTTATGATGCAGATGTATCTTTTAAGGTATGTTATTTGCACCATTTTGGCAATGAGCGTTCTGGTTACTGGTATAGGAATTTTTTATTGGGTTAGGATTTAAAGGGCTAAATTACTTCAGTTATATTTTACTTTTTTCTCATGTGTGTTTAGACTGCAAACAATTTTTGATATACAATATGGAAAGGAGCCTTGAAATGAAATTACCACTGTTATTTATAGGTTTGAGTTTATCAAGTCAAGTACATTGTATGGGGGCTGTGGAAGAAAAAGTATTGACTAACGTTATCAAGGCCCGAAAAGAAGAGCCTTTAAACTTTTATCTAACTCTCAAAAACAAAAGCGACCAAGAATTAAACACAATTTTTGGCAGGATCGAGAAAATGAAGAAAAAAGATAAAGATGGTAATACCATGATGCATTACTGTGTTGGTAAATCATGCAGTCCAGTTCTATTGTCTAAGCTTTGCACAATAATTGATAGTAATGTAGGAAACCAGGATGGTAGGACGCCAATGCATGCATTAGTAGCTGCAAGTGCTTTGTATGAAGAAAAAGATGATGTTGGTGATTTAGAAAAAAAATATAAATATCTAATGCAAGCCGGTGCTCTTCTTTGTAAGAGAGATTTTTATGGAGTAACCCCAGTGGCCATGTTAAATAGAATTCATAACTTGCGTAGAAATTTACCAGGTGTTAATAAACTTAAGGCACTAATGGATGCAGACCTTGTAAGAATAGGTGGTCAACCAAAAAAAGCAGCCCTATGATTTTAGTTCAGTAATTTTAATATTACCTTTTCGTGCAGAGAGGACAATTTGAGCCTCTGGATTGCCGATACTACCTTCAATATGTGTTTGCATTTTTTTCCATTGCCCAGCATCCAGGCGCATGGTGTGCGCACAGAGAGTAATTTCTTTTTCAGAAGTGATACGTCCTCGTTGGGTGTGTGCCTTAATGCCCGCATTGATTCCTGATTTTGGCAATGCAAGATTTATTTGGCCATGGTGATTAGCTATTTTTAATGAACAGTTGGGCTTTAATTGCTCACTTTTTATATTTACAAAACCATAATGAGTTGCCGCTAGTACAGAATGAGACACATCATCAATGATGATGTTGCCCTTTTTTGTCTTTACTTGAACCTTTTGAGCCGGTTGCACAATGGTGATATTTCCTTGGTGCATTGCTTTTGCAACAATAGTATTACCAATTTGGTATAAATCGATATTACCATCTTTGGTCTTTGTGGTAACCTTACCCAGGACTTTTTCAATAATAATGTTACCCGAATCGGTCGATGCGTGTACTGAGACTTGTTCTGGGACCAGTAAAATATAATCCATAGCAGAATTAATGCCCGTATTATTATTGAGAGTACAAACATTCAGATTATGATCAGTTGCTTGCACTTGGACACGCAAATGAGAAACATCTGTACCTTTTACACCGCGTTTAATTACTTGTAGCTCAGCTTTTGATCGATTAGGTTCAGTTCTAATATGAATGTCACCGATATCATTATGAACTATGATTGTTGCAAATGGTTTTATCGTATATTCTTTCGTTTCGGCCTCAAGGTCTATTTTTTTCGAAAAGCTTGATGGTAGTTTTTTGATAAAATCAAATGAAAACGGTTTAGTTGAAATTACACAAATACTCAACAAAATAAGCAAATATTTTTTATTCATTAGCCAACTCCCCTAAAAATTGGTAAAAATGTCATATGAAGTCTACAAAAAAACAGACAGTAAAGAAAAGAGCTGTATCGAATATAGTAAACAAATATCCAAAAGTTGCTTCTATTTGTAAAAAGATAAACCAAGAAGGTGGCACTGCCTTACTGGTTGGTGGGGCCGTTCGTGATATTTCATTATCAATTGAACCAAAAGATATTGATATTGAGGTCCATGGCATATCAGCACAAAAATTAGAAGCAGTTTTAAAAAAATTTGGGCCAGTTGATTTGGTTGGTAAAGTATTTGGTGTATTTCGAATTCATGGTTTGGATGTTGATTGGTCTTTACCGCGTACGGACAAGCCAGGCCGAAAGCCCAAAGTTATTATTAATCCGTTTATGGATTATAAAAAAGCTTTTGCACGAAGAGATCTGACCATTAATGCCATGGGCATTGATCTGCACACAGGCAAGTTGATCGATCCATTTGAGGGTGAAAAAGATATAAAAAAGAAAGTATTGAGGGCGCCGGATAAAAAATTTTTCGAAGAAGACCCATTGCGCTTTTTCCGGGTGATGCAATTCATTGGTCGTTTTGAATTTGAGCCAGATGAGCAATTGAATAAAATTTGTAAAAAAATGGATCTTTCAAAGGTTTCGCGTGAGCGGATAGCAGAAGAATTTAAAAAACTATTTTTGAGATCAAAAAACCCTTCATTAGGCATTCGGTGGATTCAACAAATCGGTAAACTCAAAGAGTTATTTCCTGAGCTTGCGGCACTGCAGAAAGTGCCCCAACAAAAGGAATGGCATCCAGAGGGTGATGTTTTTGAACATACAATGCAAGCATTAGATGCAGCAGCTCGCATTACGTATCCTGATGAGCAAACAAAACTTATTGCCATGTATGCAGTCCTATGCCATGACCTTGGCAAAGCAAAAACAACAAAAAAAATAGAAGGGCGTTGGCGGGCATTTGCTCACGAGACGGTAGGCGTGCCGATTGCAAAAAAACTTCTTAAACGCATTACCAATAATAAAGTAATCCGTGATGCGGTTGCAAAACTAGTACAATACCATTTGGTACCAGTGCAGTTTATTAAAACTGGGGCAAAACTCTCAGCATTTAAACGACTCGCAAAAAAATTAGCCCCCGAGGTAACATTGCAATTATTAGCGCACGTTTCATTGGCAGATAAGCGTGGGAGAAATGGTAAATCCTCAACACCGTTGCGCAAAAAAATTCCTGAGATTGAAACATTTTTAAAACGCGCAAAAGAAGCAAATGTTTTAGAGCACATTGAAAAACCTATTTTGCTCGGCAGAGATTTGCTTGGAAAAGTAAAACCAGGGCCCCAAATGGGTAAGCTGCTCAAAAAAGCATATGAGATTCAGTTGGATGAAGGAATTAAAAATAAAAAAGAACTCTTAAAAAGAATTATAAAAAAGAAGGGCAAGCTAAAATAGCTTGCCCTGAAATTGTTAGAATGTGTCATTACAAATTGGGCATTGAACCAAACTTGTCATGCAGTCTTTACACACCGAATGACCACAATGTTCTGCAAAACTAAAATCATTTACTGATTGTACTTCAAAACAAATTGGACATTCTAGATTACCATTAAGCAAATATGCTTTAATTGCGCGGGCAATCAGATCATCTTCTTGCGCATCTGCAATGTAAATTTTTGCAATCTCATCATTGTACACGCTTGGTTTATCGTGCCCAAGAATGTAGTTTGCCATTTCAAGATCTTTCTTGAAAATTGCATAACCCAAATCAGTCATTCCTTGTTGTCGTGCATCTTGTTTGAGCTGAGCAATTCTTTGTGCTCTTGAGGGTGCGTTTTGCAATTCTATAATTGGTGGAGCAGATGGTGCAATATTGTGTGCGGGGCCATTTGCTTGCACTTGCTCTTGCATCAATTGTGCAAACTGATCAGAATCACACAAAGGACATCTATCTAGTCCTGCAGTAAGAATATCTTGCGGAATTGCTTGCAGGCAACATGGTGTAATAGCAGTTACTACTGGTTGCGCCGGTTGCTGTACTTGTGCGTGCGGGTTTTGTGCTTGTACTAACTGTGCAAAATCCTGGGAGCCACATGCAGGGCATATTGCAGCCTGCATTTGCTCTTGTTGAATTAGGGCAAAACAACATGGTGCAGGAACGCGTTCTGCTGGCGTTGGGAATAACGCTTGTTGGTTGTTGTTTTCCAACTCAGGATATTGTTGTGCGATAGTTCCAACGAGAGCAGGAAATGCAGCATTATCAAGCAATCCTGGAAAGCGCATCAATAGAGTATGCGCTTTGAGTACAAACTGTTTTTTAGCGCTATCATCCATAATTTGATGAGCAATAATATCTGCAAATGGCTGAGTTGAAATACACAGTGCAGCTTTTTGTGCTAAGCCATTATTATCAGTTGCTATGGCTTGATGCATAATCTCAACAATCATATTCAACACAAAACCGGCTTGATCATTCACTGATTGACCAGCTTGAGTACCCACTATGTTTTTATAGTGACCAAGAAGAGTTTCAATTATATCCATTGAGCTAACTGGATCATTATTAGTGTAGAGCTTGTTATATGCATCTTGCAGTAAGTTTGGTAATTGCTGTGCAATCAATTGTTGTCCACAGGTGCTTATACTCTTTGGATTCATTTTCAGTAATTGGACGAATGATGTTTTGATTTGCTCAAGATCGGTTTTGAATTCGTCTGGTACAATTATCGCTTTTTTTGATGAATCAAGAGTAAATAGAGTAACGTGTTTGTTTCTCACGTTTACTACAAATGCTCTCCAGTGACCATATGCTTGCCGAACCTCAACACCATTTTCATGTTCAATAATCTGTGGTGCCATGTTACCAAGAATAAATACAACCGTTTTTTTTGTGCCATTTAGAATTGCATGTTGAATGTCAGTTAGTACTTTTGCAACATGCGGTACATAAACCAATGGGTCAGTCCATGCATTAAAATCATTGTTGGCAATGTTTTGAGCAAATGTACTTATGGTTGGAATTACCACAAAATCACTCTCTGCAACACCTTTGTCTTGTGCGCGCAAGGCATATACTTGACCATCGTCAATATCATTGTCTTGGTTCAAATGATGGCGCCATGCAGATAATTGGTAAGCAGTTTGCTCTGGGTTTTGTAGTAAATAGCCAAAAAGCCCTCTTTTGGTTATTGTACCATTCAGGTATTGATAAACCCATTTACCATTTTTATAGGCATCAAAGCCACAGGTTGGCATATTCTGCTTGCTAACCTTATCAGACCAGTTACGTATACCTGCACTATCGATTGCATTATTGATAACCCTTTGGTTACCTATGAGATACAGTATCCCATTGTACAATCGATTATAGCCATCGGCAATAATGTTTGCCTGTAATTGGCATGCACCCAACAATAGGCTGCATAAGATGAGTTTTCTTACTTTCATGATTAACCTCCATGTTCAGTAATACCTCGTATTAACGTTTATTACTGTATCATGAAAGCAAAAGTGAGCAAAAGGGCCCAAAAATACTATTTGAATTTAGCCTTGTTTAGTCTTCTAATTGGCTTAATGCATTTATAATTTTTTCTTTAGTGGCATTGTCCTGAATATTGTTTATCAATGTACGTAAGATGTCGCTAAATCGTGTAACATAATTTTGTTTAAAGATATAATTACTAATCAAGTTATTAGTAATTATGCTTTGTTGTATATTTTGCCAAGCCTCTTTAAATTGTTGTTTTTGCATTTGTTCCTGCAGAGTTTCAAGAGTAGCTTCAGCGACATATGCAATTTTTAAATGATTGGGTTGCATTTTAAGAGCGTGCGCTAAATTGTTTAAAACCTGTTGTGCAGGTTGATTTATATTAATTTTTGTTTTTCCAGAGGCTTCTAGAGAAAAATTAATTAATCTACCTATTTCATTACGATATTTTTGTATAAATTGAGCATTATTCCATAACTCATTTTCTTCTGCTTTGGCTATCAGATTTGCTAATACATAGAGGACCAGCTCCAACTTACCAACCCGGTTTTTGGCTTCAGCAATAGTTAAAAGAGGACCTATTTCAATTTCCATAAGCATCTCATTGGGGGACATGTTCAAAATTCTTATTAGTCTATCTATTAGGCCTATAGTTTTATATATTTTCGGATTCCCCATCGAATCAGCTACATAAAAAATTATGTTACCTGGACTTTGTTTATCTACTACAACAGAAATCCAGTGTCCTCCGATACCAGTCTTTTCTTTAACGCTCATTGTTCCAATAGTAAAACCATATTTTGCTTGGGAGGCTGTCTGAAGAGTTTGAATTGCTTTTATTATTTTTTTAATTCTATCTTCAGAGTATTCTTCCGGGGAAAATTTATCTAGGTTGGGAATGACGATAAATTTATCCTGTTCAATCTTTACCAGTGGAACAATCCTAATTATTTCATCATCAGTAACATACGTAGTTTTTAAATTACATTGCTCAAGAGCATTTTTTATAAGTTTTAATTTTGCACTTCTTTTAGCAGAGGTTTTAATAACTAGTGGTCCACCAGGTTTTTGTTTTAATATTTCTGCAGTATTTAACAATGCTTCGAGTCCACAATCTGCGTCTGCTTGTTTGGGTACCCTGTAATAAAGATATTGGGTTGGTTGAAATTTTCTATGAGTAGTGGGTCTTGCTGCAGGTGCTTCTGTTCGAGCTTCGAAAATTTCCTGCAATTGTGCTAATTCTGGTGCAGCTTCTTTAATTTCACTTATGAGATCGTCCTCAGGTATATTAAATGCCTGAGCCAATTCTTTTGCTTCTTGTATATAATCTCTTATTATTGCTGGGCTAAATTTACTTGTTAAAGCACTTTTTATCGCTTCTATTTTTTCTTGTATTTCTTGTGGAAGTTCTGCTTTTTTTTCTTTACCTTTTTCTTTTCTACGTTGTATTATAGCGGCTTTTCTAGCTTCTTCTTCAGCAATTCTTTGTTTTTCGTCTTCTTGTAGTAAGCCCACTTCTTTTGCATCTGGATCAGTTACTTCTGGTTCTTCTTTTTCTTCTTCTGTCAGAGTAACCTGAGGCGGCGTTACTGTTGGAGAAGATCGAATATAATCCAAAAACGAAACCCACAAACCCGGTGAGGTTGGTGCTGGTTCTGTTGTTGCAGGAGTTGGTACGGTAGGAGTTATTTTTGTTTTTTTAACTTTTTCTTTTGCTTTTTTTTCATCCGCGAGCCTTTTTTCTTCTGCTTCTAGTTTAGCTCTTTCTTCCGCGAATCTTTTTTCTTCTGCTGCAGTGGCTAGGGCTAGCTTTTTTCTTTCTTGTTCTTTTATTTCTGCCGCTTTTCTTGCTGCTTCTTCAGCTGCTATTCGTTTTCCTCTTTCTTCAGTGAGCTTTTTCTGTTGTACTTGAGCAGGAGTTGGTATGGGAGGAGTTGCTTGTGGGGCCTGAAGATTACGAAGATAGTTTGCAATTGTTGCTTTGTTTGTATCAAGGGCAATATCTAAAGCATTTTTGCCTTGTTTATTAGTGATCGTTGTATTTACCCCAGCCCTTATTAAGGCTTGCACAGTTCTTAAATCTCCCTTGATAACAGCTGCAATTAAAGCAGTATTGCCAGTTGCTGGGTCTTTATAATTTAAATCGGTCACTTGGCGAATATAAATCGGTATTAACGATGTTGCTCCTCGGGATATTGCAAAAATAAGCGCTTTATTGTTCTTATCTGGGGCATCCATCGCGTGTGCTGCTCCAAAAACAAGCAGTAATGCTATAATTAATTTTTTCATTTTTTTACCTTCTATATTATTAATTTCTATTACTAATTTTATCAGAATAGGGTTGTAAGTTACAACAAAAACAGGTGAAATGCTTAAAATCTTGATTGAAAATGACAATAGGAGGGTATTTGTATCCATAGGAAATCTTTTGCAAGCTTGTTAGACTAAAGGGAAAACTTCAGGAGGATGGTAATGAAACAACTTTTTCTTGGTAATGCACTGTGGCAGTTGATAGTGCAGTCTGATATCATCAGCAAATCAGTATTAGTGATCTTATGTATATTATCTGTATTGTGTTGGTCTATCTTTTTGTATAAGTGGTTAGTGGTGCGCATGAAAAAACGTACCATGAAAAAGGCCCTTACACGCATCACTACGGTTAATACTATCGAAGAGCTAAAAGGGATGGCCACTGTGGTTCATGGGTCACTGCCCGGATATTTTTTAGGGTGCAACTTATCCTTAGTATCTTCGCAACTAGAGGTTAATCGTCAATCTGTACCAGTTATCTCTCTTGGCCAGTGGGATATGATGCAAGATAGTGTTATACATGCGGTGGATAACCAAATTAGAAAAGAAGAATCATATCTATCGGTTATCATAACTTCAGCTGCTGTAGCGCCCCTGCTGGGTTTGTTTGGAACAGTTTGGGGATTAGTTCATGCATTTATTCGTATATCACAAGAAAATTCGGCTGATATTGCAACTGTTGCACCGGGTATTGCAGAGGCATTAATTACGACACTAGCAGGATTAATAGTTGCTATTCCTGCTGTTATGATGGCGGGTTTTCTACAGCAGCAAATTCACCAATTAGAAGGATTATTTTGCCGTTTTATTAATAAGACAAACATGATTATCCAACGTCAATTAGTTCGTTAAGGAGTCTCATGGGATTTTTTAAGAAAAGAAAGCGGCTCAATCCTCATAAAAACACTATAGACGTGTCTTTAACGCCATTAATTGATACCGCTCTGACCTTATTAATAATTTTTATGATTACCTCACCGATGATGAATAATGCTATAAAAGTTAACTTGCCACAGGGACTAACCAAAGAAGATGGCGGTGGCAACCCGCAATTAGTGCTTTATGTTGAGCAAAACGATACGATTTTTTTTAATGATAAACCAATTGCCATAGACCAAATCGTTTCGGCATTGTCTGGTCAAGAGCAAAAACAAGATATGGTTTATGTGAAGGCTGATCAAAAGGTTTCTTACGGCAGGGTGATTGAAATAGTAGATATGCTCAAAACTGCTATAACCAACAATCAATTGCCGGGCATTACGAGCGTAGCCCTAGCTACAAAGAAAGTTGCATGAAGCAGACCCATTCGACTCTCTCACTAGGTTCGGTCACTCAGGGCGAACGGAAAATTTAAATCCGTTTGTGGTGAGTGAGAGTTTGTAAAACTCGAGTCGAATCCATAAGTTCTTAAGTGCCATTTAGCAAATTTATTGCAGCAATTGCACTCCTAGCCTATAATATATATACTTATTTACTAATGAATTTGTATTTTTACCCAAATGTTTATATCCTATTAGTAATAAGCCTCCTTGGGGTAGCAAGGTTGGTAAACTGTATAATTGCAAGAATGGATGACACCTATGAAAAAATTTATGAAAAATCCCTTTAATAATACGCGCAGCTTTATCTTTATTGCTGTTGCCATGCTTACTTCTTTATTATTACTCAATGTTTTAACGCAAATAACCCGAGACGTAAAAAATTTTTCTTATACAGAATTTATCCAAAAAGTACGATCTGAGAAAATTAAATCCGTACGTATTAGTGACAAAATGGTCTACGGGCAACTGAAAGATGGTGCTCGTTTTGAAACCATTATTGGTAGCTTCTCTCCCGCACTAGAAAAAGAATTAGATGCGCATAAAGTTGATATTCAACATTATGATACGACTAACCAAATGAACTTTTCTTATATCATGTTCCTAGCCTTTTTGTTCCTTGGAGTGAGTGGTGCCGTTTGGTTTTTCTTTCGGCGTAACCGTTCTGGGACCAAAGGTGGCGGCGCACCAGGTATCTTTACCATGGGCAAAAGCCGTGCAAAACTCTTTTTACCCTCAGCAATAAAAGTTAATTTTGATTCTGTTGCTGGCGTACATGGGGCAAAGGAAGAGTTACGGGACATTGTAGAATTTTTAAAAGATCCAGAAAAATATCGTCGCCTGGGAGCGAAAGTTCCAAAAGGCCTTTTATTGATTGGTGAACCAGGTAACGGTAAAACCTTATTGGCGCGTGCCGTTGCTGGTGAGGCCAGTTGCCCATTCTTTAGTGTTCCGGGGTCAGACTTTATTGAAGTTTTTGTCGGTGTTGGTGCAGCGCGAGTTCGTGATTTATTTGCACAAGCGCGTAAAAAGGCGCCATGTATCATCTTTATTGACGAGATTGATGCAATTGGTCGTCAACGTGGTGTTGGTATGGGTGGTGGTCATGATGAGCGTGAGCAAACACTCAACCAATTGTTAACCGAGATGGATGGCTTTCAAACAGCCGATGAGCCTATCATTATTATTGGTGCAACAAATATGGCAGAAGTGCTGGATAAAGCGTTGTTGCGACCAGGTCGATTTGATAGGAAAGTTTTTGTTCCATATCCAGATTTAACGTCTCGTGAGGCGATTTTAGAAATTCATGCCAAAAACGTAAAGATCTCTGATAAGGTTGATATGTATAAAATTGCTCGCGGTACTCCTGGATTTTCTGGAGCAGACTTGGCAAACTTAATTAACGAAGCAGCATTGAATGCAACAAAGGACCAAAATAAAGAAGAAATTGTTATTGAAGATTTTGAAGAAGCACGTGACAAAATCACCATGGGTAAAAAGCATAAGTCAAAAATGCTTTCTGAGAAAGAGCGTGAAATTTGCGCCTATCATGAGGCTGGCCATACATTGGCTTTGTTGCTACAACCAAAACATACCGAGCCATTGCATAAGGTAACTATTATTCCTCGTGGATCAGCGTTAGGTGTAACCCATTGGTTGCCTGAGCGTGATAAGTACACTGGTTCTAAAGAAGATATGTTGGCATTTATTCGCACCTGCATGGGTGGCCGTGCTGCAGAAGAATTGATATTTAACATCCGTGAAAAAGGAGCACACAGCGATTTTGATAAAGCAACAAAAACTGCTATCCAAATGGTGTGTTTTTATGGCATGACCGACGAACTTGGTCCCGTTGTGTATAACCCAAATGGCTCCTTTAAATATTCTCAAAAAACTGCTGAGCGTATTGATGATACCATCAAAAAAATTCTTGAAACATGTTTGCAAGAAACTATCAAGATGTTGAAAGAAAACAAAGATAAGTTAGATACATTAGCAAAAGCGTTGCTGGATAAAGAAACCATGCATGCTGAAGAAATTTACGAATTACTTGGGATTGAACCAAGGTCAATACATAAATTCGCATAAACCCACAGTTTATGAGCTAGTCTAAAGGGCTATCTCAAACTACTTGAGATTATGAAAAAAGTGTAATAAGTTGCCAAAAGTTGTTGTTTTTGTACAATTAAAGGTATATCTAGTAGATTTGAAAGAGATTATTATGGCAAGAATATGTGTAGTATGCAAAAAACGTCCACAAGTGGCCAATCTAGTGAGTCACGCTAAAAATAGAGTAAAGCGATGGGTTTTCCCCAACGTTCATAAAATGCGCTTTAAGATGGCTAATGATCCATCAGGAAAGGTGCTACAAGATAAAGTATGCACAAAATGCGTGAAAGCTGGTAAAATCAAGAAAGTATTTAAGGGATAATGAATTATGGCAAATATTAAATCAGCCAAAAAGAAAGCAAAACAAGATATTAAGCGAACAAAAATTAATCTAAATCGTAAAACGTCGGTTAAGTCAGCGATCAAAAAGGTTGTTGAAGCACTGAAATCTGGACAAGATTTAGCTAAAACAAAAGAATTGCTCAAAGAGGCTGAATCAAAATTAGCACGCGCAAAAAGCAAAGGCGTTATCCATAAACGTACTGCTTCTCGCAAAGTTTCTCGCTTGGCTAAAAAAGTAGCTCAAACAGCTACTGCCAAGTAAAAAAATTCCATTCAGTTGAGTTTCAGGGCAGCCCTAAAAAGCTGCCTTTTTTATATCAAAAACTTAAGCCATTCGACACCTTTCAATCAGTCACTCAGAGACCGAAACGTGAATATTTATATCCGTTCGCCCTGGCACTTCGATGGGGCTTAGTAGTAAACGTTGCGCTCATTCCCCACTCCGTTCGTCCTGAGCTTGTCGAAGGATGATCTTTTCTATTTGTAACATTCGGCAAGGCTGTTTACTTATTTTTAATTTCATTTATAATTAAGATAATAAATATTTATGGAGGTTTCACAGTGAAAAAAGTATTTTTATTCCTTATTATCGGATTAGTAGATGTTTCCCTGCAGGCAATGGAACCAGAGCAGAGACAACTTACTTTGTCTCAAACAGTTCCAGTGAAAACAAATGATGAAAAGATTTTTTTGGTTGAGCCAAGTATAATTGCTCAATCAAGCGTATTAACTGACTGCCAGAATAGAGGTAGTTGTAATGAACCAATATGTCTTCCTGGTATTAATGCAAAAAGTTTTGAACTAATTTTAGAAGCATTAAAAGGAAAATCATTTGAAGAATTTAATTCTAAAGAATTGATTAATTTGTATGCCAGTTCTGATTATCTTGGAATTGATCCGATTCTTAAGAAATTCCAACCAGATGATATCGATTTCTTTTTGAGTAAGACCTTTACTAATGCTACTAATTTTAGCTTTAGCACTAATGGCAAGAACCTTGCTAGGTGTTACGGTTATACTGGTGAGTTGATAGACTCACCCGATCTATCAGTACTAAAGAGATTTACTGATGCTACTAATTTTAGATTTAGCCCTAATGGTAAGTACCTTGCTGTTCATGACGATGGTACTGTTAAGCTAATAGACCTATCCGACCCCGACTATTCAGTACTAAAGAGCGTTACTGATGTTTCCTTCTTCGGTGGATTTAATTTTAACCCTAATAGCAAGTACTTTGCTGCTGGGTGTAAAGATGGTACTGTTAAGCTAATAGACCTATCCGATCCATCAGTACAAAAGAGCTTTACTAATGCTACTAATTTTAGGTTTAGCCCTAATGGCAAGGACCTTGCTATTAAGCATAGCGATTGTACTGCTAAGTTGATAGACCTATCCGACTATTCAGTACTAAAGAGCTTTACTAATGCTTCTAATTTTAACTTTAGCCCAGATAGTAAGCGCCTTGCTATTAAGCATTGCAATGGTACTGTTGAGTTGATAGACCTATCCGACTATTCAGTACTAAAGAGCTTTACTAATGCTTCTGGCTTTGGTTTTAACTTTAGCCCAGATAATAAGTACCTAGCTGTTGAGCATGACGATGGTACTGGTGAGCTGATAGACTTATCCGATCTATCAGTACTAAAGATCTTTACTCATATTTCTAGTTTTAACTTTAGCCCTAATGGCAAGTGTCTTGCTGTTAAGCATTGCAAGTGTACTGGCAATGGTACTGTTGAGCTGATTAAGTTTGGTGTATTAAATGACTTTTCTCCTATTGAAGTTGTTTTATTATTAAAGGTATTTTATGCCTCTCTAGAGAATGAAAAAATACATTTCACAAATGAGGAATATGAAATATATAAATCATTTGATGAGCATGTAAAAGAGAAATTAAAAGCACATATTATTTTCTCATCCTATCAACAAGTTTGTAATGGCATAAACTGGCTCAAGCAACATCCAAAAACTACCATTGGATTAGCAGCGGCTGGTGTTGCGGCTGCAGGTGGTTTGTATTACTGGTTAAAGAAATCTGATTAACTACCCATAATTCTTTTGTATCTGAGTAAAAATTGTTTAGCAAGACATACCGCAACTCGAGATGAACCAGCATGCTCAACAAGTAGGACCATTGTTAATGGCTTGTGGTCTTTGTATTGGAAATAGGCAATAAACCAAGCGTGTTCTCTATACTTTTTCCCCAGATAACGTTTTTCTTTCTTACTTGTTTGGGCCGTACTTGTTTTTGCCCAGATCTTCATATCGGCAATGTTTTTAATTCGTTGTCCAGTACCCTTTTGCACCACCAGCTCAAGTGCTTCTTGCAGAAAGGTTCTTGTTTGATCAGATATAGTCAGCGGTGTTGCGCTATACTCTTGATTACACAATAGCCGTGGTTTTACCAACCAACCAGTGAATATGCTAGAAAACATACACGCCATTTGAAGGGGAGTAGCTAGTACATACGATTGACCAATAACGGCTGATAAGGTTTCTCCTTGCCACCAGCGCTCGCCTTTTGTGAGCATTTTCCATTGTCTTGAAGGTATAAGGCCTGCAACCTCTGGTAATAAAAACTCAGTTTTCTTGCCGAGGCCAAATTGATGTGCATACTCAGCGAGCACATCAATATCAAGATGTGTTGCCAGATCATACAAAAATACATTGCATGAATGGGCTAATGCATTTTTTGCATTAATTTCTCCGTGGCCAATTTTTTTATTGCAACAGTATTTACGATTGCAAAACTCCAAATAACCAGGACAGTAAACGGTAGAATCGCTCTCGAGCATATTTTCCTCAAGTGCGGTGCAAATGGTAACTAGTTTAAAAAGTGAACCGGGTGGGTAGGCTGCTTTACATGCTCGATTTAGAAACGGATTATTTTTTTGCAACTGTTGCCATTGTTCATGACCTATCGGATTTAAAAATACTGCTGGATCAAAAGAAGGACGAGAGACCATTGCTAACATGTCACCCGTTTGCCCGTCCATGACAATCAGCGCTCCGATTTGCTCTGGGCTCAATGTTTGTTCTGCAATTTTTTGCAATGATAAATCTATGGTGGTGCAAATATCATTGCCTGCCAGAGGTTGGGCAATTTCGATTTCAGAGAGTTTTTTACCAAAGGAATTGATCGTAGTTACTAGTTGGCCATCGGTGCCTTGCAGTTGTTGTTCAAACAATCGTTCCATACCCATTTTGCCTGTATCGCAGAGTCTCCCAAGATAACCAAGAGCATGGCTTGCTAATTGCCCATGGGGCCAATAACGAACAAACTCTGTACTAATTTTTACATTTTCCTGATCAGCAAATCGTTCCTTGATGAATCCTAATTGTTCAAAGGTAATATCCGGTGCAAGTTTTATTTTTTTGTACCGTCTTTCTGCTTGAGCAATTTGTTGTGTAATCAGTTCAACCTCTTGATCCAAGATGTGTGCAAGGCTTGCAATAATCTCTTGTTGTATTATGGATAGCTTGTAATTGCCAGTTGCTTGCCAATAAAGAGAAAAAACAGGTCGGTTAGTTGCTAATAAATTGCCATGACGATCGGTTATATTACCACGTAATGAAGCTTTTGTTTGGTAGCGCAGAAAATTTTGTTGGCCTTTTTGTACATACCGTTGGTATAAAAAAAGTTGTAAATACAAAAGCCGCCCAGTGATAATGGTAAAAGAAAAACCAGTGCACCAAATTATTTTTTTCCATTTAGCTAGCAGTGAGCCGCCCATTTTTTATTTTTTTTTCTTTACATCATAGATGGGATGAATGGTATCGCATAGCTTTGCAAGTTCTTCTAAGGAGACGTGGGTATATTTTTCGGTGCTTGCCAAACTTTTGTGCCCAAGCAGTTCTTGCACAATGCGCAGATCGGTTCCTTGGTTTAATAAATGAGTAGCAAAGGAATGGCGGATTTTGTGTGGGGTGATATGTCGTTCTATTTTTAATAACTTACGGAACATTTCAAATATTCGTTGAATTGAACGGGTTGTTAATGGCTGCTTACGATAGTTTAAGAAAATGAACTCATTATTTTTTTTTGGTTTTGGCCGTTCTTTATCCAAATATTCAAGAAGCTTCTTTTTCGATTTTTGGCCGAATAGTACCAAACGCTCTCGGGATCCTTTTCCTAAGATGCGAATAGTTTTATTGTGCCAATCGATATCATCAAAAGCGATAGCAACCAGTTCTGAACATCGAATTCCCGTTGCATACAAAAGTTCAAATATTGCTTTGTCCCTTATAGGATGACGAGTTGGTAATTGCTCGTCGGTGACCTGGTCCAATAAATAAAAAACTTCATCAACGCTTAAATAGACCGGTAGTTTTTTATCAAGACGAGGACGGCGTAACTTAAGATCAATTTTAAATCCTTGAGCTCGCAGAAACTTTTCAAATGATTTAAAACAAGATAATTTTCTTGCGATAGAACTTTTGTCTATTTTTTTGTAAAAAAGATTTACCAAATATCGTTCAATTATTTGTCGAAGCGGTAAATGGTTTTGTGTATCTTTGTCAAGATGATCCCAAAATTGAATAAATTGTTGCAGATCACTAGCATATGCTTTTTGTGTGTTTTGGGCCAAGTTTTTTTCCACATCCAAGTAGTTAAGAAATTCATTTTTCTTTATGGTAAATTCTTTTTGTGTCATTTAGTGCTCCTTATGCAAGAGCATATCATACGCTTGTTTAAATCTAAATGTTTAGGTTGTTTTTCACTGCAAGTTATATTCTTTACATCTACGATTTACTGATGAACGGTTAACGCCCAAAAACATTGCAATTTTGTTTTGGTTTTTAAACTTGTTCCACAACAAGGTCATAATTTTTGCATCGCGCAGGGCATGACGTCCTAATCTTACTGCTTCTATTAATTCTGGATCAGAAATTTCAAAAGCAGGGTCAAATTGTGTTTCTTGATAAATTAAATTGTGCTTAGATTTTTCTGTTACTATTTTACCAATCTTTTCTTTTAATTCTTGTAAGCTCATTGGACGCATACGGGTTAATTTTAATTTATCTTTATCAGTAAGGGTAAGCACATTGTTAAACTCTTGTGTTTTGAAAAATTGTTGTGAAAAACCTTTTGCAAGTTCATGTAAATCTTCATCGGGTAAGGTATCAATTGCTGGCATTACCAGTGGTGCTTGCTTGAGTTCATTAAACAATTCTAGGCTAAATTGGCCTTCTTGGACCAATAGTGCAAGATCTTGATTAGTTGAGCAGATAATGCGTACTGAAGTGCAAACACGTTGGTCAGATTTTAAAATAGTAAAATAACCATAGTGAATAAACTGTGCTAAATGTTGTTGTGTTGCCAAGTCCAAATGTTCGATGTTTTGTATGAACAAGGTTCCTATGCCATCAAGTTTTTCAAGCAATGGTTTTTCTTGTTGGAGGCCAAACAAGGGATTAATGCCAAACAATTGTATACCGACTGATAAGTTATTAGTTGGTCGATCCAGTTTAATTGTATGCAGTATTTTACGTAAACTAATATGATGAAGAATTTCTATAGTTGGTAATAAATCTTCTTCTGCCAGAGTGAGCAAGGTTACCTTTTTACTTAATGCCGTTTTTAATAAATCTATTTTGAAATTAAGAAGTAGTTCTCCGTTACCTGGAATGAGTTGGTTTATTAATTGTCCAGATTCGGTAGTTTCTAAATAAAGCAAGTAATCCCATTGGGATGGATCTTTTAAATGGTCAATTTGCTTTTTTACAATATCAACAATATCTGGATAATAAGCCATAACGATTACATTATTTTGTTCTAGGTTTGATACGGAACTTAAAATGAGTTCATTATTGTTATTGTCTCTTGTAAATATTTTTTGTGGTGTTTTATATTTCTCCGTTTGCCGAGCAATATGCTTTAATGCTTTGGCCAGAGGATGGCCTTCTTGATTGTTTGGGTTAATGGTGACCAATTGTTTTGCTGCTTGATTTCCAAAGATAAAGCGACGATTTTTGTAGAATATAATACCAATTAACCGTTTTTCGGTTCTTTTTAAAAAAGAGCGAATACTCTCACGATATTGATTTAATTCTTGATGTTTATTGTATAACTCTTCTTTTAATTCTTTTTCTTGGTGAATTAATGTTTCTAAGGATCGGTTTTGCATTAAATGAACAATGTTTGCCAGGTAGGTAGCATACATTGCCATTTTATCCCGCTCAAAATGGCCATATAAATGATGTTGCCGAGAATCACGCTCGATTACAATATAGGCAATAATACGGTCTTTACCTAGAATAGGTACAAAAACATCGGCATTAATTTGGTTTAGAAATTCAAGTAACAATCTACGATCAGGATTATTTTGGTAAAAGTTACTAAAATTAAGCTCATCATAAATAAGTATTTTTTCTTGTAATATAAATTCATATAAAGAGCAATCTGGGTGGGATTGCATCAGTTCTTCGACAAAGCCCTCGATATGATGGTAATTGTTAGGTCGGTAGGTTGATTGCTGGTCATAGGCGCGTATAAATAAGTGAGTTTTTTTCTGGGTAATAGTAAATGAGTTCTTGAAGAATTGCTTAGTAATCTGCTCTAATTCTTTATTGGTTGCCGCATGAGATAATTGCTCAAGTACTTGTTTGAAGCTGTTTATGAAGTTTGGATTAAAGTGTGAAGTTACCTGCTTGTTGAAATTTAGAAAGCGCAAACCCATAACTTTTTTTATGGAGTAAAAAATAGCATAGGTAATAAGTAAGGTTGAAATATTCATAATGGCGTAAGAAAAAAGATGTAATTGGGTAAAATTAAAATGAATGGCCAATATTAATTGCGCAACAAGGTAAGGAAAGATAAGAAATTGTAATACGGTCTTGAGCTGTTTTTTAAGAATCTTAGGTAACTGTGTGACTCTGATTTTAAAGAATGCCAAAAGTACACATGGTAGAACGAGTAAACTAAATAAATAAATGATACTATATTGCATCATTTTTATTTCAAAGTACCTGCTTTGTAAAGGATTAGCAAAAGCAATTGTTCTTAAATACTCATTGGTGAGACTATTCTCAAAAATGGAAATATATAAAAAGTAAAAAAAGAAACAGGAACTAAAAAAGAGAAATTGTTTTTGCAATAAACCAAGTTTTAGTTTTCTTTGCGTTAGGCTCTCGATAAATAGTGCAAGTGATTGGAATTGTATTATTAAAAATGCCCAAGCAATCCTGATAAAAAAAACGAGGGCGCCGTAATTAGCTTTTGGGAACAAAATTGGACGTATTATTTTTAGAATCCAGCATGCATCACCAGCCATTGAGCCAATTATGACACCAAGTAATAAAAACCATGGTGATGGAATAGAGATGGAACGGAGTCCTTTGTGGAGTAAAAATCCAAGTAGGTATCCTTTGATTAATAACGCAACGCCAATAACAATAATAACAGATTGGGTGCTATTTAGCAGATGAATGAAAAAGTAAAGAAAATCAAACATAAATATTGCTTTTGTTTTGATGCCTCACTATACTCTACCCTAGTTACATACGATAAACAATTAATGAATTTCAACACTTTATACTTGGGGGCATGAATAATGCTGAAAAAAGGAAGTTGGCTTAGGTATCTGGCTGTTTTGTTGCCTGTAATTAGTTTCATATTTATTATTATCCGTATGCCACCGTCTTATTAATTCGAGAGTGTACCAAAATTGGAAACGGCAGGCAAAGCAAAATATAAAAAATGGGTTAGTGGAGGTTATACTCTTTGCAGCGGCGATTTACCGATGAACGGTTGACCCCTAAGAAAGTGGCAACTTTATTTTGATTCTTAAATTTATCCCATAATTTCGCCATCATTATTGGATCTTTTAATGCTTGTTTACCTAAACGAGCTGCATGGATAAGTTCTGGATCTGAGATTCCATACGCAGGATCGAATTGAGTTTCTTGAAAAATTTGGTTTTTCTTTGATTTATGTACCAATAATTTTTGAATTTTATTTTTCAATTCTTTTAAACTTACCGGTCGGTCTATAGTAAATTTATTTTTTTCTCGTTCGGTAAGTTGTAATAAATTTTTAAAATCTTCTGTTGCAATAGCCTGTTGGGTAAAACCTTGGGCTAACTCTTTCAATTCTTGTTCTGGCAAAGTTAAGAGTGAGGGCATGTTCAGGGTTGTTTTTTTCAATTCATTAAATAGTATTGCGCTAAAAGTTCCTTCTTGCATAAGGGAATATAGATTTTGATTTGTAGAACAGATTATGCGGATAGAGCTACATATTTTTTGTTCACTTTTGAAAACTCTGAAATAACCATAACGAATAAACTCAGCTAGATATTCTTGTGTTTGCATATCAAGGAAATGGATATTTTGAATAAAGAGCGTGCCGCCATCCAATTTTTCTAACAATGGTTTAGTCTTTTCTTGGTTACCAAAAATAGGATTTACTCCAAACAATTTAATGGCAATATCATGATTAGCAGAAGGGCCTTGTAGCGTGAGCATGTGCAAGCTATTACGTAAACTTATATGGTGCAGGAGTTCTACCATGTCAATAACATCATCAGTTGGCATGGCAAGCAGGGTTGCTTTTTTGCTGAGCGCTGTTTTTAGAAGTTCAAGTTTGAAATTTAATAAACTCTCTCCACTACCCGGTATTAATTGATTAATAAGTTGGCCAGTTTTGGTAGTCTCTAAATACAATAAATAATCCCATTTTGTAGGATCTTGCAAAAGATCAATTTGCTTTTTAACAATGTCTGAGATCTCTGGGTAATATACGGTGATAATTACATTATTTTGCTCAAGATTAGGAACACCAGACAAAACAATTTTGTTATTTTCTGAGTCTTTAGTAAACAATAATTGTGAAGCTTTATAATCCTCAACCTGGCGTGCAATTGTATGGAGTGCTTTACTCAGAGGATGCCCTTGTTGGGTATTTATATTTATTTTAATCATTTCTTTTGCGGTTTGATTTCCAAAAATGAATCGGCGATTTTTATAAAAAATTATACCAATTTCTTTTTGTTTACTGGTGCGCAAAAACGAGCGAATACTTTCTTTGTATTGATTTATTTCTTGATGTTTATTGAATAATTCATCTTTAAGCTCACGCTCATGCAGGATCAGTTTTTCTAGATTTTGATTTTGTAATAAGTTAATAATGTTGCCAATATAATTAGCAAAAACGAGCATTTCATCACGTTCACTATGAGAATAAAATTGGTTTAACCGTGCAAACCGATCGATAACAATATAACCGATAATCAATTTGTCTTTATAGATTGGCAAAAAAATATCTGCATTTATAGCATCAAGAAATTGAAGCAATGATCTGCGCTCTTGAGTATGTTCATAAAAATCACTAAAAGCTAATTCGTCGGTTATTAATATTTCATCTTGCTTGAGATAGTTTAATGTTTCTTTAGAGGTAGTACGTAAAAATGTTTCTATCGCCGTTTGGCGGCGACTTAATTCAAATGTGCCATCTGCGTGAGAATCACGAATATATAATTTAGTTCGATTGAATGGAACATGAAATGCTTCTTTAAAAAGTGTTTGGGTAATATGACCTAACTCTTTAATGGTTGTTGCGGTGCTTAATTGTTCTAATACGTTTTTAAAATCATTGATGAAGTTGAATTGCGAGGAGGCTTGAACATGCTTTTTGAAGTTTAAAAAGCGCAGGCGAATGACTTTATAAATGCAGTAGATGATAGCAATAGTTAAAAGGAGAGTAGAGATTCCTACAAATGCAAAACAGCTAGCTTTAGAGATTTCTGAAAAATTGAAAGGATATAATTGTAGAATATCAGATATGATGTGTGGTAAAAGCAAAACTAAAATAAGTGTCTTGAGTTGTTGCTGAAGGATTCTTGGTAGCTTAGCCCTTTTTAAGGCGAGTCCAGCAATAATGATGCTTATAGGAAGTAAAAAAAGTAATCCATATATAGAAAAAGCTTTTTCTACAGAAAACTCTATTGGCCAACGAATTGAAGATGAGCCATTAATTAGGTTATAAATACCGAAAGTGAAAAAGAAAAGGCTAAAGATGCTACTAATTACTAATGTTATACATTGTCTTAGATTTAAATGAAAGTGTTTTATTACCAAACTTTCAATAAAAAAAGCTAAAGCTTGGTATTGAATAGCGGTAAAACCCCACGCGATTCTGATAAAAAAATTATTTAGATAACTATATTTTCCCGGAAAAAATATAAACTGGGACAACTGAAAAATCCATGCAAAATCAACAACCATTGCACCAATGAGAACCATTAATAGAAAAAAGATTGGCTGTTGTATTTTAACTGATTGAAAATCTTTAAAGACAAGGTTTAATAAAATGCCTAGCTTTAATGAGAATGCAAAAGAAGTAATAATAATTAAAAATGAAAAATTTCCTAATAAATTTTCAAGAAGAGTAAATAGAATCATATGCTTGTTCTTTATTGCTATTAATTATACTCATGGCTATACTTAAACCATATAAATATTAATTTTTTTCATTGGAGGAAAACATGATAAAATCAACTTTAAAAAAATTGGCTCTAGCTTCAAGTTCAGTATTAACCCTTGCTATTATTTTAATGCAGATTTTAGCTGATACAGCCCCACCTATCTAATTTAACAAAAAAGGGCTAATACAACAAATAGGTAAGCCTTTTGGGTTAGGGTTATAATGGAATTGCTGGCTGATAAACAAAAGCGTGTCATTGAGCTAATAAAAGCCCTCAGGCAAGCAACAAAAGGCATGACTGAACCAGCATCGGTTTCCATAGTAAAAGAGTACGGCCGGGACCCATTTTTGGTCCTGGTCGCTTGTATTTTAAGCCTAAGAACAAGAGATCCCGTTTCTTTGGCTGCTTCGCATCGCTTATTCAAGCATGCAAAAACGCCTCAAAAATTACTCAAGGTGCCAATAAGTACTGTTGAGAAAGAAATTCATTCAACTGGTTTTTATCGCCAAAAAGCAAAACAAATTCATGGTATATGTAAAGCATTAATCGAGCGCTTTGATGGCAAGGTGCCCCAAACAGAAAAAGAGTTGTCCTCGATTAAAGGCATTGGGCATAAAACTGCAGCACTTGTTTTAGCTGAAGGTTTTCGTATTCCGGCAATGATTGTTGATACGCATGTACATCGAATCGCTAACCAGCTTGGACTAGTGCACACCAAAACTCCGGCACAAACCCATCGGGAACTTGAGAAAGTCGTGCCAAAAGAGTATTGGATTGAATTTTCTCGTTTAGTGGTCAGGTGGGGCCAGAATATTCGTCAACCACTTTCTTTTAAAACAACATCAGCTGAGATAATAAAGATTGCCAAAGAAGCAAAAGCAAAAAAGAATAAGTAGTTACTTCCCTGGATTTCCACCCGTGTATATAAGTAGCTTTTCAACTGTTGGATCTTGATTCTTTGACAGATATATTAATGACCCTTATCCTGTCCATGGCAAATATACTTTACTTAAACAACCTCTGGTGGAACAGGTTATGAAAAGATTTTTCTTTCTTTTACTATTTTTTACAATTATTCTCAACTCTTTTCTCTTCGGACATGGCTTTGGCCCGAATACTTTAGTAAAGAATGCTGGCAGGGGTTGGTACTCAATTAAAACTATTTGTGAACTCTGTACTGAAAAAAAATTCCAAATCCCCTCTTATGATTTCAAAATAGATAATCATAGAAGTCAGCGGGTTATCTCTGGCGGGATAAGTAAAACAAACTGTTACATGAAGCTTGGCTTTGAAAAAGGTAGCGATATTACCTGTACGCCGAGCCAAGCATTTTATTTAGCTGATCAACAAAAGTGGATTAATGCATGCCAACTAAAAATAGGTGATCTTCTTTTAGGCAAGGACAATACAATAATC
>JAJCZD010000012.1 GCA_029262615.1 Candidatus Babelota bacterium
GATTATTGTATTGTCCTTGCCTAAAAGAAGATCACCTATTTTTAGTTGGCATGCATTAATCCACTTTTGTTGATCAGCTAAATAAAATGCTTGGCTCGGCGTACAGGTAATATCGCTACCTTTTTCAAAGCCAAGCTTCATATGACAGTTTGTTTTACTTATCCCGCCAGAGATAACCCGCTGACTTCTATGATTATCTATTTTGAAATCATAAGAGGGGATTAGGAATTTTTTTTCAGTACAGAGTTCACAAATAGTTCTAATCGAGTACCAACCTCTACCAGAATTCTTTACCAGTGTATTTTGGCCAAAGCCGTGACCAAAAAGAAAAGAGTTGGGAATAATTGTAAAAAATAGTAAAAGAAAGAAAAATCTTTTCATGACCTATTCCACCAGAGGTTGTTTAAGTATATATTTGCCATGGATAGGATAAGGATCATTAATATATCTGTCAAAATCTTAGGGCTTTTTATAGCATTCTAACTTATGATTAGATACGATAAAGTTGTTCTAAATCACTTTATCATGAATGATCATCTTTTGTGCAATCTTTTCAAACAGTGGTGCAGCAACGGTTGAGGCATATTTTCCTGCTTGCTTTATTTGGTCAACAAAGACAACAATCACTCGTTTGTAATCACCTTTTTGCACGATTCCGGCACAGGTAAATCTGTTTTTGGTTTGGTTATATTGGCCTTCTACCAAGACATTAGCCGTCCCCGTTTTGCACATAACATCATAACCGGCAATGCGAGCGCGACGGGTGGTACCGCGCAGAGTGGTATGCCGTAAAATATTTTTAATAATTTCAATATTTTCTTTTGTATACAACTGTTTTTTTTCTTTTGATTTCCCCCGATCACCCTGAGCTTGTCGAAGGGTTTTATCATTGATTACAAGATATGGTTGAATATCAAAACCATCATTGGCAATAATACCAAATGCTTTTGCTAGTTGTAGCAAAGTAGCCTGGATTTCATACCCATATGAAAGTGAAATTATAGACTGTGCCGACCAGTTTATTGGTGGGTTAATAAACCCTGCTTGCTCACCAGGGAAGGGGAGATTGATTTTTTTACCAAAACCTAATCTTTGATAATGATCAAATAATTTATTGTCTAACCGTTTTGCAATTTGTGCAATACCAATGTTATTTGAGTAGGCAACGACCTCAAGAAAGCTAATCTTATCATGTGCCTTTACGGTGTTTATTTTCCTGCCATCAATCCATGCAGTTTTTGCGTTTTTACAATCAATAATCTCATCCGTTTGTACAACTTCTTCCTCGAGTGCTGCAAGTGCCGTAAAGACTTTCATCACAGATCCAAGTTCATATGAGTGGCATACAATTGGGTTATTGGTATGCGTAATAGCAAAATTAGTCGTATTCGGATTAAAGCATGGTACATTTGCCATCACGATAATTTCACCAGTTTTTGGATTCAAGATGAGTGCGGAAGCGCCGTTTGCTTCATATTGATCAAAACATTCTTTTAATTCTTGGTATACAAGAAATTGCAACGTACTATCAAGTGTTAATTGTATTGTTTGCACTGAATTGCCTTGTTCTTTAAGTTTTTTAGAAAAATAAAAAGATCCTAAACGAGCATCTTTTTCTAAGTTATAGATTGTTGGGCTACCACTTAGTTGTTTATTGTATAAAAGTTCAATGCCAAACTGTCCTTTGTTATCGATATTTGTTTTACCAACGATTTGCGAAGTGCATACAATTGGATAAAATCTATTCGGCTCAGACAATAATTTAATATCATGTTTTGTATTATCTTTTATGAGGGCTATTTGTGTTTCTGTAAGGGTACGTTTTACAAACATAAATTGCTTATTTGTTTGTTCCAAGCGCTTGCAAGCCCTAGGGAAGTGCTTATGCAGAAATGTTATGGTTCTATCTTTATTCCTTAGTTGTTTTGGCAGTATAAATGCTGAAAAAGATTCTTTATTCATGGCCAAAAATTTGTTATTCCGATCAACAATGGTGGCTCGTGGTTGATAATCGTTTATCGTAACATTATATTGCTTGTCGGCCAGATTCGCATAAAAAGTATATTGGCCAATTTGTACAATAAAAAGATTTATAGTGATAACTAAAAACAAAATACACAACATAAAGAAAATTGTGCTAATACGGGCTTTATATATATTATGCATGGTCCAATTTTTTTATTTGGCGCAGTTTAACTTTTTCCATGCCTAAAAAATTTTGTGCATATTCTTTAATTTTTTTTTGATTTTGTAACGTGCACAATTTTTGACTGCATTGCTCTTTCTTTCTTAGCAGGCTATCTCGTAGGGCAACTCTTTTTTGGTATGTATAGGTGTGACGTATAGATAAATTATTTCTATATATGTGCAAAAAAACTAATACCGGTTGGATAACTACAAACAAAAGAAGCATAGTTCTTAGTTTCATGAGAAGGCTCCCTTTTTGGAAAACTATAACATGAGACCAAATAAAAACGTAACAATTATATTTTTAAATGTTAGATCATCAATCGTTGGTTCAATTTACCAGTCGTAACTCATATTAAAGTGGATCTCATGGCTTGTTTCATCTTCCCTAGGGTCGATTTTGAATGCCCAGTAAACTTGTACTGGCATTGGTTGCAACAAGCGCAAGCCAAAACCAACTGCATGGCGATAATCAAAACCATTTTCAAATAAGAACTGTGGAGAGATGTCATCTGAATAGGGATTATCCCACCCGGTACCGCCATCATAAAAAAGAACACCTTTCATGGTCAGGTCTGGGGTGATTGGAAATACGAGTTCAGCATTCAACCACATTGCTTTATTGGCTCCGATTGAATCTCCAAGAACATCATTAATCCTAAATTGTGGACCAATTTGTCCATACAACCAACCACGCACACTTGCAGGACCACCAACATGATATAATTCACGGAATGGTATACTTCTGCCCTTAAAGCGTTTAATAAATCCAAAGTAATAATGTAGGTGGAAAATTAAATCGTACATACCAATTAATGGCGTAAACCAGTGTGTATCAAAAGAAAATTTGTAAAAACCAATATTGCTATCAAGTGCGGGGAATGCAAAAGCGTTTCTAATCATCCAACTATGGCCACGACTAGGATGGATTGGATGATTACGTTTATTCTGGCCAATCTCCATTGCGAAAATTGGGAATGACCCTGCTTCAAATTCTTGGCATAAAACATTTGTTAATTCATTGCGGGCCAAAATGAGTTGGTCTTCTGGAATTACATTTGGAATGAAAACTATTGGCGGGTTGTTATATTTAATGGATATCAATGCCAAATTAAACCTAAAGAATGTATCACTGAAAAATTGGTAATTCATGAATCCGGTAACAAACCCAGCGGTTAATCCTCCACCGGTATCAAGTTCATTAATTGCTTGGCTTAACCTGAATGAATCATAACCCAATCGTTTATGATATACGTTAAGGCTCGCTAAAATTGGATAATCAAATAACCATGGCTCGGTTACATTAAATGCGAAAGATAATTCGTTTTTTGATAATTTACCAAATAAGTTCATTGCAATTCCACTGCCGAACATGTTGGTATCAGCAACATTACCCTCAACAGATAAACCACTATTTGGTGTAAAAATGTCTTTAGGGTCGCCTCCAAAGCCAATTTGAAGGGCCGCATTACCCGTTTTGTCTTCTTTGAGCATAAGATCAAGATCGGCAGTATCATCAGACAAGCGAGTTACTTTCCAGTTCACCCCATCAGCACGTTTGAAGTAACCGAGTGATTCAATTCGATTTTTAGAGCCTTCCATGCGAGAGTTGGTAATTAAATCGCCTTCTTCAAGCACAAGCTGCCGTCGAATAATTTTGTCTCTTGTTTTTTTATTTCCTCGTATAGAAAGCCGATTTAAATAAACTTGGTTCCCTAATTCTGAATAAAAAGCGAGGCTGACCGTTTTAGTCTCTTCATCGGGGATAATAGAAGGCTCAACATGTGCAAAGATATAACCTAGATTACCCCATAAGTTTTCAACGCCTTTCATCGTCTCTACAATTGCTTCACGGCTATAGATGTCACCAGGTTTTATTTGAATACGCCATAGCAATTCTTCTTCTGATATAAATTCGTTGCCGGGTGCTTTTATTTCTTTAACGGTATATATGTCGCCTTCTTGGACTTCAAAGGTAACGGTAAAGTTTTTTGTATGAGGATCCATTTGAGCTTTTGCATCGATTACTTTTGCCATAAAGTAACCTTTGTTTTGATAAAATTGCTCAAGGATATGTTTATCAGCCTCAAAGCGCTCTGGTTGGTAAGTGCCGGCACCATCCATAAAACTCAATAGCCAATCCTCACGCGTAAAGATAACCCCGCGCAATTCTTTTGATGAAATATGTGCATTACCTACGAAATTAACTTTTTTCACCACAGATTTACTATTTTCAGTAATATCAAAGGTGATCGTTGCCCGCTGGGCATCATCAAGGTGCAGTGAAGGCGAGACAACTGCTAAATGATATCCTTTTTCTTCATAAATTTTTTTAATTTGTCTTGCAATAACCTTTAACTGTTCTGGGTCGATTGCAGGTAGTTCATATACATTTGTTTTTTCTCTAATTTCTTTTTCTTTCACATGGTAATTGCCACGTAAAATGATATCTTTTAGAACTCTTTTTTCTTGTACTACCACAATCAGATTGATCATTTTATCATCGATTGGTTCAGCATAGAGTGATACGTTACGCAATCGTTTGATGTCATAATATAAGTTTCGAATAACCGTTCTTGTTTTAATAGGATCAAATAAATCACCCGGTCGATAATCAATACGGCTCAATATTGCTTGGGTTGGTACGGTGACATTTCCTTCAACGAAAATTTCGTTAATCCGTCTAAATTGATTAACTGGCAAACCTTGATTAGGTTGATTTTGATTTAGTTCTGGGCCGCTTTGCTTTTCATTAGTGTCTTCAACAACATCATCTTCCTCAGCATTTTCTTGTGAGTCCTGTGTTACCGGTTTATCTTCTTCATGCGTAATTTTATTTTGCGGGCCATCATCTTGTTCAGATACCATTTTATTTTTAGACTCACTATCATTAAGTAAATCTGATTTTTCTATTGCATTAGTTTGGATAGTAAGTTTGGGGTCATTTTCTTGTGCATTTATAGATAATGAGGGTAAAAAAATTAATAACATAAAAAAAGGCAATTTGATAAACATTGCAGCTTTTTGTAATTTTGTGCATATCATTAATAAGCTCCAGCCTTTTTGAGAGAAAAACTTGCAAATTTTTTATTTCTGATAATGGAACAATAATACTATTTTTTCTGAATTTAGCCAGCCAAAAAGAATATATTAATATAAATAAAAGTTCATGGTAAGCTAAATCTAATTCGGTTGTATCACTCTATTTTTGGTTCTTAAGGATAGCAAAAGTGCTTCAAATAACCAATACCTTAACTGGTAAAAAAGAAGAATTTAAACCCCTGGTAAACGACCAAGTTACTTTGTATGTGTGTGGCGTAACACCATATGATAAAGCACATTTAGGCCATGGCCGTGTGTATGTTATGTTTGATGTTCTCTACAGGTTATTACAATTTCTTGGTTACAAGGTTATCTATTGTCGGAATATTACTGATATTGATGATAAGTTACTCAAAAAAGCCGAGGTTGAGTTTGGTGACAAACAGCAGTACAAAAAAGTAGCAGATAAATTTATACACCTTTTTAACCAAGAGCTGCAACAATTACAATGTAAAACTCCGGACCATGAGCCACGTGTTACGGAAAACATGCCAGAAATAATTACCTTTATTTCTGAATTGGTCAAAAAAGGGCATGCCTATCAAGTTGAAGGTAATGTATATTTTCATATTCCCAGCTTTAGTTCATATGGAAAGCTCTCAAAGCACAAAGTACAAGATTTGCGTGCTGGCCAACGTATAAAAGTAGATGAGCGTAAAAAAGATCCTCTTGATTTTGCTCTTTGGAAAGCAGAAGGAAAAGGTACTTTTTTTGAAAGCCCTTGGGGTGCTGGTAGACCTGGTTGGCATATTGAGTGTTCTGCGTTAGCAAAAAAATGTTTAGGCCCACAAATTGATATTCATGCTGGTGGCCGAGATTTAATTTTTCCTCATCATGAAAATGAAATTGCCCAATCAGAGGCATTGCATGAAAAGCTTTTTGCCAATTACTGGATGCATATTGGCTTGGTACAAATTAATAAAGAAAAAATGTCAAAATCTTTAGGGAACTTTTTTACTTTGGAGCAGATTTTAAATAAATTTGATCCAATGGTACTACGTTATTATTTTTTAACTCATCATTATAAGTCACCTTTAGATTTCTCTTTAGATGATTTACAAGCAGCACAAAAAAGTTATCAAAAATTAATTCGTACTTTTGAAAATATAAAATGTTCAGAAACTATTTCTTACAAAGAAATACAAGATTCTCCAGTAGTTTTGAAGATGCTCGATTTTCTATTGGATGATCTTAATACACCAGGCATGTTTGGTGTTCTGTTTGTACACCTTGATTTTTTACAGAATAACCAAAAGCAAGCATGTTTAGTAAAATCATTTTTAAGTAAAATACTAGGTTTAGAATTAAAACCATTGCCCCAAAAAGAAATAGAAATCACACAAGAGATCCAAAAATTACTTGCTCAACGAGAAAAAGCACGTGCTGAAAAAGATTACAAAAAAGCTGACGAAATTCGTGATAAACTTCGCCAGCTTGGTTTTGATATTCAGGATAAGAAAAATGAATAACGCTACCCAAATACTACCTCGATTTTTGCCTTTAAATCTTCTTTTGCAATATAGCCAGTCTCTTTGCCAAGTACTTGGCCATTTTTAATAAAAATAAAAGTTGGGACCGAAGTAACACCATATTGGATAGATATATCACGTGCGTCATCAACATTGAGTTTGGCAAATGTATATTTATCTTTTAATTCTTTTTCAATCTCTTCAAAGATAGGCATCATTTGTTGGCAAGGGCCGCACCAGGATGCATACACTTCCATAATGACAGGTTTTTTTGATTCGCCAATTTCTTTTACTACGTTATCTTGGTTGATTTCAATAGCCATGGACTTCCCTAACTTTTGTTTTTAAGTGATTTCAACTTGGTTAATCATAGAAAAAAGTATACTAAAGATCTAATTTTTCTTTTTAGTTTTTGTATTCTCTTCTCTTTTTTGTTCTTTATATCCCTTTATTACCAAACTTCGTACTGCCTTTGGAGGCACATCCATTTCAATTGGTTTGCCATCAGGTATTAAATTATCAAGCGTAATGGTTCTGTCAGATTCAATAAGATACTTATTTTTTGTTTTTTTTGGATTATTTGAAATAACAGTAAGTGGTACAAAAAAAACTTTGCGGCCGCCTTTGCGTTGAAAATACCATTGCTTTTGCGGGTCAATTTTTATTTCTGCCATTTCTGTTAAATCTAAACGAGTAATAGTTCTTTTTGTTCTATCTCGAGGGTTATAGTTGAATTTTCCTGTTTGAGGGTCAAAATCATTTTTGGAGGGATATTCATAGACCGGAATTTGTTTATACATATGACCAATGGTTATATTTTCCACATCATATTTTTTACCAGAATGAGTAAGAAGAGTTCCGAAAAAGTTTATTGTTAGTTTTTTTCTTCCCTCAATCGTATGTTCTTGGGACCAATTTATAACTAAACCCAAAGATAAAAGAACAATAATAAAAATAAATTTTCTTTGCATGATGACTTCCTTTAAAAAACAAATATATACTAGTACTAGATTTACAAAGGATAAAAAAAGTGCAAATGTTTTTTACATTGATATTAATTCGATTATTTTAAAAAAAGGAAGTAGAGTGAAAAAATATTCATTTTTATTTTTAATGTCTTTAATTATTCAATTGCGCGGAACAGCATTAGTACCAATCACATCAGCAGACTTTGGCACCAATGCCAATGCAGTGGCTTGGCTCTCCTCGGGAGGGACGAACTTTCTAGCAGTAGGTGGTGTTAATGGCGCTGCAGATGTGATTGTTTATAGCTTTAATGGGACTAGCCTTAGTCTGGTAACCTCAGTAGACTTTGGTTCCTTTGCACAGGGTGTTGCTTGGCTCTCCTCAGGAGGGACGAACTTTCTAGCAGTAGCTGGGTCAAATGGCACTGATGATGTGATTGTTTATAGCTTTAATGGGACTAGCCTTACTCCGGTAGACTCAGTAAGTTTTGGCACGGGTGCAGTTTCAGTGGCTTGGCTCTCCTCGGGAGGGACGAACTTTCTAGCAGTAGGTGGTGATAATGGCACTGATGATGTGATTGTTTATAGCTTTAATGGGACTAGCCTTACTCCGGTAGACTCAGTAAGTTTTGGCAGCAGTGCAGCTGCAGTGGCTTGGCTCTCCTCAGGAGGGGCAGACTCTCTAGCAGTAGGTGGTGTTAATGGCACTGCAGATGTGATTGTTTATAGCTTTATTGGGACTAGCCTTACTCCGGTAGACTCAGTGGACTTTGGCGTAGTAGCCTTTGCAGTAGCCTGGCTCTCCTCGGGAGGGGCAGACTCTCTAGCTGTAGGTGGTTCTAATGGCACTGATGATGTAACTATATTTAGATTATGCCAAGATCCAATAGCTAATGCTGATTCTGTTCAAACTCAACCTAATACTTCTATTGTTATTAATGTTTTGACTAATGATATGTTGGAGTGCGCTTCATTAGTTGATCCATTGGTTGTACCACCAACTAATGGTATTGCAATTGTAAATACT
>JAJCZD010000013.1 GCA_029262615.1 Candidatus Babelota bacterium
TGAATAATAAAATTACTGACGATGTGGTCTTATTTGATGCATTTCAAGAAGCAAAACAGTATATTGCACCAGCAGAAATTGTTAAAAAAACTACGTCAAAAGGGTTGCCGAAAGAAAAAATCTTTTCGCGCCATCAAGGCAACTTTATGTATGTTGCTTCAGATAAAGTTAATTATGTTGATTTATCGCCAAAGCAACTTGTTTCTGTTTCATCAGCTTTAATTCCCTTTTTATCTCATGATGATGCTAGTCGTGCTTTGATGGGTGCAAATATGCAACGACAAGCAGTCCCTCTAGTTCGTGTACAATCACCAATTGTTGGAACTGGTATGGAAAAAGAAATTGTTAAAGCATCAGGCTCAATCATTACTGCAAAACGTGCTGGTACTGTTGAGTATGTATCTGCAGATAAAATTATTGTTCGCGCTAATGAAGATGACTTTCATACGATAGATAGTTGGATTGCTCAAGGTATTGACACCTATTATTTGCGCAAGTTTGAACGATCAAGTTATAGCACGTGGGTTCATCATACCCCAATTGTACAACCTGGTGATAAAGTTGGAAAAGGCGATATCCTTACCAATGGTTCTGCAATTAGCGATGGAGAGCTTGCTCTTGGTTCAAATCTATTGGTCGCATTTATGCCATGGCATGGTTACAACTTTGAGGATGCCATTGTGCTTAGTGAGCGACTAGTAAGTGAAGATTCGCTTACTTCTGTTCATATAGAAGAATATGATGTTGATGCACGGGATACTAAATTAGGTCCAGAAGAAATTACACGAGATATCCCAAATGTGAGTGAGGCTACTCTTGCTGGGCTCGATGACGATGGTATTGTCCGTATTGGTACCCGTATTAAGCCAGGTGATATTTTAGTTGGTAAAGTTACTTTAAAAGGTGATATTCAATTTTCTCCAGAAGAAAAACTATTACGAGCTATTTTTGGTGAAAAATCACGTGAGGTCCGTGATACTTCATTGCGTGTTTCTCCAGGAGTGGAAGGTACCGTTGTTGATGTGAAAATATTCTCACGTAGCGGTATTCGTAAGGATAAAAGATATAAAGAAGAAGTTGAAAAGCAAATTACAAAATATGAACAAAATTTTCATGATCATGTTGTTTTCTTAGAAAAAATGATCATGAGAAAAATTATCTCATTATTAACTGGTAATAAGGCTGGCTCATCAGTTAAAAGTCAGTATGTATCTCGAGGTTATTTTGTTGAAGATAAAATTGATACTCTTTCATTACAAGATTTGTTTGCACTAAAAGCAGCAGATAAAAAAATTAATGAGCAAGTTAAACATCTTCGTGAATCGTTAGAAAATCAAATCCGTATTTTGCATGGCTTAAAAGACGAACGTCTTGGAAGGCTCAAAAAAGGTGATCCGTTACCTTCTGGCGTTATAAAAATGGTAAAAATATATGTTGCTATGAAACGTCGTGTGTCTATTGGTGATAAGCTTGCTGGTCGACATGGTAATAAAGGAGTGGTTTCTACAATTATTCCACGTGAGGACATGCCATACTTAGAAGATGGTACTCCTGTTGATATCGTATTGAATCCTCTGGGTGTTCCTTCTCGTATGAATGTAGGCCAAATTCTTGAAACAGCGTTAGGTCTTGCTGGTAGGCAATTAGGAATTAAATTACATCATATCTTGGAAACAAAGGGATATGAGGTAGTCAAGAAAGAATTAGTAAATATCTATGGAAAAGAACTTATTGTAAACTATGAGAAACAATATGGTAAAGATGGCCTTCTTGAGCTTGCTCGTAAGTCAGCAAAAGTTGGGGTTGCATTTAAGACTCCGGTTTTTGATGGTGCAACACTAGAGGGTGACATTGAGCCACTATTGAAAGATTTAGGGTTGCCTAAATCAGGTTCCTTTAGATTGCGCAATGGTCAAACTGGTGAATATTTTGATCAACCAGTTACCGTTGGTGCAATTTATATGATGAAATTAAATCATATGGTTGATGATAAATTACATGCTCGTTCTGTTGGTCCGTATTCATTAGTTACGCAGCAACCACTTGGAGGTAAAGCACAAATGGGTGGCCAAAGACTTGGGGAAATGGAAGTATGGGCACTGGAAGCATATGGTGCTGCATATACCCTACAAGAAATGCTTACGTATAAATCTGATGATGTGAGTGGTAGGCATAAAGTGTATGAAGCAATTGTACGTGGTGAGGAGGTTCCTGAACCAGGAATTCCTGAATCATTTAATGTGTTGGTGAAAGAGCTGCAAAGCTTGGGATTACAGATCGATTTATTCAAATCTGGCAAGGAGAAAGTCAGTGAATAGGTTCTTAGCCCGTTTTAGAGAATATATTAGTGTTACTAAATTTAATGCAATTCGTCTTGGTCTTGCGTCACCTGAAAAAATGCGATCATTATCGTATGGTGAGGTGAAAAAAATCGAAACGATTAACTATCGTACTTTAAAGCCCGAACGTGACGGTTTATTTTGTGCGAGAATTTTCGGTCCGGTAAAGGATTGGGAATGTAATTGTGGTAAGTACAAACGTATGAAACACCGCGGGGTAACCTGTGAGAAATGTGGCGTTGAAGTTATTCAGTCTCGAGTGCGTCGTGAGAGAATGGGCCATATTGAACTGGTTTCACCTGTTTGTCATATTTGGTATCTAAAAGGCATTCCGAGTTACTTGGGTCTTATTTTTGATATGCCAGTTAAAGAGTTGGAACGGGTTGTTTACTTTGATGCGTACATGGTTATTAAGCAAGGTAAATCACCATATCCACGCAAAACATTAGTTTCATCTGCAGATTATCAAACGTATAAAGAAACTCATCCGGAGGATCTAGAGTTTGAAGCGCAGATGGGAGGTCAAGCAATACGCTCCATTTTATCCATGATAGATTTGAAAGCTGAGATTGCTATTATTGAAAAAGAATATCAAAAGACATCTTCTGTCGCGATTCGTCATAAAATAATGCGTAGATTGAAGGTGTTTAATGGTTTATTGCAAGGAAACTTGCGGCCTGAGTGGATGGTATTAGAAATTTTACCTGTATTGCCACCAGACTTACGTCCATTAGTACCGTTAGAAGGTGGTCGTTTTGCAAGTTCTGATTTAAATGAATTGTATCGTCGAGTATTAAATCGTAATATTCGTTTACAACGTTTAATTGAAATTGACGCTCCTTCTGTCATTATCAAAAATGAAAAACGTATGCTGCAGGAATCAGTTGATGCACTGATCGATAATGGTCGCCGTGGGCAACCAGTACGAGGTTCAAATAAAAGACCGCTTAAATCATTAAGTGAAATGTTACGTGGTAAGCAAGGTCGTTTCCGTCAAAACCTGCTTGGTCGTCGTGTCGACTATTCTGGACGTTCTGTGATTGTTGTTGATCCAACATTGCATATGGATCAATGTGGTCTGCCAAAAATTATGGCATTAGAGTTATTCAAGCCATATATTTATGCTGGATTAATCGAACGAGAAATAGCACCAAACCTGCGTACTGCGAAAAGAATGGTGGAAGATCGTACACCAGAAATTTGGGATGTTTTAGAAGATGTGGTAAAAAACAGACCGGTTCTATTAAACCGTGCCCCAACATTGCACCGATTGGGTATTCAAGCCTTTTATCCTGTGCTTGTTGATGGAAAAGCTATTAAAATTCATCCGCTGGTTTGTAGTGCGTTTAATGCCGATTTTGATGGTGATCAGATGGCTGTACATATACCCTTGAGTAAAAATGCACAAATTGAATCGATCAAACTTATACTTTCAACAAATAACATTTTATCGCCAGCAAATGGCCGTCCGGTTACCGTTCCTTCACAAGATATGGTTCTTGGGTTGCATTTTATGACCAAAGCACGTATGGGTGGCAAAGGTGAAGGCATTATTTTTGCCTGCACTAAAGAGGTAATCCAAGCATTCCAGACTGGTCAAGTTGCTTTGCAAGCGCAAATTAAATTGCGACTTGATAAAACTATTTTTGATACTACAGTTGGCCGCGTTTTACTTTTTGATGCTTTGCCTAAAGAAACCCCATTTGGTTGGGTAAACAAGATCATGAAAAGCTCTGATTTAGGCAAATTAATCGAAAAAATATATTACAATTTTGGTGATAAAAAAACCGTTGTAGCGCTTGATAAAATAAAAAAACTTGGTTTTCATAATGCAACAATCTCTGGCATTTCACTTTCTATGGAAAATCTTCTTATTCCAATCAAAAAAGATAAGATCATTTCAACTGCTGATGAGGAAGTGAAAAAAGTAGAGCAAATGTACATGGATGGAATTATTACCAATGGAGAACGATATAACAAAATCATTAGTATCTGGGGGCACGCTACTGCAGATGTAGCAGCTCAAATGTTACACGATCTTGAAGAGCAAGACGAGATTTCTTATACCAATAAAGGCCAAACATTCAAGCCATTCAACCCGGTATTTATGATGTTGGTTTCTGGAGCCCGTGGTTCCAAAGATCAAATCAAACAGTTAGTTGGTATGCGTGGTATGATGGCAAAGCCAACTGGTGAAATTATGGAAACACCAGTTCGAACCAATTTTAAAGACGGACTAAGTGTTTTTGAATACTTTATTTCCACTCATGGTGCTCGTAAAGGACAGGCTGATACGGCGCTTAAAACCGCTAACTCAGGCTACCTAACCCGTCGATTAGTTGATGTTGCTCAAGACGTTGTTATTACCATGTATGATTGTAAAACATTGGGTTACATCGTTATCGATGCTCTTAAAGAATCTGGTGATATTCTTTATCCTCTTGCGCGTCGTGCATTTGGTCGAGTACTTGCTGCTGATATAAAAGATCCGGTTACGGGGAAAATACTCTTTAAGCAAGGACATATTATTGGTAGAGACGATCTAGCTACTATTGAGGATTCTGCTGTTTCTAAGATTTCAGTACGTTCGGTATTAACTTGTCAGGCAAAGCGTGGCATATGTGTCCTTTGTTATGGTTATGATCTTTCTAAAGGTGAGCTCGTATTTATTGGGACTACGGTTGGTACTATTGCAGCGCAATCAATTGGTGAACCAGGTACACAGCTGACCATGAGAACATTTCATATTGGTGGTACTGCAAGTGGTATGACAGCTCAACCCTATTTTGTAGCGAAACATGATGGTATTATTGAGCTACGAAATGTACGTACGGTAAAAAACAGAGCTGGTCAAAACATTGTATTGAGTCGTAAAGCAAGATTATTAATCACTACTAAAGATGGTCGTGAACTACAAAAACATACTATAGAATATGGATCAATAATTTTAGTTGAAGATAAACAACCAATTAAGGCTGGAACTAGGCTCGCTGAATGGGATCCAAACAGTACTGTTCTTCTAACAGAAAAAGCTGGTGTTGTGCAGTACAATGACTTAATCGAGAATGTTACATTTCAAGAGCGTTTTGAAGAAGCAACAAACAGGTCAAATTATGTTGTTCTTGAACATCGTAGCGAAAAGTATCAACCAGCAATTAATATTGTTACTGGGGAAGATGAAGAGGTTCAATACTTCTTGCCTTCAGGTTCTTATATGAATGTAAAAAACAACCAACGTGTTGAGATTGGTGATATTCTAGTAAAAATACCTCGTGAACGTTCAACCACAAAAGATATTACTGGTGGTCTTCCAAGAATTGCTGAATTATTTGAAGCACGTGTACCAAAAGATCCGGCTATTATTTCTGATATTAGCGGCGAGGTCGTTTTTGGTGGATTGCATCGTGGCATGCGTAAGATTTCAGTGGTCTCTGGTAGTGAATCGTTTGATTATTTAGTACCACGTGGAAAACAACTTAATGTTGTTAATGGTGATCATGTAAGTGCAGGTGATATGTTAACTGTTGGTTCTCCGGTAATGCCAGATATGTTGCGTATTTTGGGTCCTGATGTAGTGCAAAAATACTTGGTAAATCAAATACAGGAGATTTATCGATTGCAAGGAGTTGATATTAACGATCGGCATATTGAGGTAATTGCCAAACAGATGATGAGAAAAGTACGTATTATTGAGTCTGGAGATACAGATTTTCTTATTGGGGACAAAGTTGACCGTATACATTTTCAAACGGTTAATTCATTAATAGCACAAGAAGGAAAGAAGCCAGCAAAAGCAAAACCAGTTCTTATGGGTCTTACCCAAGCTTCTTTAGGAACTGAAAGTTGGGTAAGTGCGGCATCTTTCCAAGAAACAACAAGAATTCTTGCTGAAGCAGCTATGTCCAGCCAAGTTGATTATCTTTATGGCTTAAAAGAAAATGTAATTGTTGGTAAGCTAATACCAGCAGGTACTGGGATTCCATCATTTCGAAAGAGATATTTAGGTTCTCGGGTATCTGAATATGAGCAGCAGGCACAAGAACAAGAGCTTGTTCAAAAGCAACTAGAGTCGGTTGACATAGAGATTAAGGAAGGCGCGTAGCTCAGTGGTAGAGCGCTGCTTTGACGTAGCAGAGGCCAGCGGTTCGATACCGCTCGTGCCTACCAAAAGTCTTGTAAGATGAAATATAAAATATAGTATTAGTAACAAGAGGTTTTATGCCGGTTAAAAAAAATAATAAACAAGAGGTAATAAAAGAATTTGCCATTGGTACAACTGATACTGGTTCTGCACCAGTGCAAATAGCTTTATTAACTCAGCGTATTAGTCAACTGACTGAGCACATGAAATCAAATAAAAAAGATTTTGGTTCCAAGCGTGGATTGCTTAAGCTGGTTGCACAACGCAAAAAATATTTGCAATATTTGAAAACACAAAATCAAGAACTGTATGATAAAACAAAAAAACGCTTAAGCTTAAAATAAGTAGATAGGTTCACACTAATGGTAAAAATATTTCGCTTGCCGGAATTTAATTATGAAGTTGAAGTTGGTGCAAAAGCCCAACAGGCAGATGGTTCTGTATGGTTTAAACAAGGTGGTACTGTATTGTTATCCACTTCTGTTTCTAAAAAAACAAAAGAGTTTCCTGGTTTTTTACCATTAACAATAGAATATCGTGAACTGTTTTCTGCCGCAGGTAAAATTCCTGGTGGTTATTTTAAAAGAGAAGGCAGACTGTCTGAACGGGAAATATTAATCAGCCGTTTAATTGATCGTGCAATTCGTCCATTATTTCCTGAGCATTACTTTAACGACACACAAGTTTTAGACACTGTTTATTCCGTTGATAAAGTGCATGCCCCTGGTATTTTGGCCTTGAATGCTACATCTCTTTCTTTATGTATATCAAAAATACCTTTCTTGGGTCCGGTTGGTGCAGTTGAGGTTGCTCGTGTCGAAGGTAAATGGATTTTTAATCCGACATATCCACAAATGGAAGCTTCTGATGTTCGCATGATTATTGCTGGAACTGAAGAAGGCGTGAATATGGTTGAAGGTTCAACCAATGAAATTTCCGAAGAAGAATTTGTTGATGTTATGTTTCAGGCTCATGATCGTATAAAGAAACTTGTTGCTTGGCAAAAAGAGATTGCAGCTGAAATTGGAAAAGAAAAAGAAGCTGAAAATAGTGATTATGATTGGGTAGAATGGGAGCAAAGAGTTGATTCATACTTAACTGACGATAAAGTTAAAAAAATGTATATCGCAGATAAAGTAGAGCGGTCAGCCTATTTGTCTGAAATTAAAAAAGAATTCACTGATAAGTACCAAGATCAAATTACAGAGCATGAACTGTCTACGAAATTATTAGATTATATTTTTGACCAGCAATTAAAGAAAAAATTAACAGAATTAATTTTTGTTTTGAACAAGCGTATTGATGGTCGTGATTTTTCTACTGTACGTCCTATTAGTACTCAGGTAGGTTTATTGCCATTTACTCATGGTTCAGCACTTTTTGCTCGTGGTCGTACACAAGCATTGGTTACGGTTACTTTGGGCGGTGGAAAAGATGAGCAAAGAATAGAATCAGTAATGGTAGATGAAGAGCAAACAAGAAAATTCATGCTCCATTATAATTTCCCTCCCTTTTCTGTTGGTGATGTACGTCCTGTTAGAGGTCCTGGCCGTCGAGAAATTGGTCATGGAGCTTTAGCGGCTTCAGCATTAAAAAATATGTTACCAACAAAAGAAGAATTTCCTTATACCGTTCGTATTGTTGCAGATATGCTTGAATCCGATGGTTCCACTTCAATGGCAACGGTATGTGGTTCTACTATGGCATTAATGAATGCTGGTGTGCCACTCAAAAAGATGGTTGCTGGTGTTGCTATGGGTCTGGTCCATTCAAAAAAAGGTGATTTTCACATCTTATCAGATATTACTGGTTTTGAAGATGCTTTTGGCTTGATGGATTTCAAAGTAACTGGAACTAAGGATGGAATCACTGCAATTCAAATGGATGTAAAGTATAAGGGTGGCCTTTCACGAGAAATTTTTCAAGCTGCTTTTGCCCAATCAAAGCAAAGTCGTATGCATATCTTAGGCGAAATGCAAAAAGTTATGTCTGAACCAAATCCTACATTGTCTGAGTTAGTGCCAAAGCTTAAAACAGTGAAAATTCCTGTTGACAAAATAGGTGCAATAATCGGCTCTGGCGGTAAGACCATTCGTGAAATTATGGAAAAAACAAGTACCAATATCGATATTGAAAATGATGGATTGGTCAAAATATTTGCTGTTCCTGGCGGAAACCTTGATGCAGCTATCAATTGGGTTAAAACCTTAGCAGGATTAATTGAAAAAGGCGCCATTTATAATGGAAAGATACGCCGTTTGGTTGACTTTGGAATGTTTGTAGAATTAGTTCCAGGAGTTGATGGATTAATTCATATTTCTGCTATTCCAAAACATATGCAAAGGAATCTTGCTCAAGAATTTCAACTGGATGATCCACTTACGGTTGAGGTCGTAGACTATGACCCTTCAACTGGACGTATTCGACTTGGCATAAAAGAGTAATTTTCATAATTGATAAAGGCTGAATTATGCAACGTGCTGGAAGCAGAAAAGATGATCAATTACGATCTATATCAATTTCTTACAATGTTTTTAGCTGGGCACCAAGCTCTGTGTTACTTCATATAGGAAACACTAAGGTCTTATGTGCTGTTTCTATGCAAAATTCAGTTCCAAGTTTCCTTAGGGGAAGCAAAACTGGTTGGCTCAATGCGGAATATGCAATGTTGCCAACCGCTACTCACTCTCGTATAAACCGTGCATCTTCAGCTCTTAAGAAAAATGGTCGCTCAATTGAAATATCACGTTTGATTGGGCGATGCCTGCGTTCTGTTGTTGATTTATCAAAACTGGGTGAGAGAACTATTGTTGTTGATTGTGATGTTTTGCAGGCTGATGGTAGTACCCGTGTTGCATGTATTACTGCAGCCTTTTTGGCTTTAAAGTCTGCTATCGCTTTTTGGTTAAAAAACAAAGATCTTTTTCAAGATATTTTATTACATGAGATTGCCGCAGTATCAGTTGGGGTTATTAATGATCGTGTTCTTCTTGACTTGGACTTTCATGAAGATAGTTTTATAGATGCGGATTATAATGTTATTTTAACTCGTAACAATGAAATTGTTGAGATTCAAGGTACCGCTGAGCGCTCAATGGTTTCATGGCAAGTGTTTGACCAAATTCGTAAAATGGCATGCAAAGGTGTCCAAGATCTTTTTAAAATAAATGATCAGATGGGATTACAAGCAACGCAACCAAAAAAAGACAAAACACCTTTATTCAGTTTATTAAATCGCCAAAATAGCTTTTCTTCATGAATCTCGATCAACTTCTTAAAGAAGATCAGTTCGATAAATTATTTTTACATTCAATACCAATTATATTTTCTGGTACATTGCCATATCCAGCTTTGTTTTTTCGTTTATTACTTGATTGTGTTAAAAAAAGATCTATACCTGTAGTGAAGCTTGATGTTTTGCAAGGTTTAGCGTCTATGCAAGCACAGCTAGAAACAAGTTTATTGGGCAATAGGAGTTTTTATTGGTTGGCAAATGTACAACAGTTACCTAGCAAGCAAAAGGATTCATTGCTTGGTTATATCCAAGAATATACTGGTCCAAATGGGGTTGGTTTTTTTATAGAAAAAGCACCAAAATTTAAAAATAAAAATATTATTGAACTTTCTGGGCAATTGTCTTTAATGCAAGCTCAACAAGTAGCATCATTTTTTGGTTATTATTCTGTTCGTCAAAAATTATTTATTAAAAAGGTGTTTCAGTTATTACAAAGCATACCATTGGATCAATTTTGTTTATTACTCGAATACAGTTCTCTTGTATCGATTGAATCAGATGAGTTTTTTAATCAGTGGCTTGAGGTGATTGTTCCCTCTAATCAATCACTCTTTACATTAAGTAGTTTTTTCTTTTCAAAACAGCCAGCTGAATTTTTTGCCTATTGGCACAAAATAAAAAAGGCTTACTCTCTACCATTTTGGGTAGTCTTTTGGTCAGAACAATTGTATAAGGCTCATTGGTATTGTTTCTATCTCAAACAAAAAAATAGAATGTCAGCACGAAAAATTGGCTTTCGTTTGCCGTTTCGCTTTTTACAACAAGAGTGGAAAAAGTATAATAATCAGCAATTAATACATGCACACAATTTCTTATATACGCTCGATTTTCATGTAAAAAACGGAAGTGATGATTTTGGCCTCGAATTGTTTTATAGTAAATTCATGACTGACCAGTTCTGCTAATTTTTTGATTTTTGTTTCAAAAAAGGAGTACGTAATGAGAAAATGTTGTGTTTTTTTGATTGTTTCTTCCTTATCGTCTATGGACAAGATACCTTCATTGCTTACCTTATCTTTTCAAAGCCTGTTTGGCGGAGGACATATTTGACCAATCTACCAACAATTTATTTTGCCAGGTAGGATTGAAATTAATCAATAGGCGAAGCCTTGTTGTAAGTCAGGTACCAGATGTAGATCTTAGCCAAGCATTTGATATAATAGCCATTTGCGTAGCATTTGAAAAAAAATTAAACAACAAGCACAAAACATTATAAAGAAAAAACGTGAAAGTTTTTCTCAACAGATTGAAAGTAAAAAACCAATCGTAAACACTGGCTTTTGTAAATTATTGATTAATAAATTTGAAAAAGCAGGGGCTTAAAAACGATCAGGTTGAATAATGCCTCCTGAAATGATCATAGCCATTGCTTCTTGCCGTGATAAGTTTGTTACGCGGATTTGCTCTTCTGGGGTAATAACAAAATGCCCGCTAGTTGGGTTTGGAGTGGTTGGGACAAATACATTAAAAAACTTTTTTTCTTTGTCTGGGGATAATTCTGACACGAGCTCACTGGTTAAAAAACCTATACTAAATAATCCTTTTCGAGGGAATTCGATCAAAACAATTTTTTTAAAAGTAATTTTATCTTGAGAACTAAATGCTTGCACTAAATGTTTAATGCCCATATAAATAGGGCGCACTAGTGGAATTCTTGCAAGAAGCCCTTCAATCCAATGAATCAATGAACGCAGGACAAATATCTTTAAGATAGTCCCGATTAAAAAAATAATGATAATTGCTAGAATAATTTCTGAGTAAGGTATGCAGCGTAAAAAGGCTGGCTGAATTTTGCTAATAGGTTTTAACCATGATTGTAATAGACGCAGGGTAATAGCAAAAATACCAAAGGTAAGAATAATAGGCAAAAGAGTAAATAAACCATTTAAAAAAACAGACCACAAAAAATTAACAACGTTGCAACTCAGATGCTTTATTTTTTTTATCATAAATTTCCTTCTGCCCAATGATTATCTTACATTTGGTGGCTATCTCATGCAAGGTAGTTTGTGCTAGTTCTTGTGTTTTGGCTTCTACCATTATCCGTAGTACCGGTTGGGTTCCTGAATAACGTATAATAACACGAGCTCCCGATTGTTGGGCTTTTGTTAGTATAAGTTTCATTTTTGCTGATTGTAAACTAACTTTTTGTATGTACGGGATATTAATACTTGCTTGGGGGTATTTTGTTATTTGATTAATGCTAAAGTTGTTTAATAAAATGCAGGTGTGAGCAACTTGCAGGGCAACATAAAGACCATCTGAGGTTGGCAAGTGGTCATTTAAAATAATATGCCCACATGGTTCACCACCAAGCAAAAGATCTTTTTTATGTAAGTATTCTAGCACATGACTATCACCAACAGCTGTTCTAGCAAATCGTATACTTTTTTTATAACAATAATCTTGTAAGGATTGGTTACTCATAATGGTACCAACAATTTCTACTTGGTTTTTATACAGAGGATTTTCAAGTAATAATCCAAGAATATTGTCTCCATCTTTCAACTGTCCGTTATTATTAATTACGACAACACGGTCGCCATCACCATCAAAACAGAAACCAATATCAGCATTATGCTTGAGTACCATTTTTTGTGTTTCTTGAGGATATAAAGAACCACAATGGTCATTAATGTTTTTTCCATTAGGCTTATTGTGGATTGTTATAACATGTGCCCCGCATTGAGTAAAAAGTTTTGGTGCGATAGTACTGGCCGCGCCATTAGCGCAGTCAATTACAATCGTTTTGCCGGCAAGGAAATTGGGTCTAAACTTTGAAATTAGGCTCTTGTGATATGTATCTAATAACGAATTTTCACCAAAATAAGTGCCGAATGAGCTATATGTAAAAGACTTTTGCGTAGCAAAAAAGAGATTGCTGAGTAGTTGTTGGTCCCGCGGTGTTATTTTTTCATTCTTTAATATAATTTTAATACCATTATCGTAGTAAGGATTATGTGAGGCAGTAATAACTAATCCACATTGCACCTCTGGCATTGTCTGCACTATCCAGGACGCTGCTCCTGTGGGAGCCATATGCATATCATAAATTAAAAAGGGATATTCAAGCAGGGTACTGAGCAAAGTTGTTTTCATCCATGGGCTAGATTCGCGGGAATCATGAGTAATTACAAGACCTGCCTTGGTACCAAATTTGTGTATTAACCATTGTGCAATTGCATGGGCAAGTTTTGGTAGATCATTTTGAGCTAATGGCCTTGTGCCAATTCTTTTCCGTATTCCATCAGTGCCAAAAAAATTATTTGTATTCATCATTCATCAGTGTTTATTTTATGTTTTTTTATTTCAATTGTAGTTGGTGACCATTGTAACACCTTAAAATCGGTTGGTAAAAATAAATAGGACTCATAATTGGCTAGTATATTGGGTCCATTTACAAGACTTTGGCAATCTATATTGAGTGCTAATTGTGTTGCATCAAGTGTTTGCATGGATGATCTTGTTGCTTGCAGCTGTATTGCAATGACCTCTGGGGCCTCTAGAGATACTTGCTTGTCATTATAAAAACAAACAGGAATAGTAATCCAGCGTGCCATTTTTTGGTCAGCTGCCTTATATGCCCATAGACTATAACCAATAATGAAAGCAAAAATTTTATAATTGAGATTGGTAAAAAGGTTTTTTAATTTCATTATGTTTTATTCCTCTTTTATTGATCTTTAGATGACTTTGTAAAAATTGCAGTGCGTGTGCTGTACTTACTTGCTCATATTTTTTATCCGCCAGGTAAAGTGCCAACTGATTATCAGAGGAAGATATAAGTAGGGCATCAGTATGTTCTATTACCTCAAGCAGACTGGATAGATCAGTTTCTTTGGTGCCTATACCTTTTATATAACCATTATGGTCAAGCCATACAGAGGTAACCGGCTGGAATGAGCAGGATGTTAAAAAGTGTATGAGATTGTTTTGTATAGGGGCCTGTAATAAATATGTGGGTGCAAGCAGACCTGAAAGAGACTGTTTTTTTTCAATAATAAAGGCCAGGGATGATTTTTGGTCAATAGCTTTTTTGCTTGCACGGATAACCTCTGCATACCAATGCTCAATTGGCTGAGAGAAATTGGTGATTTTGGTTAGGCCAATAAAATTAGATTGCAGAGTTTTTTGGTGAATTAAAACAAAAAATACCACGATAACAGGTAGATATGCCCATAAAAAAGACTCAATGGTGTAAAAGCACAATATATGAGAAATAATAAAAAGAGTGCATACGCAATAAAAATAGTAAACCAGATTTTTCTTTTTATCTCTAGAGAGCCAAATAGTCAGAAAATAAATAAAAATTGAGAAGAAAATAATTTCCACAATATCTTGCCAAATAAAACAGCTGCTATTAAAAAAAGAAAGAAAGGGCATAATTTTATTCATTAGGTTCTCCGTTTTGCTATATATTATTTTCTTATTCATGTAGCATAAATAAGAAAATAAAGGCTTCACTTATTTAATTTTACTGATAATTTGTTTTATGCATAGAAACTATTTAGAATAAATTATTGCGTTTTAAGCGCTAGAATTGGTAAAAAAGCTATAAAGAGTAAATAAATCTTTATTCAAAAAGGAGTTGTATGAAGCATTTGTTCGCAATAGTCCGTCCAGCTGGGGCAATTGTTGCACTAACTATGTTATTGTTTGTCCAAAGTGCATTAATCGCCAGTTGCGACAAGGTTTGTCTCAAAGGATGTTCGAGAACATTTTTTAGGCCACGGTCTCTGTCTCAAAATTCGGTTTTAGAGTTGGGTCTATCAGATTGGGAGACCTATCATCGTTGTCGTAAGGATGACAAAGATTCATGGCTCGATTTTCAATCTTCTGTTTTCTATTTTCACTCAACAAACCGTGATTCATTAGCCCGTAACTTTTTGCCATGCTGCAAGGACTGTATTTCTGTTGAAGAAGATAATACAGCAGATATTAGTTCACTATGGTTAGGAATTATAACACCGGGATCAGATACTCGCTTTCAATCAGATGTGGTTTTTCGCCCAAGACGCCAAGCAACTGGTGCAACATTTAAATTTAGAGTCAATTTTGGTGGCCTGACAGATAATTGCTTCTTTGAAAAAGTATATGCAAGTTTATATTTACCTGTAGTACATGTTCGTCACCAGTTAGGATTTAAAGAAGTTCGCCGTTCTCTAGATGGCCAATTAGAAGGCTTTGCTAACGTGGGCCAAGCCCTGAGTAATGATATTTATGATTTTGGCAGATTATGTTGTGGCAAGTTAACTGAAACTGGTGTTGATGATTTGCAGTTCAAAGTTGGTTATGACTTCTGTGTTGATGAGGTGAATCATTATGGTGCATATTTTGTATTATTTGTGCCAACAGGGCATGAATCAGATGCTTGTTACTTATTTGAACCAACCATGGGCTCTGGTGGTCACCTTGGCGTTGGGTTAGGTTTAAATGATTCATATCGTTTTTGGGAAAATGAGTGCGGAGATCATGCTCTAGATATACTTTGTGATCTTCGTTGGACATATTTCCTAAAAGATGATGAATGTCGTTCATTCGATCTAAAAAATTGTGAATGGTCTCGATACATGCGTTTTGTAAATCGTGAAGATGTAACTACCTCCTTTCCAGCTATTAATTTCTTAACAGGCAATGCTGATGTTGTGCCAAGAAATACTATCGATCTATGGCTTGCTGCGCATTATAATTGCTGCAACTGGAATTGGGAAATTGGTTATGATTTCTACTGGAAACAGGCGGAAGATATTCGATGTACACGTTTTTGCTCAGATATTTGTAGTGGCAATATCGGTATTTATGATATTGTAGGTGTCATTGGCTGCCAAGGGGAAGCTACAACAGCAAGCACTGCATGTATTAATGCCTCTACACTTGTTGATCCCGCAGGTCAATTGAGTCCAACGCGACCAGCAAGTGACTCAGAATTTACCCCAACTACACCATCTGATATTAATTGCTTCTCAGCAGCACAACGAGCACAAGTGAGCTCTACCATTTATGGTGCATGTTCATATGATTGGTATATCAGAAATCTTCCTGGAATGATCGGATTTGGTGTTTCTTATGAAATAGCGCACAAACGATCAACATTATCACAGGCCGGTGTTTGGATGAAATTAGGCTTGAGTTTTTAATATATTGCAATTATCTGAAAGAATTCGATACGGTTCTTGCAGGTAGTTTTAAATAAAAAAGGGAAACCTTATGAAAAAGTTAATGACCTTAGCAGCCGTGCTATGTACAACTGCAGCACTTTGTGATTGCAAAATGCCAATGCCTGCTAAATCAAGAGTAGTAGCGGCAACACAATGCATGACTGATTGTGAAGTGAAAGAAGCAGAAGTTCGAAGCAAATGTGGTAAATGCTCTTCATGCTGTGGCTGTAAAAGCAGCTCATGCTCTTCATGTTGCAAACCATCATGCTGCAAAAATTGCTGTCGTACTCCTGAAGTGGATGTTACCTCACCAAGTGAACCAACTAGCCCAGACCGCAAATGTAGCAAATGTAATTGTGGTTGCTCAAGCTGTGGTTGCAAATCAGTTGAAGGTGAAGAAACTGAGACACCTGCAGAAGATGAAACGGTAACTGAAGAAGTGGCGACAACAGCTGAGTCTACACCAGCAGAATAATTGCTCTTTATTTAGAGATTAAAAGCCTGGCATAAAGCCAGGCTTTTTTTTGCCCTAAAACAAAAAAAGTTGTATCTTACATAAAAAGTTGGAACAATAAATGGCAGACAAAAAAATAATTTTAACCGGTGATCGACCGACTGGGCCTTTGCATTTAGGCCATTATCTTGGTTCATTAGAAAATCGTGTTACACTGCAAGATGATTATAATCAGTTTATTTTGATCGCTGATTTGCAAGCACTCACTGACAATGTGGATAACCCACAGAAAGTGCATGATAATGTTTTGCAAGTTGCCCTGGATTATTTGTCAGTTGGTATCGACCCAAAAAAATCTACTATTTTTATTCAATCAATGATTCCGGAAATAGCTGAACTTACTATTTATTATTTAAATTTGGTGACCGTAAATCGTTTGCGCCGTAATCCAACGGTAAAAAATGAAATTCAGCAGAAGGGATTTGGAGAAAACGTTTCCGCCGGGTTTTTAATGTATCCGGTCAGCCAAGCTGCTGATATTACCGTTGTAAAAGCTGAGTTGGTTCCGGTTGGTATAGATCAATTGCCAATGATAGAGCAAACAAATGAGATTGTGCGCGCTTTTAACAGAACGTATAAAACGGATGCGCTTGTTGAGGCAAAACCATTATTATCTAAAGTTTCAAAATTGCCTGGCATTGATGGCAAAGCAAAAATGAGTAAATCATTAGGCAATGCAATTTATTTATCCGATTCAGCAGATCTGATTGCAAAAAAAGTGATGAAAATGTATACCGACCCCGCTCATGTGCATGTCCAAGATCCTGGCAGGATTGAGGGTAATGTGGTTTTTGCTTACCTTGATATTTTTGACCCAGACAAAGAAGAAGTGCAAAAGCTAAAAGAACAGTATCAAAAAGGGGGCCTTGGTGATGTGGTGCTCAAAAAACGTTTGATTACAATTTTAAATGATTTTCTTACGCCTATCCGTAAAAAAAGAAAAGAACTTGAGCAAGATCCAAAATATATAATGGATGTATTGTTCGAAGGCACTTTCAAGACCCAAGAGGTTGCACAAAAAACTATTGCACAGGTCAAGCAAGCAATGAAATTAATTTATAAATAAGTTAGCTAAGTTTGCTACAAATTACTTTGTGTGGTTTATCGTCCCTTTTACAAATCAATGAACAATACAACGCAAAACCACATATACGACAAGCCTTGGGATTAGCAGATTCTTTACCACAGCGATAACAATTTTTTTTAATTTTTGGCTGTTTTATACCTTTCATACCAAAAGCAAGAGAAGTAACTAAAAAAATAAAAAGGAATAAACATTTTTTTTTCATTGCCCTTTTCCAATTAATTAAAATTTACTTATAAATTATCCAAAAAAATCTTTAAGTCAAAAGACCATTTATGATAAGGTGAATCTACAATAAAAAGAGGAGGTGTTATGAAAAGAAGAAAATTACTCCAAAAGTATTTTATTCCTAGTTTTATTATTATTTTTTTTACTTGTATGGTAGTGATTTCATTTGTGGTTCCCGTTTTTAAATCTAAGGTAGAAAAAGGCCGTTTGATAATTCAGGATATAGCTCAGTTAAAAGTTATTTTTGAAAAAATCGATACAACCTGTTACATAGTTGACTTTGATTTGCAACAAAATCCTATTAATTTTTTGACAATTAAAAAAGGTGGGTTTGTTGGTTCCGAACTTGGTTCAATGAATGTTGCCCTCCCGAAAAAATGGGATGGCCCTTACTTGCAAGATAATCCGACAATAGATGGTAAAGAATACATGGTAGTAAGGACAGAAAAAGGATATTTTATTACGCCAGGTAATGGGGTCACTCTTCCTAATGGCAAGATAATCGGTAAAGATATTATCTTGGACAAAGATGCCAATATTGGTTGCATGATGTTTGAAGAGAGTGCGCTCAGTTATAAAAAAACGCCATTAGCTGCTCATATTTTAATTAGGGGACCTCGAGCTTCGGTTAGGCTACCTGCTGGGTATTAGATCTTTTTTAAAAAAGTTGAGTCTACTTTTTTTATACCGTCCATGAATTTTGCCGTAATAAAAGTTTTGGTTGCTCTTTTTTCTACTTTTTGAACTATACCAATGCCAAATGTTTTATGTGAAACTGGCTGGTTTTTTTTCCAATAAACCTTACTTATAACTTTTTTAGATGGTTGACGAATTTGTTGAGCAGTGCCAAATGTTAATACTTCGGGCATTTTTTCTTGTAGGCCAAACCAATCAGCAAAAAAGAGGCTACATTGGTTGGTACTCCAATATGAACCATCTTGCCACGGTAGGTCAGTTTGGCCGATGGTTTTAATAAATCTACTTGCCCTTTGGTCACTCATTGAGCCATATGTGTAACGATAGCGCGATCGACTAATAAGTAAAAACTGTTTTGCACGAGTTATGCCCACATAAAATAAACGTCGCTCTTCTTCTACATTGTCCTCTTGCAACGATTTAGAACTTGGCAGAATGCCATCTTCTAAACCAATCAAACAAACCATATCAAATTCTAAGCCTTTGGCAGCATGGAGAGTCATAAGAAGTACAGGATTTTGTTGATTATTATCCTTTTTTTTATGCTCTTGCATCAGGGCAACCTGATGAAGTAATTTTTCAATTGTATCAATATCATTTGCATGAAAATGAGTAATAGCATTGCGTAATTCAGAAATATTATCAATCCGTGCATTGGCATCTTCTTGCTCATGATTATTTTTTAAATAGGCTAAATAAGCAGATCGCTGGATAATCTGATCAAGTGCAGCATTTGGGCTAGTATTGCTATCAAGGCCATCAAAGATCGACAAAAATTGTTTTAAAGATTGTTTTTTTATTTTGGTTACGGTTTTAGTATTAATTAGCTTGCGCAAAATTTGGATGAAATTTAAAAAAGGCTCTTGTTGCCACAACTCAAATAATTGGTCTTCAAATTTTTTACCAAGGCCGCGGGCGGGTGTATTAATAATTCGAAACAAAGAAGGTCGGTCAAATGGATTGACCAATAATCGTAAATGCGCAAACAAATCTTTAATCTCTTTGCGCTCATAAAACTGAACGCCACCAATAATTTTGTAGGGAATGGAAGATTTAATACATGCTTCTTCAATTGCTCGAGATTGAAAGTGGGCCCGATATAATATTGCTATTGATTGTTTGCTATCTTTTGCTTTTGCAGTTTGTAAGCATTGAGCAACCGCTTGAGCTTCTTGGTATTCCGAAGTGCAAATCAATCCACGTATTCTGTCTTTACCTTCAATAATTGACCATAAACTTTTTGGATTTCGGTTTTCGTTTTGTTTTATAACTTGGTTTGCAAGATCTAATATAGGTTTTACAGACCGATAATTTTGCTCAATTTTAATTTCAGTAGTTTTAGCAAAATCTTTTTTAAAATTAATAATGTTATCAACCGTTGCACCGCGCCAAGAATAAATCGATTGATCCTCATCGCCAACAACACATAATGAATCGATAGTAAATTTCTTATTTTGTTTTGCCATTTGCTTGAGTAGTTGATGCTGCACTACATTGGTATCTTGATACTCATCAACTAAAATGTGCCTTACTCTTTCTTGGAAATCTTTTTTGAACTCTTTATTGTCAAAAAGTTTTAATCCATTAATAAGCAGGTCGTCAAAATCAAAGCACTTACTCAGTTTTTTTTCATCTTCATAGGCACGAAACATAGTTTGCAATAATGGATCAACATCTTTTAAATGTTCTTTGTTTGTTAGGCCACGATTTTTTAATTGCGATATTGCATAAGAGAGTTGCTTTGCCGATATTTTTTTGTTTGCATCATTACGTTTAATAATATCGGTTAATAATTTAACTTGGTCTTGGCTATCCATAATGGTAAAAAAGGGCAAATCCAATAATTGTTGATTTTGCTTGAGCATAAATAAACAGAACGAATGAAAGGTGCCAACGAAAGGAATTGAGCTTCTAGTCTCTAGGAACTGAGTTATCCGCTCAGTCATCTCTTTTGCTGCTTTATTTGTAAAGGTGAGCGCAATAATTTCTGTCGGTTTAACTTTTTCTTGCAGTAATAAGCTTGCAATACGTGCAGTAATAACACGAGTTTTACCAGATCCTGCACCTGCTCGGACCAACAGTGGCCCTTTTGTGTGTTTAACAGCTTTTTGTTGTTCTTTGTTTAAATTTTTCTTTACAAAATCTGTAAAGGTTTTTTTTATTTTCATGAGCATTAGTGTAACACAAAATAAATTCTGCTAAAGATAAAAATTGTTTACTATTTTATGAAGTCTGTAGTTATATTTATTCAGTTTGTAAAAAATGCAGCGTGAGGTTTATGCTTACCATTTGCATTTGTACCTTATTTATTTGATATTAGAAAGACGCTTGAACTAGAACTTGTAAGGATACAATGAAAAAAATTATAAAATTAACAGCGCTTATAAGTTTTATTATTCCACTATATGCAATGGAGGCGGCCCAAGATCAATTTGGCTTAGCGCAAAACCAAATTAATCGTGCACTAGCTAGAGCTGGGAATCATCACAGAGCTATTGAAGATGGTTTGTTTGAAAGCCTTACGTTGGTTGCTCAAAATAAAGAATATAAAGAGCGTAACCCTCAACAGATTCAAGATTTATTGCTTTCAACCATGTGTCCAATGATTAATTTACATTCAGATACTAGATCAATTGATCCGCATAATTTATTTGGCGATTATTACAAAATATTTGAGAGAAAAATAGCAAATGCTTTTGAGGGCATTGGAAAGCCTGATCCTAATTATGAATTTGTATGGCATGAACTTTGGCGGGCTGTTGCAGTAAAAAATAAATATAAAGAAGTAATAGAAAAGATAGCTGAAATGTACGATCAGGAAGGAGTTTTTAAGTATTCTGGTAAAGAGTTATTTCATCAAGATCTAGGACTAGCTAAATTTGGAAAACAATTACATAAAAAAGGTAGTAAACTAAAAACCTCAAAGATTCTTAAAAAAGCCAATGGCATTGCCACACGCACAAACCTTAGTAAGGACATTGCAGTTCTATTGAAAGTGTCACAATCCCGGTTCGTTAATATAATTACCAAAGTAGTTAGATTTCTGGGAAATAATAGGTCATTTAAATATTTTTTTCCGAACCATACCATTACTATGGCTAAAAACAATCATGAACCGATAGAAGAAAAAATAGAAGAAGCAAGAGATGCAGTTGAAAAGCATAAAGCAAAATGCTTATTACCGCTTGCTGGTTTTCTATTTAGTGGTTGGCCAGGGAAATATATTATAAATCCATCTTTATGGTTTGCTAATAAAGCTACTCAAATTACTACTGGATTTGTAGCCAATCAGGCTCAGACTTTCGGTCAAAGTTGTATGAATAAAGGTATGAGTCCAAACAAAGATTATTTTTTTGGTTTATATTGTCGTGAGTTTGCTATGTCATGGCAAAAGCAAAAAGAATCAATGCCTATTTATACTGATGAGACTTCTTATTTTATTGCTTGGTATAACCAAAGACATACATCACTTGCTGCCCCCCAATTACCATTTTCAGAAGAAGAAGCACAAAAAAAAGCACAAGAGGTTAAGATAGCTCCTTCTATATTACAATCTTCACAGCAAGCGATCTATCAATTAGGGCAATTGCAGTTGCCTTGTTGGAAGAAGTTATTTTTATCTAGTGATTTAAGACAAGGGATGAGTAAAAGACATAATAAGAAAAAAAGGGAGCTTGAAGAACAAAGTGTAGCCCAACAAAAACTTTTAGATGAATCACATGATTTGCAATCACCAGTTTATTGGGCAATTGCTTCTGAGCCAGCAGCAAATTATTTAGAAGATTTTATTACCAGGGTTTCTAAAGACAAGTCAGATCAACAAAAAAAATCACTTGCCGGCTTTGCTGTATTACAAAAAGAAATATTTCAAGAAGCCTTTAAGGCATTTTATCAAAACAGGCGACTACCTTTTTTCCAAGGTATGACTGATGATCAATTTACTGAGTTATTTTTTGCTACACAAGTCATTAACCAAAGCCAATACTTTGCTCCTTTTTTTGAAAGGCTTGACGAAACACGAGTAAAAAAGGAAAAAGCAGAAGAGAAATTCAAACAAGCTAAATCAAAAGAAAGAGAATCACAGAAACGTTATCAAGAAGCATTTGAAAAAATTAATCAAGCAAAAAAGGCTGCTGGGTCATGGTTGCCATCTTTTTTGCAGTATGAATCAATTAAGAATGCATTATATAAATTTTGGGGTGGGTCTAGAAAAGAGCAAGAAGCCGATCATGCTTGGCAAGACCAAGGAAAACAAGAAGATAAGTGGCGCGAAAAATATCATGCAAAAGAAAAGGCGAACAAAAATTTAGAGGAAGCGCAAGCATTAGTAAGTTCAATAAGACAGTTAAAAAAAGCTACAGAAGATTTTAGAAGTCAAGCAGAATGTCCTCATGAGGTTATTAATGGATTAGGTGTTTTTGTAAATCCAGTATTTAACTCTCTTTTGCAAAGCAAACTTTATAAAACATCAAAAAGAACCACAAACTTAAGATCAAACAGTGCGCCTTTATTCTCTGGAGAAATCCATACGATTAGAGGTTCTCAACAGCAAGCAGCCGATTGTGGTTATTATGCATTATCTCATGCGGAACAATTGATAGAATTACATGGAGATGTTGAGTTTTCGGCGGATGCACAACAGATAGAAGCATTAAAAAAGAAAATTGGAAAATTGAGAAGAAATAGTTCTACAGATTGGCTTGATACAATTGAATTAAGAAGATTAACGGAACATTCAAATTTGGTCACCGTTATTGGAGATATTCATCGCATTAAACAGGGTGCAGGATTGGATTCGATTGAAGTATTACAAAAACTATCTCAGTTACAAAAAGACTTGCAGAACAATGATAGTGTGATCCATGTTTTTATTTTAGGCAATATGCAAGAAAGACGCAGTCATAATGGGCATTGGGTTCCATTTGTGGTACGTAAAGAAAATGGAAAAATTTCATATTATACTGCCAATTCTTTGGGTCATAGAAAAGACCCTATAATTGATAAATTTAAGGAATTGTTAGAGTGTACAGATTTTTCTAATTCTATAGTGGATGAAGATAAAAATATCGAAATCCAAAATTGCTGTACAACTCTTGAATGGGTTAATAAAATTAAAAAACGTACATACAATCGAGAAGATTTAGATCGCTCACAAGTGGCCCCACTGATTGAAGACATTCTTGATGCTGCTGATAGACTAATGACTTTAACAAACGGACGTTCAGTTTGGACTACTGCCGGCTTTATTAATTCTAAAAAATTAATAACTAAGGCCATTGATACAATTCAAAAGGCAAATGGAAAAGAGATTATTATTGTAGATAAGGGCAGTGAGAATAAGCAAACAATCTTATTAACAGAGCCACAAAACAGATTGATAGCAAAACTAAAAAGTACATTAGATGGTTAATGCTTCTAACGATCTTGTTATTTCAAACATAACTGCATCCCAATCAAAAGGCTTTGGCTGTTTGAATATTCTCATGGTCGGATACCAGATTGAATCGGTTCGATGAGCAAGCCAGCGCCAATCTGATTGATAGGGCAGCAATAACCACGTTGGTTTTCCTAACGCTCCTGTTAAATGTGCAATTGCCGAATCAATTGAGATTACTAAGTCAAGATTATTAATGATTGCTGCGCTATCCATAAAAGCACCGGTTTCATCTAGTCCTTCAAAGACAACAAAATTATTAGGGATATTTACCGCATCAATTTCATTAACACCATCGCATTTTTGCAAACTATAGAAAGTTGTTCCTGGTATTGAACATAGTGACAGTAATTTTTCCAATGGAATGCCTCGCCGAGCAATCGGCAATCGTGAGGAATCATTAAATACCGATGCTTGCCAACAAAGGCCGACTTTCAGGTTAGTATCTTTTTTTAATTGAGCTTTCCAAAAAGAATCCAATGATGCATCAGGAAAGATATAGGGAAATACATTTGGAATAGTTTGTTCATTCGCATGGCAAACGCAATTTGCACTAATAAGCGTAACTTGTGCATCATGCTTTGGTTGTTTTTGTTTCCAACTGGTTAACTCGTCAATAAAGTAACAGTTTGCCAAAAGCGGTAATAACGGATCTTGGACTGAAGCAATTACTTTTGCGCCAAATTTCTTAAGCCATAAACCCCAACGAATAAAGTTAATTGTATCCCCAAGGCCACCTTCAGCTCGTAATAAAATTCTTTTGCCATACAAATCATTATTTTCAATTAATGTTCGCAATGCTGGTGCATTTCTACTCAGCTCTTGCAGGTGAACTGTATAGTGCTCCCATGCTTTGTCATAATCACCCTGTGCTAAATAAGCAAGTGCTAAGCCAAAATGTGCTTGCCGATTCTTAGGATTTAATTGTAATGCTCTCATATAATTTTCAATTGCAAAATTAAGATCTTCGGATAATTTTGCACAGTAGGCAATATTGTAGGTTAATTGTTTTTCTGTTTGTGGCCACAGGTTTATCATCTGCTTATAAATATGGATTGCATTGTTAGTTTTTCCTATCATGCCATAGGTGTAGGCCAGATCAAAATAATAATTAGCTTTGTGTTGTTCTGTAATTGCCTGTTTAAAACAATTAATTGCCTTATCCAATTCTTCTTTTTCTCGACAGGCTATTCCTTGTGTATGCCATTCTTGAGCAGTTTGGCCAATCAGAGAGGTGTTTATTGATATTAGTATAGATAAGAATATCCTTCGATACATTTTTGCTTGAGCAAAAACACTCAGGACGAACGGGGAGAAGTATATCTCATTCATTCCAAAAAATTCCATCTGGTTAAATCTTTTATATCGAAGGGTTTGTAATTAATAAGGTTTGTATGATTTTTCTTCTATTATTTGTGAACCACTAGCGGCATTAATTTTTCGTTTGATTGCGCATCGCTTGTCATTTTCAATGTACACACTGCGGGCAAGTTCAATAAACTCAAGATCAAATCGTTTTTGGCGCTCTTTTTCACGGATTGCATCTTCAATATCCCAAAGGGTTGCATTTGTTTGTTTGAGATCTTTAACTAATTGCTCAAGCTCAGGTGTTGTTTTTATCATCTGTTTTAAGGTTCTGCGTAATGAGTTGAGTTCTGTATTTATATTCTTCAACTTTTTTTTATCGCTGATTCTCTCTTTTTTTATTTCCAAGATGGTGATTTTATCAAGTAATTCTCCAATGGCGATTTCTGCAGTAATTTTGTCCTTAGTTTGTCCCGATCCCGATGGTATTGGTACTGATGGTGTAGGTACTTGGATGCCCAATTTTTTTTGTACCTCATTTACAATTGTTTGCATCACACTTTGCCAGTCACCTGGTGTTGGTTGACGGAACAAGCGTACATTCTCTGGATACCAAGGGCTGTCAGTTCGCTTAAGCATCCAACGCCAGTCCGGAGGATTAGGTATTAAAATCCATGTGGGAATGCCCAAACCACCAGCCAAATGAGCCGGAGATGTATCAACGGTGATAATTAAATCCATTTGTTTCATGACCGCCGCAGTATCCATAAATGCACCATGCTCTACATCAAAATGATCATCAAAAACATGGAGCTCAAAGTCTTCTGGTAGATCGTTTAGTTGCTCTGTTCCAGTTTTACGTTGCAAGCTATAAACAGTTACGCCAGGAATTTTGGTTAATGCTTCAAAGTTTTTCACATGCAAAGATTTACCAGCAACTGCAGCACGTAAAAAATGAGTGCTATAGTTTGGATTACCTTGCCAGCAAATGCCAATTTTGAAATTCGTGTCTTGCTTGAAGACGTTTGTCCATTTTGTGTCTAGTTCTTTATCTACATAGAGGTATGGAACCTCATCTGGAATAGTTTCAACTGTTGTTTTTAAAACATGCGGGAAACTCAATAAGGGAACGTGCACATCATAGGCAGGAAACGGATCAAATAAATAACGAACATGATCGATATAGGGGCATTCCTGCAGGAGTTGTATGAGTGGTTTTTGCACTGCTGCAATAACGGTTGCTCCCATTTTTTTTGCAACTTTAGCATAACGGATAAATTGCAGCGTATCACCCAGCCCCTGTTCAGCATGGATTAATAATATCTTGCCTTCAAGACTTTCTCCAGACCATTGTGGCTTTGAAAGTTTGCGTTCTTTCATGGTTCCTTTTTTCCAGCGCCACTCATATTCAGGCCATCCATTTTCAAAATCACCAGACACCAAGTAGGCCGTTCCTAAACTAAAATGTGCTTCTGCATAATCGGGTTTTTGCTCAAGTACTTTTTTATATAACTCAATTGCTGGCTTTATTCTATCGATTCTTTTTAGCGTGTAAGCGATGTTATATTGAACCGATGGGCTGTTTGGCAGTGCTGCATAAATACGATAATATTGCTCAAGTGCTTTTTCAAATTGACTGAGGACGTTCAACGTGTTGGCCCATTCCAAACGGAGATGTGGATTTTCTGGGCGCAAGTGAACCGCTTTTGCAAAATGGTGCTCTGCTTCTTCAAAATTATTTTGTTCATGCAATAACCGTGCATATTCCCGTTGCGCTTCAAATGATAATGGCTCTTGCTCTACTGCAAGCTGGTAATAAGACATAGATTCATTTTTTTCACCGGCTTTTTTTAATAATCCTGCCAAGTGCAGCATCGCTTTCGTATATTTAGGATTTTGTTTTATGGCTTTACGATAGTATTCTTTTGCTTTGTCTGGGTTTTGCAGAAGGGCATAACAAAGACCTATATTAAAATATGGTTGAGCATGGTTATTTTCTATTTTTAACGCTTCTTCAAATAAATTTATAGCTTTTTCATACTCTTTATTTTTAAAAAATTGTGTGCCTTGATTAAATAAATTTGAAAAAGTATGTGGATCAGCCAGAGGAGTTTTAGGTGCTTGAATTAATGCATGTGAATACCAAAACAGCACAAGAGCAAGAACAAGAATTTTTTTCATCATGCTTCCTTTTTTGTGAATCAAATTCGTTGCTCTTGTGATACTAAAAAAATTGGTGAATGTAAAATATTATCCAAAAAGGTTGGGGTAGATTTCTGCCAAAATTGGATTATAGGTTTCTTTTTCTAATATGCTTATTTGTTTTTTTCTACGGGTTTTCTCTCTCTTGATTTTACGTCGATACTCTTTGGAGGTACCACTAAGATCTTCTGTTTTGGGTTCAGCATTTTGTAATGATAAATGATGTAAAAGTAAAGATCTATCCCGCAAATAGTGTTTCGGTTTCTTTTTTAATGTATTAATTTGTGGACCTATATGAACTTGCATAAGTGCATATAAATGTCTTTTCAACCGTGCTTTTTCTTTGTGTTCTAATTCCGTGGATTCCAGTAATCCTTTATGTTGATTAATAATGGATTCTACCGATTCTTTCTTTTTAAATACAACTATTTTTTGATGACCAAAATAACAAAATAGCTGTTTACATCTGAGTTTTAACTTGCTTAGCAATTCAGAATCCTCATATGGGCAATCATCAGCATATAATTCAGATGAGACCATTTGGCTTGCTTTTTCTAAAGCTATCAATCTTTTAAGTTTACGATTGTTTTTATATTCATCCATTTGCGTTTGTAATTTTTTTTCGAGCTCTTGCATTTTCGCAACTGACTCGGTTATTGGTAAAAGATTTATTATGGTTAATAGAGACAAAAAGAATATTGATTTGGTCATAGCTTCCCTTTTTTGAAAATAGTCCTTTTTATCAGTTATATCCGAAATTTTGAAATTGGCCAGAAAGGAAAAACCCCCGGCAAGTCTCCGAGGGTTTATTTAGATCTGTTATTTATTATCCAAATATTTTTTTAGTAAACCTTCCTACTGTTGTCATTTTTTCAGTTCGTTTTTCTTTTTGTGCTTGTAAGCTTTGTTTTCCGTCATTTATTGCAGCAGCTTCTGTTTTTGCATTCTCATCTATTTTTCTTTGAAAATCACTTGTACTTGAAACAGCTTCTTCTACTATTTTTTTGGCAAATTGAGGAAGTTTTGCTTTAGAGTCATTATCAAGGCGGCCAGATAATTCTTTTAACACTGCTTGAATGTGTACTATTTGAGAAACGTTGTTTTGTACAGCCTCATTCTGCAAGTCTCTCATTTGCAATAAACTAACTGAAACTTTATTTTTTGTTGGTGCCTTAGATGAAATATTGTTTGTAGAGAGTAAGTTGAGCAACATTGCATAATATATTATTCTACGGTGTAGTTCCTCCTGAGGTATCTCAAGCTTTCTTACATCTTCTGCAAGTTGTGAAAATCCTTCCAGAGTTTCTTTGTCGCTTATTGCATCGTTGCCTTCTAAGGTTTTCACAGCAGAATCAGGTTTGTGTTGTAACTCCATTCTTTTTAGTGCAGGGTCCAACTTTTGTAATCCATACTTTTGTAGTTTCCAAAAGTCACCAGTTGGTTCAAAAGAGTCAGGGCTGTCTGTTGCTTTTCGTTGTTGCCAACTATCACATCCTTTAAAAAATTCTTTTGGTTCCTTCCATTTTACAACCAATCCTTCAAGACCATTTGCATCTTTTATATATGATACTTTTTTTGTTTTAATATCTTTTTGCTTAATTTGCTCTGCTCTAATTAATATTTTTGTTTCTTCATCTAGTATTGGGTCACTCGAGCTGAATTGACTTATTTTTGTAGAGCCGGTAATACGGCGATAAGAGCTTCCTGTCTTTTGCCAGATATAGCCTTCTGGAATAAATCCTGTTTGTTGTGGATAATCAACGGGTTCTAAGATTTCTTTCTTAGTTCTTACGAATCGACCACCTATTTGTGCCCAATGTTCGGTATGTTTAAATCCTCCAGTTGATTTACTTTCTCTGAAAATATAATCGTCTTCAGGTAATTCTGCAAAATGTGATTGTTGTCCAGCTTCTGGCATAGTATCTTCTTGCTCGAATAGTTTTTGAGCTTTACCTTCAGGTTCATCAACTTGTTTAACTGTATTCATACAATTAGAAGATGAGAAACTAAGAAGTAGCGCCAATGATAACAACGAAGTAAACTTCATGAAAACTCCTTTTAAAATAGGGTTCGACATTCGGTTATTAAATTTCGTTGTCAGCTTATACATAAAATTTTTTAAAAAACAATGGTCTTAATTATTAGGAAATTATGTCAGCGGCTTCCAATTATATAAGAAACTTTGAAGTGGTTTTAAACCATTTTTTTCTACAGCGCTTACAATCACATGCGGTTGATATTTTTCTAGTTTATCTTGTAGTTTCTCAAGACTAGATACTTTGTCAGCTTTATTAAAAACATAAAGCATATCTTTTTTAATATCTAAATCACCCAAAATATCATTCACAACTTTGATTTGTGATTCCCAATTTGGATCTGATATATCAACAATATGCAATAAAAGATCTGCATATTCAAGTTCAGAGAGGGTAGATTTAAAGGCGTCAACAAGATGGTGTGGAAGTAGTTGGATAAAACCTACGGTATCTGATATGACCCCACGATTTTCGCTGTTGACCCATAATTTTCTGGTAGTAGTATCCAATGTGGCAAATAACTTGTCCTCAGCAAGCACATCAGCTTTGGTAAGTGCATTGAGAATAGTTGACTTACCTGCATTGGTATAACCAATTAAACAAACTTGTGGAATTCTTGTGCTAATTCGTCTTTTGCGTTGAGTCTCACGAGCTTGATGAAATTTTTCTAGTTGTTTTTTTAGATTTCTAATTTCATTATCTATGATACGGCGTTGGCGTTCTTTAAGTGTTTCTCCGATACCACCTTTAATGCCAATACCACCTCGTTGTTGCTCCAGAAAAATACCTTTGCCGGCCAAGCGAGATTTATCATGTTTTAATTTTGCAATCTCAACTTGTAGTTTACCAGCGGCAGTTTTTGCTGATTTTTCAAAAATATCTAGGATTAAACTGGTGCGATCAAAAATCCTATTGGTGTTAAAGAGTTCTTTAAGGTTGCGTTCTTGTTTTGATGATAATGGTTCAGAAATGATAATTTCGTCAAATTTTTCTTTTTCACACAGTTCTTTTAATTCTTCAAGCTTACCCTTTGTGAAGAAAAATCCTGCATCAATCGAGCGTAAATTAAAAAAAACTTCAGTATCATAGGTGTCACGGTTAGTTTTGACTAAGTTACGAAATTCATCAAAATAAGATTCGGTATTTATTGTTTTATTATATGGTGCCTTGACGCCAACAATTAATGTTTTGGGTCCGTCATATTCTGGGATAAAGGGTGTTTTTTTACTCATAGATATTCAAAAGGCTCAGAAGGTTAAAATAATGATGTCTCTATTAATGATAGAAAACTTTTGCTGATTTGGACATGTTTGGTGTTCTTCTTTCGAAGATTTAAGTTTAATTATATAAATAAAGCATTAAATTATCAATTTATCCTTTATTTTACGGGCATTTTTGACTTTTAACGGTAAAGCAATAAACTAAAAGGACTTAAATATGAAAGGTTTATTATGAAAAGAATACTATTTTTATCTGTTGCATTTGTCATGTTAACTTTTACCCAACCAACTATAGAAGATTTCGCATCAGCGGCTAAGATTGCCCGAGCTATTGATGGAGTTAATCAAGATAATGAATTGTTGCAACAGCAAGAAAAAGTATACTCCGAATTCGAAAAGTTAGCCAAGCTAATGGTACAAAAACTTAGCCAGAATGAGAATCTTACTCCAAGAGAATTGCAAATTATTAAAGATAATATAAGAAATGTAGGGCAAATTTTACAATTTTTTCAAGAAAACATAGAAACAAAAAATAATCCTTCAAGGGAAAAACAGGAAGAGTTTAATCATTTGGTTGAACAAATTCAAAAAGATATTATGCCTCTTTTACTAAGTCTACCGATGATGAAAACTGATGTAGAAAAAGGAAAAGAAAAGATGCAAAAGATTATAAATGTACTCAAAGAAATTGAACAACAATTTAATGTTTAGAGATGTTTGATTTTCTTTCGAAAAAATTCACAACGATTTTTTCAAAACTAAAAAATAATAAAATAACCCAAAAAGATATCACTGCTCTTTTGGAGCAGGTGCAAGATGCGCTGCTTGAAGCAGATGTTCCGTTTCAATTGGTTCAAGAGTTTTGTAATCAATTACAAAGTGATCTTATTGGCCAAAAGATTCATGAGGCTTTAAAGCCGCAAGAACAACTGGTTAAAATTGTAAATGAACGTATACAATCATTTTTGAGTGCTCAGCAAACTACGATCGATTTTACTCGTGGCATTATGATGGTTATGGGGCTGCAAGGAGCTGGAAAAACAACAACTCTTGCAAAAGTGGCTAACAGATTAAAAAAGCCAACAAAAAAGATTTTACTTGCATCAGTTGATTATTATCGGCCAGCGGCCATTGAACAATTGAGGCAACTAGCAGAATCAATTTCAGTAGATTTTTATAAAGCAAACCAAAATGATCCGGTTTCAGCTGCAAAAGAGATATTGCAAGAATATCAAAAGAATAAATATGACTTTTTACTTTTAGATACGGCAGGGCGTTTGCATATTGATAACCAGTTATTACAAGAGTTGCAAACGATCGATCTTGCGCTGCAACCTCAGTACAAGGTTCTAGTTTTAGATTCAATGACCGGTCAAGAATCATTGAATGTTGCAAAAGCATTTAACCAGGCTATTGGATTTGATGGTGCTATTTTAACAAAAATGGATAGTGATACGCGTGGTGGCGCAGCATTTTCATTTTGTTATGCCATGAAAAGGCCTATTTTTTTTGTCGGAACCGGCGAGAAAATAGATGATTTTGAACAATTTTATGCCGATCGCATGACCAGTAGGATTCTGGGTATGGGGGATCTTGTTAGTTTGGCTGAAAAAGCAGATGAAAAAATAGGTAAAGTTGAACAAGAAAAGAGCATGAAATCCTTCATGTCTGGTAAGTTCAGTTTGGAAGATTTTGCAAATCAAATGAATATGGTGAATAAATTAGGTTCAATGTCTAAGTTAATGAAATATATTCCAGGTATAGGTTCATTAAATATTTCTCCAGATATGATCCAAAAGGGCCAGGAGCAAATGAGAGGGTTTAAGGCTATAATTAGTTCAATGACTCCAAAAGAGCGCGCCTGGCCTTCAATTTTATGCAAATCTCGCAAAAAAAGGGTTGCAAGAGGAGCAGGAGTGGCAGTATCTGAGGTGAATTTGTTATTAGATCGCTTTGAACAAAGCAAACAATATGCTAAACTCTTAAAAAGGATGGGTCGATTCTGACCTGTTTTACAGCAATAACCCAAATATGAGGAATTTTTTACATGGCTGTTAAGATTCGTTTATCTCGAATTGGCAAGAAAAAAGTGCCATTTTATCGTATCGTTGCCGTTGACTCACGCAAAAAACGTGATGGCGCCTTTTTGGATGACCTTGGCACTTATGATGCGCTCAATACCAAATTAGTACACTTTCATGAAGAACGTATTATGGATTGGGTATCAAAAGGTGCTCAAATGACCCCAACGGTAAAGCGTTTGTTGAAACTACATAAAAAAGGCACACAAGTAGCAAAACCCGCTAAAAAGCAAGTCAAAAAACAAGCAAAAACTGCAATGCCTGAAAAAGAAGAGCCAAAAGCGGCACCTAAAGAGCTAGAAGCAAAAGCATAAAGGAACTAAAATGCTCAAAAATATTGTTGAGTATATCGTTACTGCTTTGGTAGAAAAGCCCGAATCGGTTTCCATTATTCAGACCAATAAAGACAATAGGAATGTTATATCTATTACGGTTGCAAGCAAAGATATTGGCAAAGTTATTGGTAAAGATGGAAAAACAATCCGTGCTATTAGGAGTCTGATTGAGGCTCTTGGTCCTCATGAAATGCCTTTTGAGATAGATATCTCAAAATGAAGATTTCCATTCTTTCTGTTTTCCCAAAATTGTATGACGAGTTTTTAAAAACGAGTTTAATTGCTCGGGCACAAGAGAAAAAGATTGTTTCATTTGATTTGCAGGATTACTTTTCTTTTGTGCAGCCCAAGAAAAGAATTGATGGGTCAACCTTTGGACCTGGATCTGGAATGCTAATCAAGCCCGAGGTGGTACAACAGGCAATAGAATCTCAGACACAAAAATACGGCAAACCATTTACGATTTTCTTTTCTCCGCAAGGTAAAAAATTAACCCAACCATTATTGCGTACATTAGCACAAACAATATTAGAAAAAGAGCATTTATTATTTGTAACTTCAAGATATGAAGGAATGGACGCACGGGTAGAGAAAAAGTATGCAGATTTAGTACTTTCTATTGGTGATTATGTTTTGATGGGTGGGGATTTACCAGCCATGGTTTTTATGGAAGGATTATTTCGTTTATTCCCTGGGGTGGTTGGAAAACAAGAATCTATTATCGATGAATCATTTACGGGGCCATTTTTTGATTATCCTGAATATACTCAGCCAGTAACATGGCAGGGCATGCAGGTGCCTGAAATTGTCCGTTCAGGCAATCATAATGCTATTTCACAATGGAGGGACCAACAAGCGGCAAAAAATACAGTAATGTATAATTTTCAATGGGTAAAAACTCATGCTAAAACTGATTACCAGAAGAATCTTGCTGCACAGTATATACCGCCTCACTATATGTGCTTGATGCACACGGAGGTATACGTTGGTGATAAAGAGCCTGGTAATACATCCGTAACCTCACTAGATATGCATGATATTGCAAGATCTAGCCGGACCTATGGTATAAAAAATTATTTCCTGGTAACTCCTCTGCAAGATCAACGAAAAATTATTAAGACCCTCCTTGCTTTTTGGCAAAAAGGAGCTGGTATTGAATATAACAAAAGCAGGCATGAAGCGGTCAATAGAGTCAGGGTTTCAGAATCTTTTGCAGAAGTTGTAGCTGCTATTGAAGAAAAAGAAGGTAAAAAGCCAATTATTCTTGGTACTTCGGCAAGAGTAGGCGATTCGAAACAATTGCTCAGCTTCTTTGATCAGCAAAAAGTATTTAATAAGGAACGACCAGTCTTGATCGTGTTGGGTACGGGACAGGGCTTAACAGATGAATTTTTACAACAATGTGATTATATTTTGTCTCCCATAGAGGGGTTTTCGGACTATAATCATCTATCTGTTAGATCTGCTGGGGCAGTGATTTTGGATAGATGGCTTGGAATTAACTTAAAAAGTGGCTAAAGTTGCGTTGGCAGAAAGCCATTTTTGCGCTATAGTAAAAGTAATAGCAAAGCTGTTGGCAATAAGGATTTTTGATATGAAAGCTAAACATTTAACAAAAGAAACAATTTCACGGATTGGTACTTTTGACCGAAAATTTCCTGAATTTGATATTGGGGACGCTATAGCTGTATCCCAAAGAATTAAAGAAGGTGGCAAAGAGCGTATTCAAGTTTTTGAAGGAGATGTCATTGCTAAGCACAATGAAGGCGCTTCAAGTACTTTTACGGTGCGTAGAATTGCTGCAAATGGTATTGCAGTTGAACGTATTTTTCCTACCTATTCTTCTTTAATCGATTCAATTAAATTTGTTCGAAGGGGCAAAGCTCGCAGAGCTAAATTGTTTTACATGAGAGATCGCATTGGTAAAGCGGCTCGTGTTGCAGAAAAAGTTCTTACTCGCGAACAGAAGGAACAAAAAAAGCGGCACAACAAAAAGCAAGAAGAGATTACTGCTAAATAAATTATCTAAGAAAACTTGTAGGGCTATTGCAAATTTGTAATAGCCCTTTTTTATTTTTATTTTTATTTTGGCTGGGGCTGTTGTTTTTGTTTTTGATACCGTTGAACCATCTTTTTAGGCTCAGGTGCTTGTAGCTTGCTTTGAATAATACATTTTTTGGTTTTGCAGTTATCAGTAATAGGTTTACATTGTTTTACTTGGTCATATTCAAAGTGTTTATCACTATAGTAAAGAGGCAAACTAAAAATTGGGCTATTGGCTCCATAGAGGTGGTTAAATGAATTTAACCCACAAGATTGTGCCCCGATGGCAATAACAGTAGAACTAGTAAGTATAAGTATCAATCGTTTCATCATACGCTCCTAAATGTTTTCAAATTTTATATTATTACTATAGCGCTATAGTAATAATCCTCTCAATGTTTTTCTATTTTTCACCAAAAAATATGCTCCTTGTGTTTAGCAAGGAGCATTTGAGTATGTAATAAGAGATACCCATAGAAGGATCGAGATATTAAAATAGAGATATCAATTTTGGTTAATTATAGTTTTTTCGTCGACCTTGTTTGGGTAAATGTTGAGCTTCCATCCTTTTTTTATTTCTATGCCGTTTGATCATGACACCTATAAGAGCACCAGCAGGAACGGCCAGCAAGCCGTACGGGCTCCGAGAAGCTGCCGCAACAACACCACCAACAATTACACCGCCCAAAATACCAGCACCAGCAGTTCCTTCATTTACCTCTTGGGGTGTATTATGTTCTGCAAAGCTAGGCAGTGCTACAAAAAGGGCCAATATTAAAATTAATTTTTTCATATCTTCTCGCTTTTTTATTTAATAACCATAATCATAATAAGGATCATCGTAATAGTAGTCATCACCACGTTCTGTAGCAGCCCCTGAAAGAGCACCCAGGCCAAAACCAGCAAGTGCGCCATAACCAGCACCTTTTCCGCCACCGATAGCACCACCAAGTGCAGTTCCAGCTATACCACCAAAGAGTGCACCTTTTGCTACTCGTGATCCTCGATTTGATCGTCGCCTTCGTCTTCCATAATATCTATCATTTCGATTATTATCGTACCCTCTGGTACGTTTTTTACGTGCACACTCTGTTGTCGCCCCAAAGAGCAAAAGCACAAATAAGCTTAATATTAGTTTCTTCATTTTATCCTCAAAAAGGTAAACATTGTAAATTCTATATAACTAAATATTACAATTTGCAATAAATAAAAGTCAATAGATTGGAAAATGAGGAATCAACTAGTTAGATATAATCGGGAAATTGGTAAACTTTTCCGGCACCGAGCAAAAGTAGGAGATCGTCTTGTTCTATACGTTTGCCAAGATTTGCTTTGATTTTCTCAAAATGAGCATCAAATGGTACATAGGAAACAGAAAGCGAAGGGTTTCTTTGTTGGAGTGCTTTTACTAATTTTTTGCTTGAGATTCCTTCAATTGGTAATTCGCTTGCGGGAAAAATATCAGTGATGAGCAGATGGTCGATATGGCTATTTGCAAAAGTGGTTATAAAATCATCCCACAAATGATAGGTACGTGAATAACGATGGGGTTGAAAAATTACAAGCAGTTTTTTCTTTGCACGTTTGCGAGCAACTTGCAGCGTATGAAAAATTTCTTTTGGGTGATGTCCATAGTCGTCAAAAATCTCTGCCTCAGCAAAGGTCCCTCGATAGCAAAAACGGCGAGCAATACCAGCAAAACTTTTAAGTGCTTTCCGGATGAGATCGAATGGAATTTCCAAATCTCGTGCTAATGCAATAGCAGCAAGAGAGTTGGAAACATTATGAATTCCAGGCATTTGTAGAGTTGTAGTACCAATCTTTTTTTCCTTTTCAATAATATCAAAGGTAGAATGATCAGATTCTAAATTAATATTTTCAGCACGAATATGAGCACTTTGATGCAAGCCATATAATATAGTTTTGATGTGTACAAAGGGAAGCATTGATCTTATATGTGGGTCATCAACACATAAAAAAGCTTTTCCATAGAATGGTAAGTTGGTAATAAAGCGATAAAAGGTTTCCTTTACATCATTTAAATCTTTATACGTTTCAGCATGTTCAAAATCGATATTAGTTACGATGGCTAGTGTTGATTGCAAGTGGAGCAGTGAGCGATCAGATTCATCTGCTTCAGCAACAAGGAAATCACCTTTACCTAGTCTGGCATTAGCTGAAATGTTTTTTAAATGACCGCCAATTATAACAGTCGGATCAAGCCCGGCTTCAATCAAAATATGTGAAATTAATGATGTAGTTGTTGTTTTCCCATGCGAGCCTGCGATAGCCACACTATATTTTGTTCGCATTAGTTCAGCTAGCATCAAAGCTCGAGGTATGGTTGGAATGCCTTTTTGTTGAGCAGTAATAATTTCTCTATTACTCGGTTTTATTGCAGAGGAATAGACCACAATATTTATTGATTGATCTTGGCAAAGCGCGGTGTTATTACCTTCGAATATTCGACAACCAATAGCCATCAAGTCTTTGATACTTTGCTGGTGCAAGTCTGTGTCACAACCAGATATAGTATAGCCTTGAAAGCGTAAAATCTTGGCGATACCGCTCATGCCGATACCGCCAATACCAATAAAATGAATATGTGCTTTTGTTGGGTTGTACATTTATAGCAATTGCCTTAATTTTTGCAGTTGTTTTTTTATGTGTAACAATTGATTTTTCAATTGCATTACCTCATGGTGACCATATTCCATTGTTGTTTTGTGTGATGCAATAACTGTTTCATTTAAAGGTTTTTTCATTTGCTTAAAATGGAGTTTTGCACCAGCAATCGTATATTTTTTTCTATAGAGCAATTCTTTAATTAATTGAAATTTTTCATAATCCTTTTGTTGGTAAAATCGCTGGCCCCCAGTCGAACGGGTAGTTTTTATGCCAAATTCTTTTTCCCAAAAGCGAATCACGAATTTTTCAACACTTAGCTTACAAGCTAATTCTCCTATGCGAAATTGCCTTTTTTGCATTCTCATACTACTTTCTTTCTCCCTTTTGAACGTTGTTGTTGTAAATGTATTTAAATCTCTTTGGTGTAGTATAGAGTAACTGGTTAGTTTTGTCTTATTTTTGTGCAAGATTGTACTGGCTCTCAACTTGTTTTCCTGCTAAGATTATAGCATTATCTTTTATATTCAAACTGTTCATATCTTTCAAATAGCATTAAAAGGAAAACCCCGTATGAATATCCGAGAATTATTACTACCGCTATTGTTGGCTTTCGCTACCATGTTTTTCTTTCAATATTATGTTTTTCGAAAAAAAGAAACTAATGAAACTCAAACTATTCAATCCGGGCAACAATTTGTTGCACCTGAACATGTACAAGAAGCAATTCCTTTAAAAAAAGAAGTTGACTTTGTTCCTGCCTTGCGTTGCACCGTTCCAAAAACGACTACAATTGAAACAGACTATGCTTCATATCTTTTTTCTACAGATGGAGCATCCCTTGAGCAGTTGGTTTACAAGCGGAAAGCACACACACAAGATAAATTGCAAACAATTTTTAGTCCGTCTGGTAATGAGCCAGCATTGCGATGTTTTTTGGTAGCTCTTAATGAAAATACACCTTATAATTATGAGTTTGTCAGTAAAGACGAGACTGAGTGCGCTTATCAATTGATATATAAAACAGAAACAAAAAATGTAATAATTCAAAAGCAATTTGATATCTATAAAAATAATTACAAAATTGATTTGCTCGTTTCAATCGAACCAAAGGGAATTGACCTAGTTCAGGCTCGTGTTTTTTGGCCATCACCATTTTTACCATCCATCATGGATTATGATACAACCATGGCAATATTTAATAATCAAAAAGGTTCATTGTCTCAAGTTGCGGTAAAAAGCATAGATTTTCGATCGGGTTGGTTTGCGCCAACTCTTTTTGGTGCAGAGAATAAATATTTTGTTAATACTATGATCGAAGATGAAAATAGTTTTACAAAGCGGGCGTATTATACTCAAGCACAAAATCGTCTTATTTCTATTTTAGAAGGGCCAGAGATTACTCAAAAACAGCAATGGACTCTTTCATTTTATTTTGGGCCCAAAGAAGAAGAGGTCTTTTTAAAGGTTGATCCACGATTAAAACAAACATTGGGATATTCAGGGTTTTTCTCCCCGATATTAGCTCCTGTTTCTAAGTTTTTGCTCGCATTATTAAAGTTTTTGTTTAGCTATTTACATAATTATGGCTGGGCAATAATATCTTTAACGATTCTTATGAAGCTCTTGTTACTTCCCTTTAGTATTAAAGGTGAGCAAAGCATGAGAAAAAGTGCGGAAATGCAAAAAAAATTAAGTTATATACAAAAACGATATAAAGATGAGCCAGAACTTTTAAATCGTGAGCGTGCAGAAATTATTCGTAAATATGGCATGCCAGGATTCGCTGGTTGCTTACCATTCTTAATACAAATGCCGCTATTTTTTGCGCTTAGGGCTGTTCTTATTAATTCGATTGAGTTATACAAGGCGCCATTTTTATGGATCCCAAATTTAGCAGCTTCTGATCCCTACTATATTTTACCCATTTTAGTTTGTGGTACATTACTTCTTCAAGCAACAACGGTTGATAAAAGCCAACGTATGATGCTTATTGGGGTTGCTCTTGTGTTTGGTGCTTTGACGGCTAACTTTTCAGCAGGGTTAGCACTCTTTTTAGTAACAAATACTTTTTTGCATGTATTACAAGCAATTCTACAAAAACGATTTTCTAGGGCGTAATATGCTGCATAATTTACCAACGGTAACAAAGCTTATAAAGCTGTTGCAGCAAGTGCCTTATTTGGCTTCAAAAAATTTGTTCCGAGTAACTTCTTATTTCTTGCAAATGGACCAAAAGCATTTGCAGCAATTTTGTACTATTTTGCAAGAAGCAAATCAGCAAGTACTGCATTGTTCAGTTTGTTTTGTATGGAAAGAAAGAGACAGGCAATGTACATTTTGTGATAACCATAGAAGAATACAAGATCTTGTATGTGTAGTGGAATCCTGGCATGATATGTTAGCAATCGAAAAAACAGGTGCATATGACGGTGTTTATCACGTGCTGACAGGGGTCATTTGTCCATTAGATGGCATTGGTCCAGATGACCTGACTATAGAGCCTTTGGTGGCACGGGTGGTAACTCATAATGTTACAGAAATAATATTAGCTACCAATCAAACGCCCGAGGGTGAAGCAACAGCGACATACATCGCAAAAAAAATAAAAGATAAAAATATTAAAATTTCATGCTTGGCGCGTGGTATTCCAGTTGGTTCATCTTTGGAATCCATTGACCGAGTAACCGTATATAAAGCAATTGCAGAACGAAGGCCATTTTAAATGGGGTACGACCGATTCCTTTTGTTCTGTATGACAGGATTGATTATGGCAAACAAACAAGACATTAAAGATTATTCAGAATTTATCACACGTCGGAAAAATTTTGTACAAAAAATCAAAGGACAATATCAGAACCAGCAATCACCCGTGCGCATATTGCTTTTTGCAGGATTTGAAGATGACCGTTCTGTATTTCGTCAAGATAGTTCTTTTTATTATTTAACTGGTCTTGAAGAACCGGGTGCCGTTCTCATGATGGATTTGGAAGGAAATGCAATGTTATTTTATCCAAACTGTTATGAAGCGCGCTCTAAATGGATGCGGACTCCTGCTGAGCTGGACCCAGAGAACGCTTATTTGCTTGGATTTGAAAAAGTTTTGCCGCTCGGTAAAGAATGTTCTGGATTTTCTCTCCATCCATTTTTTGAGCGTGAAGAATATGAAGTATTACTTGATATTTTGATAGAAACTATTGAAGACGGTGGTACTCTTATGACGTTATTCCCCAAAAGTGGCTCTGCTTATGCTCAACAACGCTTACTACTTGAGAGGCTGCAACGATTCGTTCCTGGATTACAAGAAAATATAGTTGATATTTCCTCCTTTTTAGAATCTATGCGCCGTACCAAATCGATGCGTGATATAGAAAGTCTTTATCATGCAATTGATATTACCATTATGGCCCAACAAGCTGCGGCTCAGGCGATAAAACCAGGTGCTACAGAAGCCGAAGTGCGCGCAAGTTTGGAATATATTATGATTGGTTCTGGTGCACGTGTAGGTTTTCCAACTATTGTAGCAAGTGGGAAAAACAGTACCACTTTGCATCATTATGCTAGTGCAGATACAATTCAATCTGGTGAGTTGGTTGTAGTTGATATTGGTGCTGAGTTTGATTATTACAATGCCGATATAACAAGAACGTATCCTGCTTCAGGTACATTTACTGAGCGACAAAAGGAAATTTATAATTTAGTTCTTGAAACCCAAGAGTATATTGCCAGTATGGCAAAACCAGGCATGTGGATTAAAAATCCAAAGGACCCATCAAAATCGCTCCATGCGCTTGCTAAAAAATATTTGGACGAGAAGGGCTATGGCCAATACTTTAATCATGGCATAGGTCATTTTTTGGGCATGGATGTGCATGATGTAGGTGATTATACCAAGCCTTTACAGGTGGGTGATGTAATTACGATTGAACCGGGTATCTATATTCCTGAGGAAAGTCTTGGTGTTCGCATTGAAGATGATTACTGGATAACCAAGGACGGGGCTATTTGTTTGAGTGAGCACTTACCAAAAAAACCTGAAGAAATTGAACAAATGGTACAACAATCATTCGAATGATGATTATGAATAATATTCTGCCAAGTGATTACTTTTTAAAATCAAATAGGTGCTTGCAATCGTGGTAAGCACGCCACAAGATGTGGAAAAAAGTCCCTTAGTTATATTATTGTTATAGAAGCTTTTTCTTTTTTTATCTTCATCTAAAAAAGCCTTTTTCCATCCATTGGCAATAAGATAAAAGCCGGTTGTAGCTCCCACAATTCCTACTGCGGTTATTCCACTTGTTTTAATAATATTAGTTAATGAATTAACCATTTCCGGCGATGGGCTTATTTGCATCGAGTGTAATTGAGATGAAAACAGTAGAAATGCAGAAAAAATAATAGATTTTTTCATAGTTTGATCCTCCATATTTCTATATGGTATTTATTTTAGCTGTCCTCGTCAACTGGGTCTATTTTGTAACAAGAGTATTAGGCCATTAATTATAATTCCCAAAACTAGTGGAATTATAAACGCAATAAAGCCATAACTGGATAAAAACCCTGCACAAATGAATGCTAAACAGGTTGCAATAAGTGGTGCAAATGCATAAGGTGCTTGGGTGATAGTATGATCAATAGCATAACTACCGGTGCTGGTGGCTGCCATTATGGTTGTTTCTGATATTGGTGATAATTGATCCCCACATACAGCGCCAGAAAATATTGCTCCCAATAAAGGGAATAATATCGGTAATAAAGCAGGGTCAATTGGCGTTGGCAGGCCAGAAAGTTCAACTATGGTTGGAATCCCGATTGGCAAAAGCAATGCGATGGTTCCCCATGCAGAACCAGTAATTAGAGCCGTTACAGTAGCGATTACAAAAAACAATATTGGCAACCAGCTTATAGTTACCACCCCCTGCAATAGTTGAGCCAAATAAAGACCTGCGGATAAATCTACTCGTATCATAATGCCTAGAGTTGAGGCTAAAAACAACATGAGGACTGCTGGCCACATTAGTTTGGTTCCTTGCCAAACAGAAAGCGGAATTGAAGATACGGTGATTTTATGACGAAGTAACGCAAATAAAAAACTTACTAGGAGTGTTAATAAACCAGCAATAAATAGAACTAAAAAAATTTGTGTATTATTTTTAAATGCATCCAGCAAAGATATCTTGTTAGAAAAGGGATGAAATCCTCCTGACCAGGGTATACCAATAAAAACCGTGGTAATAAGTATGCCAATTGGTACTAATAAATCTGCTAAAGTGCCGTTTCCTGATGGCTTAATAGAGTGGGTTGGGGGTTCTTTTTCACCATGCACATCACCCGTTTTTGTTGCAATATCTTCAAATTGTTTCATTGGGCCAAATGAAATTCTTTTACGGACTATGAACCAGACCGTAAAAAGAGTAAATAAAGAATAAAATATGAACGGAATCGAGTGTAAATAAATATAATAGGGGTCAGCTAAAATACGGGTAGTAGGGTATATACTTGCTTGTATTCCTGAAATATCAAGTTGATTGTTGATCATAGCAGTCCAGCTTGATACTGGAACTAAAATAACCAATGGCCCGGCAAGAGCATGAATTAGATAGGCCAATTTTACTCGTGGAATGTGCATTTTATCAGTTAAATTGCGCATAACATGCCCAGTGGTCAAAGCGCTTAAATAATCATCTATCCCTAATAGTAGGGAAAGGCTTACAGAAGCAGACTCAACGGCTTTTTTTGTACTTAGCCGTTTTTTGAGTGTGTTGGCAAATGCCTGAGCACCACCGGTTTTACTGATTAATATAACTATTATACCAACACTCAGAAGGAAGAAATACATATACACTGTATCAAGATCTTGGTCATAAAAACGCCAACTAATTAAAGAAATAGCCTTAGTGACGGAGAAATTGGTGGCAATAAGCCCTGCAGATACTACTCCTAAAAAAAGCGAAGGATTTAGTTTTTTTGTGTAATAAGCACTTATTAATACTAAAACAGGGGGTACTAAGACCATCCAACTGGTGTGCATAAAATACCTCTTTTTAAAGCTAAATATAGTAATTTATACCATTGGAGGGTGTTTTTTGTCAATGCAATAATCCTAAAAGTAAGGGGAAATTTGACCATTGGTTAAATTTTTCTTAAAGTATTAATGTCCCGTTCAAAAGATTTCAGGCATAATTAATAGATTATTACAAGGATTTCCGGATGGAAATGAATAAAGCCTTTTTTAAAAGAAAAGAAGACCAAAAGCCAAAATGGCGTGTCATTGATGCAAAAGACCAAGTTCTTGGTCGTTTGGCAACACGAGTTGCAGATATACTTCGTGGCAAAGATAAGCCAGAATATACTCCTCATACTGATGTCGGTGATTATGTTGTTATAATCAACGCTAAAGATGTTAAGCTAACCGGTGATAAATGGAAGAAAAAAATCTATGATCGCTACACTGGTTGGATCGGTGGTTATAAAGAAACAACTGCAGAGAAAATGCGAGAAACATTCCCAGAGCGAATTATTGAACTTGCGGTGCAACGCATGTTACCAAAAAATAAGCTAAGCCGACAAATCATAAAAAAATTAAAAGTGTATCCAGAAGATAAGCATCCTCATAAAGCACAAGCCGCAAAAAAATAGTTTGCAAAAAAAAGAGCCGGGTTTATTCCCGGCTCTTTTTTTGCTTCTAAATAATTTACTTTTTAAAATAACTTGTCACATGTTTTATAAAGCCCATTCTACCAATATCTTTTACCGTTAAAAAGGCGACAAGCCCAAGCAGTAATACAACTGTTACAATATCTATTGTTTGTTGGATACTCTCTGATAATGGCCGGCCTGTTATTGCCTCAATTGTGTAATATAACATTCTACCCCCATCTAAGACTGGCAGCGGGATAAGATTTAATATAGCTAAGTTAATACTGATAATAGCCAAGAATAATAAAAACATTTTCAAGCCGTGATGCGCACTTTTAATTGTTTCTGAAATAATCAAAAGCGGCCCACCCATCTTACTGACATCACCTTTGCTGAAAATATGCGTAAAAGCTTTAATGGTGCCAACGATGTTGCGATTTGCTAACCAAATACCAGTTTTTATTGCTTTTCCAAAAGACATTCTTGGCATATCCACTGTTTTGAAAAATACGCCGATAGTACCTTTTTCTTGGCCAAATAATGATGTTGAGCCAAGTGTTACTTGAATATCTTTACGTTGTCCGTCACGTTCGATAGTTAGGTTAATAGTTTTGCCGGGAGAGGAAGTGATTTCTTGCAAGAAGCGCGGTTTAAATGCGTTTTCTTCAGTATTATTAATTTGAGTTCCATTAATGAAACAGATAAGGTCTCCCGGGCATAGATCAGCGGCTTTTGCCGGTCCACCTTCTTGTACTGATTCAATAATCGGTAAAACTCTTGTTTTAGGAAGTCCTGCCATAGCAAGAGCAATAAAAACAAAATAGGCAAAAATTAAATTGAATAGTATACCACCTAAAATGATGCACATTTTTTGCCAATATGGTTTTGATGCTATTGAACGATCATCACTACGATAGGCTTCTTTTTGTTCTCCTTGGCCAACTTCTGGTGATCCGGCCATCTCAACATAGCCCCCAAGAGGAATCGCGCTAATTGAAAAGGTGGTCTCACCAATCTTTTTTTTGATTAAAGTAGGGCCAAACCCTATGGAGAAGCTGGGAACCTTTACATTAAACAGCTTGGCAAAGAGAAAGTGTCCTAGTTCATGAAATCCTATCAAAAAACCGATACCAAAAATTCCTATAGCGATTATGAATATTTTTTTAAAAAAAATTGATAGAGATAAGATGTCGCTCATAATGAATAACTCCTTGTGTAGAGGACTAAAAAGTAAGTAAATATTTGGGATCAAAGTACAGTTAAAAGGATAGAAAGTCCATGTTTGGTGGCCATCTGAACAATTTTTTGGTTGCTAAAAGTCTAAAAATTAGGTATTTGTAATGAGATATAGAAATACCTAAAATCATAAAAAAGCTGTTTTTTTGTGAAATATGGGTGCTTTTGCTCATTAATTACTTGAAAAAATTAATAAAAAGGGTAAAATAAATATAGCGTTTTGTGACGTTCTTTCTATTTTGTCTCAAATGTAATAATTTTAAACCAGGAAAAGGTTAGGATGCCCACGATTACACAACTTTCTCGTAAAAAAAGAAAGCAAATGAAAGCTAAAACTAAAAGTCCAGCTCTTAAAGGGGCTCCTCAGGCAAGAGGGGTATGTACTCGTGTGTTTACGGTAACCCCAAAAAAGCCTAATTCAGCACTTAGAAAAGTTGCTCGTGTCAAACTTTCAACCGGTATTGAAGTGACCGCCTATATTCCAGGTGAAGGCCATAATTTGCAAGAACACTCAGTTGTTTTAGTGCGTGGAGGAAAGGTTAAAGATTTGCCTGGTGTTAAATACCATATAGTTCGTGGTGCGTTAGATACAGCTGGGGTAGAAAACAGAAAACAGTCTCGCTCATTATATGGCGCAAAAAAACCTAAAGGATAATCTATGCCTCGGCGTAAAAGAGAATTTAAGAGAAAAAATATAGTAACTATTGATCCAGTATATGGATCAGAATTGTTAGAAAAATTCACTAATGTCATCATGTGGAGAGGTAAAAAAAACACTGCACGCAAGATTGTATATGGTGCCATAGATGAGTTAATTAAAAAAACTAATGGTGATAAGGAAAAAGCATTAGTTCTTTTCCAAAAAGCATTTACACAAATTATTCCAGTAGTTGAGGTTCGTTCTCGCCGAGTTGGTGGAAGTGTTTATCAGATTCCTGTGCCAGTTAAAGAAGACCGTGGTCTGTCACTTGCGTTTCGTTGGTTAATAAATGCAGCAGCTTCAAGGCCAGATAAAACAATGGGCAAGCGTATAGCTCGTGAATTGTTAGATGCAAGTGAAGGGAGAGGTGGCGCAATAAAGAAAAAAACAGATGTCCATAGAATGGCTGAGGCAAATAGGGCCTTTGCTCATTTTGCTTGGTAAGTGAGGATCGCATGAGTACCCCATTAAAAGATTATAGAAACATTGGTATTGCTGCTCATATTGATGCCGGAAAAACTACGGTAACTGAACGTATTTTGTTTTATACTGGCATTTCACATAAAATTGGTGAGGTTCATGAAGGTGAAGCGATCATGGACTGGATGGCGCAAGAGCAAGAGCGTGGTATTACCATTACCTCCGCGGCAACAACATGTTTTTGGAAAGACTATCAAATTAATATTATTGATACGCCTGGACACGTTGATTTCACCATCGAAGTAGAACGTTCATTACGTGTTTTAGATGGAATGATTGGAGTTTTCTCTGGCGTTGATGGTGTTCAGCCACAATCTGAAACGGTGTGGCGACAAGCAAATCGTTATAAGGTACCACGTATTATTTTTGTTAATAAACTAGATCGCGTCGGTGCCGATTTAGATAAAGTTGTAAAAGATATTCGTACCAAATTAGGTGCTAATGTTATACCAATGCAAATTCAAGTTGGTAATGCAGAAAATTTTCATGGTCTTATTGATATTCTCACTCGCAAAATGGCAACTTTTTCAGGTGAGAAAGGCTCTGAAGTCACATGGTCAGATCCTCCTGCTGAATATAAAGATAAGATTGAGAAATTAAGAACACAGATTATTGAGGCTGCTTGTGATTTTGATTCTGAACTTGAAGAAAGATACCTTGACGGTAAAGAATTAAGTATTCAGGAAGTAAAAAAGGCTTTGCGTAAGGGCGTTATTAACCTCAAGGTAGTTCCTGCCTATGGTGGTACTGCTTTCAAAAATAAAGGTGTGCAGTTGCTTTTGGATGGAGTAATCGATTATTTGCCATCCCCATTGGATGTTCCGCCTATGGAAGGTATTGTCCCGGGAACAGATAAAGTAGAAAATGTTTCTGCAGATATTAATGCTCCTTTTTATGCGTTAGCTTTTAAGATTGTAACAGACCCATTTGTTGGTATGTTGACTTATATACGAGTTTATTCTGGGAAACTAGATGCAGGTTCTTATGTTTTTGATGTTCGTACTGGTTCTAAAGAGCGTGTAAGTCGTATTTTAAAAATGCATTCAAATAAACGTGAAGAAATTAAAACGGCTCATGCGGGTGATATTTGTGCGGTAGTTGGTATAAAAGATGTTACTACTGGCGATACGTTATATGGTGATAAAAATAAACCATTACTGCTTGAATCTATTACGATACCTAATCCAGTTATTTCAACCTCTATTGAACCAAATAAAAAAGCTGATTATGAAAAAATGGTATTGTCTTTGAAGAAAATGATGCAAGAAGATCCATCTTTTCAGTTTACTTATGATAAAGAGATTGGCCAAACGGTTATTCGTGGAATGGGTGAACTTCACTTAGAGATTATTGTAGATCGTTTAAAACGTGAGCATAAATTAGATTTAACTCAAGGTAAATTGCAAGTTGCTTATAAAGAAACGATGAAGAAACCAATTGAGGTTGAAGGTAAATATATCAAACAATCTGGTGGCCGTGGTCAATATGGACATGTTTGGATTAAGATTGAGCCTTTAGGCCGTGGTTCAGATTTTGAATTTATAAACGCTATTAAAGGTGGTGCAATTCCACGTGAATTTATATCTGGCGTTGAAAAAGGTATAAAAGAAGCTCTTACTTCCGGTGTTATAGCTGGTTTTCCGGTAGTGGATTGTAAGGTAACCCTTTTTGATGGTTCTTACCATGATGTTGATTCTTCTGAGCTCGCATTTAAAATTGCTGGTTCAATGGCATTTAAATCTGGTATGAATCAGGCATCCCCGGTTCTTTTGGAACCAGTTATGAAGGTGGTTGTGGAGACACCAGAAGAAAACATGGGTGATGTAATGGGGGATTTAAATTCAAGACGAGGACGCATATCAGGCATGGAAAATGATGGGACAAAGCAAGAAATTACTGCTGAAGTTCCACTAGGTGAAATGTTTGGATATGCAACTGATTTACGTTCAATGACCAAAGGTCGCGCAAGTTATTCAATGGAATTTGAGTGTTACCGCGAAGTGCCCAAAAATGTGCAAGATGCAATAGCTGAAAAGAAATAAAGATATAATTAGTAACTGTTAGGAGATCTCATGGCAAGAGATATTTATAAACGCGATAAGCCACACATGAATATTGGTACCATTGGTCACGTTGACCATGGTAAAACAACATTGACCGCTGCAATTACCAAAAACCTTGCGGGTAAAGGTAAAGCAGAATTCAAAAAATTTGATGAAATTGATAATGCTCCTGAAGAAAAACAACGAGGTATTACCATTTCTGCTTCTCATGTTGAGTATGAAACAGATAATCGTCACTATGCCCATGTTGACTGTCCTGGTCACGCTGACTATGTAAAAAATATGATTACTGGTGCGGCGCAAATGGATGGTGCGATTTTGGTTGTATCGGCTGCTGATGGTGCGATGCCTCAAACTCGAGAACATATCGTTTTAGCAAAAAACGTTAACGTTCCTGCATTGGTTGTTTTCTTGAATAAAGTCGACATGGTTGATGATCCAGACATGATTGAAATGGTTGAAGAGGAAATTCGCGAGTTACTGAGTAAGTATGATTTTCCAGGTGATACCATTCCTATTATCAAAGGTTCAGCACTCAAAGCACTTGAGGGTGAGGAAAGTGAAATCGGTTCTCAAGCAATAGATCGATTGATGAAAGCAGTTGATGAAGCGATTCCAGAACCCGTTCGTGCCCTTGATAAACCTTTCTTGATGCCAGTTGAAGGAGTTTTCACAATTCAAGGCCGTGGTACTGTAGCTACAGGACGTATTGATCAGGGAATTGTAAAAACTGGTGATAAGGTTGAAATAGTTGGTTTTGGTAAATTACAGCAAACGACCGTAACTGGTGTTGAAATGTTCCGAAAAACAATGGATGAAGGCCGAGCTGGTGAGAACGTTGGATTATTACTACGTGGTATCGAGAAAAAAGATATTGAACGTGGTATGGTTGTTGCCAAACCAGGGACTATTAAACCACATAAGAAATTTAAAGCTAAAATTTATGTTCTTACAAAAGAAGAAGGTGGCCGTCATAGTCCATTCTTCAGTGGTTATCGTCCACAATTTTACTTTAGAACAACAGATGTAACTGGCATCGTTACTTTGCCTAAGGATCGTGAAATGGTTATGCCAGGTGATAACGTTGCGGTTGACATTGATTTAATTTCACCAATCGCAATGGAAAAAGAACTTCGCTTTGCTATACGTGAAGGTGGTCGTACTGTTGGCTCTGGTGTTGTAACTGAAATCGTTGAATAAGGGCACAAAGTCGATGAAAAAGCAAAAAATACGCTTAACATTAAAATCGTATGATCATCAATTACTGGATAAAGCAGTAAAGCAAATTGTTTCGACGGTAAAAAGAACAGGTTCCAAGATTGTAGGGCCTGTTCCATTACCAAATAAGAAACAATGTTTCACCGTGTTACGTTCTCCACATGTAGATAAAAAATCACGAGAACAGTTTGAATTAACAACTCATCGTCGAATTATGGATATTGTTGCTCCATCTGATCAGACGATGGATGCCTTGATGAAGCTAAATATTTCATCTGGCGTTGATGTTGAGATTAAATAGAAAGGTCATTCATCATGGTTATTGGGATTTGGGGTAAGAAAATAGGAATGACACAAGTTTTTTCAAAAGACAAAGTTGTTCCTGTTACAGTACTTGATGTATCTCATTGGTATGTAACGGGAATAAAAACTAAAGAAAGTGATGGTTATACTGCTATCCAAGTAGGTCGCTTAAAGGACCGGTATGTTGATAAACCATTTTCTTTACAATGGTTAAAAAAACTTACTACGTATTTTGATTTTATTCGCGAAATTAAAGCAGATGAGCAAGATTTGGCAAATTATACAATTGGTAAACCTTTTAAAGTTACCAAAGATATAATTGCTGCGGGTGCAGAGGTTGACGTTTCTGGTGTAACAAAAGGTTGTGGTTTTGCGGGTGTAATTAGAAGACATGGTTTTTCTGGTGGTCCTGCTTCACATGGTTCGTCTTTTGGTCGCGCACCGGGATCAATTGGTTTTATGACTGCTTGTGGCCGAGTTATTAAGGGTAAGAAATTACCTGGTCGCATGGGTGGCGTGCAACGAATGATGAGAAACTTAGAAGTTATAGAAGCTGATGTTGAACCACACATCATGTTAGTTAAAGGTTCAATACCAGGTAAAACCGGGACATTAGTATTTATTCGCAAATCGAAGCGATAGGTTATAAAATGAGTGCTCAAAAAGCAAATACACAGGCAAGTAAGCCAATTTATGCAGTTTCTTTAGAAGAACTAGGTGTAAAGCCATTGGAAAAGCCAATTTCAACAAAAGCTGTTTCAACATGGATCAGAACATTGTTACAAAACTGGCGGCAAGGTACGGTAAAGGTTAAAGGTAGAGCCGATGTTGCTCGAACTGGTAAAAAGCCATTTAAGCAAAAAGGTACTGGTCGTGCGCGTGCCGGAACATCTCGTTCTCCATTGTGGCGTGGTGGTGGTGTTATTTTTGGTCCACAACCACGAGTTCGCAAGCTTACTTTGCCAAGCAAGGTGAGAAAAAAAGTTTTTGAAAAGTTACTTCATAGTCGTGTTAAAGATAATTCATTATTTGTCCTTGAAGGGCAAATAATGGGAGATGTTCCAAAAACTTCACAAGCCTATTCTTTACTAAAAGCTGCTGAATTGCATACTAAAAAAATTGTATTATTTATTCCTCGTGGCGATGTATTGACCTATGCTTCATTCGTTAATTTACCTAACGTTCAGTTACTTTTCTTCGATCAGTGTAATGCATATGATTTGTTGAATGCGGATAGTTGGGTTGTGCTTAAGAAGGATTTTGATCAATTTAAAAAAATGGTGGAACAATGGACTTAAGTATTTACAATGTGATTCAGGGACCCGTTGTTTCTGATAAAGCTTACAAATTAAATAAAGAAGAAAATAAATTAGTTTTAAAAGTTCATCCGATGGCCAATAAGTCAATGATTAAAGAAGCACTTGAAAAACTATTTGATGTGAAAGTTGATAAAGTTCACGTTTTAATCCGTCAAGGTAAAAACAAACGTGTTCGTAATCTCACAGTAACGGGAAAAAAACAAAAAAAAGCTATAGTTACCTTAGCTGAGGGGTATTCATTGGATCTAATAGATCAATCGGGCGTGAAAATCCCTACTGAAGCAAAAATTGAAAGATAAATATTATGAAAGTACAAAAAAGAAAACCACGAAGCTCGGCACAGCGGTTTCAGTCTGTTTTGGATTCCAAGGATGTTACAACAACAAAGCCTTTAAAACGGCTAGTTCGTGGACTTCGTAAAAAAGGAGGCAGGAATGTTTATGGCCGAATTACGGTCAGACATCGTGGTGGTGGCGCAAGTCGCAAATATCGAATTATTGATTTTAAAAGATCAATTAGAGATGTGCCAGGTCAAGTGACAACAGTCGAATATGATCCAAATCGCAATGTTCGAATTGGATTAGTTGTGTATGAAAATGGTGCAAAAGCGTATATGTTATTGCCGGAAACTTTGCAAGTGGGAAGCCCCGTAATTTCTTCTGAGAATGCTGAGGCTAAAGTTGGTAATGCAATGCCATTAAAAAACATTCCGGTCGGTTTTATTGTACATAATATTGAACTCAGACCAGGATCAGGTGGCAAAATTGCACGTAGTGCAGGAACCTCTGCCCAATTGGTATCTAAAGATGATAAATATGCAACGTTAAAAGTTCCTTCAGGTGAAGTTCGTATGATACCGATCAATTCTTGGGCAACGATAGGTGTTCTTGGTACCGCGGCATTTAAAAATATTTCCTGGGGAAAAGCCGGTCGTCGTAGACATAAAGGATTTCGTCCTTCTGTTCGTGGCATGGCAATGAACCCTGTTGATCACCCACATGGTGGTGGTGAAGGACGTTCTAAGTCCGGTTCTCATCCAGTATCTCCAACGGGTAAGGGAGCAAAAGGTACAAGGACCAGAAGAAAAAAACGTTCTGATACATTGATTTTAAAACGTAGAAAAAAGAAATAGGTGAATAATTATGGCAAGATCGACTAAAAAAGGGCCATATGTCCAGGAATCTTTGCTAAAGAAGGTTAAAAAAGTAAAAGAAAGTGGCAAGCGTGATGTAATTAAAACGTGGTCCAGACGCAGTCTAATTACACCAGATTTTGTTGGTCTTACTTTTGCGGTACACAATGGTAGAAAATTTATAAATGTGTTTGTAACAGAAAATATGGTGGGTCACCACTTAGGTGAGTTTTCTTTAACGCGCACCTTTAAATTACATAGTGGTCAACGTCAATCTGGCGCAGCTAAAAAATAATTTGTCAATAAGGGTTATTTTAGGTACATTTAAAGGTATTAGCCCCAAAATAATTAAGTAAGGTATAAGGTTTTAAGAATGGAATTTGTTTCACTGGCAAAATATCTACGATTTTCGCCCACTAAGCTGCGCCCAATTGCAGATGTAGTTCGTGGCAAGCCAATCCCATTTGTTCTTGGATGGTTGTCTACTTATGCTACTAAGCGAGTAGCTCCAATTAAGAAGGTTATTGAATCGGCAGTAGCAAATGCAAAAAATAAAGAAAATATTGAGTTAGAAAATTTACGCATTAAAGAGATTCGCGTCGATGAAGGACCAATGTCTAAATACTTTAAACCTGGTGCAATGGGGCGTTCCAATGTTTACCGTAAGCGCACAAGTCATGTTCGAGTAATTTTAGAGCCTATTGGAAAGTTAAAGGAATAGAATGGGACAAAAGGTTCACCCAAAAGGGTTTAGGTTAGGTATTTATCGTGATTGGGATGCTCGCTGGTTTGCGCGTGATTCCTATGGTAAACAATTATTAGAAGATTTAAAAATAAGAAAATACTTAAGTAGAGCATTAAAACATGCTGAAGTAGCTCGAGTTGAAATTGAAAAAGCTGGTGACAATATTCGAGTGATTATACACTCAGCGCGTCCCGGAGTAGTAATTGGAAAAAAAGGTCAAGAAATTGAATCATTAAGAACAGCACTTTCCAAGCAATTAGGAAAGCCTGGTGTTGAAATTTCGGTTCAAGAAGTAAAAAACCCTGAGCTTGACGCTACTTTAATTGCAAAAAGCATTGCTGAGCAATTAGAACGTCGAGTGAGTTATAAGAAAACAATGAAAAGATCCGCTTCTACCTCAATGCGAGCTGGAGCAAAAGGTATTAAAATCTGTGTATCCGGCCGTTTAAATGGGGCTGAAATTGCTAGAAAAGAGTGGACACGTATTGGATCTGTTCCTTTACATACACTTAGATCTGATGTTGATTATGGTTTTGCGGAAGCTCATACAACATACGGTATTATTGGCGTAAAAGTGTGGATATGTCGTGGTGAGTTTCAACAAGCATAAGAAAGAAAGAGCATAAACATGTTGATGCCAAAGAAAGTTAAATATCGGAAAGTTCAGCGTGGAAACATGAAAGGCCGATCTAAGGGCGCTTTAACACTGGCGTTTGGTGAATATGGCTTGCGAGCTGTAGAGCCTGTTTGGTTATCGGCTGCGCAAATTGAAGCAATGCGTGTTTCATTATCACGTCGAATGAAGAAGGTTGGTAAAATGTGGTTGCGCGTTTTTCCTGATAAGCCTATTACCAAAAAACCTGCTGAAACACGTATGGGTAAAGGTAAGGGTGCGCCAGAATTTTGGGCTGCTGTGGTAAAAAGAGAACGAATTATTTGTGAGATTGCAGGTTTTTCTGAAGAAGAAGCTCGTGAAATTCTAAAGTCTGTTCAGTATAAATTGCCGATGAAAACAAAGTTTATTTTAAAAGAAAAAGTTAATAAGAGCTGAAAATGAAAGTAAGTGAACAAAAAAAGAAATTATCTCAAATGAGCAAAAAAGAGTTAACCGAGCAATTAGCTAGTTATCGTCGTGAGTTGTTTGGCGCACACCTTAACTCTGCCACAGCTCACGTTAAAGATTATTCACAGTTTACAAAGTTAAGACGTAATATTGCCCGTGTTTTAACTTTTCTTAATCAAATCAATGATAAGATAGAGGTTATAAATGAATAAAGAACAAAAACAACCAAAACGTTTGCGTATGGGCGTTGTAGTATCGGATAAAATGGATAAAACTGTTGTGGTTGAGTCTATGCGAACCTACATACATCCACGCTTTGAAAAAGTTATACGCAAAAAAAGAAAATTTAAAGTGCATGATCCTGAAAGTAAAGCTAAAACTGGGGATCAAATTGAATTTTATGAAGGAAAACCTGTATCTAAAACCAAATATATGTATTTAGCAAAGGTTTTAGAAAAGGTTGTAAATAATAGTTAAGGCATAATTATGATTCAAAAAGAATCTTACTTACAAGTAGCAGATAACACCGGTGCAAAGCTATTGCAATGTATTCAAGTAATAGGTAGTACTCGTAAAAGATTTGCCTATGTAGGTGATAGAATTAAATGTTCTGTTAAGAAGGCAATGCCGGGTGGTAGCGTTAAAAAAGGTGAAGTTGTCGAGGCCGTTCTTGTTAGGGCAAGAAAAGAAACCAGACGTCCTGACGGAAGTTATATTCGTTTTGGCGACAATGCTGCCGTTATCATTAAGGATAAAGAGCCACTAGCTACTCGGATCTTTGGGCCTGTAGCACGAGAGCTTCGAGCTCGAGGCTATAGTAAAATAATTTCATTGGCACCAGAAGTTTTGTAAGGGGACGCAAATGGTAGCAAGAATTCGCAAAAATGATACAGTAATTGCGATTGCAGGAAAAGATAAAGGTAAACAAGGTTCGGTTATTGCAATTTTGCCTAAAAAAGGTAAAGTTATGGTAAAGGGTCTAGCGATTAAAACTCGCCATGTGAAGGCCAAACGCCAAGGCGAGGTTTCTGGAATTAAAAAAGAAGAAAGTTATTTAAATGCTTCTAAAGTAATGCCAGTTTGTTCTTCTTGTAAGAAACCTACTAGAGTTGCTAGTAAGCTGCTAGCTACCGGTAAGCGTGTACGTATTTGTAATAGCTGCAAAGAGATATTTTGAGGATTAAGATGGAAGCGCCTCGGCTAAAAGAATTATATATTAATAAGCTTCGTACAGGATTACATAAAGAGCTTGGTCTTTCGAATATTATGGAAGTGCCAAGACTGGAAAAAGTCGTTCTGAATGTTGGTGTAAAAAATGCAGTTAGCGATAGTAAAGCATTGTTAGCAGTAATTAATGTGGTAAAAAAAGTTTCTGGACAAGCTCCAGTAAAAACAAAAGCTCGTAAATCAATTGCTGCATTTAAGCTCCGAGAAGGTATGCCAATTGGAGTAAAAGTTACTCTGCGTGGCAATAAAATGTATGAGTTTATTGATCGTTTGATATCAGTTGCTCTTCCAACAATGCGAGATTTTCAAGGAATAAAGACAAAACTTGATAGCCGTGGGAATTATAACCTTGGCATTAAGGAATGGACTATTTTTCCAGAAGTAGATTTTGATGAAGCAAAAAATTTGAAACAGGGGTTTAATATTACTTTCCACACAACTGCAAAAACTGATAATCAAGCATTTGCATTGTTAAAAGGACTCGGATTTCCCTTTAAAAAAGATAAGTAAGGATACTAATGGCCAAAAAGGCATTAATAGAAAAATCTAAACGTGAACCTAAATTTGCAGTACGAGTTTATAGCCGTTGTAAATTGTGTGGGCGTCCACGCGGCTATATGAGAAAATTTATGATGTGTCGTATTTGCTTTAGAAAAAATGCCCTAGAAGGTTTATTGCCGGGTGTTAAGAAGACAAGTTGGTAAGGAATAGACAATGTCAGTAGATACAATAAGTAATTTTTTAACGATAATCAGAAATGGCATTAGTGCTTCTAAAGCCGCCGTTAGTGCACCTTATTCGAAAATGAAGGCTGAGATGGCTGGGATCTTGAAAAATGAAGGTTTCATCCGTGATTTTGAAGTTATTGAAAAGCCTGATGCAGTTAAAAAAGAACTAAAAGTTCATTTAAAATATCATGCTGGTGAATCGGTAATTCACGAAATTAAGAGAATAAGTAAATCGGGCCGACGCAAATATAAAGGGGCCAACAAGATTGATCCTATTATTGGTGGTCTTGGTTTGTCTATTGTGTCAACTAGTCAAGGTATAATGTCGCATTTACAAGCTAAAAAGCTTGGTATTGGTGGCGAAGTTATTTGTGCAGTGTGGTAAAGGAAAAAGATGTCAAAAGTTGGTAGAAAACCAATAGACATTACTGATTTACAAGTTGATGTCAAAGAAAAAGAAATACATTATAAAGGTAAAAAGACTTCTGGTTTGTATATTTTACCAGCTGAAATAAAAGCTGAGATAAAAGAAAAAAAACTTTATCTTATGCCAGAAGAAAATTTATCAAAAAAAGGTTTGCGTGAAGTAAATCGCATTTGGGGGCTACATCGAGCGTTGTTAGCTAATGAATTAAAAGGCGCCACCCAAGAATTTGAAAAAAAAGTTGAAATTATCGGTTTAGGATACAAAGCTGTCAAGCAAGGTGATAAGTTGGTATTTAGCCTTGGTTACAGTCATAAAATTGATTTTCCTTTACCGAAAAATGTAACTGTTGATATTGATAAAACTGGCCAAAAATTACTTTTCAAATCTTCTGATAAATGTCTTGTAGGGCGTGTTTGCAGTGAAATTCGTACACTGCGTAAACCAGAGCCGTATAAAGGAACAGGTATCAGGGTTGATGGAGAGGTAATTGTACGTAAAGCTGGTAAAACTAAAACTTCGTAATAATTGGTAGGATAAAGCGTGAGTTTGTTACGAAAATTACATAAGAAACGTGAGCGGAGAACAGCTCGCATACGTCATAAATTATTTAAAACTGCATTAGTACCTCGTGTGTCTATTTTTCGCAGTTTAAATCAAATTTATGCACAAATTATTGATGATGCAAAGCAACAAACACTAGCGAGTGCTTCTTCTATTGAATTAAAAGATGTGTCTGGTGATAAAAAAGAAATCGCTAAACAAGTTGGCCTCAAACTAGCTCAAAAAGCACAGGCAAAAGGAATTGCAAAAGTAGTTTTTGATCGTGGTCCCTATCTTTATCATGGTCGCGTAAAATCCCTCGCTGAGGGATTGCGTGAAGGTGGAGTGACGATCTAATGACAAGGGTAAAAATGGCTGATAAAAAAGAAACTGAATTAAAAGCAAAATCCTTCGTTGATTATGTTGTAAATGTGAACCGTGTAACAAAAGTTACTAAAGGTGGCAAAAGATTTTCATTTTCAGCGTTTGTTGTTTCTGGTGATCAACAAGGAAATATTGGAATAGGCTTAGGTAAAAGTAAAGAAGTGTCTCAAGCAATTGCAAAAGCGACTAATAAAGCGCGCAAAAACTTGATTTCAATTTCACTACGAGGAGCAACTATTCCTTATGAAGTGGTTGGTTACCACGGAGCAAGTAAAGTTGAGATTCGTCCGGCATCCAAAGGTACTGGTGTTATTGCTGGTGGCGCAGTCCGATCTGTGATGGAAGCATTAGGCATTAAAGATATTTTAGCTAAATCTGTTGGATCCGCAAATCGTCAAAATGTTGTTAAAGCAGTCTTGAACGCGCTTTCTAAATTACGTTCAGCTAGACAATTGGCAACAATGCGAGGAAAAAAGATTAGAGAGATTGTTGGAGAAAAAAATGCAACTGCATAAATTGGATAAAACAACAAAGAAAAGAAAACGCATTGGCCGAGGTGGTTCCAGAGGTGGTACTTCTGGAAAAGGGCATAAAGGACAACGGGCTCGTTCTGGCGGTGGTGTACGTCCTGGTTTTGAAGGTGGTCAGATGCCTTTGTATCGTAGATTGCCTAAACGTGGGTTTACAAACATTCCTTTTAAAAAGAATGTCAAAATTATAAGTCTTGAGGCTCTTAATAAACATTTTGTTGATGGTGATTCTATTAATCGAGATGTGTTGGTTGAAAAAGGCCTGATAAATATTAAAAAAGGTGAAAAAGGAGTCTTTTTAAAAATATTGGGTAATGGTATTTTAGAGAAAAATGTAACTATTACTGCAGATGCATTTTCAAAAGCTGCACTAGAGGCGATTAAAGCCAAGGGTGGGAAAGCTATTCTAATAAAGGAGTCATGAAGCCGTGGTCTTATTAAGAAATTTTTTAAATATCTTTAATATTCCCGAATTACGAAAAAAGGTTCTTTTCACACTTGGTGTTTTGATTATATACCGGTTAGGTGCTCAAATACCTGTAATTGGTGTGGATGTGAGTGCTTTACAAGCTTTAATAGCTCAAGGTGGTACACTAGGAGGAATTTTAAATTATTTGGATTTAATTTCAGGTGGTGTTCTTACTCAATGCACTGTTTTTGCATTAGGCATAGGTCCTTATATTAGTGCCTCTATTATGATGCAGATTTTGGGCATGTCTGTACCTTACTTTGAGCAATTGCTCAAGGAAGGAGAGTATGGACGTAAAATTATCAATCAATATACTCGTTATTTAACAATCGTGCTTAGTATTGCACAAAGTTTTGCGTTGATTGGTTTTTTACATGCAAAAAATCTTATCATTACTCCTGGGATAAGCTTTACATTATTATTTATTCTTTCCTTATCGGTTGGAGCTGTTTTTGTAATGTGGCTTGGCGAACAAATTTCATTATTTGGTCTTGGTAATGGCAGTTCTATGATAATCTTTGCCGGTATTGTTGCTCGCTTTCCAACATATTTGGGACAAACTATTTATGCTGTACGCCAGGGCAATCTTGATACGGTTATTGCAATCCTTATTTTATTAATTTTTGTTGGTATAACTGCCTGTATTGTTTTTTTAGAGAAAGGACAGCGGAAAATTCCTGTTCAATATGCTCGTCGGGTTGTTGGAAACCGTGTATATGGTGGCCAAAGTACGTATATTCCCTTTAAAATTAATAATGCCAGCGTTATGCCGGTTATTTTTGCATCAATGGTATTAAATATGCCTTTATTTGTTGCCTCTATGCTTGCAACTAGGTTTCCAATATTTAAAACATTTGCTGAAAGCTTAACTACAGGTGTACTGGGGCAAGTGGTTTTATTCGTACTTATTATTGTTTTTTCATTCTTTTATACTGCACTATTGTTTAATCCTGAAGAACTAGCAGATAATATTAAAAAAAGTGGTGGTTTTATTCCGGGAATTAGGCCTGGACGTAAAACTGCAGAATTTTTTAATTATATACTTACGCGTGTTGGCTTAGTAGGTGCTTTTTATTTAGCATTTTTGGCCATTACACCTTCAGTGTTACGATGGATTATTTATATACCTTTTATGCTTAGTGGTACAGCACTTTTAATTGCTGTTGGTGTCGCTTTAGAATCTGCATCACAAATAGAATCATATCTTATAGAGCATAAATATGAAGGATTCTTAACCTCTGGCCGATTGCGTGGTAGGGGGGCGCGTTGAGCAAAAAAATGGATGTATTACTATTTCTAGGTCCTCCAGGTTCGGGAAAGGGCACTTTATCTCAACTATGCATAGAAAAGTTAAAATGGAAACAATTATCGACAGGTAATCTGTGCAGGAAGCATATTGCACAAAAGACGAAAATTGGCAATGAGATAGATTTTGCCATTAAATCTGGTAAACTAGTTTCAGATAGTCTTATTGTGACTATGGTTAAACAATGGTTTGACCAGGCTTTAATTAGCGATAATTCTATTATTTTTGATGGATTTCCTAGAACATTGCATCAAGCAGAGCTTTTAGAGCAATTAGTTCAGGATTTAGATAATTTGACATTAACGGTGGTTCGTTTTGTTATTCCTAAAAAAACAGTTATAAATCGATTGTGTGAGAGGTTTATTTGTAAGGACGATGAATGCCAGGCTGTGTATTCAATGCTTTCAGGTTCTGCATTTGCGCCGAAAAAAGAAGGTATTTGTGATGCTTGTCAGGGTACCTTAATCAAGCGATTAGATGATACCAGAGAATCGATTGTACAGCGCCTTGAGATCTATCATGCTCATGAGAGTAAATTGCTTGATTTTTATAAGGATACAGAGCATCCCATCATAGAATTACAAGTAGATAAGCCACTTAAAGAAATCTATACTGATTTCTTGGATAAAGTGGAGGTGAATAAGAAATGATAGCTATAAAAAATAAAGACTCGATTCGCAAAATGGAGCGAGCAGGACAATTATTACAGGAAGTTTTTTGCTTATTATCAGGTATTTTAAAGCCTGGTATAACTACTTTTGAGATTGATTGTTTGATTGAATCTGAGCTGAAAAAGCGAGATTTGAAATCAAAGATGAAGGGGTATATGGGTTATGCTCATGTAAGCTGCATATCAGTTAATGAGGTAGTGGTTCATGGTATACCAAGTAAACATATTATTTTGAAATCTGGAGATCTGGTTAAAGTTGATGTTTGTGCTTCCTGGAGTGGTTATTGCGCTGATATGGCTCGAGCATATTTTATTGGAACTCCTGACAAAAAAGCGTTACAATTAGTAGAAGTAGCCAAAAAAGCTCTTGATAAGGGGATTGCGCAAGCTAAACCAGGCAACCGCATAGGTCATATTTCTGCTGCAATTCAGAAAGAAGTTGAAAAACATGGCTTTGGTGTTGTACGTGATTTTGCAGGCCATGGTATTGGCAGGCAAATGCATGAAGATCCTGAGATTTTGAATGTGGGTAAAGCCGGAGCTGGACCAGTAATTCAGGTTGGTATGGCTTTTGCTATTGAGCCTATGATTACATTAGGTGATTATCGTGTCTTTGTCGAAAAGGATAATTGGACCGTTAAAACCCGTGATAATAGTTTGGCAGCTCATGTTGAGGATACAATTGTGGTTACCCTAGATGGGCCAAAAGTAATAACACGAGCATAAAGGTATTTATAAGTGATTCAAGGTAAAAAAAAGAAAGAAGATGTTATTCGTGTGGATGGCATAGTAAAAGAAACATTACCGAATGCCATGTTTCGTGTTGAAATCGAAGGTGGGCATTTAGTATTGGGGCATGTATCTGGCAAAATGAGGATGCATTATATAAAAATTTTACCCGGCGATCGCGTTGCTCTTGAGTTATCTCCTTATGATTTAACGCGTGGCCGTATTGTTCTTCGATACAAAAATTAGTGGAGTTCATTATGAAAGTTAAAACATCAGTTAAGAAAATTTGTAATAATTGTCGAATTATTAAACGCAAGGGCGTTGTGCGAGTTATTTGTACACGAAGTGCTCGACACAAGCAAAGGCAAGGTTAAAAAAATGGCAAGAATTGAAGGTATTAATTTACCATTAAATAAACGTATTGAATATGGTTTAACCCAAGTTCTTGGGATAGGGTTATTCTCTTCTCGTAGCCTTCTTGGTAGGGTTGGGATCGATTTAAGTACGCGTGTTAAAGATTTGTCAGATGAAGAAATTGCTGCAATCCAACGCGAGGTTACCAAGAGTTATAAAACCGGCGGTGAATTGCAAAAAGAAGTAACTCTGAATATTAAGCGACTTCAAGAGATTGGTAGCTATCGAGGCTTGCGTCATAAAAGAGGTTTGCCTTCACGGGGACAACGTACAAAAACAAATGCTCGAACCCGAAAAGGGCCACGCAAAAAAGGTTCTGAAGTTTCATTAAAACGTAAAGTTACGAAAAAGTAAGGTAAAGGACCTGCATGGCTTATAAGAAAAAAACTAAAAAACAAAAGCGAAGAGTTGATACAGCAGTAGCGCATGTTAAGTCTTCATTTAATAATACGTTAGTAACTATTACTACCGTAGATGGTGATGTCTTGCTGCGATCAAGCTCAGGGAAAATGGGCTACAAGGGTTCACGTAAGGGAACTCCATTTGCTGCAGGGCAAATTGCTACTAGCCTTGCAAAGGAAATGCAAGATATGGGTATCAGAACAGTCGAGGTAAATCTACAAGGTCCTGGCTCAGGCCGTGATTCTGTTGTTAGATCACTTCAGGCAGCGGGTTTAAATGTTTCTGTTTTACGTGATGTTACCCCACTACCACACAATGGTTGTCGTCCTCCAAAAAAGAGACGTGTATAAAATTATTACAATTAAATAAGGTACTTATGGAAAAACGTTCTACCTCCACAAAAACAACTGGGGACAAAAGGAAACGTGCTCGTAAAATGTCTGAATACGGCAAACAGCTTTTAGAGAAGCAAAAAGTGAAACATGCTTATGGGATGCGTGAAAAACAGTTTGGGCGTTTTTTTAATATAGCTACCAAAATGGCGGGTGCACCAGGGTCAAACTTGCTTAGTTTGCTTGAACGACGGTTGGATAATGTTTTATATCGATTAAAATTATCTACTTCGCGACAACAAGCACGTCAGATTATTGTTCATGGCCATATTTGGGTAAATGGTAAAAAGGTATTTTCTCCTTCTTATTTGGTCTCTGTTGGTGATGTTATTTCTGTTGCCCCAAAAGCTTTAGAAAAAAAATCGTTTGTAGAAAATGTTGTTGATAAACGGCTTAATATTGGTATTAAGGTGCCAGAATGGTTGGAATTAGATAAGAAAAGCCATTCCGGTAAAATTTTACGTGTTCCTGAACGTTCAGACATAAAGATGCCAATTGAAGAGCATTTAATTGTTGAGTTATATTCTAAGTAATAGATTTATATTTTAAGAGGTGGCGGAGATTGATGGGTAAGACACGCGATTATAGACCACTTACTATTCCTAAATTACAGTGGAATAAGAAAGAATTAAAAGAAACATTTGGTGAAATTATTGCGCAGCCCCTGGAGCCAGGTTTTGGTATTACCTTGGGTAATGCATTGCGTAGAGTTTTGCTGGGTGGCGTTGAAGGCGCAGCGGTAACGTCTGTTATTATTAACGGGGTAAATAACGAATTTTCTACTATCCCTGGTGTATCAGAAGATGCTATGCAGGTGATTTTGAATATCAAAGAAATCGTCGTTAAAAGTAAAGATGGTAAGCCAGGCAAAATGCATCTATCATTTAAGGGTGAAGGAAAAGCTACTGTTGCAGATATAAAAGCAGATGACAACTTGGAACTGATTAATAACGATCATGTTATTACCCATGTTGCTGCTGGTGGCCAGTTAGATATAACTTTTTTTGTAGAGACAGGGCGTGGCTATCAAGCTGCACAATGGCCCGTAGATAAAGCCCTACAAGAAGATAATCGCATTTTTATTGATGCGATGTTCTCACCAATTACAAGGGTGATGTTTGACGTTGAAAAAACGCGTGTTGGAAAAGATATTGATTATGATAAATTAATTTTGCGTATTCATACAAATGGTGCTGATAACCCAGTAGATGCACTACATTATGCCGTTTCAATTTTGCGTACTCAACTTGAACATTTCTTGGCAAGTTCTGAAATCCCATTTAATGAAATATCTAAAATACCAGCCGAAGAAGAAGAAAAGTCTCCTATTGAATTAGAGCAATTGGGCTTAAAAGGTGTTTCAATTGATTTATTATTAAAGCCGATTGAAGAACTTGAACTATCTGTCCGTGCACATAACTGCTTGATTAATGCTGGTGTTAAGCGCATTATTGAATTAGTAAACTTATCAGAAGATGAAGGCCTTAAAATTAAAAACTTCGGCAGGAAATCTCTGAATGAAGTAAAAGATAGCATAAAGTCTTTTGGTCTTTCTTTTGGAATGGATATTAAAGAATCTGATCTAAAAAAGATACTTAAAGATAAAGCTGAACAAGAGAAATAAAGGTTAGAACAATGAGACATAAAAGTGGTAAAAAGAAACTCAATATAAAGCCTGACCACAAACGTTCATTAATGAGAAACCAAGCAATTTTATTAATTGAAGAAGGCCATATAACTTCTACAAGAGCTCGTATTAAAGAACTGCAAAGGTTTGTTGAACGGGTTGTTACCGTTGCTCGTAAAGGAAATGATTTTAACACTCGCCGTCGGGTTAAAGCATTGTTACCTTACAAGGAGCAAGCGGTAGTGAAATTAATCAAAGAAATTGCACCGAACTACATTGAGCGTCCAGGTGGCTATACTCGTGTTATCCCTATGGGTAAAAGAACAAGTGATACGGCAACTATTGCCAGATTGGAGTGGGTATAGTTCCTATGACAGACCAAGAACGAATAAAAAAAGTTGAGCAAGTGCTTGACCAAATTCGGCCCAATATCCAAATGGATGGTGGGGATATACAATTTGCTAAATTTGAAGACGGTACTGTATATCTACAAATTCATGGCTCAAGTGCTGGTTGTTCCGACTCAATATCTTTGCTTCAATCTGATATTAAACAATCTCTTAAAACGCATATGAATGATGTGCATGAGGTTATTATCAATAAAGAGTAAATTACTAAGAATTATTTATTTAGTCTAAGTCCTTACAAAAAAACTTTCTTGTAAGGACTTTTTTCTTTGTGAAAATTTACAATTTTGTTCTTTTTATCCTTGTTCTATTATAGAAACATGGCTTCCGTTTGCATTTTTATACACGGCAAAGTGAACAGGGAATTGATCTTTCATCGCACTCAAGTGAGAAACGATTATAACTTTGGAAAAATCGTCTTGTATCTTATATATAGCATCCATTATAAGGCTCAGCCCTTGTTCGTCTTGGGATCCAAAGCCTTCATCTATGATGAGTGTTTGCAAGGCAGTTCCTGCACGCCGCGCTAATAATTTTGATATTGCAATCCGAAGGGCAAAATCAATTCTAAAAGCCTCACCACCAGAAAACAATTCATAGGGCCGTATACCAGATGTATCGGAAATATGTATATCCAATGTTTCACGTGTGCCACCTTTTTTCAGGTCTCGTAATGATTCTATGATTATGTGTGCTTGTCCGTCTGTTAATTTGGAAAGCAATTCATTTGCTTCATGTTCGATTTCTGGAATAGCATCTTCTATTAATAGAGCTTGCACACCATCTTTACTAGTGGCGGTGGCAATAATTTGATATTCCTCAGCAGTTTTTTCTAGTTGGTTAAGATCTTTTTGTAACTGTTTTTGTTCTTTTTGCTTTGCTTCAAGTTGTTTTTCTTGTGCATTTAGTATGGCTTTTTCCTGCACCATTAACTCTTTTTGCATGGTGTGCTGTTTATTTTCTTGTGCTAAAGCCAGTCTTTCCTTTTGTAGTGCAGATTCTTTTTTTTCTAATTGATTATAATGCGTAGCTTTTTTCTGGTTTATAAGCAAAGATCTCTTTTGTTCTTTTAATGTTTTACAAAGATTTTTAATTGTGTTTCTTCGCATTGGTTGTTGAATAATTTTATCTTGCAAGGATTGTTGATTAGCAATCTGTTTTTCTATGGCCTCTAGTTCTAGTTTTGTACTAACAATTACTTTTTTATCAAAAGTTTCTTTTTGCAATAGCTCTTTGTACTGTTTTACTCTTAGCTCTACTTTGAGATAATTTTCATTTTTTATTAGCTCATCATGTTGTTGTTTTTCTGCTTTTTTCTTTTTGCTTGCCAACGCTTTGTTATTTTCTACAAGTTGTTTTGAAAGAAGCTGAAGTTCGTTTTGTTTCTGCAGTATATTTTTTTGTAACATTATTTCTTGTTCTTTTAACTGTATGACACATAAATTCAGTTCATTAATTTTTTGTTTGTCTTGCCTGCATGTTTCTAACTTTTTATGTTGCTCAACTAATATTGCTTTTATGCGAGAAATAAGTTTTTGTAATCGTGTATATTTATGCAAGAGAACTTTCGTGTTACCGGTAAATTTGTCTTGTAAAAATCGCTTTCGTGATGCTGATAAATTCTGTTCGCAAAGTGGGCAGCATGGAGCATTTTCATTTGTGACTAATTCTTTTTTTTGCCCTAACTGTGCTAATTGCTCATGGGTATATTTACCATTAGCAATCCAGCGCTGATATGCTTCTTTTCTTTTCTCAAATTGTATTTCAATGCCAGTAATTGCCATTGTCTTTTTTTGCAAATCAGTAGACTCAGCTATAGTTTTTTCTAATTTTACTTTTTTTTCTACGAGCTCAGCATTTTGTTCTATAAGTTTAATCTGTATTGTCTTAATTTGTTTTTCTAAAAATTGTTGCCTCATTTCATGATTTTGAATAACAATAGCAATTTCTGATTGTTGTATTGCCATTTTCTTTGCATGATTAGTCTCAAGTAATTGAAGCTTTTCTTTTTTTTGTAAATAATCATTTTTTGTTTGTAAAAATTGCTCTAGCTTTTTGTGATGCAATGCCAATTGCGTTGTTAATTTTGCTTTTTTTTCTAGTAGTTCAGGATATTTTTTAGCACAAATTTTTTCATGATGAACTTTTTTCCATAATGTCTTTGTTTCTAGAAGTTGTTTTATTGCGTTAGTAAGTTCTTTTTGTTGTTGCCCAAGAGTAAGCATAAGTATTTCAGATTGTTTTTGTTCTTGTTGTATTGCTTTTTCTTGTGCTTGCAGATCCGTGGCTTCTTTTGTTAATTTTTTTGTTATTGCTAGAAGTAGATTTTCTTTTTCTAGTAATTCTTTTTTTGATTGGGTAATCTGCGTTTTTTTTGCAAGTTGACCGAGCATTTTTTCATGAAAAGTGCTGAGTGTATTTTTTTTATTTACCGCTTGTCGGACTTTTTCCATTGCAAGTTTGCGAACTACTTCGTATTGGTCTAAGCCTAAAATTCTACCTAATATTGCTTTTCGATCCTTAGGGGATTTTTGTGAAAATTCATTTGAATGTCCTTGGCGTAAAAATGCGGTATTTGCAAAGGCATCATAATCAAGGTTAATGGTTTTAATTACTTTTTCTTGGGTCTTTCTAATTGTTTTATCAGTGAGTGGAACTAAAGTAATGTTATCCTCTTTAAAGATACCAAACTCTAATTGCGCCAAAGGCTTACCATAGGTTTTGAAATATTCACGTTTAACTCGGTATCTTTGTCTATTGCATTCAAAATCTAAAATGACCAGCATCGTTGTTTGGCCCAAATGCAAGAGCCCGGCATCAGGTTTAGAGGTATTTGAAGTTTTGCGTGCTTGTCCCCAAATGGCCCAAGTAATAGCATCAAGCAGAGCAGATTTGCCATGACCATTTTTACCTGATAAACAAATCAATGGATACGGAGTAAAGTCGATTGTTTGCAATTGTGGACCATAGCTTAGAAAATTTTTCAGTTGTAATTTTAATGGAATCATTAGTATCTCTTTTGCTTATAATCCTCATAGTGTAGCAAAACAAAAAAGAAAATTCTTGTTATCGCATATCGATGAAATTTGATACCATACAAAAAAGAATAAAAGGTACAGGATGATCGATATTGTTTTTCGTGAGTATGATATTCGCGGTAAGGTTGGCTCAGAGTTTTTAATTGAGCAAGTATATGATGCTACCAGAGCAATCGCTTATTATTTGGCAAACAAAAATAATAATCTCAAGAGCGTACTGGTCGGAATGGATGGGCGCATTCATTCGCCATTAATTAAAGAAAAAGTCTGCAAAGCCTTACTAGATTCTGGTCTGGATGTGATTTTTATTGGCATTGTGCCCTCACCAGTTTTATATTTTGGCCTGGAAACACTCCCTGTTGAGGCGGGCCTTATGATAACTGCCTCTCATAATCCAAAAGAATATAATGGTATTAAAATTAATTTAGGTACTAAATCGGTATGGGGTAAGCAAATCCAAGAAATTTTGCGTATATATAAAGCCGGTAAAAAACTGGAACGCTCAGTTACTGGGAAGTATGCAGAAAAAAATCTACTAGAGTTTTATATTCAGTTTTTGGAAAAACAGTTTGTACATTTAAAAAATATGCAATTATCAGCAGTTATTGATTGTGGCAATGCAACTGGTTCGGTGGTAATTCCTGAGCTTATCAAGAAAATGAATTGGTCACATGTATATATGTTGCATTGCAGCTTGGATGGAGAAATGCCGAATCACGAGGCCGACCCAACAAAAGAAAAGAATATGTTGGATGTAAAAGGTGTGTTAAAAGAAACTGAGGCGCAAGTTGGTATTGGTCTTGATGGTGATGGTGATCGTATGGCGGCTATGACAAAAGATGGGTATTTGCTGCCAGGAGATAAATTATTGGCAGTTTTTGCCGAACCAATTATGAAGAAACTTGGCAGTGCAGTAGTATTTGATATTAAAAGCTCTCAAGGTCTATCTGAGCTACTTATAAAATGGGGCGCAAAGCCAATTATGTCTCCTTCTGGCCATGCGATTGTCAAAGAATATATGAAGAAAAACAATGCCTTGATTGGTGGAGAGTTGAGCTGTCATTTTTTCTTTTTTGATCGTTATTTTGGGTTTGATGATGGTATTTATGCGATGTTACGGTTGTTTGAAATTTTACAAACAACGGGCAAAACCCTTGCTCAATTGATTGCGCCATTTCCAATTAAATACAGTTCACCCGAAGTGCGCATCAATTGTCCTGAGGATAAAAAAAAGGAAGCAATAAAAGCTGTAGAAGAATTTTTTGCTGACAAAAATGCTGATATACTAACTATCGACGGTGTTCATGCAACCTTAGATTATGGGTGGATAATTGTACGGCCCTCAAATACACAACCAGTTTTGTCTATTCGTGCAGAGTCGGGTACAAAGGAAGGTTTGGAAAAAATAAAAATGGGTTTATTTACAGTCTTAAAAAATCATGTTGATAAAGATATTTTGGCAAGAGAGCTACAACTATAAAGAATTGTATGAAGGAAATTGGCCTCCATATTCGTATTGATTATTCTCCTTTGGAAGCAATAGAAAAAGCAATTGCAATAGGGATTCCCTACTTCCAATGTTTTTTTATAAGCCAGAAAACAGGTACATTTGTTGCGTTAACTCAAGAGCAGAAGAAACAATTTCTTGCATTGCGCCGAAAGCACTTTAAAGATCTTTTTTTGCATGGTGCCTATTGGGTTAATCTATGCAGTAAAACAACAACCTATCGTTCATTAAAGCATGAACTTACCTTGGCAAAGCAGTTAGAGTTTACCCATATAGTATTACATCCTGGATCGGCAAAGCGCCTTGGTTGTAAACAAAAAGGTATAGATAACTTAGTGAGAACATTAAATATGGTGATCAAAAAAGAAAAGAATATAACCATTGTTTTAGAAAATACTGCCCACGGTAATCTTACCGTTGGCTCTGATCTTAGAGATTTTGCAACAATATTAGAGAAAATCGATAATCCTGAATCTATTAAATTTTGTATCGATACCGCTCATGCATATTGTTATGGTTATGATCTTGTTTCAGATCAAGGGTATACCGATTTTATTACTTTGCTAACCCATTCAATTGGGATGGAAAAGATTGCATTAATTCACTTAAATGATACAAAGCAAAAATGTAGTTCAAGAATTGATCAACACTGTGCTGTTGGTGAGGGTAGCTTAAGTTCTCGATTGCGCCTTTTTGCCGCAGAGAAAAAATTAAGGCATGTGCCAATGGTAATGGAGTTGCCTGTATTGCAAGAAAAAAAAGAAAAAGAAATTTTTAATCTTGTAAAAAATTGGCGGATATAAAAATAAAGGAGATTAGAGATGCGTGTTGCATTAAATGGTTTTGGTAGAATCGGTAGAACTTTTTTACGTTGTGTTTTGCAAGATCCGGTTGCTCGGAAAAAATTAGATATAGTTTCACTCAATATTGGCGCGGCAAACGCCGATTGGTTAGAGGTAATGTTCAAATATGATACTATCATGGGTATTTTTCCTGGCAAGGTTGAATATCGTGATTGCCGATTAATTGTTGATGGCCAGGCCATAGAGGTTATTACCGAGTGTGATCCTTGCAAAATTGATTGGAAATCGAGAAATGTTGACTGGTTAGTTGAGGCAACTGGGATGTTTACAAGTCGTATCAAATCAATGGAACACATACAAGTGGGTGCCAAAAATGTATTAATTACTGCACCAACAAAGGATGATGTACCGTGTATTGTAATGGGAATTAACCAGGATATGTATAACCCAAACGATCCAATTGTTTCTTTAGGAAGTTGTACTACATGGGCCTTTTTACCCATGCTTAAAGTGTTGAATGATCATTTTACAATTAGTAATGGTTTCATGACAACTATTCATGCATACACAAATACACAAGTATTACTTGATAAAGAAGATAGCAGTATTCGTCGCTCAAGGGCCGCTGCACTTAATATTATTCCAACAACTACCGGTGCTACCTCGGCCTTACCAAAAGTGCTACCTGAGTTAACAGGAAAAATAAAAGCTCGTGCAATGCGTGTACCGCTTGGCATAGTCTCTCTTATTGATTTGGTTGCTACGGTTGAAAAAAAACCTACTATTTCTGAGGTTAATCAAGCCTATGAGGAGGCTGCACAAAAACATATGAAGGGGTATGTAGCTATATCAAATAAACCCTTAGTTTCATCAGATTATAAAGGAAATGGCTATTCTGTAACCATAGATGGGCTATCTACCGATGTCATATCTAATACGGTTAAATTACTTGGTTGGTATGATAATGAATGGGGTTATTCCCAGCGTTTGAAAGATTTTTTATTACTTAGAACATAAGTTCTTCTTGGCAATAAATCTATTTTCATTTAATATAATAGCTACTGGTCGGGGCCCATAGCTCAGTTGGTCAGAGCAATCGGCTCATAACCGAGAGGTCCCAGGTTCAAGTCCTGGTGGGCCCACCAAGAATACTTCTCCACTGCCAAATCATCAGGAAGGTGACAATGAGCAAATCACCCTTGCAAAAGTTTATTAATTTAATTGAATTTGATCGTTCTGTTGGACAGGCAAAAAAAGAAATACAAAAAATAGAAGAAGAGATCAACAGCGCTAAGGTTGAAGAATCATTATTGCAACAAAAAATTGAGCATTCAAAAAAAATGGCTCATGAGGCCCGCAAGCAAGTTGATGAAAAAGAGCTTGAAATGAAAGAGCTTGATCAACAGGAAAAAACAAAGAAAAACCGCTTAGAACAAGTAAAAAACCAAAAAGAGTATCAATCGATTAAATCTGAAATAGATGCAATAAGCAAAGAGCAGATGGAAGTTGAAGTTGATCTTTTGGGTGTGTGGAGCAAGTTAGAAAAAACACAAAGAGAAGTAGACCAAATTTCAGAAGAAATTGAACCGAAGATCAAAGAAATAAAAGAAAAATCCATTCAATTTGAGCAAAAACACAAAGAAGCACTCCAGGAGGTTAGTAAACTGGTTCAAGAGAGTAAAAAAAGACAAGAAGGTGTACCAGAAGAATGGTTGGAAAAGTATAAGGCAATGAAGGGCAGAGTACATGATCCTGCTGTTCCTATCGTGGATGGTTTATGTAGTGCTTGTTTTTATTCTTTGCTTGCTGAGGATGCATTATTAGTAGGTCGAAAAGCGTTATTACAATGTAAGAATTGTTTTCGATTTATCTATAAGCCAGAAGAAAAACAAAAAGACCAACAGGAAAATGATTCAGAAAAGCTAGTTGTTAAAGATGCTAATAAGTCTAAACAAGAAACAAATAAACAATAGCAGGAAATTAACACTATGAAGCAAATGGGTATTTTCTCGCCAAATGACTCTATTCAAAAAAAAGTACAAGACACCTATTTCCTTTATATTGATGGTGCTGCTCGTAATAACCCCGGACCTGCTGGTGTAGGGGTGTATATGTTGCAAGATAAGCAATCTATTGTGCAACAAGGTTTTTATGTTGGTAGTAAAACTAATAACCAAGCAGAGTATTTAGCTCTTCTTATGGGTTTATTTTTTGCAAAAAAAACAGTACAGCCAACAGATCATGTAACGATTTTTTCTGACTCACAATTATTAGTACGCCAAATAAATTCTATATATAAAGTAAAGAACGAAAAGCTCAAGCCACTGTTTTCTATTGCAAAAAAGGAATTAGCAAATCTTTCTTTTGATATTTACCATATACCACGTGAAAAAAACGTGATGGCTGATATGTTGGCTAACAAGGGCGTTGATGACAAGATTTCTGTTCCTGCAGGGTTTATCAATTTGTTGGATCAGTATGGTTTTTCAGTATAAGCAATATTGTTTTCTTTTGTTCTGTATCTTTTCTTTTACCTTTCCTAAATCAGTTATCATTACTTCTAAAAATGGTTTAATTGTTTCTTGCAAAAATAAACAAAAGTATACAAAAAAAATTACCATCAGTTTTGCAAATGGTCTGTTGCGTATTAATGGTCTTAAGATGCCACGCGGCCGTATAATAATATCCCCAAGAAAAGGCTCATTGCATTTAGGTGATAAAAAAATAAAAGAACCTCTACTGATGATCCATACACGTGATGCCGTAACAATTTCACGATTGAAGAAAAAAAAGAACACTAAAAAGATTCGTGTATTACTTGCCCAAAAGCAACAAGAGAGTAAAAAACCATGGTATATTCAATCGCCCTCAGGTTTTGAGATTAAAACACAAGGCAGAAGTACCATTATGCGTGATAAAAAGGTTGCTGTTCGATTTTACAAAAACTCTCTTTGGTTAAATAACAAACGAATAAAAAATTCCTTTTGCTTGCAACCTTGTAAGGGGAGCATCGTCTTTAATGATTATTGCTATGAAGGTTTTTTTACTATCTTGCACAATAAAGAAAATAATGAAGCAATGCTGATTAATGTTATTGATCTTGAGTCGTATGTGAGTTCTGTTTTAAAGACCGAAAGCTGGCCCGGTTGGCCATTAGAGGTAAATAAAGTTTTTGCCATTACCTCCCGAACCTATGCTATTTCAATGATGCTTGAGGCAAAAAAACATAATAAACTATTTGATGTAAAAAATACTAATTCGCATCAAACCTATTCAGGATGCCATGCAATAAAAATGTACAAGCAGGCAACAAGTACCACCAAAGGCGTTTTTCTTACCCATGAGGATAAACCTATTTTAGCAATGTTTGATTCTTGTTGTGGTGGTATAATTCCGGCACACATAGATGGTATAGATTTTGAAAAAGCTCCTTATTTGGCAAGGCAATACCCCTGTGTTTTTTGTAAAAAGTACCGAATCTTTGAATGGCAAGTGGAATATCCAATTGCAGAATTTGCTGCAAAATTAGATACATTTAAATTAAAAAAAATAAAAAATTTAAAAATCTTAAAAACAGATCGTGCTGGATTAGTGCAGCAAATAGAAATACAGGCTCTCCCAAATAATATTAATATATCAAGTAAGCAATTATATAGTGCCCTTGGCCAGATGAAAAGTTATTGTTTCTCTATTCGCAAAAGGTTTGGAAAGGTTCTACTCAAGGGGCGAGGATTTGGCCATCATTTGGGCTTATGCCAATGGGGTGCAAGGCAAATGGTTGCAGATGGATGGAATTATAAATCAATTCTGAATTTTTATTATCCCGGTTGCCAGTTTATGAAGTTAAGTGCATGAAGTGAAAAAAATCAAAAAAAGGAATATAGAAAGGATATTTGATATGCCAGGTTACAAAGGACATTTACTTGGAGGCCTTGGAGCATTTGGTATTACGATAGCATTATTGTTAAGTGCTACTATGATAAAACCAACAGTATTGTTATCACTACAATGGCTGCTCTGCTGCTTTGCAGGTTCTTTATTTCCAGATATTGATACCAAGAGTAAAGGGCAAAAATATTTTTATTGGGTTTTGTGCCTACTGTTTATTTTTTTGTTTATAAATAATGAATATTATCTCATGGGCATATTAAGTTTTATTGCGGTACTACCAATGTTAGTGCCCCATCGTGGCTTATTTCATCGGTTATGGTTTGTAGTCTTATTTCCCGCAGCACTAGCTTTTGGAGTCAATTGCTATGTTACTGGTTGTTCTAATATCATTATTACTAACACTATTTTTTTCATAGCTGGTGCAATTTCTCATTTATGGCTTGATTTAGGCTTTAAAAGAATGCTGCGCTTCTAGAAAAACAGTAAAAATCTATACCTACCTGCCAATAGCAGGCAAACCTTGTATTTCACCTTTCCAGCATGTTATGTTATTACTAATAGTAAATTAGATAAGGCAGGTATTGGAGTGAAAAAAGCATTTATTATTTTAATTCTTTTATGTCCTTATATAGGTTCTTTGGAGCCGGGTTTAAAACCTCCTACTGTAATATCTAAGGCAAAAGAAGAAGTTATTCTTGCATCATTGCAAGGATTGCCATCTGAAGTTCAGCTTTCTATAGTTTTGCAATTGGGTAATGCCTTTGAAGAGGCAATTACTAAACTTAAAAATTTACGATTTACCAGTACCTATTGGGATAATTTTTTAAATACATACATTAAGGACATAGTAAAAACACTGACAAAACGATTTAATAAAAATCCCATGTATGTTGCATCGCAATTAGGCATTGGTACCCAAAGAAAGATTCGTATAGAACCTCATGGTATTGAAGTTCCTTTTAGCCAAATACTACAAAATTGGAATAGTGCGGGGAAAAAACTAATTGAAGCTGTGCTCTCGGGAAAATCTGGACAAGTTAAGAAAACTTTACAAGAAGGGGCTGACATAAACTACCAAAATAAGAAGGGTGGGACAGCTCTTACGAATGCAGCATATAACGGCAAACTAGAGATGGCTAAGCTCCTGCTAGCAAATAAAGCTAAAATAAACTTGCAAGATAAGTATGGTTGGACCGCTCTTATGCTTGCAGCAGATAAAGGCAAACTTGAGGTGGTAAAGCTTTTGCTAGAAAATAAAGCTAGATATAGACTTGCAAAATAAGAATGGTTGGACCGCTCTTATACTTGCAGTAAAGAGTGGTAAGCTAGAGATTGCTAAGTTTTTGCTAGAAAAGGGAACAAAACCTAACATTCAAAACAATCAAAAATCAACCGCACTCATGTGGGCAGCATTTAAAAACCATTCTCAAATTATTCAACCGCTTCTTGATCATGGCGCGAATCCTAATATTAAAAATGAAGAAGATAAAACAGCACTTGATTATGCCAAAGAGAAAAATCACACAGAAGTTATTAAAATTTTAGAAAAAAAGAATTAGAATAATCATGGTTGGTGAATACTATATTTTCTATTTCTTTGCCTTTTTTGTTTGGGTAACTTTCGTGAGTACTGACTTCGGTGATATCTTGGCTTTTTTAATTTCTGTTGATTACCAACGTTTTCTACGGGAGCTAATAAAATAAGGGTAATTAATGTTTGTGAGATTGGGTCATTCACCATACTTCCTTTTTAAAATAATTTACTGCCTAACTTTACTTGGCGCTCTGGTTGTATAAGCACAACAGTATTATTTTCTCCCGGTACTCCTAAAGTTAGAACCTCAGACATAAAAGGTCCAATTTGGCGCGGAGGAAAATTAACAACTGCTAAAACTAATCTATTTTGCAAATCTTCTTTTGTATAATTATCCACTATTTGTGCACTAGATTTTTTTATGCCAATCTCGGGGCCAAAGTCAATAGTTAATTTATATGCCGGTTTGCGAGCCTCCGGAAAATCTTTTACATCAATAATTTTTCCAACCTGAATATCTAATTTTTGAAAATCATCAAATGTAGCCATGGTTACCTTTCTAAATTAAATAATCTATTAGCATTTTTTGTAGTTTGTTCTGCAATTTTCTCAAATGGTTGGCAGCGAATATCTGCTAAAAAATGAGCAATAACTGCAATATATTGAGGGCTGTTTTGCTTGCCCCTAATTATTTGTGGTGGCAAGTAAGGTGCATCCGTTTCTAAAACAATGTGCTCAAGTGGTGTGTGAGTTGCAACATCGCGTAAATATTGGTTTTTGGGATAAGTAATAACGCCGCCAAGACCAATAAAAAAGCCCCATGAGGTAACAAGGTCTGCAAACTCTTGATTCTCAGAAAAGCAATGAATAACACCACGCTTGATATCATCTTTATATTCTTGCAACATTTTCAATGTTTCATCTTTTGCATCCCGTGTATGAACCACTAATGCCAAATCATGCTCGAGTGATAATTCAATTTGTGCTCGAAACGAATCTTTTTGGCGCTCAACATGGTACTCAGGATAATGAAAATCAAAACCACACTCACCAATACCAACGATTTTGTTTTCTTTTTTCTTTTTGACCCAATTTTTTATGCTTTCAAAATCTTTTCTCCATGCAGGAGTGCAGTCATTTGGATGCAACCCAACAGTGGCCCAAACATGAGGATATTTTTGAGCAAGTGTTATACAGTTTTGAGATTCAGGTAATGATGTGCCTACATTGATAATTGTTTTTACGCCAACCTCATTGGCCTGCTTAATTATATTATTTGCTTGTTCTAGTTCATTATGGGTTAAAAGCCGATCAAATTCCTTTTTGACCATCATATTTAAATGGCAATGCGTATCTACTAACATGAATAAACCTTGTTTTTATTCTATATTGAATTTTTTTTCAAATTTCGATATCTTTTGATGCAACCTTTTAATTAATTGTACTTTTTTATGTAGGATTTGACAAAAATGGAAATAAAATTACTATAAATTAAAGATAATAAAAATGTTGAGTATTAATGGAGTGCAGTGTTTTAACCATAAGGAGTAACCATGAACAAAAGTGAATTGATTAATTCACTCAGTGAAGAGACAACTTTTTCCAAAAAAGATGTTGCTCGCGTTCTTGAGTCACTAACTCGAATCATTATCCGTACATTGAAAAAAGGCCAAAAAGTATCTATTACTGGTTTTGGTAGTTTTTCTCTTTCCCGTCGACCAGCTCGTAAGGGAATTAATCCTGCGACGAAAGAACGTATTAATCTTCCCGCAGTGAATGTACCTAAGTTTAAAGCAGGTAAGAACCTGCGTGAAACGGTACGTTCCGTTAAATTTCGTTAATTAAAGCTTTCCTCAAAAAAGCTTTTACTCAAAGGCCGCCTTTAGCGGCCTTTTTTCTTAATGGGGTATTTAACCTATATTAAATTTCAAGGTATCCTAAATTAGTAAAATTGAAGCAAATAAATTTAGTTACGCAAGGTTGGCAATAAAAAAATTTAATTAAACCACAAAATAGGGCAAGAAATTTAATCATGATAGATTTAAATGCATTACGGAAAAATCCACAAGAAGTTGGTAAACGTATTAAGCAAAAAGATCCTGCCTTTGCGGTCAAAAGATTACTCGAATTAGATGAAAACGTGCGAGAAATTCGTTTGCAAATAGAAGAACTTCGCCATACTAAAAATGAATTAGCTCAAAAAGCAAAAAGTGGTATCACCGCTGAAATTCGAAACGAGTCAATTGCTATTGGCTCATTGTTAAAAGAGAAAGAAAAAAACCTGCAAATAATAGAAACAGCTTTTAAAGAGTTATATTTTGCTTGTCCAAATATTCCCGCAGAAGATATTCCAGTGGGTGACAAAACGGCCAATGTGGTGGTTAAACAATGGAAAGAAAAGCAAGAGTTTGCTTTTCCGGTTAAAAATCATTTGGAGTTAGGAGAGCAAAATAAGTGGCTAGATTTTGATGCTGCCGTCAAAACAACTGGTAGTCAATTTGCATTGTATAAAGGTGATATGGTCAAGCTGTTATACTCTTTGGCTACTTTTATGTTCAAGCATAATATTCAGCATGGGTACGAACCAATTTTACCCCCGTATTTAGTGAACAAAGAATCGTTGTTTGTCACCGGTAATTTCCCAAAATTTAAAGATGATGTATATGCAATCAAAGAAGAAGAGCTCTATCTAACTCCCACAGCTGAAGTGAATTTAGCAAATATGTTTCGCGGAAATATTTTCCAAAAAAAAGAATTGCCGGTACGGACCACTGCCTGGACTAGCTGCTTTAGGAAAGAGGCTGGTGGTTATGGGGCTACAGAGCGGGGTTTAATTCGAATTCATCAGTTTGAAAAAATTGAGCTGTTTACGTTGTGTTTACCTGAGCAAGTAAACCAAGAGCAAGAAAAAATGTTAGCATGTGCAGAATCAATTCTGCAAGCATTGGGATTACATTATCGTGTCAGTTTATTAGCAAGCCAAGATTGTTCATTTGCTTCTGCAAAAACATTTGATCTTGAGGTTTGGCTTCCAGGGCAAAAACAATATTATGAAGTTTCTTCCATTAGTAATTGTACCGATTTTCAGGCAAGACGTGGCCTCATCAGGTTTAAAGAAATTGAGTCGAGCAAACCTCAGTTAGTCTATACGCTCAATGGTTCATCATTGGCTTTATCTCGTTTGATGGTTGCACTTTTGGAGGTGTATCAACAAAAAGATGGGTCAGTAATTATTCCACAGGTGTTACAAGATCAGGGATTTTTTAAAAAAGGGCAAGAGTATTTACAATGATAGCAAAAGAAGTACTCAAAAAAATTAGACGGATTGAGATCCAAACTCGCCGATTGGCAAGTGGGACCCATATTGGGCAAGCAAGTTCCGCTCAAAAAGGGACTGGTCTTGAATTTGACCAAATTCGCGAATACCAAATGGGTGATGATATTCGGTTTATCGATTGGAAATCATCTGCTCGAATGAATAAAATTTTGGTCAAGCAATATATTGCAGAGCGACATCGTACTATCTTTTTAATCGTCGATGGCTCAAGCTCCACATTTTATGGTTCCACTAAAGCATTAAAATTTGAGACAATAGCAGAAATCGCAAGTGTGCTGGCACTGGTTTCTAACTATGGTAAAGATCAGGTTGGTCTTATTTTATTTGGGCAAGAAATTGAACTGTTAATACCACCGTTTAAAGGTACGGCGCATATTCATCGAATTATGGAAGCATTGTTTTCTTATAAACCAAAAAAAAATACAAAAACGAATCTAAAAGGTGCATTAGAGTTTGTAGCAAAATTAAAAAAAAGAAATCATATGATCTTTTGTATTTCTGATTTTATTGCAACAAATTATGAAAAACCATTATCATTACTCTCTTTCAAACATGATTTTGTTTCTATTCGCTGCCTTGACAAGAATGAAATAGTTTTTCCAAACGTTGGCCTATTGCCAATGCAGGATGATGAAACAGGGCAAACAATGGTTTTGGATACCCGTATTATTGCATCAAAAAAAGTAAAAAAAATATTTGGTCAACGAATTGCACAGCAAAATAGTTTATTTAAAAAATACGGCGTAGATTGTGTTGATATTCAGCCAGGAAATCCTTTTATTGGCAGTTTAATAAAGTTTTTTCGCCAAAGAATGCAATATTAACAGGGTTTAAATATGAACTTAAAAGAACAATTAGCAGATATTTATGAATTATGGCATATACCATTCTGGCAAACTAAATGGTTTTTTTGGGTTAGTTTTACACTTATTGTTTTTGTTTGTTTGTTAATTACTTTTATCATTTACAAACGTATTAATAAAAAGGCGGTTAGTGCATGCAAGCAAGCGCTCGATAAACTTAATAAACTGCACGCGATTGCCACTGTTAAACATGGTAAGCAATTTTTTTATTCTTTGAGTACTATTATAAAAACATATCTTTATGAAGAATTATATAAGAATGCCAAAGTTGAAACGTTTAAAAATATCCAGGGTTTAACGGATGACCAGATTATTTCTTTGCTCCCACAAATCCAGCTATTTAACGCAGAACAGATTGATAATTTGAAACATATTTTTGCTGGAATTAATTTTATTAAGTTTGCTAATCAAAAGGCGGCAAAAAAAAATATTGATGAGGCATTGCAAAGTGCAAAACAATTTGTAGAACAAACAAGCAAACTGGTAAAAGAGGCTGAAAAAGGCCAATAAATACCTGTGTTCATGTTATTTCTAAAATATATTTTTAAACTTGCTGTAATAGGCACAGGCAAGGGACAAGCCAAGCCTAGGTTTTAAGCTCTTGTATTCTTCACTGGCAGTTTGTAAAAAAGTAATTTTGGTAATTTTCCTTGGCTACCAAAACTGTCTTTATTATACGTTACAATTATTTGCTGTTTCGGAAGGTAACAAACAATCGATCCTTTAAGGTCTGTTGAGGAATAAGCTTTTACTTTTGGGTCTAAGGGTAATATGGTAAACGTTTGGCCTATGTAAGGAAAACGTCCAGAAGCAATAACAAAGGAATTGTCACTAGGGAATATACTTTTAATATTATCTATATACATATTTCTGACTTGCTTATGAGTATCGTTATGAATATCTAAAAGGGTAATCGTATTTTCCCTTTTTTGCGTGGCACAAAAAGCATTATCAAGTAAAGAGGTTCTTCTTTTATTCCCAGTAGCTAGGTTGCCCAATTCTATTTTCCTATTACCCGTAGGGCACAAAATAATTACAGAATTGGAAGAGCCCACAATAATTTTTTCTGCTTTTGAATCAAAATGGCAGGAGTCGATTGATCTCTGTATGTAGTTGTTGAGTTCTTCCCCTGATTTAGTATCTAATACAATAACTTTTTTATTCCGACCGTTAGTCCCTATGGCAAGAATTTTCTTGTCATCTCTGCTAAATTCGGCACTATCTATAGAGTTCTTATCCAATTGATATACTATTTTTTCTTCTAATAAATCATATAGGTAAGCTTCATCAGTTTTTGCCATAGCTATCACCATATTGCCACATGAACTAAGAGCCAATATTTTATAGAAGTTAGTTTTGGTTACTTCAGTTTCCTTTTTTTTAGAGGTAAGATCAAAGCGCTTGAGAAGACCTTCAGATAACGTTACCACCTTTGATCCGTTACGATTAGCTACTGCTGTAGGGTCTTCTTCTTTGGTGCCTATTACTATTGAAGTCAACTTAGAAAGTTTCATATTTTTAGAATCTTTTTGCATCCCGTACAAAAAAGGGCTAAAAAATAGGAAGCTAAGTATAAGGATAAGACGAGTTTCTTTCTTCATGAAATAACCTTATTATTTGATTTTATAATATTAATTATTCCCTTTATTATAGCACAATAATCAGCTTTTATTAAATTAGTATAAAACAGAACTTCAATTATTTTAGCAAAGAAATGTATGAATCATGATCAACAGAATACAAAAAATAACTTCAAGGTAAAATGGTTCATATAATTTTTAATTTACCCTTTTCCTTTATCAACTACATTTATCAACTAAATTTTTGCTATGTTTTATAATCTTCTTTATCTATCTATCTGCTAACGCAAAAAGGTTTATTTTGCAGCAGGCAACTGGTAAAAGAGGCTAAAAAAGGCCAATAACCCTCTCTGGGGGCTTGACACGTCTGGTACACTATTAAAGTACCCAAAAAAGGCTAAGATAGGGCATTTTCCCTGGTTAAGCCAAAAAAGAAAAAGTTAGTTTGAAGCAAAAGTGATAAAAAAATCATTTTTTCTAATGGTCACATTATTATTAAATTCCAGGAAAGTGGGGATTATATGGCAAAACATGTCGGTGTTAAGTTGCCTGAAGATTTAGTAAATATTTTAAAAAAAGAAAAAACTGTCGGTGTTCTTGCAACATTTTCAGAAAAAGGGCTACCACACACAACACCTATTCAATGTGTGTACCCGAAGGGAACCGAAAGTTTGCTGATCTCTATTCATAAAGATCATACTGGCTACCATAATATGGTTTGGCAAAAAAAAGTAATGATGTGCTTTTTGGATGAAGGCAATGTAGCCTATAGTGTTTTAGGGCGTGCTGGTGTGGTTCGTGCACCATCTTTAGTTCATCCATTGATGAATGTGGTACGCATTGATATTATTGACATCAAAAGTGACCGGTCTGTATTAACAAAAGTTGAATCAGGAGTTCGCTGGTCATATACTTCTTGGGAAGCGGAAGAACTAACAAATGCACTCATGGGCGAATTAAAAGAGCTTTCCAAAACATTATAAAAGGAAAGATATGCGTTGGGCAGTGATTTTTTTTGTATTATTTGTACTCGGCTTTAATTCTGGATTTGTACTCTATGCACAAGAAAATGAAGAACCTACTACGCAGGTAGTTGGTGCTGAAGATGCGCAGAAAACGCAAGAGCAAGATTCAACCGAGCCTGAAACAGAAGAGACAGACGATGAGGCTGCTCAAGAACCAACTGAAAATAAAGAGACCTCAGAAAAGCCAGTGGAGCAAGAAGAGGCAAAACCGGCTGAAGAAAGTTCCAAAGAAGATCCAACTGTTCAAGAACCAATTGAAAATAAAGAGACCTTAGTTGAGCCTAAACAAGAAGAATCAAAAGAGGCTGAAGAAACACCTGTTCCAAAAATTGATACGGTGAGTTTGCAAGAACCTAAAGGTAATTGGTTATTAAAACGATATTGGTGGATGGAAGGGGAGCGTCAATATGAAAAGATAAAACAAATTGTACAAGAAATATTAGAAACCCGTACTTCATTTACTACTATGCGCAATGACCTTGACCGGCAGATATTTGATCCGTTTTATCGTACTGTTGGTATTTCTCAAGGTGAGTTGCAAGTTACGATTAATAATTTAATTGAGCAATTAGAAGAAGAGCGTCAAGAGGGTGATTTATCACCTGATGAGTTAAAACTATTAGAAACGGTACAAGCAGAAAAAGAAACATTAGAAGAATTACAAAAAGAAGTAGATTCAATTGTTACTATGGAAGGTACGGTTGATGAGGCATTAAATAAGCTGTATGAGCAAATTAATCGTGCTCGCTCCTATGATAAAAAAGCATGGGATGCATTTAAGCAAATTGCGCGTGAATTATCCGATTCAAGAGCTCATGAGTTATATCTTTCTATAGAGGCTGCCCTTAAAAACGTTAAAGGGATTGCAGAATACATTAAAGGCTCTTATAGCAGTTATTTTAATGACCTAGCACAAACAGCAAAAGATCAAGTTGAAAAAATTAAGTCTGCTGTTGATCAACTCAAAGAAAAAGGCATTGATCTTACAAAAAAAGCACAAGAATATGATGAAGAAGATTTGCAAGCAGCAAAGAAACAACAAGAAGCAAAAGAGGAAGAAGCAATTAAAGCTGCAATAGCAAAAACAAAATCTGAGCTATGGTTAGGCCATCGTATTTCTTCATTTATCACCACTCCCTTGGTATGGCTTGGCAATATCGTTGCATGGCCTTTTACTACGGTATATCAGTTTATTTTTGGCAAAAAGAAAAAAATTTCTCAACCAATTGTACAAGAAGAATTAGTTGAAGAAAAAATTACTGAGTTTACTGAACAACCAAAAGAAAAGTCAGAAGAAGAGCTAAATGAGGAACAAAACAATATAGCACAAGAGAGTTGAGTGTATTGGTATTGATACTCGAGTAAGCTTAAGAGATAAGTTTCATTTTCTCCTATATTTAAACAAGCCTTAGTTTGCTAATAATCGTCTTTTTTGATACATTTTATTTATTATTTTGTATGCCGAGGTGGTGAAATTGGTAGACACGCAAGCTTGAGGGGCTTGTGGGAGAAATCCTGTAGGGGTTCGAGTCCCCTCCTCGGTACCATACTTCGCATAAAGCTTCGTATGGCAGGCCATCTTCCACATAATGAAGATTGTAAGAAATTGAAAATTAAACTTTATAAAGGAGATTTTTATGGCGTCCCTGCAAAAAATGGCAACCTCTGGGTTAGCATTTTGGATATTAGTTGCAGCAATTGGTTTATATACAGTTTGGCCACTGCGCAAGTCATTAAAATTTGGTATCGACCTGGTTGGGGGCACGTATATCACTTTGTCTGTTCAGACCGAAAAAGCTATTGAATCTTTTCTTATTAACCAAATGAAAGCATTAAAAAGTGGTTTGCAAAAAAGCACTAAGCCGGTACCCATTTCTGAGGCTATTAAAGATCACACTATAGAACTATCCTTCTCTTCACTTGCAGATGCACAACAAGCAGCAAATTACTTAGAAAGCCAAAAAAGAGATCTGACAATTTCTACACAAGCTTCTACTATAGTTCTTTCCTTGCCAGAAAAGGTTGCAAGTAGAATAAAAGAAGCGGCAGTGCAAAGTAATATAGAAGTCTTACGTACACGGCTGGATAAATTATCAGTTTCAGAAATAACTATTGCCCAACAGGGTGAAAAAGAGATCATTGTTGAATTGCCAGATGTTTCAGATCCTCAAAAAGCAAAAGCAATGATCGGTAAAGCGGCAGTTCTAGATTTTAGACTTGTAGAAAAAACTGCACGCTCTCAAGAGGATATATTATATGATTATGATGGTGAGCTGCCTGCTGATAAAGAAATTTTGCCGGGCAAAGAAGGCCTCTTTTATCTGGTTACAAAATATCCAGAGGTGACTGGTGCTGATCTTGTTACCGCTCACCCTGAATTTGCTCCTGGCCAAGGTCCAGTTGTGGCATTCAAACTTACTCCTGATGGTGGTCAACGCTTTCATGATTTGACCAGTCCAAATTATGGCAAATCGCTGGCTATAGTTTTGGATGGGGTGATTATTGGTGCTCCAAATATTAGTAGCACTGAAATGTATAGCGGCGGCCAAATTTCTGGCCAAACCTCAGATTCTGCAAAAGAATTAGCATTATTGCTTAAGTCGGGTGCTTTTGTTGCGCCAGTTACTTTTGAAGAAGAGCGACAAATTGGTCCTTCTCTTGGTGAACAGTCAATCAAGCAGGGGCTGCTTTCATGCGTGGTTGGTCTAGGTTTATTGTTCATCTTTAGTGTTTTTTATTACAAATTAAGTGGTTTATTTGCCTTTATTGCTTTGCTATATAACCTATTGCTCGTTGTTTTTGCTTTAGCTTATTTACGAGCTACTCTCACTCTACCTGGTATTGCTGGTATGGTTTTAACCATTGGTATGGCAGTTGATGCTTCAATTTTGATTTATGAACGTATCAAAGAAGAATTTGCAAGTGGGATAAGCTTCAATAAGGCAGTTCAGCAGGGTTTTTCTAGTGCTATGACCGTTATTTTAGATGCGAATATAACTACCTTAATCGTGGGCCTAGTCTTACTTAAATTTGGTACTGGACCGATTAAGGGCTTTGCCGTAACAATGATTTTTGGTATTCTGGCAACCTTAATAACAGGCTTATTTTTCTTAAAATCACTATTTAACTTTGTTTTAAGTAACTTTAAAGTAAACAAAATTAGTATTTAGTATATATTTAGTATTAATAGGGGCGATGTAGCTCAGTTGGTTAGAGCGGCGGAATCATAATCCGTAGGTCCGGGGTTCGAGTCCCTGCATCGCTACCAAATTGAAATTCAAAAAGGGTTATCGATGGTTAGCAAGCAAGTCAATGTACCGTTATGGTTAACTATTGGTCGCTTAGTTCTCTCACCTCTTCTTTTACCATTATTGATGTTTTATTTATTACCCCTTAATTATTTATGGGTTAATTGTCTGTTGGCGGGGTTGTTTTTTCTATTTGGGCTTACTGATTTTTTTGATGGTTATTTGGCTCGCAAGTATCAACAGGAAACATCACTAGGAAAAATACTAGATCCGATTGCAGACAAATCTTTGGTATATTCTGCACTTATTACCTTGGTTGCTATTAATAAATTATATTTTTATTGGGCGATTTTATTAATAGGCAGAGAATTTTTTGTTATGGGGCTGCGTATTGTTGCTCTTGAGCATACTATTTCAATCGATGTTTCATTGCTGAGTAAAATTAAAACAATAGCGCAGATGGCCATGATTATGGTTATTATTATAAACCCATTTTGGCAACTTGGATTCTCGGGTGCGACAAAGTGGAATGCGGTTGAAGGAATTTTAATTGGCCTAACCATTTTGTTATCACTCTATACCGCATCAGAGTATTACCAATCATTTTGGAAACAAATAGAATCCCAAGAAAAAAATGATATTTTTTAGGATGTTCAATGATCCTTATTTCTCTTTTAATTTTTGCCTATCTGATAGGCTCAATTCCAATTGGTTGGCTAATTTCGCGCTCTCTTGGCATTCGAGATATTAAAACGGTTGGTTCTGGCAATATAGGTGCGACAAATGTTGCACGAGTATGTGGTTGGCAATGGTTCCTGGTTGTTTTTTTACTTGACGGGTCAAGGGCCTATTTTTATTTATTGTTTTCGTCTTTGTTTGTGGATTCAATTTATGAGTTATTATTTATAGCCTTTGCGCTTTTATTGGGTAATACGTGCTCACTTTTCCTGCAGTTTAGTGGCGGAAAGGGCGTCGCAACGTTTTTAGGTCTACTCCTTTTTTTACAACCCATTTATACTATTATCTTGGTTGCTAGTTGGTTACTATTTTTATTGCTTTTTAAAGTAGTTGGTATTGCATCTGTTGGAATGATGTTACTATTTCCGGTTATCTGTATTTTTAATAGTTGCTCCACCGGTTTACTTTTGTTTAGTGTGGGGGTAGCAGGATGGATTACTTGGTTACATAAAAAAAATATTTCTCAATTTTTGTCTTAGTGGAAAAAAGGACGTAGCGTGAAATTTAAACAGGTTGCCAAAACATTTTCTCAAATAGAAGATACCAGTTCTCGTCTTGAGATCACAGAATTACTTGCTGATTTACTAAAAAAAGTAACGCCGCAAGAAGCAAGCATAATTTCCAATTTATCTTTGGGCCAGTTAAACCCACCATATATTGGTACGCAGTTTAATATTGCCTCCAAAACAATGATCAAAATTCTTGCAAAATTATTAAACAAAGATGAAAAAGAAATAAAAACACAAGCACAAAAATTGGGTGATTTAGGGCTTGTTGCAGCCCAAGGTGACTGGCAAGCTGCAGAAGATTTGACTCTCAAGCAAGTAAATGATCGCTTGCATGAGATTGAAAAAGTCTCTGGAGTTGGCTCAACTGAAGAAAAAATTAACCAACTTGAAAACTTGCTTTCCGGCCTTACACCAGAGTCTGCAAAATTTGTAGTACGAATTGTTTTGGGTAAGCTTCGTCTTGGCTTTTCTGATATGACTTTGGTTGATGCATTTTCCTGGATGGAAGTGGGTAATAAGTCATTGCGTGCAATTATAGAAGATGCATATAACGTTTGTGCTGATATTGGTTTGATTGCACAAACTATCAAAGAAGAAAAAGGTATCAACGCATTAAAAAAGATGAAAGTCCAAATTGGTATTCCAATTCGGCTAGCTGCAGCTGAGCGTTTACCAACAGCAAAAGATATTTTTGATAAAATTGGTAAATGTGTTGCACAACAGAAACTGGATGGTTTTCGGTTGCAAATTCATCTTGATAAAACAGGTAAGAAGCCAAAAATAAAATTTTATTCCCGTAACCTGCAAGATATGTCTTATATGTTTCCTGATCTTGTAAAAGAATTAGAAAAACTACATGTAAAAACATTAATTTGTGAGGGAGAAGCGATCGTGTATGACCAGAATGCTGGTCAATTTTCTCCATTTCAAGAAACGGTTAAGCGTAAAAGAAAACATGATATTGAAAAAGTAGCACAGGAGCTGCCGTTACAACTTTTTGTATTTGATCTGTTGTATTTAAATGGTGAACAACTTCTTGACAAAACTCATGCGGTTCGTCGCCAAACAATGGAGCAACTATTAAAAGGATTCAAATCAGAAAATATAAAAATAGTTGATGAGGAAGAAATTTTATCTGCTGACCAACTTGAGCAATATTTCCTTGATGCAATCGATCATGGTCTTGAAGGATTGGTGGTTAAAAGAACCCAAGCTGAATATAAACCCGGTAAACGTAATTTTAACTGGATTAAATTAAAACGCTCTGAGGGGGGCCGATTAGAAGATACACTTGATACCGTAATTCTTGGCTATTATCTGGGGACCGGCAAACGTACAGCATTTGGTATTGGTGCATTGCTGGTGGGCGTTTATAATAAAAAAGAAGACGTGTTCCAAACTATTGCAAAAATTGGTACTGGTTTGACGGACCAAAAATGGAAAGATGTTAAAAAGGAATGTGATAAATATAAAGTCAAAGAACAACCAAAAAACATTATCTGTGCAAAAGAATTATACCCAGATGTTTGGTTATCTCCCGAATTAGTGTGTCAAGCTTGGGCGGATGAGATTTCCTTATCACCACGCCATTCAGCTGGCCAAACAGACAAAGTTATCGGTTTCTCACTGCGGTTCCCTCGGTTTATGAAGCTTCGTGAGGATAAAGGGCCCTATGAAGCAACAACCGTTACAGAGATTAGTAGATTATATGAAGATCAATTTATTACGAAAAATAGATAAGTTATTCTAGCAATAAAAAAGGCCGCTTTTAAAGCGGCCTTTTTTATTGCTAATTTTTGTTTTAATAACCTTCGTTGCTGCTTTTGATTGGTGTAGAAGTGTTACATGAATTACATGCTACTTTATATCCTTTATCTACCGCAACATCGACGGCCATTTTAAGGCTATATTTTGTAAGAAGAGCAAGATACTCATATGCCTCTGGAGACATTCCTTTTATTTTATTTTCTATAGAGTCAGTAGAAAGACCAACTTTTGCGAGTGCTTTTGTGCCATAGCGAATAATAAGCTCACGAACCAATGTTTTACCAGCTTTTTCTGTTGCGGCCTTAACATTTGTTGGAGTGGTGTTGAGACCAGTATATTCCTCTGTCAACTGTTTGATGACAGCTACTGTTATTTCAACTCCAGCTTCTTTATCAACGACTAATTTTACTTTGTCAGGAACATGGCGGTCTATTAATTCTGCAAATTTAGAATTTTTTGTCCATTCTTTACCTTTTCCTTCAGCCGCTGCTTGCACATAAGACCAGGCATTATTGAGTTTTTTGGGTTCTTTATCTTCAGCAAAGCTATTAAAAGAAATAACCAATAACGATAAGCATAAAGATTTGACGATAAGATTTTTCATGTTCACTCCTTATTTTTAAACATGTTTCTTTTTAAGAATTATTTACACTCTAAAGTAATTATAAATTTTGTAAAGAAGTAAAGAATTTATATCATTTGCAGCATAAGTTGTAAAAAAACTCAGCTTCTTGTGCAGGATTTTCTGCTTGCACAATGCTTGAGCCGATAACGATACCATCTGGTTCGAGTTCTATTACTTTTTCAATCGTTTCACGAGTAATTCTTGCAGAAACAAATATCGGGACGGACGCATTTCCTTTTACCATGTCCCATTTATCCAGGAAAACAAAGGGCTCTTTTTCATCATAGGTCTGATGAAATAATAAGGCATGAGCCCCAAGGTTTTTTGCCTCAAGGGCAGATTGACCAACTGAACTTGCATCAAGCAAATCCAACATAACTTTCTTTTTTTTATTGTTTGCAACTGAGCAGGCAGCATGTATAGCTTGCGAGCTTGTACCTGCCATAACAGTAAACCAGTCAACATTAGCAGTTGCAAATAACTCTGCCGCAATAGAACCGCGGTCTATAATTTTACTATCAGCCAAAATAGTTTTATTACTGAATTCGTTTTTAAATGCTTTTATTGCATCAATTCCATGTTCATAAATAAGGATGGTACCAATCTCGAGAAGATCGCAAAATGGCGCAACCTCTTTTGCGATCCTTATTGCTTTATCTAAATCTGTTAAATCAAAAGAAATTTGTAGTTTCATTATGTTCCTATAAGCAAATACAGCCTTACCAATTTATTATACGTTGGAGGAGTATATCTGATTTTCTTAGCCAGTTACGTTATTGTGCGTATTTAATTATGCTCAGCAATCGTGCCTTTTTACGTTTATACAATGTTTCAATATCAGCAAACAAGTTTTTTAAATTTAAAACATATAGTGCGTTACCAAGTTTGTTTACATTTTTTTTAACATAAATAGACGGTAGTAATAAATGGGGACTTTTTTCACTTAGATAAATACCAACAGGGATTACTATTTTCTCTGGCTTTGAGAAGATAGTAATCGTAGTAAGGGGAATGATATTATCTTGTGGTAGTTCTTTTTCCTCAATATTCCAATACCAAGCATTAGCATCTTTATTATATTCCTTTTTGAATGAATACATTTTTGCGGGTGTTCCTGGTTCCAGCTCAAAATTACTTACTGTATTTTGGTTCATCATTATTGGAGTAATTCTACGGGTGATTAGCACAAACACTTCTTTCTTTTCTTGCATGAGTGGAAAGGTAACCTGGCCATCAAAATTAGAAACAGTTATATTTCCTGCATAAGAAACAAAGATACCATCAACAATATTTTTGCGTTGTTTATACAGCAAATCTTTGGCGATTTTGCCTGGTTGGGTTATTCTATCTTTAAGTTTCTTTATCATCTGCTTATCTTGCACCGCTGGATAGGGCATGAAATAGAATGAAAGTAATGCCTTTGCCTGGCAAATGGGTATAAATATCATAAAATATAATGATAAGAATATTTTGAATTTCATAACAAAACCATCCCTCTTTTTTTATTACGCTAGCAAAGGTCTGGTTCTAAGAGCTATGGTTTTGGAGGATTTGATCATGAAAAAAAGAAAAATAACCAATGCAATGATTGAAACTGCTTGGAAGAAATTTAATAAGCGATTTCACATAACAAAGCAACAGGAGCAACAATTTAAAAAATACTTAGTTTTACTGCGTGAATGGAATGAAAAAATAAATATTACAACCATCACTGAATCTCCTAATATTATCAACCTTCATTTTGCAGATTCTCTAGCTATAGCAGATTTTGTAAACTTAGAAGGTAAAACAATGGTTGATATTGGTTCTGGCGGAGGCTTTCCGGGTATGCCTTTAAAGATTTGTAATAAAAATCTGAAAGTTTTTCTTCTTGAGGTGAGTCATAAAAAATCACAATTTTTAGAAGCAGTCATTTCTGAACTTGGTCTTGAAGATATTATTGTTTGGCCAAACGATTGGCGTACTTTTTTGCGAAAAACAGAATTCCAGGTTGATTATTTTATGGCACGTGCATCATTGAAAATGGATGAATTACTGCGCATGTTCAAACCCAGTTGCCCATATAATGATACAACCTTGATCTATTGGGCCTCCAAAACGTGGCGACCTACCGAAAAAGAGATTCCTTTCATTATCAGAGAAGAGACATACAAAGTTAACACGCGTGAAAGAAGATATATCTTTTTGTCTAAACCGAGCTGATTATCATTTTACATTTTAATTTATTGCGTTAGTGTAACGCTTATATTTCTTTATCTTGTTTAATTGTACGAGTTATTATGAAAAAAAATATTATAGCAAGTTACTTGCAAGGAATATTTGATACTCAACATGGAGAGGGCTATAGTACTTTAATGCGTTATTTTATTCCAGAATTTATTAATGCATTCCTCCTTTTTACCGCACCAATTTTTATCGATGCTTTTTTGATCGGTTCATTAAAATCTACTCCTATGTATGCTACTCTAGGAGTTACCAACAATTTATTACATTGGGTGATTAAAATTGCTGAGGCCTTTTCTATTGGTGCAATTATTTTGGTTGGGCATTTTAATGGAAAAGAAGAATATACCAATGCAGGACGTGCGTTTAAGGATGCGTTTTGGATATCTGTCTTTCTCGGTTTTATTTTTTCTTCATTCTTATTTTTTGGCGCACCCTGGATTTATTACTTATATGGCGTGCCAGCTGAATTAATTCCCTATGGTGTTCCTTTCCTGCAAATTCGTGCCATTGGTATTTTCTTTATGTTTTTATATTTAGCAATGGTTGGTTTCCTACGTGGTATCAAAAATCCCCGCGCACCAATGAAAATATTTGTTGGTGGTACGGTTCTTTTTATTGTATTGGATTATGCGCTTATTTTTGGCAAATTTGGCTTTCCCGCTTTAGGTATGAATGGTTCTGCTTTGGCATCGGTTGTACAATATGCCTTTATGTTTTTTATTGCCCTTATTTATATTCTTTCAAGGGCAAAATATCGTAAATATGGGTTAGATGTTTTACGATCAATTACTCAATTTGATTATGTAAAAGAGTTATTCCTTTTTAGCTGGCCAATAATAATTGATAAATCTATTATGGCCTGGGCTTATATTTGGCTCTGTGGAATGATAAATCCTATGGGAACCTGTTGTGTGGCATCTTTTTGTATTGTAAAGGATATGGAGCGGTTTGCTTTTTTGCCGGCTATAGCCTTTGCGCAGGTAGTAACTTTTGTGGTGAGTAATGAATATGGCCAGCAAAATTGGCGCGGCATTAAAAGCACAATCAAGAAAGGAATTTTTCTCTCCTCCTTCATGGTATTTGCGCTTTTAATGGTACTTTCAGTACGGCCAATTTATTTCATTCAATTTTTTGATCGCAATGGTGATTTTACTTCAATGGCAAGTACTATTTTTCCAATTATCAGTGTACTTGTAATCTTTGATCTGCTACAATTAATACTTGCTGGAGCGCTTAGAGGTGCTGGCAATGTCAAAACAGTGATGATAACACGGTTATTAGTAGTATTTATATATTTTATACCTGTTTCATACTATATATCACGTTATGTTGAGGTTGATCCAATTTTGAAATTTATTTTAATTTACGGATCGTTTTACCTGGGTAATGCTATTATGAGTATTGCCTATATTTGGCGATTCCGTGGTCAAGATTGGAAAAAAATACCAGTTTAGGATTACATCAATGACTATTATTTCAAAAGAAGAAGTTTTAAAAATTGCAAAAATATCTCGTATTGCGATCCATGATAATGAAATCGAGTTTATTAAAAAACATTTGGAGGAAGTGCTTTCCTATGCAGCTAGGGTCCAAGAAATAGCTCAGCAGATTGAGGAACCTTCCAACAGAAATATTAATGTTTTTCGTGAAGATAGTGTTGTTAGCGTGCCTATTGAGCCTATTATGAGTCAGGCACCGGTTCGCGAAGGTAACTTTTTTGTAGTCCCATCAATTTTAGATAAGTAAATAAGGTATATACACATGAATAAGTTGGCATATGCAACTATTGCACAGCTAAAATCGATGCTTGAAAAAAATGAAATTACGCAAAAAGAAGTGCTGGATAATTGCTTGCAACGATTTGCCAAATATAATCCTATTCTTAATTGCGCAATCCAACTATTTGATGCCGACTCAATTCTTCAGGAATGTATTATTCAAGGCCCACTTGCTGGTATTCCTGGTATTTTCAAAGATAACATTGCCCAAAAAGATCGCAGACTCTCTTGTGCATCCAAAATTTTAGACGGTTATACCGTTATGTATGATTCAACTGCCAGTGCTCGCGCAAAACAAGCGGGTGGGCTGTTGGTTGGCCGTGCGAATTTAGATGAGTTTGCCATGGGTAGTTCAACCGAAACGTCTTATTTTGGTAAAACAAAAAATCCGTGGGACACCAAACGAGTTCCTGGTGGTTCTAGTGGTGGTTCTGCTGCAGCTGTTGCAGCCGGTTTAGTACCATGGGCATTAGGATCAGATACCGGCGGTTCGGTACGTCAACCAGCAGCTTTTTGTGGCATCGTGGGAATAAAACCAACGTATGGCCTTGTTTCACGTTATGGCCTGGTTGCTTATGGTTCTTCATTGGACCAAATTGGTGTCTTTTCTCGGACTATCCAAGATAATGCTCGAGTTCTTTCAGTCATTGCTGGTCATGATATGCGTGATTCAACAAGTTTGCGCGTAGGAAAAAAAGATTATACCCAAAACCTAAAAGATGCTTCAGGCAAAGGTTTGCGCATTGGGGTGGTTGAAAATGCGCTCTATGCAGAAGGAATGGACCCTGAGATTGTTCAATCTATTGAGCAAGCAATTGCTGTGTATGAAAAGATGGGTGCAACTATCCAAAAAATAAAATTAACATCATTTGATTATGCAGCCGCTGCTTATTTTATTATTTCACGTGCTGAGGCAGCATCAAACTTGGCTCGTTTTGATGGGGTTCGGTATGCCTTTAGAGCTAAAGATGCAAAAACATTATATGACATGTATTGTGATACGCGCCATGATGGTTTTGGCAATGAGGTGAAAAACAGAATACTTGTTGGTAATTACGTTCTTTCTGCTGGTCATGCAGGTGCGTTTTATAATAATGCTACTTTAGTGCGCCGGATGATTCGGGCTGAACTGCAAAAAGCATTCAAATCAGTTGATGTTCTTATTATGCCAACCCATCCAATGCCAGCATTTGAAATTGGTGCGTTTGATAAAAATAAACTGCAAATGGACCTGCAAGATTATTTTACCTGCCCGATGAATTTATCCGGTAACCCTGCAATTTCTATTCCTTGTGGTTTTACCAAACAGAATTTGCCGATCGGTATGCAGTTAATTGGTCCTCATCTTTCTGAAGAGTTATTATATAAAACAGCATATGTATATGAGCAAGAGACCAAATGGTTTGAGAAAAAACCAAAAGGCTTTGAATAGTCAGTTCTTAGAAGTTGGCCGTGACTGTAATATCATTATAATTTTATTGAAATTGTTTTTAATAGCTTCATACTGTTTTTTCTTTTTTGGATTCTTTTCTTGTTTAGCTTTTTCAGAAGCTAGATTGTATTTTTTGTGAGCTATTATTAATGCTGTTTCTCTTCCTGTTTTCAGGATTTCTATATTTGCATCAGCTTGTAATAATTTATGAACTATTGACGTCAATCCTCTCCGAGCAGCTTTGATTAATGCTGTATTACCATTCCTTGCACCCTTATCAATTAATAATTCTGCTACCTGAATACGTCCTAGTTCTATTGCATGCATAAGAGCCGTTTTGTTTTTTCCATCTATTTGGTCAATATTGGCGCCATTAGATAATAATATATTAATAATTGGCATATGGTTTTTTTTTACTGCTGCTATTAAGGCAGTTCGGCCCGAGTTATTTCCATGATTGACCTGTGCGCCCTTAGCTAGTAGATAGCGAACAATAGCAGGATTCCCACTTTGAACTGCGGCCATTAATGCTGTATTGCCTACAAAATTTACTGCATTTACATTAGCACCATTTTTTTCTAATAATTCTACAGTTGGCCCTTTATTTGCATGGGCAGCAAGCATTAAAGGAGTCATATCAGTTCCAGGCACTTGTAAATCAACTTGCACTCCGGTTGCAAGTAATTTTTTTATAGGCTCATTTAGTCCTTGAATAGTGAACCGATGGATCATATCCAGATCTGATGGAGGACTAGGATTTATCTTAGCGCCGAGTTCAATCAATTTTTGCACATTCCCCGGTTTTGTCATGGTCATAAATTGCAGGGGTTTATACCCAAAATAGTCAGTATGTTCCAAATTTGCCTTCAGATTTGTAAAAAGAAAGTTAATATCCTCCGGTGTTTTTGCATAATACAATATAGTACGACCTGCAGAGTCGATTGGTTGATTGACTAATTGCAAAAGAGTTTGTTTCAAATCTCTAGGAAGCTTATCCCAGTCGCTCCTTACAGATTCTGGTGAATCTTTCCACTTAAACAGTACTTGCCTTGCTGCTTGGGCTTTTAATGGGTTTGGCTCATTAAATAAAGTGAACTCTTCCTGCTCTTGCGATTCAGGACTTTGCATGCCCCACACAAGAAGTGTTATAGAGATGCACAGTAACGCTAAACAAAATAAATAACTTTTTTTCATGAGAAAATTCCCTGTAAAATATATTTATTATTATTATAGTACATAAAGCTTATTAATTTCAATAAGAAATTAATATAGGGTTATGTATTCCGACTGTTTCTTGTAAAAAAGACTGATTTTGTTTTAGACTGCTTTCGGGATAGGCTTATCAAAAAAGGATATGGCCATGAGGTTACAAAAACATTTATGCATTTTTTTGTTTGCTACACTTTGTACGTTCTCAAGCAGTAGTTTCTCAGCGCCAAATTTAATGGCCCCTGGTCGCAAAAATAGACTGTCAGTAAAGCCAAGCCAGAATTCTAAAAAAATAACCCGTCGACAAAAACAGCATCACAAAATTCTCCAAAAGTGGCACAAAAAACAAGAGCGAACCAAGCAAATATATGGGGTAAAAGACCCTCAGCCCAAAAAGCCAAAACTTTACAAACCAAAGCCCAATAAAATGCAGATGTCAAAACGGCAATTGAATTTTGAGTGTTTACGGGAAAAATTATTTTTACCCGGCAGAGCCCATCCAGATAAAGGTGGTTGGATTGCTGATCTGTACAAAGACGTTATTATGCTGCATTATAATTTGATCTCTTGGTCTTCTTACAAGACTATTGCGGCAAGTTTTCCTTTTTTTATTGCGGCACGTATCGTTGACGAACCTCTGCAACGTAAATTCTTTGACTTTTTTGATTATAAAAATTGTAATCAACTACCTGGTTGGTGTCATGAGGCTGCCCAATGGGGCATTGGTGTGCCGATCGTGGGCCTTGGTTCATTAGCATTCTTTTCATTGAACGAAGAACGGCGAACAACAGCACGGATTTTTTTACTTGGTATGCCGTTCGTAGTATTTGGCAAAGATATAATTAAAAAAGTACGAGCTGATTTTTGTCTGCGGCCTTGGCATGAGGATTTTTGTAATGATGGCAACCGCAAATTAGGTGGCTTTCCATCTGGCCATATGGCGGAAATTACATATACCATGGTTTTATGGGGTAAACGCTATGGTCCAAAGTTATTTATCCCACTAGGTTTATTAGCCGGTTTTGTGGGTGCTGCATTTTTAAACTGCAATCGCCATTATGTTTCCCAACTTGTGGCAGGTGCGGCACTTGGAACCATGTATGCCTTGGCTGCTGATAAATTAATTGACCAAAAATTGCAGCACAAAAAATGGCAGTGGGAATTCTCACGTGATGGGCAAGGAAATCCAGCTATGAAAGTCTGTTGGAATTTCTGAACATTTGGTATGCTATTTAAAATGTAACTAAGTATTTGAAAAAATGAAAAAGAAAACAATTTTATCATTCCTTACGGGATTTTTTATAATTCTTGCATTTGTTGCCCGTTTCTATTTCCACATTCCATTGTTGGAAACTTCTGCCTCATATATACTCTATCCCTTTGTGCAAGCCTATCGGTATACGGTTAAACCAATTGGCTCTTTTGTTTCTCATCGAAGATCAAAAAAAGAGTTGCAACGATTGCTAGCAAAAAGAGAAAACCAATTATTGCAAGTACTTGCGGAAAACATTGTTTTGAAGATGTCTGTTGACTTTGAGCATGAAACCAAAGAATTACAACGATTCAAAAAGCGTTATAAAACAAATGAGTTAATCTGCACGCAAATCATTGCTCGCATACATGATGATCAAAAGCATGAATGGCTTATTGATGTTGGTTCCAGGCATGGCGTGCAAAAAAATATGGTCGCTGTTTTTAAAAATTGTTTGCTTGGCAAAATAACTGAAGCATATCCATGGTATTCAAAGGTAACGGTGCTTTCTGATAAAACATGCAATGTTGCTGCTTTTTGTTTAAAAACAAAGGCAACAGGCATCATCCATGGTACAAAGCAAGACTCTTTACAACTTGCCCATGTAAGCCATTTGGCAACCGTTATACAAAATGATTTAGTGGTTTCTGCAGGGAAAGGGCTCATTTATCCACGAGGGTTTGCTTTGGGCAAAGTAGAAGCGGCTTGCAAGGGCAGTTTGTGTTATGATATTTCTGTGAAACCAATGCTCGATTTTGATTCAATTGAGTATTGTTATCTGATAAAAAAGAGTTAATATTTTAATCCAGCATTAAAATACCGACTCTCAATATAGGTGCACAATGCATTTACAAAACTAAACATCTTATCTGAGTCATCTGTTTTTTTCCAAATATCCCAGAATGATGTTTTTTTCTTTTTGCGTACCCATTTAATCTCTTTATCAATTAATGCTTTTTCTTTGATGATTTCAATAACATCCGTAGGGCCGCCAACCTTATCGATCAGGCCAAGCTTAAGGGCTTGTTTGCCGGTGAATAATCTACCATTAGCCCATTCATCTTTACTTTTTAATGATAATCTGCGAGCCGTTGCAACATCAGAAACAAATTGTTCATAAGAACTATCAAGAACAGATTGGAGCATTTGTTTATCCTGGTCAGTCCGAGCAACAAATGGATTGGTTGCTAACTTATATTCACCAGCCTTTAAATCTGAGTACTCAATATGGTTTTGTTTTAATAATTTATTAATATCAAACATATAAGAAAAGGTGTTACCGATGGAGCCGATTACCGATGAACCGGGTGCAATGATATAATCAGTTGCGCTTGCAATATAATAACCACCAGAAGCGCATAAATTTTCAACAAAAGAAATGATTGGCTTTGGATATTTTTTCTTGAGTGTATTAATTTCGCGGAATAGAATTTCGCCCGAACCAGCTGCAGAACCGGAGCACTCCAATTTGAGTAGGATTGCTTTAATATCTTTATTCTTAAAATAGTTGAGTAATTGTTTATTTAATGTAGAAGAGTCATAAATGGTTCCATCTATTTTAATGACTGCTACTTTGGTGCGAGGATCGAACTGTTCGGCAAACTTTTGCAGGCGAGTGGTAATTTTTGGCAATATGGAAATCAATGCAAAAAAGAGTACGACATATACCAGATTTTTTAACATTTTGTTCATTGGATTGGTCCTTTTGATCGGTAAATTGGCGGATTTGCAAATTTTGTTATATACTAATTGTCATCTCAAGAGTATAAAAAAATGGTATCAATAGAAAGAAAAAGCCAAAAAGAGCTTTGACTTTCCCGGTTATTTCCATTACAATTTTTGACATCTATTGAAATAATGGACTTCTTTAAAGGGCGGTTAGCTCAGCTGGTAGAGCATCAGTCTTACAAACTGGGGGTCACAGGTTCGAGTCCTGTACCGCCCACCATACTATCCAGGCCTTCCGGCTTGGCAAGCTACGTATGGCAGGCCAGTCCTTCGTCTTGTCCGTCATAGCTTTAGCGACGTCGGAAGCTTTTAGCGAAAGTAGGACCAGTCTTCATTTTTTATTCATTTGAATAAATTAAAGGAAATAGCCATTATTTTGAGATAGTTGAAATTTTTATTCCTCGGTAGCTCAGTTGGTAGAGCAAACGACTGTTAATCGTTGGGTCGCAGGTTCGAGTCCTGCCCGGGGAGCCATATAATTTCGGGGGCTGTAGCTCAGTTGGTTAGAGCGTTCGCCTGTCACGCGAAAGGTCGCGAGTTCGAGTCTCGTCAGCCCCGCCATATTCCAGTTGGCAACTTTATCTTCAGGAAAATTCAGGCCATTTTATCTACTCTAATTTATAAGACTCTTTTTTTGGAATATAACTCATAAAAATTGGAATAACCGTGAATTATAAATTTTTGGTAATTATCTTTTTTCATAATGTTATTTTAGGTGGTTTTAAAACTGGTACTTTAGTAAAAACACCTACTAATTGGACTATTATAGAAAATATATCCGTAGGTGATTATGTAGAAAGTCTTAATTGTGAAGAACTTGTTCATAATAAAATTACTCATAAAAGAGTTATTTCTGAAAAAGCAGTATCTATTGTACTGGATGGTGAAAGTGTTATTGCATCCCGAGAGCAAAAGTTTTACTTAGCATCTGGTATTTGGCAAAAGGCTAAAAGTTTAAAACCTGGTGATGTTTTGTTTTCTCATGATAAAGATTTCATAACAATTCAGGATGTTCATGAGATTGAGCAAGAAGTAAAACTTTATGAAATTACAGTCGAAAATGTGCACACTTATTTGGTTACTCAACATGGTATTTTGGTTCATAACGCTGTACCAGTTATAATTGGTTTATCATGGATATTTGGAAGCGGTACAATAGAATTTGTTGGTACTTCAATAGCTTGTGGCGTACTTGGATTTTTGGGTATTAAATTCTACAAAAACAAAAATCACAATTATGAAGATTTTAGGATTGGTGAGTATTCAATCAGTTTTAAAAAATCGAATGCAACAGACCGAAAAGAACAGGACAAAGGTGCACAGGCACCAGGGAAACCTACAAAAGTGGATGGTTATGAACCACCAAAAAGATGGGACGGAAAAAGAGTTAAGCATCCTAGATCAGGAAGATATGGTTGGCCAGATAAAAACGGAAATATTTGGATTCCTACAGGGCCAGGACCATTAGCACATGGTGGCCCTCATTGGGATGTACAAGATCCTAAAGGAAAAACATATGATAATGTTTATCCTGGTGGATATGTAAGACCTGGTAACAAATAACAAAGAGATAAATCATGACTAAAAAAGTTACATTAATATGTACGCCTTTGAGGTTTTATACTCAAAATGATGAGGGCTTACTATTTGAATGGTTAAAAAAAATTAAATCAATAAAAGAAATCAAGGGAGTTGGTAGAGAATTACATTTACATTTTGATTCAAATAATATAGTAAATGAAGATTTATTAGATCTTATGGGAATATTTGATAGATATAAGTTTGACCAAGTTCAACTTAAAGTGTTCATGAATGAAACGAATAAAGAATGGTTTGAATAAGAATAAAAAACCCATTATCTGCAAGTCAGTATTGTTCTATTCTCAAAAGGATGAGGCTGCATTTTTTGAATGGATAAAAAAAATAGATTGTATTGATAATATTTCTGGGGCTGGGAATGAACTTTATCTTCATGTGGCAAGTGTCATATTGCATGATTATGATTTACGTGAACTAGTCGCTTTATTTAAGCGTTATAATATAAATATGAAGCAGCTTAAAATTTTTTTGAATGAAGATAATAAAAAATGGTTTCAAAATAAAACTGCTTATTGGTATAAAAAAGTATTCCAAGTTTAAATATGAAAAAAAATACCGATGAAAAACTAACTAAGTTAGAAGCATTTCTGGCTATGACAAAATTCTTAGAAGGATATTATGAAAGAACATCTTCAGATGATGTTGGATCATTACTTAGTGATATGCAAATACTGCAAGATGGTGACACTGCAGACTCAGCTGCCTGGGAAGATTGGATTGATAGTGTGCAAGAAGTCTTAAAAAATAAAAAGTAAATAAACAAGGCTCACGAGCTTGTGAGCCTATATCATAAGTTGATGTTGTTTTTCGACTTTTCCCAGCCTTAGTCTTTCTCTTATTTCGTCTATCTATCGCGATAAGCAAAACAAAAAAATCAGTAAGACGCTTGCGATCATCAAAAGACAAAACTAGTCTAGTTGAAGTTCTTTTCAAAGTCATAATAACTCTCGAGTGACCTCTATTAAAATTAATTAAAGAGGATCAAAAAAATTATTCTAATAACTGGAACAAAAAGATTTTACTTGCTATCCAAGCATTTGGTGCAATCAGAAAAACTGATTGTATTATGGCTTGTTGTAAGCCAATCTGTATATGTGAGAGCCAGGCATTGAATCCTGTTTGTTAGTAAGAACTTCATGGTCTCACCTTTATTGAAAAGTACAATTCAAATGATTATAAGTTGTTTATCAAGAAATGCAAGATGAATTAAAAATAAAAAATAATTAAATGGCTGCCTGATAAAAGGTGAAATATATAGATGGTTTCACCTTATCAGGCCATTATCATTGAAAGCTTTTTTAATTTAAGAAAGGTCGTTGATGCTTTAGGGATAAAGACAAAGTTTTTCTTCAATTTCCTGGATGCGTTCTTCTAAGAATTCAATTTTTTCTTTATATGCATCTAATTCATTTTCTAGTGCAGCTACTATGCTATATAACTCTTCTATTTTATTTGTCTGCTTATAATTCGTGCCGAATAATAAAAAGATAAATAGTATAAGAAATGTTAATTTAAGATTCCATTTCATTATTTAAACTTTATGAAATTGTTAAAGTTGTGCACCATGCTCAATAAGCTTTTCAGCTATTCCACTTTCTCCACATGCTATAGCGAATGATAATGGAGAATGCAACCCACCTCTTGGATCTTCTAAACAAGGATAAGGATTTGCTTTTTGATTTACACCAACACCAATTTTTAACAAATATTCTAGTCCTTTATTTCCAAACTTTTCTCCAAATGAAATTGCTTTAAATAAAGGTGTTAAACTGAAAGATTCATTATGGTTTGTATGAATATAATTTGGATCTGCTCCATTATAGATAATAAAGTCGAAAAAATTTTTATCTACAAATGCTGCTGGAAAATCAGAAACCAAAAATAGACTTGCATTATATCCAAGACTTACAGCTTCCTGAATTAATTTATATACAAATTCTATATTTCTTTGGTGGTGAATAAAACTATTTAGTGACTTTGCTAAGAAAGTATTATAAGTAGCCTTATATGAAGGATGTCCAAGATTTAAATCAGCATTATTTTTTATCAATAACAATGCTTCATTCAAATTCTCTGTTCTTAAACAATAGTCTAAGAGAGTACACTTTGATCCACATACACAATACTTGGTATCAATATCTATATAACTTTTTGCTTTTACTGCTAAAAGAGCAGTAATTTTTAATTTATTATTATTATCCCCATTATTTATTGATATTTGTATTAATTCTTTTTCTATAATGACATTACATATCAATAATTCTTCTACCGCCTTAGTTTTATTTAAAACTACAGCCCAAAAAAGTGGAGCTTTTCCATTTATATCTTGATGAACAGATGCACCATTTTCAACAGCTTGTTTGATCTCTTCTGTAGAATCAGCCAAGATTGCTTTGTACAACATCTCTTGTGGAGAGATTGCTGCTAGGGCAGTAGTGATCAAAAGACTGGTTAAAGCTATATGATTTATTTTCATGAAATCCTCCATCTAAATCCATTATTTTTAAATTTCCACTATTTGAAACTTGTTGTCAAATGGGTTATTGTTTTATTCAACGATGAATTATGTATAAAAAATTCTAATTGGAAATAACTAGTGAGTATGGAAAATAAAGAAATGATTGAGATAAATGCATTTAATGTTTTCAAAAATTATCTTGCAATGTATCAAGTTTGTATACGAGATGAAAAGTATGAACCTAATGGAAAATCTACTTTTCCAGATTATGGATTTAATATTAATAATGAAAATTTTTTTTTGGAAATTACATCTTTGGGTGGGGGGGACATTTTGCATAATGGGAGAACATTCCAAGAAGATAGATATGGAGTGGGGTCGAAAAATATATTAAGAAACATCAGATTGTATCTTGGTAGTTGGATTCCTAAAGAATATATTGCAGTCATATATCTAAGTGGTCCTATACTTAAAATTAATCAGAAGAAAATTCAAGCCCTCTCTAATTTTTTGAAAGAAAAGTTTTATGAGGGAAAAAGATTTTTATCAAACAAGGATTTGGGACTTCTTATGGATGAAAGCAAATGGATTGATTCAGTAGAATTTTTTGAAAAAGATCAATTTCCTCGAACAGATAAAATCCCTTTTTCAAACATCAGAATACCTAGGGTTAAGCCTAATTCTAATTTAATATTAGATTGGTCAACCCAAATAAGAAGCCCAGAGGAAGGAGAAGAACTTAAAAGATTAATTAATAGAAAAGAAAAAGCATTCTTAGGAGCCATTAATAAAGGATATACATCAGATATTAAAGCTGCTTGGCTACTCATCATTAGTGATGATAGTTCTATGTATGATAGAGTTTCTATTCAGCTATCTTATAAAAATTTAATAAAACAAGGGATTAATCCTAAGAAACATTACCAAAGAATTTTTGTTATTTTGCAAAAATACAAAAATTACGTTTTAGAACTATAAAATTAAAAATAGAATTTTGTTAATTTTCAATATCACCAATCCCTAAGCAATCAGAAACTGTCTGAATATACTGTAAACTAAAGCCAAATTCGATTTCATGATTCCGGAATTTATCGACTAGGTACCGCCATAGTAGACGATCATTACATTTCATAAGCAAATCAAATGGTTTTCGGGCCTCCCAGAGCACACATTATCGCTAATGGCCTCCGAGTAGTATTTTGCCAATCCGAGGCTGATACTAAATTGAAACTTTTCCACTGCAGAAATACCACTATTGATTATTTGCCCATCAGAAACAAAATGCAATTCAATCTCATCTTTGAGGGCTTTTTCATATAAAATAGAAATCCGTTTATCAAAAACATTTCGGGAGAGTCGATCAACTTTATCACAACAAATATAGACCTTTTCTTTTTGTTGTAAAATTAAATCGATAATGGAATCAAACTCGGATCTATCATTAGAATACGCACTCTCATCAAAACTGCATATTTGCAAAACTTGAAGTTTTTGTTCTGGCAATAATGTTCAAGCCGAGCAATTTGTGCCGAAAGGGAGTTTCTAACATCACGTTCTTCTGTGCTTACGCGAGCAATAAGAATAGCTTTCATGATATTGCCTTAGATATAAATTTCTAAATGCAGCTAGCTTATCATGAAAAGAAAAGATTTATAAAAAAGGCCTAACTATTTAGTTAGACCCGATATTGAAATAAATTTATGGTTCAGTTCGTCTTTATTATGCAAAATACTCTTCACAAGTCAGGGAAGTTCTCCCCCTTTAGGAGGAGAGGGAAGCGGGCACCTTAACTTTCTTTGATTTCTTTTAATCTCTTTTTTGAAAGATAGATCTATGAATTTTACTCGATCTCCAAATTTTTTTCTCAGTCTTTCTTCTGTTGTTTCAGATAATAGATTATTCCTAAGATCAAGAAGTTTTAATTTATTCAATCCTACAAAAGCATTAGCTGGAATTTTATTAATTTGATTTTTTGAAAGATTAAGACTTTCTAAGTTGTTCAATTCTGCAAAAACATTAATTGGAGTTCTACGCGCAATATTAATTGGGATTCTATTAATCTGATTTTCTGAAAGATCAAGATCTGTCAAGTTTTGCAATCCTACAAAAGCATTAATTGAAATTCTATTGATTTGATTTTGTGAAAGCTTCAGCCATTTTAAATTGTTCAATTTTCCAAAAGCTTTAGCTGGAAGATAACTTATCTTATTGTTTGTAATCCAAAGTGTTTTTAAGTTACTTAAACCTTCAAAAATATAAGTTAAAACTGTGCTGATTTGATTACCACCAAGATTCAACCATTGTAAGTTATTCAATCCTTTAAATGCATTTTCTTGAATAGTACTAATCTGATTTCCAGGAAGATCAAGATCTGTTAAGTTCTGCAATCCTGCAAAGGCATTTGGAGGAATAGTGTTCATTCTATTGAATGCCAGATTAAGTTCTGATATCTTTGCAATGTTTGGAATATCTTGCAATCCTTGCAAACTATTAATTTTTAGATATTTTAAATCTAATTTACCTACTTTTATTTGCGGCAATTTACCAGCTTTTTGTAATTCTGCTATTGAAAATCCCCAATCAAGAATTTTTTCCGGAGTTTGACCTTTAAAATGTCTTTTTGTCCATAATTCAGGAATTTTAAGTTCTTTTTCATAAGTTAAATACCATTGTTTAGCAAATGCATTGAGATATTGTTTTTTTACTTCTTGTGGGAAAAATGCTGGATCTAAACTAATAATAACATTCAAAAAATTCTTTAAAAAATTTTGAATGTTTTGCTGTGGAAATGGGTTTTTCAAAATTCTTTCTAAAATATCTACTTGCAATTCGGCAGGTAATTTTTGAGTAAGTAGACTTTGCAATTGCTCAGCCGATTTTTTCTCAGGTTCCATTGCATCCAAAGAAAAAATACCTAATAAAAAGATGATCACTACAATTTTCTTCATAACTATTCCTAATTTTATTCCTAATAGTAATTATAGTAAATTAGGTAGAAATAAGGCAATAGTTGGTTGATTTAGTTATTTTAAGATATTAGAATCCAACTGTGAGAGTTAAATATGGCCCGTGTAATTTAAGATCACTATTATTTTGTTCTAATCCAGTTAAGAAATTAGGAAAAACAAGATTAATTGCTTTAAAGTACTCTGAAAATTGATAACCGGCTTCAAGCTTCACATTAAGTTTAGAAAACAAGCAGAAGTTATAACTAAGACCGGCACTGGCATCAACAACAGGTACAACCCATCTGGTTTTGGGGGTTCTTAAGGTATTAGATGAACCTGCAACAGTTCCTTCATTTACTTGATCGAGGGTTGATTTTAAACGTCCCATCAAAAGTGAGGTTGAAAAATAACCGGTTAATGCGAGATTACCGCAAAAGCAAACTTCTGGTTCCATTACAAAAACAGGTCCTGCGCCGCGGAACTTGCTTTGAAGGCAATTGAACTTTGATTCAAAACCAAACGGAGGAATGCCTCCTGTGTATTGGTTCTGTATACTGCGATCTAAAGAAGCAAAACGCAGTCCTGATGATAAGAGTAGTTCAAGTCGGCAAAAAGGATAAAAATATTTGCCAGCTAAAAATTCTACTTGGTTTAAGTTGTATTCTACTTGCGACTGGGCTTGGCTGTAGGTAACCATATCATCCCCACTTGCATTCACACTGGTGATTCTTGCACCATCTTCAGCCATTACACAAGCTGAACTTTGATCCGTAAAACGGAAATACGTAATATGAAAATCAAGGTCATGTTCCGTTTTATAACCTAGCTTACCCGTTCCATTCCAAGAGAAATTAAAGCATGTTTGGTGTTTTATTTCGCATTCATTTTCTGTGCCTATTGTTGCAAATACCAAATCATCATTGTTTGAAACTGATTTTAGCCATGAGGAAGTAAACTCGCCATAAAAGCCAAGACTACAGCAATTGTTATGATTGTAATCACAACCACAATAAGTGTAGTAACTAGTGTCTGAACCCCTAAGTAATAGTTTAATAAAAGGACCACCAAGGCCCAAGTGGCTTGTTTTTTTAACGGGGAATGAGTTTTGATTAATAACAAAACCATTAAATGGATTAATTCTATCAACTGCATTAAAATAATAGTCAATTTCGTAACCAACTTTTAATTCACAGTCTAAGCAGTTGTTTTTTAACGCCGGATGAAATGCGAAAGCTAACTGACTGTTAATGAAAGGGACTGCTCTAAAGTTACAATCAGCAGCAGCAAAGGTACTGGTAATGGCCATATCATTTTGCACATTCATTTCTACCGCATCAATGCAAGAATTAATGTTTCCTAAAAGAACTCCTCCACCGAATGTGCCTTGGAAGCTTATGCATTTAAAAATCGGATAAGAAAAATTGGAACCAAACACTGGCCCGAGGCCCCAGTATTTACTTTGCAGAACGCCATTTAATGTTGAGTCGGTTACAGAAGGAGGGGAATCTATAAGCCCCGTGAAGGTTACACATAAGTCCCGAACAACGTTGCCATAACCTATTCCCAAATAAGGTTGTACCAGCAAGCAATCATCAATGAAGTATCGCTTTGCAAAAACTGCATTTGCGCGATTGATTTTTTGCTCTTCACATGAGTCTAGGCTAGAGTAAGCACCACCCAGAAAACTTTGAGTAAATTGATTTAGTTGTATATTTTTGATTTGGCCGGTGTCACTTCCTTTATAATGAAAGTAAGTAAGATCTACATTACAACTGGTGCACGGTATGTTGTATCCCAGATTTGTGCGAAAAGCATGGGAAGGTTTTGATTGTAATTGTTGCAGGCAAGCAAAAAGATTAGGAGGTACGGTTAAGGTAAGAAAGGTGCCTGTTTGCAAATCACCATCCGTTGGCATTGATAGTAGATAAAGCCAACTAAAACTTCCATAAAATTCTCCACAATACTTTGGAGATGTGATCACCGTTGTATTTTCACAACAATCAATATCATCTGACGCAAATAATGGAGCGAATGTTAACAGACCTACTAATCCGGACATTAAAAAGAAATATTTTTTCAAGGTAAACTCTCCAAGTAAAGGTAAAATTTTATTTTAGAATATAGTATCTAATATCTTCATTACTATAGTTTGTCTTTACCTGAAAATAGTAAGTGTTTTAGAAATTTAGATTATTAATACCTTAGTGAATCTAAGGAAATTAAAAAATTAAACGAACTTGGAAAAAATGAATCATTTATTTAATTGGCATAACAAACTTTTTATTCTTTATACTGCCATCTTTTTTATTGTAATCAATTTGAAATGCATATCTTTTTCCAGCGGGATAGGTATAAGTACCAGATACTCTTAAAGATGTCTTTCCTGGAAAAATGTTTACTTCTCGAACTACAGGATTATCACCGAGATAAGTAGTTACAATACCATTCTCACCAAACGATGTAATGAGTTTATTTTTTTCAAAAAAAGCTACAAAAATACGATTGTCAAAACCTTTTATTCTGCCTGCAATTAAAGTGTTATCGCCAAATTTTTCATGTACTTGAATTTTAACCGGTCTGTTTTGTAAATTCGCTGTTACTTTTTTAGCATATTCTTCAAGTGCTGGTCCTGCCATCTGCGTTGGATCATTCATAGCTACAATAGTGCCTAAGACTAATAAACTTAATAGATATTTTTTCATTTTTTTTCCTGTATGGTTGCTTGTATAGTTTGTAATTCTTGCTGTACTTTTTGTTTTTCTTCTTGCAGTTGTTGTATGTTCATTTTCATATATATTGCCGTCATAATATAGTTATTATTCTGGCCTTGGCTCTTAGTGGCAGCAGACCATGCTTGATTAGGGTTTTTTTGGCAATCAGCTGTATTTTTAGGTCCGATAGATACGATTTTCTTGCTTTTTACTAGTGGGCATTCACAAACAGCCTCAAGCTTTGAGGTGTCTTTATTAAACCTAACTTTACATCTTACGCCAAAACAATTAGCCCAAGGAGTGGGTTTATTAAAGAGGCACGTTGTTTGTGGGATATCGTTACGATTTTTAATATTAGCCATAGAATAGTTAGAGACAACTGTTTTAAGTATTCCATTTTCGCGTGTTGGTTTAGTCCTCATGAGGTTTTTTGGGCCAACAGAAGCTTTCTGCCAGTTTTTGTCATCTTTTAAACCATAGATAGGGCAAACACATGTTGCCTTGCCGGGATTGTTTTTGTCGATAGTACATAATGCCTTTGAGCACAAGGCATACGGTACATTAGTCATCCCATAAAGATTTGAAGTTGCCTTTGGGTCATTAATATCCTCACCAGATACTTCGTAGGTGTATACAATCTTATCACCAATTTGTTTGTAACCAAGTAGTTTTGGCGTTTGGGCCTGATCTTGATGTTTGTTTAGTTCTGCTTGTATCATATCTAACTTTTGTTGAGCTTTTTGTTCTTCTTCTTGCAGTTGTTGTAAAGTCATATTTTTGTATTTTGTCGCTATTCCATAAGTCGATAGCGATAAAAATATAAATAAGGTTATAATCTGTTTCTTCATCAATCTCTCCTTAAACTCTATTACTTATTATTTTACCAATTGTAATTAGCAAAGATCAATGGTTTTAAGCTCTTAATGGGGATAATCCAGGTATTTGCTCCCCATGCCTTTTGACTATCTGTAATTACTAGATAGAATGAATTATATAAATAGTGATAAATAGCGGAGGTTCTATGAAAAAATATTTACTCCTTCTTTTCATTTTACTTTTACCAGTTGCAGCCTTTGCGATGGACCAAGAAAATATCGATAATTCAAAGCAAGCATTATTCTCGCGTGGTGCTGGTTATTGGAGTAAACCAAGTGAAGAAAAAAAGACGGACTATTTTGGTAAGTTAACAGAGCAACAAAGTCAGCGCGAGGATTGGTATAACGTCTCGCCTTATATTGCTGAATTTTGGTGTGCCATTTCCAATGCCGGGTTTTTATATGTTGGTGCAAAGCATAATTCACCAGAACTTGTGTTTGCTGGTTTAGCTTCAATTGCAAGTCATAGTATTCCAAAACAATGGTTATTGCATGTAGATAAACTTGGTGTTGCGGTCGTGCTGCTAAAATTCATGCGGGAATATAAAACAATACAAAAAAATCCGTTGTTAGCTGCGCCACTTGGTATTGCCGGTTTGATTAATGTTACCGATATGTATCTTGCACGGAAAAAAGGTAAAACATGGCCGCATGTTGTATGGCATCTTTCTGCTGCTGCCTTAGCGGATGTTTTTTTAAGTTATTCAAAATCCTAGTTTAGTTTTTATGCATTAACATTGCTACAACAGAAGCAACGATATTTGTCACATAATGCAGTTGCAAAAGCATTAACCATTTCACCACAGAAGCGAGCAAGGGCAAAATCACGTGTACCATCAACATTAGAAGGGCCAGCTAAAACAAGTCTGCCTTGGCAATCCCGAACAACGGCACGTGCTTGATCTGTTGCACCAAAATTAAATAATACTTTTCCATTACCGTTTAGACCAAAATCAGTATCAATAGAACCATCTGGATTAAATCGAGCTAAAGCAAAATCATCAGTACCTTGTGCATTAGAAAATCCAACGGTATTTATTTTTCCGCGCAGATCTATAACCATTGCTTCAGCCATATCAGTGCCGCCAAAAGCAAGCAAAACTTGACCATTATTATTTGTTCCAAAACTATTATCTGTGGTACCATCAGGATTTAATCGGGTCAGTGCAAATACGCGTGGTGCAATTACTGAAGAATCTCCAAAGACAATAATCTTATTATCAGGAGTTACTGCAACAGCACTTGCAAAATCAGAACCACCAAAATTTATTAATACACCTCCAGCAGTACCAAATGTAGTATCAAGCAATCCATCTGGTGTAAATCTTGCAACGGCAAAATCCTCAGGAGCTGCAACATCAGAAAAGCCAGCAAGAATAATACGATTTTGTCTATCAACTGCTAGTGCGTCGGCAACATCATTACCACCAAAATCAAAAGTGGTGCTTCCACCTGTACCAAAAGTTGTATCAACTGCACCAGTTGAATCAAACCGCACTAAGGCAAAATCTTGATTTGTGGTATTAGATTGACCAGCAACTATAATTCTGCCTTGGCAATCAACGGTAACAGCGTTAGCAACACTACTTGTGCCAAAGTTAAAAATAATTAATCCATTGGTACCAAAAGTGGTGTCTATAATACCATCTGGGGTTAATCGAGTGATTGCAAACTGATTTGAACCTGTTGCATTCGTTTCTCCAACAAGAATAATTCTGCCTTGTTGATCAATTGCCATTTGATTAGCAATATCATTAGTGCCTCCAAAATCAATTTGTATTGTTCCATTACCATTTGAACCAAATGTTGGGTCCACAATGCCATCGGGAGTAAAACCTGCAACAGCAAAGTTTCTATTACCACCACCATCAGAAGAACCGGCTGCAATAATGCGCCCATCACAACCAATGGCAACTGCATTTGGTTCATCATCACCTCCATTAAAATCTACCAATACGGTACCATTAGCGTTTGGACCAAAAGTAAGGTCAATAGTTCCAGCAGGACCACACTCAGCTACTAATTGAGTACAAAAAAATAACAGTAATAAAAAGTGAATATTCGTTTTCATTATTTCTCCTTTTTTATGCAATATTAATTTATCATATTTGATTTTTTATTGCATAAACAAGAAAAATATCTTCTATTTTTTGTTATTTCTAAATTTCGGTAAAACGTGGTTAAAGTTATGAAGAACTCACTTTGCCAGATCACTTTATATGCTCAATTTGAAAAAAATCTTTGTTTTTTTTTCAACAGGAGTACAATAAAAAATATAGTGTATTTAAAGCAAAAAATAAGGTTTAATGTGTTTCAAAAAGCTATATTTTTTATTTTTGGCGCCAGTTTTTTTTTCACCTCTTTATTAGCATCGGATCAGCTGAGCATCCCTGCAGGTCTGCTATCAAGCTCTGGGCTAGATACTATTTTTATTGCAAAGGGTGCTTTGTTTGTAGCATTAATCCTGCTGGGCACAATAGCATGTGGACGTATTTTAAAGCGCCTTTTTTTATTGCCAGTTGTTGCCGGACAGATTATCGGCGGGATACTCTTAGGGCCATCCTTTTTCAATTTACCAAATTGGTTATATTTTAAAGAGCCATTATATTTATTTGATCAGGTCTCAGGTGTTTTTTATTCCATTGCATCTTCAGATTTATTTGTCTTTTTTCTTCTCCTACTCTCGTCTATGTTAACAGTTTCCTATTTACTTTGGATTGCAGGACATGAGACAGATGTGAGGGATATTGTAAAAGTAGGGGTCACTGCTTTGATTGCTGGGATATTGGGTGCTATTCTTCCCATTTTGTTTACCTGGGTATCGCTCAATTTTATTGGATTTGGTATTTCAACGGTTCAATCATTAGCACTAGGATTGATCTTTTCTGCTACTTCAGTTTCTATTCCGGTTGCAATGCTCTTTAATTATAACAAAATGCATTTGCGAAGTTCAAAAGTGACCTTGGGCGCGGCAATTATAGATGATATATTTGCCGTATTTTTATTATCATTCTTTTTTATTTTGCTCCAATCAGGAACCTTCGGGCAAATGGAGTGTCTTTTAGATCATTGCCATACCAAAACTATTGGTGAGGCATTGGTCTATATGATTTTTGCTTTTGTGGTTTTATTTTTTACCGGTTATTTTATTATTCCGCGTTTTAATAGATTTTTGAAAAAGAATCACCAAACATTTTTATTAGCATCAGTGGCAAGCGGCGTGATGCTTCTCTCATTTTCTTTTTCTGAACTAATTGGTGGTCTTGCCGGTATTACTGGGGCTTATTTTGCCGGATTGTTTCACCGAATGGGAGATGCTCGGCATCATGCAGAAAAAGTTATTTCACCATATGTAAATACATTTTTATTGCCACTTTTTTTAGGTTCTATCGGCCTCACGCTTAATGTCCGAGTAGTATCGGCAAGTGGGTGGGTATTAATAGCATTTTTATTAACCATTGCCATTGTCGCTAAAATGGTTGGTTGCTATATTGCAATTTTGTTAAGCAATCTTTTTGGCAAGCGTGAATCACATCGTTGGACTGTGCTTGATGGTTATCTATTTGGCTCTTCCATGGTTGCTCGCGGTGAGGTTGGGTTGGTAGTTGCTACCGTAGTATATAGCACAAAAATCATTACCCCCGATCAGTATGTTGTTGCAGTAATCGTCATTATTTTAACAACTATTGCTACGCCAATAATGCTGGGGATAGGTTTTTCTCAAATGGATCTTATTGAACGTCAGTCAGGAGCCTACACACTCAATATTGGCTTGTTTAAGGTTATTGGAACCACGCAACTGTATCATATTATTGTTGGCAAGATTGAACGCTCAAAAACCTTTAAAACATCGATTCAAATGTCTGAAGGGCGCAAAATCGTTAATGTTGAGGGCCAGAACGTGAAAATTATCCTCTGTCCAGAGGAAGGTATCATCTTCAAAGGTGATAAGGGCAAAATTAAACAAATCATGCACATAGTGCGCGATTCGGTGATGGAAGAGATCGAGCGCTTGGGGTAGATTTATCTAATTCTTGTTTTCTCAGAGTTTTTCTTAGTACAATTACAAATAGAAAATAGTTACATGTGAGAGAAGAAATGAGAAAAATAGTAATATTAGGCCTTCTGGCCTTTGGTTGCAATTATGTAGTTGGGATGGATAAATCTGCAAAGCAGGTGCAAAAACCTATTCTCAGCCGATTAGTGCATTTGGCTTTGGCAGCTACATATACTGCTGTTTTAAAAGATTTGAAAACTAGTAACGTTACCATTGAGAATTTACCAGATTACTTTATAAGTAAAGGACTACCAATTGAGCTCTATTTATCTCTTGCATATCGATTACTTCTTCGAGCTGATCTATCTATAAATGAAAAAATTAAGTTAGCTAAAATCTTTGCAGATAAAGAACCAAATCAGGATGATAAAACAATACTTAATGATTTTAAGGTACTGTTAGAAAAATTTAAAGACAAAAATGTAAAGATAAATTTAATTACAGATCAAATAACAGAGGTGTATGACTGGGATGCATTTGAAAAAGATTTAGATATTACTCCTGGTCTTAGTGACGCATTAATAGAGCCTATATTTTTGCATATTATTACTGCCTTAGGAAACCAAGCATTGACTAGAATTTTACTTGAGTTTGGAGCCGATATTGAAGCAGAATCAGCTAATAAATCTACTCCATTATTTTATGCAGCACAATCCGGTAATTTAGATTTAGTTAAAATGCTCGTTGAAGAATTTGGAGCAAATATTGAAACTAAAGATAGTGAAACTGAAGATAGTGAAACTGAAGATAGCGAAACTAAAGATAGTGAAACTGAAGATAGCGAAACTGAAGATGAAGAGGGTGATTCTGTTATTAACAGTGCCGCCTTGGCGAAAAAAAATAGTAAAGAAATAATCAAATATCTTTTTTCTAAGGGAGCTAAAGTAAGTTCGCAGGGGGTTACTAGTGGCACCTTGTTACACGATGCTGCTATAGGTGGAAATTTAGAAACGGTACAATACTTATTAAAGCAAGGTTATGACTTAAACGCCAAGGAAAAAGATAATCATACGGTTCTTCACAGAGCTGCAGAATCAGGGAATCTGAATTTAGTAAAATTTTTGGTTAATGAGAAACAAATGGATATTCATGCGGAAAGTGATCAAGGCCATACGCCATTATATGAAGCGGTTGAGGCTGGCAAACTAGAAGTTGTTAATTATCTTATTGGTAAAGGAGCAAAAATAGACATTGTAGATGAAGAAGGTGATACACTCCTACATGTAGCGGCTTTATCAGGTGAGAAACCGGTTTATGATTTGCTTGTAGCAAAAGGCCTTGATATTAATGCCACTAACAATAATGCTGATACGCTTTTACATAAGGCTGTTTGGGGCAAAGATACAGAAATTGTTCAGGATGTTCTGAGTAAAGGATTAGCAATTGATGCAGTTACTGCCACCCTAGAAACACCACTGTACATAGCAGTATATGATAATAATCTCGAGCTAGTTAAATTATTATTCCAATCTGGAGCGACATTAGATATAGCTATTGATAATGGAGATACCCCTTTGCATACTGCAATTGAGCACGGTGCTAAAGACATAGTTTCCTTTCTTATTGAAAATGGGGCAGCTGTAAATGTTACAAATGGCCAAAATCTAACTCCGTTACATGAGGCGGCTTATCAAGGTGATCTTTCAATTGTTAAGATGCTAGTTAAAAATGGTGCAAGTATAAATGCCCTTGAGGAATATAATGAAACACCGTTACACAAAGCAGCTTATGGTGGTAACAAAGAAGTAGTTTCTTATTTATTAGAGCAAGGCGCCGATAAAACAATTAAAAATGGTGAAGATAAAACGGCGGCCGAAATTGCCCAAGAGCAAGGACACAAGGATATCATTTCTATTCTAGAAGAAAAAAAGGAATCACCTGTGCCGAAGGAATATGAAGATCTTATTGGTGGCTCGTGGTTGAACTTATAATCTTCCTTAGTTGTTTTAGCCTTTTGGCAGAGAAATTTGAGTAATTAGTAGCTTTACAAAAGCTTGATTTTAGGCGATAATTAGGGATATTCACCAGAAATCAAAAGGAATAGTCCTATGAAAAAAGATATCCACCCAGAGTTATTTGAAGTTATAGCCCATTGTGCTTGTGGTAGTACCTTTAAAACACGGGCTACGGTTAAAGAGTTAAAAGGTACCCTTTGCTCTGTATGTCATCCTTTTTATACCGGTTCTCAAAAATTTGTTGATACTGCTGGCCGTATTGAAAAATTCCAAAAACGGTATGGTAAGGGTAAAGCAAAAAAAGAAGCTAAGAAAAAAGCGTAACACCAAGATATGAGTACTAATTGGCAAATTCTCGAGAAAAAACATCAGCAATTAAGTCTGCAATTACAAGATCCTTCTTTAGAGGCTGCAAAGCGCAATGAGATCCAAAAAGAGATTTTTCATGTAACAAAGCTTCTTGAGAGATACAAAGAAGTTGTACGATTAGAATCTTTATTAACTGAGACCACATCTCAGGGTAAAGAAGCAGAAGATCAAGAGATGATAGAGCTTTTTGAGCTCGAGATTACTGATATTGAAAAGCAGTTACAAATTGCACAATCTGAATTAGATAATTTATTATATCCTCCTAATCCCCATAATAGTCGTTCAGTGTTCTTAGAAATAAGAGCTGGCGCTGGTGGCAAAGAAGCAGCATTGTTTGCTGGTGACTTGCTCAAAATGTATACCAATTATGCCTTGTCACGAAATTGGAAAACAGCAATTGAATCGATGAACCAAACAGATCTTAAAGGTATTAAAGAAGTTATTTTGCACATTAAAGGCAAAGGCGTTTTTGGTGAACTAAAAAATGAATCTGGCGTCCATCGGGTTCAACGAGTGCCAAAAACAGAAACTGCTGGACGGGTGCATACCTCTACTGCAACTGTTGCAGTTCTGCCAGAAGCCAAAGAAGTAGATGTAACAATTAACCCAGCAGATTTGCGAATTGATGTGTTTCGTGCAAGTGGTGCTGGTGGCCAACATGTCAATACCACCGATTCTGCAGTGCGTATTACCCATGTACCAACTGGTGTAGTAGTCTCTTGTCAAGAAGAGCGGTCACAACACAAAAATAAAGCAAAAGCCATGAAGCGTTTACAATCTAGAATATTGCTTGCGCAAATGGAAAAAAGCCAAAAAGAGATGGCCCAAAAACGTAAAAAACTAGTTGGCAGTGGGGAGCGTTCCGAAAAAGTACGAACCTATAACTTTCCACAAAACCGCGTAACTGATCATCAAGTTAATCTTACCTTAAAAAAGTTAGACCATGTAATGGAAGGTGATCTGACTGAAATTATACAGGCATTGCTAGAAAAAGACCGCCAAGAGCGCAAAGAGCAAGCATTAACTTAATTGCTTTCTGCTTTTTCCAACAATGCAATTAAAGTTTTTTGTTTTTCTACAATTATCTTTGCGTATTTCGTTGCATTATGGCTTTTAAAGTAATCATGAACCTGTTGTACTTTAGCCTTTGGTGTTTGATTATTATTATTTTTTGCAAAAACGTTAGCTCCCTGTTTCCTTTGATGGCTCATTGCATTATTATGCAAGAAATAAATAGCAATAAAATTAGTCTTTTCATGAATGTTATTACTACTCTTCTATATTGGCAGTAAAGTTAATGGCGTCAGTAGCCAGTGGGCTCAATACTATATTGGTAATACCACTAAAATTAGTACCATTATCATTAGCAAAATTACTATACACCCGATTATCAGTACCACTTATAGAAAAACCGGTACCTACATTACTTGTCGCAGTATTATTTCTGATGAATGAGTTTGCTGAGCTAATAACAAAGCCATCTACAGAATTGGTCACTGCTTGGCAATCAAGCACAGTAAGAGAGGTATCTCCAAGATTGAATCCGGATGCACCATTTGCCTCTGAAGAACAGTTTTCATAAATCAATCGTTCACCTGAATCAGCCTGAAAGCCATTTGTTCCATTTGATGAGGCTACACAATTACGAATTACCCCACTATTAAAGGCTACGCCTCCAGTGATTAAAAGGCCTTCAGTATTATTTGCATCAAATACACAATTATCAACAAGTAGATTTGCACAGTTAGTCAAGCTCATGCCAAGTGCACCTGTGCCGGCAAAATAAAATTGAGAGTTTCGGATAAGGGGATTAAAAATTGTATCCATTGTCACATTTCCACGTACCAAATCGCTACCCCCACCTCCATTAGCGTACAAGGTAACATTATCAATGAGTAATTGAGCGATACCCACGACAAAAATACCTTGTTCTCTCATGCCAGCAATGGTGCCATTTTTTATCTCAAGGGCCATAGGTAGCAAGGTAAAGAGTGTTGGAATAATTTGGATTCCACGGTCGCCACCAGAGCCTAGAATGGTTTTGTTATTCAAATCGATCACTACCTTATTAGCACCAATAGTCATAGCAGGAATAGTAATTGCATTACTGGTTGTCAAAGAAATATCTTCTGCCAAGCAATACACACCTGGTTGGGTTATGACTAAAGGAATATCGGCTTGCCGTACCTGTATCACCGTATCATCACAGGTAGTTTGGTTTTGTAAAATATTTAAAATTTGATTAACGGTATTTTGCACTTGAGAGCTGTGACAAAGTTTTATAGCACAGGCACCAAAACAATAAGAATTTATAAGCATAATTAATACTATTTTTTTCATTGTTATCCTTTTCTATTTCAAAAATATATGTACCATACATTCTTGCCTATTAATAGGTTCCCAGTAAAGGTTTTTAACTTTTTTATTTTGGGTAATATAGCACTCCAACTTTTTTTTGTTATAACGATTTATATAAATATTACCCCAGTAATCAATTTTATCAGGCGCGTTCCATGGGTAGTGGGAAAAAATGATTAACACTTCTTTTTGGGCAACACGAATAAGCTCAGAAATTGCCTTTTTATAATATGCTAAATGTTCCATTAAATGACGTGAATAACTGATTTCAAACTGATTATCTTTAAAGGGTAAATTTTCTATTGGCGCACGCACAACTGGTAATCCTTTTTTTTTAAAATGGGCAATAAGGGCTGGTGCAATATCAACACCGGTGTATTCAATGAGTATGTTCTCCTGTTGTAGGCCAAAGTAATCAGCGCAAAAACCACATGGCACGTCCAGCATAGATGCATATTTCATTTTTTTTATATAGGCTCGAGCAGTTATGCGTGATTCTGTATCGACGGGACCATACAGTGCAGAAACAAAAGAATTATGGGGTGAAACGGCTTGCCACCATAACTCATGATCAAAGCAAAAAAGATTAAAAATCATCACTATTTTACAAGCAATTATAGATTTTTTTGCTATACTTACAACCATTTACAACTCAATCTTAAAGGACCCTTTAATGTTATTCTCTTATCTTCTTGAGCACAATAGATTTATGAATCTTATTGGCATTGCAGTTATATTATGTATCTGTTTTATCTTTTCGCGCAATAGAAAAGCGATAAACATTAAATTAATTTTTAATGCTTTACTTATGCAATTTACTATTGCTTTTTTGGTGCTAAAAACAAACGTTGGCGGTTTATTGTTAGAGATTATTGCTAATGGGGTTGCGCGCATTTATCAATTTGCCGATGTTGGTGCACGGTTTGTATTTGGCCGATTGCTTGATGTAGGAGCAGATGGTTCTATTATTTTTGCCTTCAAAGTTTTACCGGTCATTATTTTTTTTGGTTCATTTACCGCAATTTTGTTTCACTACAATATTATTCAGAAGGTGGTTAAAATAATCAGTTTTGCTATTCAGCCCTTGCTTGGCACCTCAGGTGCAGAAACATTGTGCGCTATTGCAAATAGTTTTTTGGGCCAAACAGAAGCGCCATTATTGGTTCGAGATTATTTAAAAACGATGACAAAATCAGAAATGCTCGTGGTGATGGTTTCTGGAATGGGCACCATTTCAGGTGCGATTTTAGTAGTTTTTGCCGCGATGGGTGTTCCGGTTCCGCACATGCTAGCTGCTAGTGCTATGGCAATCCCCTCAACCATCATGATTGCAAAAACCCTGTATCCACAAGAAGAGAAAACAGTAACAAATGGTACAGAGGTTAAATTTGAATCAAATACAAAAAACGTTTTTGACGCTATTTCACAAGGTACTGTTGATGGCCTGCAGTTAGCCCTCAATGTTGCAGCCATGTTAATCTCATTTATCGCATTGCTGGCATTATTTGATTTTGTTCTTGGTTATGCTGGTTTAAAAATTAATGATGTTCTGCAATTGGTTGGTCTGCCGGCCTTTTTACCTAACCTATCAGTAGAGTATATTTTTTCTTGGTTGTTTTCCCCATTTGGCTATTTACTTGGCTTTACCGGCAAAACAGCAACAGATGTTGGCCAATTAATCGGTATTAAGGTTGCAGTGAATGAACTGGTTGCATATGGCCAGATGATGAAAATGACTGATTTGCCTCAACGAGCAATTGATATTACTACCTACGCCTTGTGTGGTTTTTCAAATTTTTCTTGCATTGGTATTCAAATTGGTGGCATTGGTGCGCTCGTACCTAAAAAACGCCAATGGTTAACCGAACTTGGTTTATATGCCGTTCTTGGTGGAGCATTGTCTAATCTACTTTCTGCAATGATAGCAGGGTTGTTACTTTAACATTTTTAGTTTTTGTATAAACAAACCATTTTTGCTAAATTATTACTTTGGTGTTTTCCTTTTGCTAAATTTCTAAAAAATTGTTTTAACATTTCAAGGTAAACTAATGAAAACCCATATTGTTGTTGTTGCTGGAGGGGTAATCTCAGGAGTTGGTAAAGGTGTTGCAACCGCTTCTATTGGAAGAATTTTGCAAGAGCATGGGTTTAATGTAACGCTCATTAAAATCGATCCCTATATTAATTATGATGCAGGTACTCTGCGACCAACCGAACATGGTGAGGTCTGGGTTACCAATGATGGTGGTGAGATTGATCAGGATCTTGGGACCTACGAACGATTTTTAAACAAAGACGTTCCCAAAAAAAATAATATTACAACCGGCCAAATTTATCATACTGTCATCCAAAAAGAACGGCACGGTAAATACTTAGGCCAAACAGTACAATTTATTCCACATATTGTTGATGAGATTAAAGAACGAATTTGGCATGCTGCAAAAGGATATGATTTTGCTGTTGTTGAACTGGGTGGTACTGTTGGGGATTATGAGAATGTTCCTTTTCTGTTTGCACTCAAGGCTATTGAAAGAGAGATTGGTTGTCGGAGGCTTGCGTATATTCTCGTAACTTATTTACCAGTACCGAGTCATATTTATGAAATGAAAACAAAACCAACACAACAAGCAATTCGATCATTAGGTCAAGAAGGCATCCAACCAGATTTTATTATTTGCCGCGCAAATCAACCACTTGATCAAGTACGCAAAAAGAAAATTGAAGTGTTTGCTAATATTGCAACAGAAAATATTTTTGCTGCTCCGGATTTAAAAACCATTTACCAAATGCCATTACTCTTGGAAGAGCAGGGGATGGCTAAAAAATTATTGCAGCATTTTAATATACCGGCAAAAAAAGAACCAAATTGGGACAAATGGAAAAAATTAGTAGCACTCATTGAAAAACCAGAAAAGAAAATAAAGATTGCCATTGTTGGTAAGTATTTGGATATTGGTGATTTTAGTCTTACCGATAGTTATGTGAGTATTTACCAAGCATTGGTCCATGCGGCAGCAGAGTGTGATGCAGGTGTTACTATTAGTTGGATAAGTGCTCAAGATTTTGAAAAAGATCCAGACAAGTTAGCAACATTATATGAATTTAGCGGGGTTATTATTCCTGGTGGCTTTGGTTCCTCGGGTGTTGAGGGTAAAATAAAAGCAATTGAGTTTATACGGAAAAACAATATTCCCTTTTTAGGTTTGTGCTATGGTTTGCATTTGGCAGTTGTTGAGTTTGCGCGTAATGTATGTGGATGGCATGGTGCGCATACGACCGAGGTTAATAAAAAGACTTCTTATCCGGTGATTGATATCCTGCCGGTACAAAAAAACATTTTAGAAGAAAATAATTATGGCGGAACTATGCGTCTTGGGGATTATACTGCGCAGTTAAAAAAGAACTCACGCGTTACACAATTATATAAAAATGAACAGGCCGTAGAACGGCATCGTCATCGCTGGGAAGTCAATCCAAAATATGTTGCTGATTTAGAAAAACATGGTCTGATATTTTCCGGTAGTTATACGCGGGAAGATGGTACACAACTTATGGAATTTATTGAATTGCCTTATCATCCATTTTTTATTGGTACCCAAGCACATCCGGAGTTCAAAAGTCGTTTAGGTGCTCCAAATCCAATTTTTTTTGGTTTTATTCAAGCTTGTTTAGCGCAAGAAAAAGTAGGACAGCAAAAAGTAAAAAATAAAGAGAAAAGATCTGTATCTATTAATACATTAAGATAGCAGTAATTCAAGATCTATTTTGTGTATATTCAACAGTATCATTGTGGATTATTTTTAGGCCAACTGATTGATATTCCAGTAGTTTAGTTGGTCGAGAGACCCAATTAATAACATGCTTATCCCGAAATAGAATTCCTGCATTAGCAGCTGATAAATATTTATAAATATCATTATGCTCAACAGTAACTATTACATACTTGTTTTCTGGTATCAGGTTTTGTGCAATTGTATTTTTAATTTTTTCGCAGTCTTGTGTTAAAATCAATAAAAAGTAATTTTCGTCTTTTGCCATTTCCTCTTTAAAAAATGCAATTGCTTTATCGATGCATTGCCACGGTTTTGCTGAACCATTATAACAATAAACAAATGCATCTTCAGGGATCTCTAATAAATCGCGTATTTCTTTTTTCCACTGAGCAACCAGAGCTGGTTGCATTTTTGGTGGCAGATCGTGGGTTGATATAGTTATTTTTTCTGGTGAGCACTTATAATTTTTTACTATATACTCTTTCATCGCTGGGCTGACTGCTTGGATCTCTAGATTGGTTTTTGTATTTGCAAAACAATAATTTTCCAGTTTCTGCAATTTTTTAAAGCGTATGAAATGAATCATTTTTATAAAGAATGAACTTTTTTGATGCGTGAATCGATACTCTTGTGCAACCAAACCGCGAGCTTGAATAGTTATTTTTATGCATCTTTTATCCGCTGCTTTGAGGCAAATATAACCTGCAAGTGGTCCACGAGCAATCAATCGGTATTCCGGTATCATGTGCAAAAAATTTCTTAACGTTTTTTGTGCAAACCATAAACAGAACAATGGTGATCGTTTTTTAATGATGATTTTAATTGAGAGATTTGATGTAATTTTTCTTAGTTGATCTTTGTCGATATTATTCTTTTCAAATGAAAGAATAATAATCGGTTGGGATGGTTGTTCTTTGCGTTGTTTGAGAAGTGGGAGCATTACTTGGCTTTGGAAAACGGAATTAGTAATACTATCATAAAGCACAACAATTAATGGAGCACGTTTCATCAGCCGCCTAACTCTCTTTTTCTATAATCTTTTTATGCTTATCAGAATAACCATATCCCTCAATTAGGCAACTAATTTATGTTTATCCATGTAGGATCTGCAGCTTTACTTTCCGGTTGGGCCCCTCAAATGCCCGACGCTCTTGAATAAATCTATAATCAGATTCAATGTGCTGACGAAGTTCACACAATTGCTGTATAGTTTTTGCGATTTGATGTCGTTTTTTTGTGCCAAGATGAAATAGTTGGAATATCCATAAATGCAAAATATAAGAATCTAATTTATTTTTATATTTCAATAGTGGGTAATTGCGATATGGATCAGACAAAAAGAAAAAGAAGCGCAAACTTTGTTCATGATTTTGCAAAATATAGGGAATTAATTCTTGACTAATGGCCTGGTCATTGAACCGTGCTCGGCCCATTAAATCAATTTCCGGTTTATATTTTTTGCATGCCATGCAATTTGTAATACTATGATAGCTTCGGCCACCTATATACACACCAGCGATAGCCAATGTAGCAATACCAATATTTTTGAGACTTACGGTATCTGCTTGTGCTTTTGGTATACTTGCAAAAAGTAAACATAGGAGTGTTAGTTTTTTTATCATTTTTATTCCTCGTATAAATCAGCATATGAAGGCGCAGATGCATTTGCAAATTCAGGATCTTCATATTGCTGCGATGCATTAATCTTAGAGCTAACAACTCCAAGAATAGCATTGTTCTCGATTTGTTTTTGTTTGATATTTTTGACTTCTTTTATAAGTTTTTTTAGTTCTCTTTTTATTTCGTCGTTGTTTTGTGCATCTTGATTTTTTTGAATATCTTCTATCTTAGTTTCTATTTGTTGTAGTCGCTGCCCTATAAAGGCGATAAATGTTGGTACTGCGTTTGTTTGTTGTTCCATTTTTACTAGCATGTCTTTAAATTCTATTTTCACATTATCAAGGATATCTCGAGCTTTTTGTTCATTTTGGCAATGCTGACGTGCCGCTTCTTTTTCAAAATTTAGCTTTTCTAACTCAATATTTTTTATCTCATTATCAAATTGTTGTTCTAAAAATGATTTTTGCGCTGCTTCATAATCTTTTTGCAAGTGATTATTTTTGAGTATTCGAATTTGTTGAAGTTTGCCAATTAGTTGTTGAGCTTCTTTATTCTTTTCAAAATATTGTGCCCTTTGAAGGCGTTCGATATTAATGTTTAAAGACTGTGAATAGAGACGAACGGGATGAGAGTCATTTGAATGATTATTATTTTGAATAATTTCTAAAAATGCATTTTTGGTCAATTGTTGTTGTTCATGTGCGGCAATCTCAGATGCATATTGGGTAGCTAATTGATCATATAATTGATCGCCTTCTTTTTTTAGTGCGGTCTGATGATACATTTCATACAGCTTTGGTATTCCAAGAATTGTGCCGCAACTAACTATTGTACTAACTACCGCAGTGATTGCTATATTCTGTGCGTCAGTAGTAGCTTTTTGCTGTGGAACTAAAAATAAAAAAGATAATAAAAGGAATGATTTTTTCATAGCCTCTCTTTGTAGGTAAAAAGGGTTGGCCTTTGTTTACCAACCCTTTTTTGGAAATGTTTTATAGTTATTATGCCGATCTTAACCATGTAAGGCTTAGACTTAATTTTTTGAAGGTGTTGCCAAAAATAGTATCCAGAGTACCCCAGCCTAATTCACCATTTTCCATTTGATTTGCTATACACAAGCAGACAAGCATACCAATTAGTAATTCCTTAGAATTATTAACCGCATTTAATGCTTTAGAAAGTGGCTTTAGTCGGCAGTGGGCTTCATAAACAAGGCCATGGCCTTCAATTTTATCTTTGTGTGCAATTAGATTTTTGCTTACAGGATCAAACTTAAATGATGAGCTTTGTTTGCCAAATCCAGCAACGCCATCATGGAATAAGTACCACATTTCTGAAATTAGTTGCTTAGGGGTCCCGATTTTTTTTAAATAATTCATAAAGTTATCTACTGAGGAAACATCATCTTTTGTGAAAGAGTACTTTGGTTGGAAATCTTTTTCTGGCTTGCGCAAATAGTAGCAATACAAAGTATAAGCTGCAGCGGTAATAGGGCCGTAAATAGCCGTTCTTTTTGCAAGACTTTTGCAGGGAAGAGATATTGGTTTTACCTGGCTTGGTAATAACAATAAGCCAAGGGATAAGGTTAATAAGCTTTTTTTCATTGTATACATAAACAAGTCCTTTTGTTTTTTTGAATTTTATTATGCACCAAGGATAAAGATCAGAGGCATTGATGTCAATTGAATCAATGCCTTAAAAAAATTATTAAAACCAATAATAACTAATTAATGATACTACAAAAGTAAGGCCGACAGGAATTTTTACGTATTTAAAATCAATAGTTTTATATAATATGTTGCAAATGGTTAATGCGATCAAAATAGGATAGCCAACATAGGTAATAATACCCCCGGTTAATTTCAACACATAACCAAGGCCAAAGATTGAAAGTGGAATACTTGCGAGCAATACTAATGCCGCGCATTGAACGTATCCTAATTTTTCTTTTAATAGATCGTGCTGAATATACTCTGCTAGGACTGCAGAGAGTGCAACTGAAGTTGATAAACAGGCGCCCAATACGGCAGTTGATACAATAACTGCTCCATAAGAGCCCAGAACTCGGAGTGATACTTCTCTAAACAAATCTGCTTGTGCTAATCCGTGGCCGAAATAAGCGCCAAGGTAAGACATGCCAGCATAAACAATACCAAGCAATCCGATACCTAAAATCCCAGCACGTAGGCCATGGAGGGCACGCTCATGCGGTTTATCAGCAAACTGGGGACCCATAGTTTTTTTCAAAATAACTAGAATTATTGAAGAGAAGAAAATTGCGGCCAGTAAGTCTAACGTTTCATACCCAACGCGGAAGCTCTTTGCAAATAGTGCAGGTGCGCTCATAGTAGCCGGAGTTATTTGTTGTGCGCAGAAAAAACCTTTAATGATAATGATAGCGAGTGAGCAAAGCAGGATAGGGCTAATTATATTACCTAGTACGTCGACAATTTTGCCTTCTTTATAACTAAGTAAAAAAGTTATACTCAAAAATATAATGGCAAATAGCAAGGTACCTTGCAAAAAGGCAAACGGTAGAAATGGTGCAATCATTGAATGGGATAAGGTAACGATCCGTGGAATAACAATGATTGGCCCAATGATAAGCATGCAGCAGAAGATCAATAACGGGCCAACTGGTTTTCCCAGGCGATAAAAAAAGGCATCATAATCACCATCAAATAAGATCATAGCTACCAATCCTGCTACGGGCAGGCACACAGAAGTAAGTAAAAAGCCGGTCATGGCAATTGGGGTATACCTACCTGCGGCAGCTCCAACTGCAAGGGGATACAGTAAATTACCTGCTCCAAAAAACATGGAAAATATAGCAAGGCCAGTTGTAATAATATGGGATTCAAAAAATTTCTTCATGATAAACTCACAAAAACGTTAGGAAATAAATATAATAAAATAAAAAGACTAATTAAATGGAAAAGGAGATTGTTGTATGCCATGCTGGCATGATGGATAAGGAAAAGGAAGTTGCGGAGGAAATTAAAAAAGTAGCAGTGCTTTTCTGTCTACTATAATAATCGCTTAGTGGGTTACACTTGTTCATAAATACCCCTTTGGCGGTAAAATTAAGATTTAGTTATTTTCTAAGTATAAAAAAAATTGTAAAACTAAGCAAATCCAGGGGAATTAATGAATACAAGAATATTGTTAGTTGGGGGTCTATTTCTTCTTAGCAAGGTGGAAGCAGTGGCAAAACTACCTGTTCAAGGTTCACTTCCTTCTGGTAGCCTTATTGAGAAACAGTATACCTGTGATGGCAAGAACATTAGCCCGCAAATTGCGTGGTCAGCAGGACCAGAGGGGACAAAGAGTTATGTTTTAATTTGTGAAGCGCGGGGGACGGTTCATTGGATTGTTTATGACATCCCAGCTTCTGTAACTATGATTTTAGATGGGCAGCCAGCAAAGCAGATTGGAGCGAAATTGGGCGTTAATAGTTATGGAGAAAAAAGGTATACTGGCCCATGTCCACCTGATGGTAATACCGAGAAATATCACTTTACTGTATACGCAACAGATATACTTCATTTAACAATTAATAATCCTACCAAAAGTGATATCATGCAAGCACTGGTAAATCATACGCTTGCACAAGGACAATTGATTTACCGTTATGAACGGCAGACCAAATGAAATATATTAAATGGTTTTCTGATGTAAATATGGCAGATGTTTCCTCAGTTGGCGGTAAAAATGCATCTTTGGGCCAAATGATTTCACAATTAACCCAGCAGGGGCTACGAGTTCCAAATGGTTTTGCGGTAACAGCAGAAGGCTACTGGCATTTTATAAATAGTAACCATTTACCCGAACCGATAAAAAAATTGATGAATCAATTAACGGAAATTCAAGATCTAAAAAAATTACGTCAAATTGGCCAATCGGTTCGCTCATTGATAGTAGGCGGGACTATGCCAGAAGATATGAAAAAGGAAATTGTTGCGGCTTACCATCTATTATCAAAAGAATATGACCAAAAAGAGACTGATGTTGCCGTGCGTTCATCCGCAACGGCAGAAGATTTGCCAACCGCATCCTTTGCAGGGCAGCAAGAAACCTATTTAAATGTGCGTGGTGATAATCACCTTATTGAAGCATGTAAAAAAAGTATGGCATCTCTTTTTACTGATCGTGCAATTGTATACCGAACCGAAAAAGGCTTTGATCATTTTAAAGTTGCACTCTCGGTTGGTGTGCAAAAAATGATACGAGCCGATATTGGTGTAGCGGGAGTGATCTTTTCTGTTGATACCGAAACAGGATTTAAAGATGTGGTCATGATCGAATCATCTTTTGGATTGGGCGAGAGTATTGTAAAAGGATTAGTAACGCCAGATGAGTTTGTGGTTTTTCAAAAAACACTTGAGCAGGGTTTTGAGCCGATTATTAAAAAAAAGATTGGCCAAAAGGACCAAAAGCTTATCTATAAAGATGATCCTAAAGAGCCAACAGAGATTGTTCCAACAACAAAAGAAGAACAAGATTCTTTTTCATTAAGTGACCAGGAGATTTTAGAACTTGCACGAGCAACCACTATAATCGAAAAACACTATTCAGAGATTAATAATCGCTGGATGCCCATGGATATCGAATGGGCAAAAGATGGTATTGATAAAAAATTATATATCCTCCAAGCACGGCCCGAGACAATTCATGGCATAAAAGAAGAAAAAAATATTTTGTATCGGTTTGAATTGCAAGCAAAAGAAAAACCCACCGTGCTTTTGATGGGCCAATCAATTGGCCAACAAATTATTTCCGGACCAGTTCGAGTGATTCAATCTGCAGATTTTATTGATCAGGTGCAAAAGGGGGATATTTTAGTAACAGATATGACCGATCCGGACTGGGTTCCAGCAATGAAACGTGCTGCCGGTATAATTACCAATCGTGGTGGGCGCACGTGCCATGCGGCAATTGTTTCGCGCGAGCTTGGCGTTCCCGCAATTGTCGGGGCGCAGGGTGCAACAAAAATTCTTCATGACGAGCAAATAATAACCCTAGATTGTTCGCAGGGGATGGATGGATTTATTTATGAAGGAGCTATTCCATTTAAGGTTATAAGTATCGAGTTAAAAGAATTGCCAAAATTACCAATTGAGTTATTGGTTAATTTGGCTGATCCTGACCGTGCTTTTACGGTAAGCCAGTTACCAGTTGATGGAGTTGGCCTGGCCCGTGTTGAATTTATTTTTAGTAATGATATAAAAGTGCATCCTATGGCATTATTACAACCGGAAAAAATAAAAGATCAAAAGATAAAAGAAAAAATTAATTATATCTCTCGTGCATATCCATCTAAAGAAGATTTCTTTATTCAAACACTGGCACAAGGAGTAGGTACTATTGCTGCTGCATTTTATCCAAAACCGGTTATTGTACGCTTATCAGATTTCAAAACCAATGAATATGGCAATTTATTAGGTGGTCAATACTTTGAACCGAAAGAAGAAAATCCTATGCTCGGTTTTCGTGGTGCCTCCCGTTATTACCATCCATTATACAAAGATGCTTTTGTGCTTGAGTGCAGCGCATTAAAACTAGTTAGAGACAAAATGGGATTGGTAAACATGCAGATTATGGTACCCTTTGTGCGTACCGTTAACCAAGCAAAGCAGGTAGGTGAGCTTATGGCCCAACATGGCCTCAAGCGTGGTGAGAATGGCTTGAAATTGATTATGATGTGTGAAGTACCTTCAAATGTGCTTTTGATGGATAAATTTGCCCAGTATTTTGATGGCTTCTCAATCGGTTCTAACGATCTAACGCAATTAACTTTGGGCGTTGATCGTGATTCTCAATTATTAGCCAAGCAGTTTGATGAGCGGGATGAAGCAGTTAAGCTTATGCTGGAAATGGCGGTTGAGAGTGCAAAAAAGCTTGGTAAATATATTGGTATTTGTGGCCAAGCACCATCAGATTTTCCTGAGCTGGCACAGTTTTTAATTGATTTAAAAATTGATTCGATTTCTTTAAATGCGGATTCTGTTTTGCCATTTTTGTTTTGGTATAAGAAGAAAAGCTAATGATCAGTAACTGGATTTTCATTCTTTAGTTGTTTAATAGTCCTATCCAGTTTTATTTGTAACTCTTGGGGCAATTCAACATTTTGTTTTCTATTGCCGGAGATGATATGATGCGCACTTTTAAGTAGTGCGTACTCAAGTAATGATGCAGGGGTAGTTGATACCTCAGTCTCCATGACTGTATCTTGCATTTGATCACCAGAAATAGAAAGACTAATGTTGAAACTAATTGGTTTTTCTAAAACAAAGCTTCTTGAATAAGTGCATTGCAGGTTGTAGGGCATTTTCAGTCTATTAGTAGTTGAGCCAATAATTTTTAAAAAGCATATGGTTGTTTCAGATTGATATAACTGAACATTAATAGCTAAAAAATTATTTAGATCGTTACCATTTTCAATATAAATACCAGCTTTTGGTTTTTCGTGCGTGCTTAAGGATGAGAAAAAGGAGTTTGTATTCGTACTTGGTTTAACTGGTATAATCTGGTTGATGGTACTGGTTGAGGACTTTTCTATTTTTCTAATTATTTCAGTACCATTTTTAATGATGCAATCATGATTTGAATTATTAAAAATGGTTGTAAGCACGACAGAAGGTATTACTCTTTGGGCTGGTTTATCTTTATGCATTCCAATTAATGAGTGCATTAGGAATAGCCAAATTGCGTTTATTTTTTTCATAATAAATTCCCTCACCCACTATTTTAGAGTAATTAAGCATGAGGGATTGTCAATATCAATGTAACTAATCTAAAATATCTGGTTGAATAGTAACTGGTAATAACTCAATACTGGATTCACGAAATTGTCCAGTTGTTGAGGTTTTCCCCCCAATTTGCAGAGCTATTCCAGTATTAAAAGTAGTAGCTTTTTTAGGTTTAGATTCTATGACACTATCAGCAGAATATACAATATTGCCCCTATTTGATTTTAAACTTGCCGTAAATATAAAGTTATTATCTTCTTTATACCCTTTGAATTCGATGTAACCATGTGGATTTTTTTTATCATTAGTTGAATAAATGGTACTTACCTTTTCAGTAAATTTGTTACATATATTATTTTTGGTAATAATCTTTTTTTGTATATAAGCTGTTTTTTGTTTAGGTAATTTTGTCATTTTCTGTTGACCAGGTATTTCCAGCCAATAGTCTCTATTGGTACTATTTTGAATATAATCCAAACTAACAATAACCTGTTTAAAACAACCTTCTTTTTGCATAGCAAACACGGTAATAGTGGTGGCCGCTAATAAAAGACCGGTATATAAAGCTATTTTTCTCTTCATTTTGAGCCCCTTTTACAGTTTTATTACTAATATGAATTTTATCACGAGACCCAAGCTAAAAGCAATAGTTATTTTGTATCCGATTTAGTCACTGGACCTGTTGGTTTCGTGATAATTGTATGCATATCAGGGGCTATTTCAAGGCCAATATCTCGTATTTCAGTTGTGGTTTGGCCATAAACCAGTACTTTTTTACCAATGAGGTTAAGGTTTATGGTGAGGTTCAATTTGTTGTTCCTATCTGGCTTATAATAGCGTAGTGTATCTACGGCGATTAGATCCTGGTATTTTACTGATCTTGATCCAGCAGGGTTTGTTATAATAGCTTGAATAGTATATTTTTTGTCCCCCTGCTCTATCAATGCGAACCATAAACGCGCTTTCACTGCATTTTCAACTGATATGGTTGCTAGTTGCTGCATTGGCTGCCCACCACATATATTTATTGAAGGAATTAATTCTTTATTTAGAGTTACCGTTTGATTTTTATGGATTCTTTTTTGCCACTTTTTTTTACCGATGGCTTCTATAGTAACTCTTTCACCCGTTTGATTTCTCAGTTCATTTATCTTTACCTCAAGATGAAAAGGTTCTGAGTAGCATTTTTGTGAAAATACTGTTGGGGTTGAAAGTAATACTAAAAAAAGTATTTTCCATTTTTTCATTTATTTTCTCCATTAATAATTTTTGTAAAAAAGGAATTAATATCTACTTGCTTTGGAATATCCTCAAGGCATGCTTGAGGCTTACAAGAAAATGTTAATGGCCTAGGATCACGATAATGGCCACACATAAGGCACTTTCCTCTATTAGCTAATATTTTGTATGCTGGACCTTTGCCACAGGGGCAATAACAGTCATTTACCAAATGATAGGTTTTAGTATCATATTTTTTTTCTAGATGCCAACTATTATCCATGCAATCACAGGCACTTTTGTTTAGGAAAAAAATAAACAAAGCTATTAGAATTAATAATCTTTTAATCATAGGTCCCCCATATCTGCGGCAAGGTTTTCAGCTTCAATTTCCTGTACTTGCCTTAATCTATTTTCTCCATTTTCATTTTCAGGTGCTCTTTTTGCAGGTAATTCTTCTTGATCATTATTTTTTTCATTCACCTTTATTTCAGATTGTTTTCCAGGTTTGTAAAAAGCTTTACTAAAAAAAGCGGCTTTGTTATTGCGATATGCAAGTTTGGTTGTGCAAAGAGGGCATGTCTTAAGAGTGGTAAAGCACATAAATGAGTTAAATAAAAGTATAGATATGGCTCTCTTCATTACATCCCCTAATTTTTTAAATGAAATTATTATTCAGCAACCTCATTAATTATTTTACAAATATAAAATTTGTTTTTGCAATGGTTTGGTCTAAAAGAAAGAGGAGTTAGTATTTTTATTTAGTAATTTCATTCACTTGGGTCCCTTATTCATTCCTAAGTGCGACCTTGAGCGCGAAAGAGCAATTCTTGAGACTTTGAAATGTAAAGAATGCATGCCAAGAAAAAGATATTGCTATTAGGTTAAAAGCAAAAGTTGAAATAAAGAGTATTTAGACTTATTTATTCAAGTGATTAATATGTTTTGTTTTGTTATATAAGAGTGAATCAAATGAGTCAATATCCGCTAAATAAGATTTAATATAAGGAGCATAGGTTGGGTCATGGAGTGCCATGCCAATTATTGCCTTTAGCCATCCAATTGGATTACCAATATCATAGCGTGTACCCTGCACTTTAAATGCAAAGACTTTTTCGTTATGCTTCATCATTTGTGTTATGCCATCAGTAAGTTGTATTTCGTCCGTGGCATAGGAACTAATATCATCAAGAGCGTTGAAAATTTTATGTGATAATACGTACCTACCGATCACTGCTAAATTAGAAGGAGCATCTTTTTGATTTGGTTTTTCTACCAAATGGCTCACTTGGAACAAGTTTGGTGTTATCTGTTTTTTAATTGCAATGATACCGTATGATGAAACACACTCTGGTGGTACTTCTTGTACGGCAATAACACTTCCTTTTTCCTGTCGGGCTATGCGGATTAATTGTGCTAATGCAGCTTGTTTACCAGTAATAATGTCATCGGGCAAAAAGACACCGAAGTATTCTTTTTCTATGATATGGCGGGCCATCATGATTGCATGACCAAGCCCAAGTGGGCTTGATTGCCGTATGTAGGTAAAATGAGCTTTTTTAATAATTTTTTCTAAATCACCAAGAAGGTGTAATTTGTTGCGTTCCTTTAACAAATAATCCAAGCAGGGAGAGGCATCGAAGTAATCTGCAATGGCTTGTTTTTTAGAACTGGTAATCATTAAAAAATGTTTAATATTGGAAGCAAGGCCTTCTTCAACTATATATTGAATTGCCGGTTTATTTAATACCGGAATCATTTCCTTTGGCATTGCTTTGGTTAAAGGCAAGAACCGGGTACCTAAGCCTGCAGCAGGAATTATGGCTTTTGTTACATCCATTCAAGCTCCTTTTTTGATAATTTAAAATTGTTCTAAAAAAGAAAGTTTATCACTATGAAATAAACGAATATCATTAATACCATATTTAAGCATAGCCAGTCGTGCAATGCCAAAGCCGATTGCAAATCCTGAATATTTCTCTGGGTTAATGCCAGAACAGCGCAATACATTTGGATGGACAAGCCCGGCTCCAAGCAGCTCAATCCACGTAGTATATTTACACACTGAGCAACCCTTTTTACAAAAGGGGCATGAGCCATCGATTTCTATGCCCGGCTCAACAAAGGGGAAATATCCAGGTCTTGTGCGGATTTTTAAATCTTTTTGTCCAAAGAATTCTTGCAGGAATGCTTTTGCTGTTGCTAAGAGGTTGGCAATAGATATTTTTTTATCGATTAACATTACCTCTCCTTGAGGAAACATAAAATCATGCGTCGCATCTGTTGCTTCATTGCGAAATACTCTTCCCGGCGCAAAAATAGCCAAAGGTAATTTTTTTTCTTCCATGCAATGAGCTTGAACAGTAGAGGTGTGAGTACGCAACAATTTACCTGGTAAATTTAACCAAAAGGTATCTTGCAGATCTCGTGCTGGATGATCGGCAGGGATATTCAAAGATTCAAAGTTATAATAATCGGTCTCTAGCTCAGGCCCAGAAACAACTTCAAATCCCATAGAAATAAAAATATCCTCAAGCTGTTGATTAATCAGGCTATACACGTGCAACGATCCATTTTTATGAGCGGGGTCATAGGCGGTCACATCAAAAAACGATCCATTTGTTTTTTGTTTTAATTCTAGTTCAGATTTTTTTGCTTCAATTTTGGTTGTTAATGACTGACGTAATTCTTGTAATACTGGCCCCAATAAGCGTTTTTGTTCAACTGGTAACTGTTTTAATTGGTTCATCAATTCAGTTATTTTACCTTTGCGTCCAAGATAGGTGATGCGTATAACCTCAAGTGCTTCAAGGGTTGTTACTTTGGTAAGGGCTTGCGAAAACATATGATGAATCTGTTCTATTTCTTTTTGGTTTAAAGTCATTATTTTGTTCCTGCTAATCTTATCTTTAAAAAGAGTATCAAAAGATGGTATTTTAGCAATGGTTACTCTTGCACACAGTCTGAGTGCTGTTCAACAAGGGAAATAGTATGCGAGCCATATCATTGTTATGTTTGTTTTTATCATTTTGCTGGGCACAAGAAAAAAATATTTCATCGAATCAAATACTCTATCGCTTTTATTTGCTCAAACGGTTACGGCCTGCAGTTGACTATATGCAACAAGGGCACATAAACAAAGGAATAATAAAGCGAGAAATAGAAAATGTACTTCATGATTGGCACGATCTTTGCTCATATCGAAATATAGGAGATATGACATTTGAGCATTATGTAGCTGAATCCATTTATGTAGCTTGCATGCATTGTTTGGGTCGGGCCTATTGCTCATCTTGTTCTACTGATTCAATTCTGCAGCATCTTGATCATCTATTGCATCCAGAAACTCGCCTGGTAAGCTGGCAAGAAGATTATAAATTAGATGATGGTGCTGTATTATTGCGTTATTATATAATTCAGCGTCTGGTTGATGCGGAAACTGCCTGCAATAAGCTAACTAGTCAAAAAATATTTACCTCTACGAATAATGGCATTGTATTTGATGATGAAAAAGAATTTCATCATCAGAGGATAAAAAAAATTGTAAAACAATTGCAAAAAGAGCAAACTCTGCAGCCCTTATTGGATTTATGGGAGGATATTCATTGTTTTCGTTTTGTTCAAGATCAATTGTTTATCAAAGAAGCTTTGATCGTTTTGTTTATTGCACAGAAAAACGCGTATTGCAATCTTTCGATGCCAACTGCCCGTAAAGAACCATTAGTATATCAATTGCTTCAATTGTATGAAATCATTGAGGCAATTCCCATGCATGAAGTATTAGATGCAGTTGATTTTATTGCCATTGCTCTCAAAGAAGTGTGTAAGAGTGAAAAACAAACTGATCAGCAATCGAAGGGCAAAAAAAGAAAACTATATTGGATAATCAATCTGAGCGTGATTCTGGGAGGTATTGCCTTTAAAGTTTTTAATCATTATCGGCTTTATTATGTTATTTATGATTATTTTACTGTTCAAAAAGTGCCACTTGAGAAAAAATTATAGATTGAGTTCATATCCTTTTAAATAATTTGCTTAAAATGGCCTAAAAAGATATCATATTTATTGACAAATATAGCTAAAGCGCTATCATAACAAGCATATTTCTTATCAGAATACCGTTATTTGCCGGGGTAGCTCAGTGGTAGAGCGTAAGCCTGAAGAGCTTAGCGTCGATGGTTCGATTCCGTCTCCCGGCACCAGTCTTCGCTTCCGTTCATTCCAAGGAACTATTTGCCAACTTAAATTTATTATGGTTTTTTTTGAAAGTAGTGGTAGCAAACTATTGAGAAATATTCAGTAAGCTCAGTAGTATATAATGGAATTGAGGTTATAACTAAGGAGAGTGAAATGAAGGTAAAACTTATTATACTAGTTGCAAGTGTTGTTGTCGGATTGCAAGCGAGCCAACCACCAAAAAAAAGACGTAATTCAATATCCAGACTTCGACAATTTGAAAAGCAAAAGCAAAGCGATATTAGGGATATGGGTATGGATCTATCCAAGAAAAGTCCTGTTATAAAAACAAATCCTCATCTAGCAAATCTCAAAAAAAAATCACCTGCATTTGGTAACTAATATACTGTTGACGGATTTGTACTCTTTTATGCAGACTAAGCAGTGAATTATTTTTTTGGAGATGAAAAATGATGAAGCAAATTCCGTCTGAAAAACTTTCTATTGCATGGTTTAAGTTAGCCGATTGCATATCCCGAGGTGAAAAAGAACGCGCATTAGGTGTGTACCGATTACTATCGCATTCTCTTGATGATAATGCATTAGTAGCGCAGTTGCAGGGTGATATTTTCATGTGCTTTGATGATAAAAAAAATGCAATTGAGCAATATACTGTTGCAGCAGATTTGTATGAAATAAATGGTAAGTTAGTTCATTCGGTAGCGATGTATGAGCAACTTCTTATTTTATGTCCAAAAACTGAACTCTTTCAAAATACTCTTGAGCGTTTGTATCGTAAGTTGGAGCAAAGAAGTTAAAATCCCAATTCCAATTTTACCTTAATATTCTGAGCTTCAAATTGTTGCAGGATATCTAGGTCGATAGCAATTTTTTCTTTGGTGAGGATTTGTAGGGTTTTATCGTTTTCTTCAATTATAAATCGTAATTGAATGGTGCCGGAAACAAATTGCTTTTTAATCTGTTGCAGAGCCTGCTCATCTATGGTTGCAGGAAGGTGCAAAGAAATACCATTAATCTTCTTCCATTCTTGGAACAGTAATTCAATAGGCATAAATTCATTGGCAAGAATTTTACATTTTTGTGCAGTAATATCAACCGATCCACCGATGATAAATGCATGGTACTGATCGAGCCATCCTTCTATTTTTTTAAATAATCGTGGAAATACAATTATTTCAGCTGAACCTGTTAAGTCCTCAACCGTGATGAAACTCATAGGATCACCTTTTTTGGTGATAATATCTTTTCGGTTATTAACGATTGCACAAAGCAAAACCGGAAACTGATCTTGTGCGGCCTCTAATTGCTTTTCAATATCCTCAACTGGAGTAATGGCGAGCCAGTTCAAATAGTTTTTATACGATTCTAATGGATGAGAGCTTAAATAAAATCCCACCACTTCCTTTTCTTTTTCTAGTTTTTCTTTATCAGGTAATTCTCCTAACGGAGTAAAACTATAGATCTCATCTTTGCTATCTTCATGGTTACCATTAAGGCCAAATAGATCTAGTTGTCCAGTTTCTAATGCCCGTTTTTTTGCAACTGCACGATCCATTATCGTTGCAATCTCTGCATACTGTTGTGCGCGATTGCCGGGCAACTTATCAAATGCTCCGGCCCAAATTAAATGTTCAATGACTCGTTTATTTGAAGTGCGTAAATCTATTCGGGTACAAAAATCAAATAGATCTTTAAACGGTTCCTTGGTTCGTTGTTCGATAATGTTATGCAGAGAAGCAAGGCCAACTGATTTAATACCTTGTAGACCAAATAATAGTTGCTTATCGACAACAGAAAAATCTATTTCTGATTTATTAATGTCTGGTGGCAACAAGGGTAGGCCCATTGCTTTTGCTTCTTGCAAATAGAATGCCATTTTTTCTGCATGGGTTGCTTCTAAAGAAATCAAACAAGCCATAAACTCATCAGGGTAATTAGCTTTTAAGTATGCAGTTTGATACGCAATCATAGCATAAGCAGCAGAATGTGATTTATTAAAACCATATCCGGCAAAATAGGCCATTAGATCAAAAAGCTCTTCAGCTTTTTGTTTATTAAAGTTACGCTCTTGTGCGCCTTTTAAAAATAGTTCTTTTTGCGCGGCCATTACCTCAATTTTTTTCTTACCCATGGCGCGACGCAGAATATCTGCTTGTCCAAGGGTATAGCCAGCAATAGCAGAAGCAATCTTCATAACTTGTTCTTGGTAAACAATGACCCCATTTGTTTCTTTTAGAATTGGTTCAAGCTCAGCAAATAAATACGTAATTTTTTGTCGCCCGTGTTTACGCTCAATAAAATCATCAACCATGCCAGAACCAAGTGGGCCAGGGCGGTATAGTGCATTAACAGCAATAATGTCTTCAAATTTCTCTGGTTTTAACTTGCGCAGAACTTCTTTTAGACCTTCAGACTCTAATTGAAATACGCCGGAGGTTTGGCCTTGTTGCAACAACTTAAATGTTTTTGTGTCATCAAGTGGCAATTTATCAATGTTAATATGATGATCATGGTTTTTTTTAATCAAGCGAACTACTCGATCAACCAATGTGAGGTTTTTCAATCCTAAAAGATCTATTTTCAAAAAACCTAAGAGTTCAAGCTCGGTCATGGCATATTGGGTTACTAGTTCCGTTGTTTTTGATGGTACGTATACCGGCAAAACCTCATCAATCGGCTCGGGTGAGATCACAATGCCAGCTGCATGTTTTGACGCATGGCGGGTTAGACCTTCCAAGCGAAAAGCAAGGTCAAACAATGTGTGCACTTTTGGATTATTGTTGATCATCTCTTGCAGGCGTGGCTCTTGCTTAACTGCATCTTTGAGTGAAATTTTTAATTGGTCACCAATCAAACTAGTAATGGCATTTGAGTCCTCAAAAGCAATACCCATTACGCGAGCAACATCTTTAATTACCCCTTTTGCTGCCATTGTACCGAAGGTAATAATTTGGCACACTTTATCATGGCCATATTTATCTCGGACATAATTGATAACTTTTTCACGGCCTTGAATGCAAAAATCGATATCAATATCAGGCATTGATACTCGTTCTGGATTTAAAAAACGCTCAAAGAGTAAGTTGTATTTAATCGGATCGATATTAGTTATCTCAAGTGCCCACGCAACTAATGAACCGGCAGCTGAACCGCGACCAGGTCCAACAGGAATGCCTTGCGCCCGTGACCAGCGCATAAAATCTGATACCACTAAAAAGTAACCTACAAAACCCATTGAACTAATCAAATCGATCTCAAGGTGCAATCTTTTTTTATATTCACCTTCTTTTTGTATATCAAAGCGATTGTTTTGTTTTAATTTTTCAAAGCCCTCTTCACACAACTGTTTGAGGTAATTCTCTGGTGTTTGCCCTTGTGGGATATCAAATTTTGGGAAAAACAGTTTATTGGTTTGAAAGTCAAAATCACATCGATCTGCAATAATGCCAGAATTATAAATAGCATCCGTATGATCAGCAAAAATTGATAGCATCTCTTGCTCAGTGCGCAAATACACGCGACAATCACCAAATGTATATCGACTTGGATCATCTAATTTGCCTTGTGTTTGGATCGAAAGCATCGCCTCGTGGGCCTGGTGATCATCCTTTTGCACATAATGGCAATCACCCGTTGCAACTAGTGGGATACCTTTTGTTTGGGATAGTTGGTATAATTTTTGGTTCAACTCAGCTTGAATCTTTTGGTCCTCAGGTTGTACTTCTAAATAAAAATTATCCGGGCCAAACGTTTTTAAAAACCAATCAATGCGCTCATGCGCTTGCTCGTATTTATCGTTCATTATCAATTTAGGGATATGCCCACCCAAACAAGCACTGGTAGCAATTAAGCCTTCTGAGTGTTGCGCTAAGATATTGTAATCGATGCGCGGTTTAAAATAAAAACCTTTTTGAAATGAAAATGAAATAAGTTTGCATAAGTTTTTGTAACCAATTTCATTCTCAACTATCAAGAGCAGGTGATAATATTTATTATCTGCAGATTTAATTTTAGCATCTTCGGTCAGATAGGCTTCAATACCTAAAATAGGCTTTATGTTTGCTTTTTTGCATGCTTGGAAAAATTTAACCGCACCAAAAATATTGCCATGATCAGAAATACCCATTGCTCTGAAATTATGCTTTTTTGCAAAGTTGACATACTTATCAACTGAAATAGCACCATCGAGTAATGAAAAGTCGGTATGTACATGCAAATGGGTAAAATGCTGACTCATTGATTAATTCTTTTTTCTTGAGACTTTTTAATAAGTATACGGTATTTTTGTATAAATGATTAGATAAATTAGTAAGGATTTTATGAAATATTTATTTATATCACTTGTGTTTATTTCTCAACTTTTTGCAATGGAACAAGATGAGAACAAAAAAAAGTTAATAACGATAAACGCTTTGCGTCAAAAGAATAGTACATTTCGTAAAAATGTGGTCAAATTATCTTATATTTCAATTGACGGATCTTTATCAAATGCATGGATTGAGCTTCAAAGCCAAGGTTTAGATTCATTGGAGGGCATAACAACATTAGTTTATGAAAATGTAACAAGCGAAATTAATACTATTAATCTAGATAACAATAATTTACAGGAACTTGATGTAGAAAAACTGTTGACGTTATTTCCGAAGTTGTGGCGAATACAAGCCAAAAATAACCAAATAAAAAAACTTATATTACCAAAAAAATTAAAAGATGAATTTCAATTATTGTTAGAGAATAATCAGCTCCAAAAAATTCCTTATTTTCATTGTCCTAGAAATGGAATATTTAATTTTAGTGGAAATCAATTATCACAGGAACACATAAGAGCATTAGAAAAAAGATTGCAACTATCTTTGTATCAAAAGAATAAACAACATCTAGGAATTTGTGCTGACCATACCATTGGTTTCATTGAGGATTTTATACCCTCCAGTGCAAAAGTGGTGTTCTATGCTTCCCCCATTGTTGTGATTGATTGTTTACTGCAAAGTTATGGGGTTGATCCCTACAGCCTTTCTCTAGCGATTATTTCTTTGGGTGCCGTAAAAGGATTATTTGATGGTTGCCGAGGTATAAACCCACATGCTCGGCAATGGCACCCGAAAGCTAAGCCAAATGTACTTTTTGCAGAAAATCAGCATTCTAAAGACGACTCCGCAGGCTAGACTTTTCTATTTGTAATGATTTATTTTTCAATTGCAAATAGGCAAAAAACTGCTATAATTAGAATATAAATCATTTTTGGAGGTTAATTTAAAATGAAATTATTCAAATACTCTGTTTTTATCTCTGTTCTCTTTTTTGCAGGTTCAGCATTTGCTATGGAGCCGGATACAGAAACTATTACTATAGATTGTAGTGATGAGCAAAAGTTAGAAATCCCTCAAGGTCTGTTTAATAAATGCCGTACTTTGCGGCAAAATGAAGGATCTTCTGATACATCATTTTGGGTGCAATATTCAAAAGCTGATCTGGAAGAATTTTTTGATTATCTTTCTGGTGACCAAAAAATAGAAAATATCACTGATGTTGATACCATCCAACGAATGTATAATATTGCAAATTTTTTAGAAATAGAAAGAATACCTGATAAAGCAGATAAAGAATTTTATACAACCCTTATTAAAAAATATAAAGATCTGGTTCCAAAAGAAGAAATTGAAGTACAAATATTGTTTTCTTTTGAACGATTTGAAAGAACGATAAATGATCTTGAGGATTTTGCAAATTGTTTTACTAAGCACTTTCTTGAACATAGCGATCTTGATTTGTGCAATAAACAATTAGATTCTTTACGAGGCCTTTATAATAAAATTAAACCTGTTGGGCATTTGAAAATTTCAAACAATAACTTAGAAGAATTGGATGTTTGTGCATTACTGAGAGTTTTTCCAAATCTTAAACGGATTGATGCTGATAATAATGCCATTGCCACATTAATACTGCCCAAAAGATTACCAAAAGGATTTATCCTATCTATAAAAAATAATAAATTACATACAATTCCTTATTTCAGATGTGAAAATGGTTCGTTTGATTTCAGTAGTAACTATTTGAGTCAAACTGAAATTGCAAAACTGCAAAGAAATTTATCACCAAATTTGTGGGAACGAAGCCGACATCCGTTTTTAATAATGAAACACATAATAAGTAACCGGTCAGAGTCAATTTGTGCGTGGACTATTGTAGGCGGCTGGTTAGGAGCTTTGGGTGGTTTAGTGGACGAAGTGGGGGTAAGGAGTTATGACCTTAATAAATTAAGGCGTAAAGCTAAAGTGGTAGGAAAAATTATTAAGAGCATTTCTGATATAGAAAAACTAACACCAGAGGCTTTAACTTGGTTATATACACCACAGTTTGATCATTCTGATCGATCTTATTACAAACCTCTACTACTTGGCGCAAATATGGGAATGGTAGTTGGTTTATTAGCAGCTGGTACGATCATTTGTACCGACTATTTAAATAAAAAAAACAAACTAGTCTATCGCGAATATTATTATCATCCTTCAAAATTAGATGTTTCCAATCAGCTTCAAGATTAAAATTCTATTTGCAATGCAAAGTTCTCTTGTGATAGACTTAAATAAATAGAATCATTAGGGGGTTGAATGAAGAGAATAGTAATTTTTCTATATCTCATTCCTGGGTTATTATTTGCAATGCAAAGGGATGGGTACCATACCACTTATCTTACTTTTCCTATACCGCAAAAAGTTAAAATTCTAACAGTTGAATCATTAGTGCAAAAACAAGTAAGTCCAATTGTAAAAAGGCTTGGAAAACAGTATTTTACCAAACAAAAATTTCATATGCCAATCCTTAGTCTGGGTAAAAAAGTTACTCGATCGAATGCTTTATCTATTCATGAGGCAATTCTAGCAACAATTAAAGGAACAAAAAGTATTAATAATCTGTATTTGGGTATGCCTCATTTACTTGGTTCAGAAGTAGTATTGCCAGTATTTCAAAGTTCAGAGCAGCTAATACGGTTTGTTACTACTATTCGCTCAAGCTTAAAAAAATTTGAAACAACAAGAGTTTATACATTTTATCCTCATGTAATTTTAGGAGATATTCCTGGAATTACGAAATCACGAGATAGAAATGCGATAAATTATGTTTTAAAGAAGATAAAGAATGGAAATTTTAATAACATTTTTTCTCTGGGCATGATTAATCTCTATTGGGATGGCAAGTTATGGATACAATATTATCTACCAACACAAACTTTTTATCAGTTTAATCTTGGCTCAGGTGCGGTAGAAAACAAAGGGAATTTTTAAGAAATAAAAAGAATTTTTATGTAATTATTTTTAGGGGAAAAGAAATGAAACGAAAAATAGTAATCACAGCTTTTAGCTTTATATCAAGTTTGCTTGCAATGGAAGATACACATACAGTACATCTTACCTTTCCAATACCGCAACAAGTTGGAGTTCAATTATATTCGGAAAAAATCCAAGAAGCATTCAAACCATTAAAAGATTCCGTTGAAGAGAAATTAAAAGAACTAAAAAAAACTTTAGAAATGGTAATGAGTACATTGAAAGCATTAAAAATTCAAAAAAAAGATTCCGTTAAAAAAGAATTAAATAACTTAATTATGAATCTAAAAACAATAAAGGTATCCACGGGTTCTGATGAGGAGGAATTGAATCAACTAGAGCAAGAATTAAGATTAAAAGCTTCAAAGAAGAAAGAATTAAAAGAAGTAAAGGAAAAACTAACTTCCCAAATGAAGGAAGAATTAAAAACAGTAGAATCAAAATTAAGAGAATTAAATGCTTCAAATAATCAGCAATATGTTCCACAAAAAAAATTCCAGATGATGATCCTTAGTTTAAAGGATGTCAAAAAAGGGGATTTATCAACTATTCATAAGGCTGTTATCAAGACAATTAAAAATTTAGAAGAAAATAAAGCAGGCACTTTCAGAGGATTTGCAGGAAAGATTAAAGAAAATAGGTTTTCGACGCTCAGAAAGAAAGAAAGAAAAAAGAACAAGGAAACAGGTATTAATGAAACAGGTATTAAGGAAACAGGTATTAATGATTTAAATCTAAGAAAACCTTCCTTAGTTCGATCAATGGTGTTTTTACCAATTTCTCAAGATCAAGGTCATAGCTTATTTGAATTTAAAGGTAATCTTGTCCGGAATTTGCAAAAGTTTAAAAAAACAAGATACCCATCTATTATTGTTTTAGGAAAATTCCCTAAAGAATTAAGTGAAAATTCTGTTTTTACTGGTGAAGTAAGTAATACATTAAACAATTTACAATATAAAGGTATCAAAAAACTCACCAAATCATTTTCACTTGGCATGATCAATCTATATTTAGATGGAAAACTACTTAAGCAATATTACATACCAAGAAAAATATATTTCGATATTAATCCTAAAACAGGAGATCCATCAACTCCGAAAAGTTTTAACAATTGGATATGAAGAAAAGACAAAAGCAGTTTTATTTTTTATTACTGGTAACTAATTTTTCATTTGCAATGCAGGCACCAACTAAAACTGGTATTGCTCAAGGAACAAGGTTACCTCAGATTAGGTTCGGCCGAGCAGGTGTTTTACCAGTTACTTATTTTATGAAACCTGATCCAAAGGGGTCAAAAAAGAAAAAACCCGTTAAGTATGCTCTTTTGTCTCGCGAGTCTCGTGGTAAAGATAAGGGAACCTATGATGCTTTTAGTGGTAGTAGAGAACGAGGGCAAACGCATCCAGTGCAAACTGCTGCGATGGAGCTTTGGGAAGAAGGGATTTTGCAAAACACACTTGGTTGGTCACAACCTCAAACATTAAAATATATTGATTTAAATGCCGGTAATACAGAACTTATCTTAGTATCAGGAAGTGTTTTATACGTTACCAAATTCTCAACTAAAAATATAAATAAATGGCGATCTAAATTTTATTCAGCATTAAACGTTAAAAAAGGGGCTCAACAAGATAAATTTACTGAAAAAGATAGAATTGCAGTTGTGCGTTGGAATGAATTAAAGAATGTCATTAATAATGCTCGTTTTGCAACTGGGGTAAAAGTTATGGCACGGGTAACTGATCCAACAACAGGAAAAGACAAGCAAAACCAGCAAGTTATTACTTTGCGGCCAATATTAGTAAAAGAACTGCGTGGACATTTTAAAGGATGGAATTATAAAACTGGAAAGAGCCCTAAGATTCATTATTTCTAAACAATATTTTGTGCTTGCTCGCGTGCTTTTTCTAATTCAACTTTAATATCAATTGCCTTTTGACCAATCTGTGCGTTGGAGCCTTTTGCAGCAATAGTATTGATCTCTCGCCCTAATTCTTGCAGCGTAAAATCGAGTCGTTTTCCTTTTTCGATCTGTTTGCTCTCAAGTTGTTTAGTAATTTGAACAAGATGGCTTTTGAAGCGAATAATCTCTTCGTGAATATCGATTTTATCAAGATATGTGTAGAGTGCATTTTTTTGCATGAGTTCAAATTGACTTTCCTCAATTGGGAGCGCTTCTATTGCCTTGTGAATTTTTTCTTTCTCTTCATCAATAAGGGAAATAGAGACTTTTTGTATTGTTTCAATTTCCGTTTGCATGTTGAAAAAGCGTTTTTCAATATCCTTTTTGAGATTAGCACCTTCTTGCTCTTGCTGATCAATCAATTGTGCAATGGTCTGACTTACTAAGATAATAATCTCTTTTTTCGTTTCCTCATCAAGTTCTTTTTCTGATATTTCAAGAACATTGGGCATAGTCATTAAACGATCAAGAGACAACTCACCAGAAACAGAGAACTTTTTTTTAATATTTTGTGCAGCTTCTAAATAACCTTGAACAACGGTATAGGCTGGTTGGATAGCACTTTTAAATATGCTGCTTGTCGGCAGGTGCATGGTGCAATACACATTGCCACGTAATAATTCTTTTTTCAATAACTTTTGCAAGGTATGCTCAAGTGGGGTAATTGCTTGTGGTAAGCGGAACTTTGCTTCAAAAAAACGTGAATTGACCGATTTGATAGCTACCGTTAAAGGAATTTTTTGTTCGTTTATTGTAACCATTCCTGTTTTATTTGCATAACCGGTCATTGAACGAATCATACTATCCTTTTTTAGACTAAATTTGTGTACACATTTTGCACATCATCAAGATCATCAAGAGCCTCTAGGAAACCATAAGCTTTTTCCGCTTGTGCTCCCTCGAGTGTGTTTTTGTTTGTTTCTTTTGGCAACCATTCTAGATTGGCTGCTTCAATTTTCAATCCTAAATTCTCAAGTGCATGTTTAACTTTATCAAGTTCTTTTGGGTCACAGCTAATAGTAAAAAGATGATCTTCATCTTTAGAAATACTATCTACATCATAATCGATTAATGTTTCTAGTAATTGATCTTCAGTTGTGTTGCCAGAAACATGGATAACACCTAAATTCTCAAACATCCAGGCAACAGAGCCAGATTCAGACAGATTCCCGCCTTTTTTGGAAAATATATGACGCAGTTCTGCAACGGTTCGATTTTTATTATCACTCAAGGTTTCAACTAAAACGGCAATCCCATGAGGTCCATACCCTTCATAGGTCATTCCTTCATACTGAGCGCCAGGAAGTTCTCCGGTGCCTTTTTTGATGCCACGAATAATATTTTGTTGTGGCATATTAATTTCTTTTGCTTTTTCTATCAATAAGCGTAATCGAGCATTGCCATCCGGATCACCCCCACCCAGGCGGGCACATACGGTGATTTCTTTTATTAACTTTGTAAAAGCTTTGCCACGTTTAGCATCAAGCTTTGCTTTTTTGTGCTTTATTTGTGACCATTTTGAATGACCAGCCATGATTTCTCCAGCAATGTTGCTTTTAGTTTGATTTATATCTGTAGAATAAACTGATATTGGCTTTTTGTCGATCTCCTAATGGTAAAAGGGCGATAATTGTTATTTGCAAGATTATTGCCTTTCAATGGTGCTTTAATGTATATTAAGCATATATTGAATGGTTGAAGTTGAGAAAAAGGAGAACCAATGAAAAGGTTATTGATAGTCACGAGTATGCTTTTTTGTCTGCCTATGTTGGCAAGAGACTTAAGTATTGTAGAGATAGAAGGTACTGACCTGAGTACAAATCATAATAAAAAGGAGCTCATGCGGGCTATTTCAAGTCAATATTCGCAGATACACAAAGCGCAGAAAAGGTTGCAATCAAGTAAAAATATAGAACGAAAAACTATTGAACAATATCAGGCAGCTATGGATTATCAGCAGGTTAACCTTGATCAATTAAGAAAAACTTTGCAGTAACTATTGCTTAGTTTTCAATGTTGTGATTATAGATTTTATTTCCTGAGGCATTGCCTCATAAATCGACTTATAAAGTTCATCTGTTAAATCAAAAAAGTATCCTTGTTTGGATTTTTCTATAATTGTTTTCAATAAGAGTGCTTGCGGGTAGTTCTTTAGATTTGCAAGAGTTGCAGCAAGGTTTGCCAATGGGGATAAATCATAAAATAATAAAAAAACATGATCATTTTTTTTCTGCAACACGCTTATTGTCTTATTGTCCCAGAAAAGTATTTGACTTTGCGTATGTAATGTAATTTTTTTGGTAGCTATTGTTGCATTTTTATAGCACAGAACAAGAAAATTATTCTCTTTTTTAATATTCCATAACCTATCCTCACCTTTATTTTGTTCTTCTTTTGCTTGAGTAAATATTTCTTCGGTGATTTGGCACTTTTGTTCTAAATCAAAGTATTTTGCTCGTATGTTCTTTGGCATGGTAAGTAAAGGTATATCATTCAAATTACACTGTAGCATGAGTAGTCGATCTTTTAGTATTAAGCAGTCAGGCCAATGGCCAAAAGAAGTATCATGTTCCTCAAGAGTAATATCTGTTATTTTGCTCAATGGGAAAATGAAATCAGAGATAATATCTTCTTTTACTCGATCATCTAGTTCTTGGGGTAAGACAGGAAATTTTTTTTGGAATTGTTCTAAGCAGCTGTTACGAATTCTTTTTAGGCAAATATTTACTAATTTTGGTACCGATAATTGAGAGGTGTTTTCTGAAATTTGAGCATCCTCTGGTTTCATCCCATACATAGAAAAAAAGAACAATAAGAGAAACTTAAACTTACTCATCATCTTAACCTCTGTTGTATCTTACCAGTAAAATATTTATAGGGTAAATAGTTATTAAGAGAATGGCCAACAGTCTGTTGTTTTCTTTCTTTTTCAGTTTTTGTTCATTTTTCAATAAGCTCCAAAAGAGGATCTAAAGCTTCTAAAATGCAAATAAAAAAGCCATTCTTGTGTTGCTCAAGTGCATATTGGATGAATTAACAAATGCCATCAAAGGATTAGGAAAGGAATGTATTTTGCCCTAAAAACTTCTGCTTTAAGAGGGGAATCATGCGGGGAGGGATTTGGCGGCCGCGGGGAGTCTTCTGCAAGAACCCCTTTCTGATCAAGAAGGGCTCATAAACTGATTCTAGCGTGTCTTTATCCTCGCCGATAAGAGAAGCTAGCGTTTCAAGGCCAACGGGTCCTCCGTTGAAATTTTCAATGATTTTACGCAATAATAAATTGTCGACCTTGGTCAAGCCTTCTTCGTCAATTCCCAAGAACCTGAGCGCTTGTGCTACTATGGCCTGCGTTGCCTTATTCTTGTTAGTAACTTGAGCAAAATCGCGTACGCGGCGCATTAGTTTTTTTGCTATACGCGGTGTGCCACGAGAACTTTTTGCAATCAACATTGCTGATTCTTTTGAGATATCGCATTTTAAGAACTTTGAAGTTTGTAAAATGATTTGGGCTAAATCTTTTTCTTCATAAAAATCTAATCGTTCGGTAATGCCAAAACGTGAGCGCAAGGGTGCGGAGATCCTACCACTTTTTGTGGTAGCACCAATTAAGGTGAATGGATTGATTGGCAGATTAACCGATTTAGCTCCAGCTCCTTGACCAATAATGATATCAACACGAAAGTGTTCCATTGCGCTATACAACACTTCCTCAACGGCAGTAGGCATGCGATGAATCTCATCGATAAATAAAATATCTTTTGGTTCCAAGCTGGATAAAATTGCAACCAAATCTCCGGTACGCTCCATCATAGGACCAGAACAGATTTTAATATGTACACCCATTACATTGGCCATAATTTGAGATAAAGTAGTTTTTCCTAAACCAGGTGGACCAAACAATAAAAAATGGTCTAACGGCTCATCACGTTCTTTTGCTGCGGTAGTATAAACTTGAAGTTTTTGTTTAAGTTCTTTTTGTCCCAAATACTCATCAAAGGTTTTGGGCACAAAATCATATGCTTTTTCTTCTGGTGTTTCTTGTAATGAAAGGATATTAAATTCTTCTGAATTTTCCATTATTTAATTCTACGTTAAAATTGAATCTTCTAGTGTGCTTATCACAATCAAGGGGTAGTCCTACTTGGAATAATCTACTTTCTTTATTTTTGCCCATACTTTTTCTAAGTTTTTTATTTTACTATCAAAGTCTGCCCAGTCTTTACGTTTATTAACTAATGTACGAATCTTCTTTTTATCTTTTGATGTTAATGATTTTGCACATAAGATATCAGAGAGAGCTGAAATATCATCGACTGCTTCCCATATTAGGTTAATCTTGTTATCTATGGCAGTAATGATTTTTCCTTGAGGAATATCCTTATGTTGTTTTTTCCCTTGGTGGGGATAAGTCCTAAATTTCTTTTGTGCTTCTAAATACTGCGTAACTTCATCCGATTCTTTATTTTGATTTGAGATCTGCATTGCTGATAGTAAAAGTGGGAAAACCAAAAGTTTTAATGCTATTTTTTTCATTATAATCCCTTAGGAGCTATCTTGAGATAAAATATTAAATTCTTCAGTAGTATTATTCACTATTAAATAGATCGGTTATAAGGTCAATAAAACCGTCGTCAGGCTCTAAGTAGTTACACCCGCTTTGTGTCGTTACTAGTTCTTTATCTAAAGAATCAAACATATCAATTAAAATGTATAAGTCATGGCGTAATTGTTCCAATTTCCAATCATCTATCAAGCTTGGATATTTTTTTAATTTATTTTTCATTTCAGGTATTAATAAAAGAGCGAGTGGATAAATTTGTTTTGCTTGATCAATCATTTTTTGTAAAATTTGGACAATTAGAGTTTTGCCTATTTTTTGGGCCAAGAGATCAAGTTTTTCTTTTTGTAATTCATCACATTGGCAAGTTGAATCTATATGTAAGCGTGTAACATCATATTTGTCTAGAATTTCTATCCAGTCTTTTAAATATTGCTCAATAAGATGTTCTGATTTATCAATTTCATTTTCTGCTTGTACTACATGATGAGTTTTAGTATTTTTTCTTTCAACCAGATTGTTAGTTGCTTTTGCAGATAAACAAGTAATAAAAAGGAATAAAATTAATTTTTCCATATGGTAACGTATACCTTTCGGAAGCGTTGTGAGATATATAGTAAATGTATCATGCATGTTTTATTTTCAAAAGAGGTTTTACTATGAAGCGATTAGTTTTAATTTCTATTTTTTCAATAATGTCTATAAATGGCATGATGGAAGAAGAAAATTTTGAAGAAGCCCATCGTTTATTAAATCCCAACAAGCCTTCGATCCAGGTAAAAGAAAAACCAGAGTCAGTTATTCTCTGGTGTTGTTGCTGTTGTATGTGCACCGAAAATGAAACCGGTGGAACCAATATTCATCTGCTTCCGGAGTCTGGTTGCATAATAACAAGACTTTTTAAATGCATCTGCCCATGTTTTGGCCAAGGGTCACGTTAGGATGATTTTTGAGGCATCCAATAATGCTCAGTGATAGTATGTCGATGCATAAAAATATTGTTACACCAGCCCAAACTAGCAAAGCAAATCCATAAGTTACTCAAGCCATAACTCAAAAATGGTAAAGGGATGCCAACGATTGGCATAAGACCAATTACCATGCAAATGTTTATAATGGTACACAACAATAAATGGATTGCCAGGCCAAGTGCTAAGATTGCAAGCAGTGGGTTGGATAAAGAAAAAATGAGCCAAAAGAGCCGGAAAAAAAGCAAACAAAATAATAGTAAAATAAAAAATGCACCGAAAAAACCCCATTCTTCACAAATTACCGAAAAAATAAAATCGGTTCTAGATTCTGGCAGAAAGCGTAATTTATTTTGAATGCCTTTCAAGAATCCGTTGCCAAACATACCACCAGAGCCTATTGCAATCTTTGATTGTTCAATATGATATCGTTCTTTTTTATCTGAACCGTATCCCAAAAAAACATGAATACGGTTTTTTTGGTACGGTTTTAGCATGTACCAAGAAAAGGGTGCAGTGATCAAAAGAAATGCAAATCCATAGGTAAAAAATTTTGTATCAATATTCAAAAACCACAATAATAATAGCCCGGTGAAAAGTAATACTAAAGCGGTGCCTAGATCGGGCTGTTTTAGTATAAGTAAGAAACTGGCAAAAAGCATGCCAATAATGGGAAAAAATGTTTTTAGATATTCCGAAGGTCGTTGATGTTGCATAATAAAAATTACAAATGCCGGAAAAAATAATTTAGTAAGCTCAGATGGTTGCAAACGAATAATATATAGATCAAGCCAACGTTGTGCTCCCATTCCAATTTTGCCTTTGAAAAGTGTAAAGATTAGCAGCGCAATCACGCCAAAGTAAGCAAAAAAGCCCCAGCGAATCAATGCCCGATAATCAACAAAAGAAAATAATAAATATAATC
>JAJCZD010000014.1 GCA_029262615.1 Candidatus Babelota bacterium
CGACAGGTCGATATGCGGATTCAATAAACCCAAGATCATTAACCGTTGCATATGTAGCCAAAGAAGAAATCAAACCAACAGTTTGACCTTCCGGAGTCTCAATCGGGCAAATTCTACCATAGTGAGAAGTATGCACATCACGAATTTCAAAAGTAGCTCGATCTTTCATTACACCACCTGGCCCTAATGCTGACAATCGTCGCTTGTGAGCAATTTCAGCTAATGGATTAGTTTGGTCCATAAACTGTGATAATTGCCCAAGGCCAAAAAATTCACGTAGTACTGCGCTTAATGGTTTAACATTTAAAAAATCTTGTGGCATCAAAGCGGTATGTGGTTCTTGCATTCGGAATCGTTCTCGAATAATTCGTTCAATACGCAAAAAGCCTAAATATACTTGGTTTGTTAATAATTCTCCAACCAAACGAACACGTCGGTTACCCAAGTGATCAATATCATCAAGCTCACCTTCGCCACGTTCACGTAAATTAACTAAGTAACCAATGGTAGAAATAATATCCTCAAGGGTTAGTACTTGGGTATCCACAGGTACTGATAAATCTAATTTACGGTTTATCCTAATTCGACCAACCTTGGTTAAATCATAAAAACGAGGATTAAAAAAGAGATTTTCAATCCTTTCTTTAACTTCTTTTAGAAGAGCACTATCTCCGGGCCATACTTTGCTATGTAATTCTTTTAGCGCTTCATCTTCTGTAAAACATTTATCTTGTGTCAAAGTCATAGCAATAGTTGGCTGGAATACATAACCTGATGTTTGAATTAACTCAAATGATAATGATTTGTGCTTTTTAAAGATCTCAATATGGTCTTCATGCAAAATTTGGCCCTGCTCAATAAGCACTTCACCAGTTTTTTGATCAATCACGTCCTTACCAACTACTCGGTTGAGTACACTAGTTTTACGTAATGTTAATTGCTCAATTCCTGCTTTTTTTAATTTTTGCAGAATTTCTTTGGTAACACGCTTACCAATAAATTGTTTTTCAAATTTTTCAGGAAGCATACCCTTTTCGATACGACGACCGAGCAAGCTCTTATCAACAGCTTGATAAAAATCACCATACTGAGAATTGATTTTTTCAAAGGCATAAAAAAGAGGAATAATATCGTCTCTACTAATTCCTAATGCTTGCAAGAAAGTTGTTACTAATAATTTTTTCTTTTTATCTATACGAACATACAGGTGGTCATTGCTATCGTATTCAAAATCTAACCATGAACCACGCATTGGTATTAAGCGTGCAAGATAATAAGGTCGGCCACGGAAATCTTTCACTTTTTTACTTTGTGAGAAAACAACACCAGGTGAGCGATGTAATTGACTTACAATTACACGGTCAACGCCATTAATAATAAAGGTTCCTAAATCACCCAACCTGAAACGATCATTTTCTTCATAAAGGTCGATCATGACCGGTACATCAGAAAAGAAAATATCTTGTTCTTTGATATCTTGAATGCTTTTTTTACCAGCTTCATCTATAAGCCAATTAACTAATTGGATCTTTACTTTCAGTGGCATTGAAAATGTTTGGCCACTTGAGCGGCATTCCGCAGGGCTCATTGGAATTTGAACTACAACACGGGACAAACAATTAGAACATACGTTATATCGTGCCGTTTTTTTCTCACACAGAGGACAAGAAAAATTTGGGCCCAGCCGGGAACAACCAGCTTTTTTGCAAGAAGAACAAGACCAGCGATATCGATTTTCTATACCAGTGAGTTTTCCACAAGTACAACTCCAATTGCCTAATTCGTAACTTATAAACTCTAAAGACAATTTTTCATTACTTACTGGAAAAATATCACGTAAAACTCTTTCTAGACCGATACTTTTACGTTCTTCCGGTAAATAATCAAGCTGCACAAAATCATTAAATGAATTTGATTGAATCTCTATTAGGTTGGGAACCGGTACAATATCTTTTATCTTTGCAAAAGATTTACGAATATTATTTTTACACATGTGCAACTTAGACATTAAGTCGCTCCTCCGCTTAACAAAAATGATTTTGAGAGTCCCTAAAACATCGATATCGCTTTATTAATTGATAGGTGTATTAACTCTATGAGAGTTCAACTTTAGCACCAATTCCTTCAAGCTCTTTTTTCATTTTTTGAGCATCATCTTTTGAAGCTGATTCTGCAATTACTGTTGGCGCATCTTCAACAGCTTTTTTTGCATCACTTAAGTTAAGTGCTGTCACTTTACGTAATGCTTTAATTGTTTTGATCTTTTCTGGACCACCGGTTTGAAGAGTTACTTTATATTCTGATTTCTCTTCAGCAGCCGCTGCTTGACCTGCTGCAGGAGCTGCTGCACCAGCTGAAACTACTGGCATATCAGAAACATTGAATTTTTCTTTAATTTCATCAATAAATTCTGATAGTTCAATAATAGTCATTTTGCCAATTTCATCGATCATTTTTTCATATGCCTTAGCCATTTTGTCTCCGTCCTCAAATTCGATATTTATTTATTTTACCAGCCATTTTTAATGTATGCGCATCCCATACATTATTGCTTGTTTTTAGCAACATTTTCCAAAGTCCAAATTAAACGATGTTTTGTAGCACCTAATACACGAACAAATTTTGTCATTGGTGCTTGCAATACCGCACATAACTGTGCAAGCAATACTTCTCGTGAAGGTAGTGATGCAATTTTAGTTATTGCCGCAGTCTCTAATAACTGTGACTCAAAAGATGCAGCCAACACAGAAAGCGCTTTATGTTCCTTTGCAAAGTCAGTTAACACTTTTGCAACCTCAGGCGCTTCTTGAGCAAAAACTAATGCAATTTGGTTCTTAAAAAAAGGGATCAATACTTCGCCTTTTTCATTGTCCTTTACGGCCAATTTCATCAAACGAGCTTTTGCAACCTTTAATTTTGCACCATTTTTATGCAATGTTCGGCGCAATTGCTGCGCTTCACTAACCGACAAACCTTTAAATCCAACTACAAATGAAGTTGGATGCGCACTAAAATCAGTCTTTAGCGATTCAATTAATGCTGTTTTTTCCTGACGATTCATCGTCTTACCTCTTTCTCTCAAGCCATCTCATCAGGGTTGATAGCAATACCAATACCCATAGTTGATGAAAGTGTCATTTTCTTCAAAAATTTACCTTTAGATACAGGTGGCTTCGCAATGGCTAATGCCTTAACAAAAGCACTCAAATTGTCTTGTAATTTAGAAGGATCAAAAGAAACTTTACCCAAAGAAAAGTGAACAAGGCCTTGCTTATCATTCTTAAAAAAGACTCTGCCTTTTTTCAATTCACTTACAATTTGTCCTACATTAGTAGTAACAGTACCTAATTTTTTATTAGGAAGTAGTCCACGAGGACCAAGAACTTTAGCTACCCTGCCAACTAACGCCATCATATCTGGGGTCGCAACAGAATAATCAAAATCCATCCACCCCTTACTAATTTTATCAATAAGATCCTGATCGCCAACAAGATCCGCACCAGCTGCTTTTGCAGCATCAGCCTGATCACCTTTAGCAAATACAATTACCCTTGGTGCTTTTCCACGGCCATGTGGCAACATAACAGAACCACGTACCGTTTGGTCACCTTTTGTTGGATCAATACCTAAATTAATATCCACATCAACTGATTCATCAAATTTTGCATGCGCTAATTCTTTTATCTTTGTTAAAGCTTGCTCAATTGTTAATTTGTCTATGCCAAGTGCTTCTTTAGCCTGCAAATGTTTTTTTCCATGTTTTGCCATGAGGGTCCCTATTTTTCAATAACTTCTACACCCATGCTTTTAGCGCTACCAGCAACAATTTTTTTTGCTTGTTCTAATTCGGTAGCATTCAAATCTGGAAGTTTAATTTTTGCTATTTCTTCAACATCGGCCCACGTAATCTCTCCTGCTTTATCAGCTTGAGGGCGTGAGGCACCTTTCTTAATGCCTGCTTTTTTCATTATCAGGTCACTAGTAGGAGCGGTCTTTATAACAAAATCAAAGCTCTTATCTTTGTATATTGTTACTTCAACCGGAACTATTTCACCCTTGCGACTTGCCGTTTCTGCATTAAATTGCTTGCAAAAATTCATGATGCTAATCTGATGTGGCCCCAATGCTGTTGCAACTGGAGGAGCCGGTGTTGCCGAACCGCCAGGAATTCTTATTTTTACTTTTGCTTTAACCGCTTTTGCCATAAATTCTATAACTCCACGTTATCGTTTAACTTGACTAAACCCAATTTCAACAGGCGTCATTCTTCCAAAAATACTCACCATTACAGTAAGCTTTTCACTTTCATCATCAATTTTTTCAATAATGCCTACAAAGCCGGCAAATGGCCCTTCTGTAATATCAACCTCAGAGCCAACGGTAAACTCACTCTTTTCTTTTATAACTTTTACTTCACCGCGGATTTGCTTAATAACCCGATCAACTTCATTTTGTGGCATTGCAATCGGATCTTTGCCACCCAAAAAGCGAATCGCCCGAGGACTTGATTTTACAAGTCTTTTGGTTTGAACTGAATCTTCCATTTCAACCAATATATAACCAGGAAAGAGTTGTTCACCCTTTTCTGGTTCTCCGTCAACAAGCTGCTTTGATTTAGCTGATGGTACTAAAATTTGGCCAAAGTGCTCTTTTAGATCGGATTTATCGATACTTTTTTCAATATCTTGCTTAACTGCATCTTCATATCCAGCATAAACCTGGACAACATACCATCGTTTCATTATTTTGCTTTATCCAAGTCCAAAGTATTTATATATAAGTGTTAATGTCCGTGAAATACTCAAATCTACTACCCACAAATAAAGTGCAACTAAAGAAACTAAAAAAAGTACGATAATGGTTGAGCCTACAAACTCATCCCATTTGGGCCAGACAACTTTGCCTAGCTCAATTCGTACTTCGGATAAAAATTGCACTAATTGTGAAAAAATATTCATCGGTTACCTTCTTCTATGCTTTATTACCATTCTCCCAGAATGAATGGCAGGCCAGGAGGGACTCGAACCCCCAACCATCAGATTTGGAGTCTGCTGCTCTACCAATTCGAGCTACTGGCCTAAAGCCAAATTTTATTTTGTTTCTTTGTGGTCGGTGTGCTTCCGACAACGAGAACAAAACTTTTTAAGCGCTAAAGCACCCACAGCTCTTTTTTTACCTACCACTTGGGTATAATTTCTTTCTTTGCATTGAGTACATGCTAAATGGGTAGTTACTCTATTTTTTGCCATAAATCGCTCTTATACACTTAGTTAAATACTTTTTCTACTGGAGCCCGCGACCGGACTTGAACCGGTGACCTCTCCCTTACCAAGGAAGTGCTCTACCAACTGAGCTACGTGGGCAACTCAAAATCCCTACATATATTTAATTAAGGGTAATGAAAAATTAGAAAAATACAACCTATTTCCCACATAAAATCAACTTTTTTTCAAATTTTGGAGCTGGCGATCGGACTTGAACCCATAACCTGCTGATTACAAATCAGCTGCTCTACCAATTGAGCTACGCCAGCATATAATTTTGGAGCGGGAAACGGGACTCGAACCCGCAACCTACAGCTTGGAAGGCTGTCGCTCTAGCCAATTGAGCTATTCCCGCGGTTTAATGGTGGCGAGGGCAGGATTCGAACCTGCGAAGGCAGAACCAACGGATTTACAGTCCGTCCCCTTTGGCCACTCGGGAACCTCGCCCAGATGTCAATTTTTTTATGATGAACATTATAATATTGTTTTTTTAAAGGGATTTCAACCTCAAGTTTACCTTTTTTTATTCTTTTAAGCTAATTTAATCCCGTAAATTTATTTTTCGACGATCGATTGAATCATAATCAAGCTCAATTCTAGCAGTACCTTTTGGTAATTTATCAGTAATAACCTCTGGCCATTCAATCAAAACAATAGCCTCTGGATCGTACAAATATTCATCAAAGCCTGAAGACATAAATTCCTCAACTGAACCAATTCTATATAAGTCAAAATGATGTATTTTTTTTCCGTCTATAATGTTGTACGTATTTACATATGAAAATGTAGGGCTTGTAATTGGATCTTGTACCCCTAATGCTTTCAATAGATGGCTAACTAATGTTGTTTTTCCTGCGCCCAAAGAACCAGTAATTGCCAACACCCTTTTTGAAATCAATACCTGTTTTAAAAATGAAACAGCTTTATCAATATCAGACAATGAGTAAACAAGTAATTTATCTTTCATAATTTTTGTATTTTCTTTAACTGCTTTTTTTCTTTTTTTGATACTTTTTTGCCAAACTGATCAATTGGCACAACCTCTATATCTTCTTCTTTAACTTCTATCTCTTGTGTTGCCTCATGCATTAGTTGGTCAAGTTCTTGATTTTGTGAGTCACTTGTTTTAATAATATTCTTTTTCTTCATCACACTACGTACCTGCTTCTTTTGCAAGGCCTGCTTGAGTAATAGTATAAAATGATGAGAATCAATCGAAGTAACACCGGCCTCATCTGCCCAATGATTCAATTGCCGATCAGAACTCACCAATAATAGATTTTTGTTTCGATGCTCAGAAATAAACTGCTTTATACTCTCATCAGCCGTCTGTTTATAGCCGGAATACAAAATAGAAACGCCTCTGATTTTTTCTTTTGTTTCCCAACCAAAATACCCACCATCAAAAACAATAATGGCCTTGTGGCCTTTTTTCTTTATATATTTTGCTATTTTATTTATAAAAGCATTTCGCTGATTTTCAGTAATATCATCTGTTTGTGTTTGCTTTAAAACATTATAGCCATCAATTATTATCAACATATTTATTTTTTATCATTGCTAAAAGCCTCGGTACCTATTACATTGTAAAATACCTCTAAGAATAACGCAAATCTGCAACCAATGGAGTGACTCACTATGGCTCAGCTCATCCAAATGCGTCAAAAAATAAAAGCGATCGAAACGATAAAAAAAATTACACATGCCATGCGATTGATTTCTATGTCTAATCATACCCGCATGCGCTCACGCCAAAATCCTATTAAAGAATATAAATCGTATTGTACTGACCTTTTTTTAAAGGCCAAAGCAGCCCACCCGACATATAGAAACAAACTTATTGAACCATTTGAAAAAAACAACAACCCATTAGTAATTCTTGTTGGTTCGCAAAAAGGCCTTTGTGGCACCTTTAACAGTGCTTTGTTTCATGTATTTGCAAAAGCGCTAAACGACCTACCCAAAGAAAAAACATCCCTCATTACGGTTGGTAAAAAAGCTGTTGATTTTATTACTGAAAAACAAATTGGCAATGTACTGAACTCTTTTGTACACTTTACAACTCCTAAAATAGAAACGATCGCCCAAAAGATCACTGATATTATTATTAATGCAGAAAAACCTTTTACCTCAGTAACTTTTGTAAGTAATGTTCAAAAAACATTCTTTATACAAAATCCAGAAATAACTCTCGTGCTCCCTTTTGACACTACAAAAGAGTTTTCTGAAGCAGAACTAGAATTTGTATGGGAACAATCTTCAGAAAAAATATTAGATACCTTAATTGATCAATATATTTTTGCACAAGTTAGTTATTTATTATTTGAATCTATTTTAGCTGAGCAAGCTGCACGATTTTTATCTATGGATAGTTCAACTCGTAACGCAGAGACTGCTTTAGAAAATATCACCCTCCAATACAATAAATTACGCCAAGCAAAAATAACCCGGGAACTTACTGAGCTTACCGGCAGCTTGACTTAGAATTATGATCTAAATATTAAATAAAGAAAAACATCTGATAAAGCGCTTTTTATGCCATTACGAATAATTTGAAGAATGTGTTGGTTTACCTGTTTGTCTTTTTCTAACTCTGCAACTTCTTTTTTTATTTGGTATAACTGCTTCTCATTAAAAATAGTATCACTGCCGACATCTAAAAAACTTAAACATTTTAAGTTTTTTTTCTCACAACTATTTATAAATTCTAATAATTCTTTTTCTGTAACTTCACCAATTTTTTCTTCAACAATGCCATCTTCATCTAAAATCTGAATAAGAATCATTTTTACTCCCCCTCAAACTTTAAATAATAATTGAACCCTTTTAATGCTTCCAAGCATCCCCTTTGTATTATTTCAACAATTTCTTGGTTCACTTGTTTATCTTCTTGAAGCACTTCAATTTCTTTTAAAATTTCTCTTATTTGCTTCTCATTGAAATACGTATCACCGACAAAATCTACAAAACTTAAGCATTTTAAATTTTTCTGGTTACATTGTTTTGTGAAGTTATGTAGTTTCATATCCTCTACTCCACCAATTTCTTTTATTATTTTCCATTTTTTATCAATAACTTGTAAAATAATCATTTCTTAAACAGGATAAAAAGTCCTGACTCCATCTAATGTTTTATTTAATACAATATAAATTTTTGAAGCAAGTTTACCATATAGATCAATTCCTATAACTCTTCCAACATCAAAAATCTTAATACCCTTTTCAATTTCATTACCCTTTACCCAGGACTCAATAGCTAATTCAAGTACATTTTCTCCTGCATTAAATATAGATTTTTTTCCAGCGATGGCCTTTGCCCCACCCTGAATGTGAGAATTTTTTATGTGCTTAAGAAAAGTTTTGCTTGGTGCTTCCAGTCCCAAGTTTGTAAATTGCCCTGAATATTTTGCAATTACTTCATCAAATGTTAATATTTCTTGTGCAACTTCAACAGTTTGCCTAATTGGACGAGCAGATACCTCTACTCTCTCCATGATTAGGGCTTGGAACATTAATTCTGCAATTACAAGATCTGCACCACCGACGATTAAGTCGGCGTATTTTCTATAAAAAAGGCTTATTAATTTGTAAGCTTAAGTTGCAAGCATAGATTTTTACATTGCTCTAGCCAACTTTCTGCTTTTTCTTTTGAAATTTCCAAAACTGCGACTGGCTTATACTTTTTTTTAAAATCTTTATAAGAAACAAACTTTTCATCTTTTTCTGGTTCATTAAAATGCCATTTATAGCTTGGGCTGATTTCTATATATATTTGGTCGTTAACATTATATAACCATGTTTGAATATTAATGCCTGACCATAATAAAAAGTTCCCATAAAAGTTTTCTGTTCCCGGAATATCTTCTTCACTTAGATATTCATTATAATAGAGGCCTAAATCACCTATTTGTATATTGCTTGGTAACGGTATTTCTGTATTAAGACCCTTTTTTAACATTTTACAAAGTGGAACAAAAACTTCTTGCAGGATGTCCTTCAATAATAAAAGGTTTTTTCTACTGCTATCCAAATAAAAATAAACAGATCCTTCATCAAATCTATTTATTTCTGGTGTCGTAGGATAATAATAATTTATTTTATCTTTAAAATCTGGAATTGTAATAGTTATTTTTTCATCTTTACCTAAAAGTGTCATCAATTTTTTCATTGTAATATCTTGCCTTTCCTGTTCACTAATCCTGTTTTTCTTAAAGCATTTTGCATTTCAACAGTGAGATCTTTCCATTTTCTTACATGTCCATGAAAAATTTTCATTCCTGTTCTAGTTTCATCTAAAACAACAAATTCCCCGTGGCTAATTCCTACACGTCTTGTAGTGTTCCCCATAATAGGTAATGAGTTATCTAAAGCCTTCTGCCCATTTATCGGAGCTTTACTTTTTATTGGGTTACTTTTTTTTCCATGGTAAGAGGCATTTTCAAATATTCCATTTTTAGTATTTTTTGCAACCGCAGATCCACCCTTGCTTGTTCCTTCAGCAGCTGATTTTGATAACCTTTCTTCTCCTTTTTGCATACCTCTGGCCAAAGAATTTTCTTCTACTTCACCAGCGCCGGCATAGGAATGGCGTAATCCCTTTTGGTTAAGCTTACTAAAAAATTCTATGCTATCATTTTTTAGCGATTGCCATGCAAATTTAAATCCTTGGGAGATCTCTCCAGTTGCCGCAACAATCTCTCCAGCTTTGGCTACTTTTTTACAACCAGCCCATAACCCTTGCGTAGCAGCAACCTCAACCGCAAGAGCAACGCCAAATTTAAAAATTTCATCATTGTCTAATTCAGTAATTGGCTGTAGTGTTTCATCTGCACTTTTTACTAAGTAAGTTGCATCTTGCAATATTCTTGCAAATGCATTGGCATCAAAATCATCAAGCATGGTGCAAATTTCATTAATCTCAACCAGAGCTTGCCCAATTTTATAGCCAATAACAACCACAGCACTGCCTATGTTTTTTGCTGTTTGCACACTAACTAGATTGCACGTATTTTCTAAACCTTCGGTTACACCGTCAAAGAGCACATCAAAGTTTCCATTAAGAATATCTTCTATGCCATCAAAGCCTGCATTACCAACTTTTCCAATAACATCAACTGTCGCCTTTCCTAAACTAAATACGGCAAGCCCAAACTCCTTTGATGCAGCAATAATTGCATGCCCAGCGTCAGCACACTTGATTGCTGCAACCTCACAATTAGCTTTATTTGCTTTAGCACCAACTTCAACCATATCGGATAGCATATAATAAACTATGCCCTTTTGGTCTTCAGTTAGTTGCGCATTAATGTGTGCAAATTCTGTCATGATATTGATAAATTCTTGGTGCAACTCAAGCTGCAAATCATCGCCTTCGCATGAATCAAATAATGATGGATCAATGCCTTGATCATCTAGAAATTCTTGCAGTTCTGGATCGATTATAAAATTACGCTGCTCAATACTAGCTTCGCCATTAACAACCTTTTCTAATGCCTCACATCGAGCTGCTAAATGGGAATTGCCTAAAGCAAGTGAATCAATTTTTTCACGATAAGCGTTGTAGCGAGCATTAATTTTTCTTAATTTATCTGCCTGTTGAGAATAAAATGCCTCATCTGCTTCTTGAGAAAGACTACCAATCATTGGCTGAGAAGTTTTTGCTTGCTCTTCTTTCAACCTCTGCTGCTCTGCTTGGCGCATTTTTTCTTGTTCTTGTAATATCCATTTCTTGTGTACTTCTTGCTCAATTTGTTCGGTTTTTTCAATCTTTTGATACAATTTCTTTATACAATCTTTAAATGATTCACCCCAAACAGTGCGGCCACAAAATTCTATTCCTGCTTTCCAAGTGCACTCTCGAGTGCTTGAACATATTTTTTCGCCTGCATTAATTCTTTGATTAAGATCCGTAATGAAATCATTATATTCAGGAAATGTTTTTATAAATTCTATAAATGCTGGAAATTGGTAAAACTCAAATCTCCCTAGAACTTCTTTTTGCCTGGTCTCCGGTAATTTATAATGTTGTGCATCACAATAATCAAATTGATCTAGAACATTATTACCAAAATAAGACTCTGGGAATCCAATAGGTATTAAATACTCTTTAAAAGAAGTAAAAAAGAAGGTTTCAAACTGCTTGGAATCCATACCTTCAAATTTTTTGTAGTCAGGCTTTACATACGTACATGAGAATCTTTGTTGATCTGCAGGACTTAAAGATGAATAATCACAGTTTTTCCTTGTACGGGTATAAGATTTATAACCAAAAGAGATAGTTTGAAAGAATGGGCCCATTCCATGTAATGGTAAACATAGAAACAACAAAAGTGATGGATATAATTTCATATAGTATTCCTCATACTGCAGTTGAATTTAAAGCTTACAAGGTCCTTTACTTGTTTCTGCTTAAAATTCAAACCACTAACGCTCCAGTTCTTTTGCTAATCTATTTGTTTTTTGAATTACTGGCATAGGTTTGCCGTATGCAACCTGAATGTTAGCACCAAGATGATTCAATTTTGTCTCTAGCAATTCATAACCCCGTCGCCAATGATGGATACCGGTCATTATAGTGATTCCTTTTGCAGCCAGGCCGACTAATGCAAGCGCACAAGAAGCACGAATGTCTGAGGCAATAACTGATGCACCATATAATTCATCAACGCCCGTAATGATTGCTTTTGTATGATAAACCTCGATTTGTGCACCCATTTTTTGCAATTCCCGAACATGCACTAATCTATTTTCAAAAACAGTTTCTTCAATAACCGCTTTTCCTTGAGCCAAACATTGAGCAGCCATCATCGGAGCTTGCAAATCGGTTGGAAATCCTGGATATGGTGCTGTTTTAAATGAAACTGCCTTTGGATCTTGACATGCATGAAGTGTAATTCCGTTTTGGCCTAGTTGAATGGTATGGCCCATTTGCTCTAATTTCAATAAAAAAACATCCATGTCGTGAGCACGAGCATTCTTGATAGTGACACTTCCACCGGTAATTGCAGCAGCAAGCAATAACGCACCTGCTTCCAAGCGATCAGGGACAATTTCATGTTCTATAGGTGATAAATACTTGCCACCTTGAATGATAATGATCCCCGGAGCTTGCACCTCAATTATTGCACCCATTTTTTTTAGTACTTTAACCAAATCAAGTACTTCGGGTTCCAGTGCTGCATTAATAATCTTTGTAGTTCCTTTTACACTTGTTGCTGCCATCATTATATTTTCGGTTGCCCCAACAGATGGATATTCAAGCACTATTGTTTGAGGTTGCAGTCTGTTGCTGCTCACTTTTAAATAATTATGCTCATTACCAATTATTGCACCCATTTTCTCAAAATTTTTTATATGGTAATCAATTGGACGAGCACCAATAACGCAGCCTCCTGGCAGGGCAATTTCTGCCTTCCCAAAACGCGCCAGTAAAGGACCCATAACTAAAATTGATGCACGCATTTTTTTCATAATCTCAGGGCAAACACGCCATAGTGTAATACTACTAGAATTGATATACAGGATATTCTCAATACGATTGAAAATAATATGCGCACCTAAACTCTCAAGCAAACTGATCATATATAATACATCCGTAGAGGCGGGAACGTTATAGAAAATAAACTTCCCGGATGCTAAAATAGTTGATGCCATAGTTACTAAAACAGCATTTTTTGCCCCAAAAACAGACACCTCTCCACTTAATTTTTCTGACTGTTCAATTAACATATGTTCATTTGTTATCATAATAGTGCCCTAATTCATTTTTCATCAACTATAAAACAAAAAATAAAAAAGGAGAACTAGATGATCAGATTTTTGGGCACTTTTTTGCTTATAACTGCCTATCTAACCGCAATGCTTACCATAGTATTTTTGAAAAAAGATATTAGCATTGGCAATTTCACGTGGGGTGGAGGTGTTATCCTCTTTACCATCTATACTTTTTTATTCTATAGCTCCTTTGGCGCGAGACAATTACTTGCTACTATACTTATTTTAATTTGGGGATCCCGGCTTACCTATCATCTGATTTTACGCTATAAAAAAGGTGCCGATCCTCGTTTTATTGCATGGGAAAAACAATGGGGCAAGTATGCTTTTTTGATTACATTCGGTTGGGTTGTTGTGCTGCAAGGCATTTTATTAGTAATTATGGCAACACCAACTGTTTTGATTAATACTCAGCAATCGGGGTCACTAAACCTCCTTGATGTCTTTGGTTATACGCTCTGGATCTTTGGTTTCTATTGTGAATCAATGGCCGATTATCAATTGCGTACCTTTACCCAAGAAACACAAAATAAAGGCCGTATTCTTTCTGAAGGCTTATGGAAATACTCCCGACACCCAAACTATTTTGGTGAAATGTGTATGTGGCTTGGACTTGCGCTCATGGCACTATCTGTTCCTTATGGCTTTTTGGCATTCATTGCACCAATAACCATAACCGGAATCTTTTTCTTCTTTAGTATTCCACTACTAGAAAATGTCTTTGTTGATAATAGGCAATACCAGGAATATAAACAAAAAACGAGTATATTTATTTTATGGTTTGTTAAGGAATAATTTATAATTAAATTTTTATGATTTTAGTTTATTTATCTCACTTTTCTTAAGCAAACGCCATAACCCGACCTTTAATCCTCTTTTACTCAACCCAGCATAATTTACTCGATCTAGCTTGATTACTTTATACCCTAAATGACTAAATAATCTACGAATAACACGGTATTTTCCAGAATGCAGCGTCAATTTAATTTGATTTCTGAACCTTTTAATCTCATCAACTCTTACCATACCATCCTCAAGCCTTATTCCTTTTTTTATTTTTTCTAGATCAATCGTCTCCAAATGCCTGTTAAGTGTTACCTGATAGGTTTTTTGCATTCGAAATTTTGGATGGGCTAATTGCTGAGAAAAATCCCCGTCATTGGTCAATAATAATAACCCCGTAGTCTCTTTATCTAACCGACCAACCGGAAATACTCTAGCTTTTGTTGCATTCTTTATTAAAGCAAGAATAGTTTTACGGCCTTTTTCATCAGAGACTGTGGTTATAAAACCAGCTGGTTTGTTTAGTAAAATATACACATACTCTTGAGGTTTAATTATTTTTTTATTAACTCGCACAACATCGTTTTCTTTTACTCGATAACTTGGCAAACTAACTTGTTGGTGATTGACCGTCACCTTACCTTCTTTGATAAGTTCAACTGCTTTACGTCTTGAACAAACACCTGATTGAGCAATATATTTATTTAATGTCATTTTCTTCTATTTCATTTAAGTCTTTTTTGTATCAGTTCTAAAATATGATACCATAAATGCTACTTTTTAGTTTAACAAAAGGAACTACTGATGCCAGTAAAAGAAAAAAAAATTACAAAACGAGGGGTACTTGAGGTAGTTTGCGGGCCAATGTTTTCTGGTAAGTCTGAAGAATTAATCCGACGCTTGCGCCGTGCAAAAATTGCAAAACAAAAAATTATTACTTTCAAGCCATCAATTGATAATCGCCATTCGATTAAAAATGTCGTATCGCATGATGGTAATTGCTTATCTGCTCATCCAATTTCTGATCCACATACTATGATTGATTTAATTAATAGATCTCAAGCAGTTATTGTTGGTATTGATGAAGTACAATTTTTTGATAAAAAAATCATTCCCGTAATTTGCCAATTGCTCGATTCTGGAAAACGAATTATTGCTTCCGGCCTTGATCGTGATTTTCGCGGTGCACCATTTGGCCCGATGCCAACCTTAATGGCAATTGCTGATTGCGTAACAAAGCTGCAAGCCATCTGTACCCAATGCAATAATGATGCCGCTCGAACTCAACGGTTGGTTAATGGCAAGCCAGCAAAATTTGATGATCCTATTGTTTTAATTGGTGCGCAAGAGAGCTACCAAGCTCGCTGCCGTGATTGTTTTGTAATTGATAAATCATTCGCATTGGCTGAAAAAAAAGATGAATTGAATAAATGAGCAAACAAAAAATTTCTTATTCATGTCAGTCTTGCTCATACAAAACAGTCAAATGGCTTGGTTGCTGCCCTGAATGCAGCCAGTGGGATACGTTCAAAAAAAAAGAATTAATCGGTAAAACGAAACATGGCGTAACCAAAAAAACAACTGGTGTTCATTTAACATCTCTTGAAAATATCACTACTAAAAAACAAGAGCGTATGCGCACTGGCATTGGTGAATGGGACCGGGTAATTGGTAATGGCATTGTTCCTGGTTCATTACTCATTTTAACTGGCGATCCTGGTATTGGTAAATCAACGCTCTTACTACAAGTTGCTCATTATTTGGCACAAAAGAATGCTGTCTTTTATTTCTCGACCGAAGAATCTTTGCAGCAAGTAAAAATACGTGCACAACGGCTGAATATCGATTCATCATTATTATTTTGCGATGTGGCACAGATAGAAAATATTATTGCCACTATAGAAAAGCACCAACCTGACCTGGTCATTATTGATTCGATCCAAAACTGTTATTCTGCTAATACCACTAATTTTGCTGGCAGTATTGCACAACTGCGAGAAATTACTTTTGAGCTTATGCGATTAGCAAAAGAAAATAATATTGCCATCATTTTAAGCGGGCATGTAACCAAAGATGGTCACATTGCTGGCCCCAAAACGTTAGAACACATGGTTGATGCCGTTTTTTATTTGCAAAAAGAAGACCGTTGGCAAACCAGGATTCTACGTGCAGTTAAAAATAGATTTGGCACTATCAACGAACTTGGCTTTTTCCAAATGGGCGCAAATGGCATGCAAGAGATTGCAAACATTAATCAAAATGTACTGAATGAAAGTAGCCCTGCTGCCGGTTCCGTTTTGGTAAGTGTTTTGGAGGGCTCCCGCCCTTTATTAATCGAACTGCAAGCATTAACCATACCTTCCAAATTGGCAGTATCTCAACGAGTAATTTCTGGTGTTGATCATAAACAGGTAGTTCTGATTGCAGCAATTTTGGAAAAATATCTACAAATACGGCTCAGTGCCCAAGATATTTTCTTCAAAATATCCGGTGGCATGAGGATAAAAAGCTCATGCATTGATCTTGGTATTGCACTGGCACTGCTTTCTAGTTATTTCCAACTACCGCTACCTAAAAAATCATTGGCTTTGGGTGAGATCAGCTTGACTGGCCAAATTAAACCTATCAACCATTTTGACCAATTTGCCAAAGAAGCAAAGAAATTTGGTTTTGAACGTTTATTTGTAGCAAAGAACCAAACTCCAAACCAAACAAAACAGTTAATGTCATTTGCAACGGTGTATGAATTATTAAAACTATTTACTAACGAATAATTTCTTCAACATCTGTTTTTTAGAGTTAAAAATCGTTACACTTTTGTATATTTCCCAAAATACAAAAGGATGAGCATGAAAAAACGATTTTATTTACTCAGTCTCTTATTATTTTTATCAGCACAAAGCTCCCCAAAAGAAATAAATACCCTATGGACCATAATAGGTGCCGGGCCTGCGGGCATTTTAACAATTGGCTTACTACTAGATTTAGGGATTCAAGAAAAAGACATAACCTGGCTTGACCAAGAATTTAATGTTGGGCGTTTGGGTAAATATTATAAAACGGTACCAGCTAATTTAAAATCAAAATTATTCGTACAATTTATCAATGATTGTAAAACTTTTAATCAATGTCCAGTCACACCATCAATTGCTCGATTGCACCATTACCATCCAGAAAAAGAATATCCCTTGCAAACCATCGTTGAACCATTGCAAGATATTACCAATTATTTGAAACAAAGAGTTAATGCGAAAAAAGGTATTGTATCCTCTCTTGATTACCAAGATGGTGTTTGGCACATTGGTGTTGGGCAACAAAAAACTACCTCATCTTATGTTGTTCTTGCAACTGGCTGCCATCCAAGAGAATTAAATTACCCAATAAAAAACAAAATTCCTTTAGATATAGCTCTTAATAAAACTATGCTTGTGCAACATGTAAAAAATACAGATTCAATTGCTGTTATTGGTAGCGCGCATTCGGCCATTTTGATTATGAAATATTTATCAGAATTAAAAGTACGTGAAATAATAAATTTCTATAGCAAACCATGCACCTATGCTGAGGATAAAGGAAATTGGATTGCAAATGAAAGCTCAGGTTTAAAAGGCGTTACTGCATGGTGGGCAAAAAATATTTTGGAAAAAAACCCTCCACGCAATATAAAACGAATACACAATACAAAACAAAACCGAGACAAATGGTTACCCCTTTGTAATAAAATAATCTATGCAATAGGATATGAACGCAATGAACTACCAAAAGTTAACGGTTCCAACCAAGTCGCCTACGACAATAGTTCTGGTATTATAGGTCCTCGTTTTTTTGGCATTGGTATTGCTTTTCCAGAAGTGCACACCGATCCCGAAGGCCATACTGAATCCCGCGTGGGATTACCCTTTTTCATGGAATATGCACAACGTGTAATTCCTCAATGGATTACCAAAGAACGCCTACACAGATTGCAAGAATATAAAGATTTATTTACTATCGAATTATTATAATTAATAAAAATAATATGGATACATATGAGCACATCATTTTTTAAATCTATTTGGTTTTGGCTTTTTTTTGGCCTAACTAGCTGCGCAGCTGTGCTATTTTCTTGGCATTACTTTGATAAAGCCTTTCCTCTGGTCTCAATCGACTTGAAAATGAACCGAAGCCAAGGCTTAAAAAAGGCAAAAGAACTTGCATATAAATATTCTTGGCCACCACAATCATTTGATCAAGCTATTGAATTTTCTGGCAATGATCCTGTAAAAACATTTATAGAATTAGAAGCTGGTGGCAAACAAGCATTTATTGATATGATAGAGAACAATGATTTTCAACCATACCAATGGCATGTTCGTAATTACCAACCGTTTAATCCTAATGAAGTGCACATTTATTTCACTCCCTCTGGCACACCGTACGGCTTCAAACAAATAATTTCTGAAGACCATCCAGGCCAATCATTGTCAGCACAGCAAGCACAAGCATTAGCGCAAGAGCGGGCACAAGATAGTTGGGATATTAATTTTACTCATTACCAATTAATCGACGCATCACAAGAAACCCATCAGAATGGTCGCACCGATCATACATTTATTTATCAACGAACAGATAAAAAAATTGGTAAAGGCTTCTACCGATTAAAAATATCGGTAAAGGGAAATGCACTTACCCAACTAGTACACTTTGTTAAAGTACCCGATAGCTTTGTGCGGCGTTATCAACAAATGCGATCAGCAAATGAAGCTATCAGCTCTGCTGGATCAATGTTATATTTATTTTTTTATCTTTTTATTGGTTGCTTTATTTCTTTATTTTTTTTACTGCGAACAGGTTGGGTAGAATTCAAGCTTCCTGCTATTATTGCAAGCATCCTTGCTCTTATTAGTGTTGGCATAAAATTAAATAAGCTCCCGTTGTACTGGTTCTCTTATCATACAGCCTTATCTCCAACTGTCTTTCTATTACAATACACAGCGCGTCTTTTTTATTCCTTCTTTTTTTTATTTGGCTACTTTTTACTTCCAATAATGGCCGCAGAAGCACTAACAAGAAAGGCATTTGGCAGTCAAATACAATTGTTTAAAGTTTGGTCAAGAAAGACCGGTTCCTCTTGGAGTATCTTAGCTCAAACGATTACTGGCTACCTCTGGGCGCCAATCGGTCTAACATTTGTCATGATTTTCTATATGTTTACTACCAAATTTTTTAATTGGTGGACTCCTCTTGAACAATTAACCGACCCAAATAGCATTGCAACCTATTTGCCATGGCTCTCACCACTTGGCCAAGCATTAGAAGCAGGCTTTATTGAAGAATGCATTTTTCGGGCAATTCCTCTAGCTGGCGGGGCACTTATTGGTACCTGGCTCAATAGACGTAAAACATTCATTGGTATTGCATTTATCCTGCAAGCATTTATTTTTGGTGCCGTGCATGCAGGCTACGCAGCACAACCGGCCTATGCACGATTGGTTGAGTTGATCATACCCTCCTTTGCATTTGGTGCTATTTATTTATTATTTGGTCTGCTGCCAGGAATTATTTATCATTTTATTTTTGATGCAATTCTTATGAGCCTGCCCTTATTTGTTTCGGACGCACCTGGCTCAAGATTAAATCAGTTTATTGTAATTATCGTTTGCTTGATTCCATTGCTAGTGGTTGCCTGGCGAAGAAAGCAAAATGGTTCTTTTAATAACACTCCTGCACAAGATCTGAACAAAGCATGGCAACCGCTTGAAAAAATTGAAACTAAAAAAGAAAAAATTGTTACCCAAGTAGTTTCCCTTTCTAGTAAAAAAATGAAATCTATTTTTGCTCTGGGCATACTTGGTTTTGCCTTATGGTTGTACTTCACGCCATGCTCTTCCAATGGAAAACAATTAACCATTTCTCGCAGCAGGGCAATTGATATTGCACGCAATCACTTACAAAAAAAAGGGGTTAAACTGACAAAAGATTGGACGCCACTTGCTTTTACCGGAAACATTGAGGAATTTGGACAATTAAAGTATGAACACTATTTTACCTGGCAACAAAATAAGCATCTCTATAAACAATTACAAGGGACGCATATCCTACCACCAATTTGGAAAATTCGCTTAGTTAATTATTGTTGTCCAGTTGAGGAAAGCGCAGAAGAGTTTGTAGTATGGGTGATGCAAAATGGAAAAATTCACCATACAAAGCATAGCTTGCCTGAACATTGGGAAGGTGCTCAGTTGAGCAAACAAGAAGCACAAAAAGTTGCATATAGTACTTTGGAAGATTTATATAACCTAAAATCAGAACAAGTTGAAGAAATTGAAGCAATTTCAAATAAATTACCAAATCGAAAAGATTGGTTTTTTACATTTGTTAACCCAAGTATTGACCTACAACAAGGGCAAGCTCGTATTAGGATCATTGTTCGAGGTGAGATAGCCACTGGTTACAAAGAATTTATACATGTACCAGAAAAATGGAAACGAGAAGAAACCAGGTCGGAGGCTGCACGAGATATGCTTGAGACCTTATGCCAACTTTTATTATATACACTCCTTGCTATTGGGTTTGCACTAGCACTACTTTCAGTCGATATGAAATCATTTTTGTCCCCATTTTTTCTTATAACGTTTGGCACCCTTTTATTCCTTTTCATGCTTCATCTTGTTAATATTATGCCAAAATTAATGGGCACCTTTAACAGTGCTCAACCATTTGCAAACCAATTATTTTCACAAATAGGTTTTAATGCCATCTATCTATTTTTATATGCACTCATGTTGAGTGTAATTTTACTCTATTCTCGAGAGAAGCAACCCCGCTATCGAATTACGAAAAATAAATGGATACTTGGTTTATCTGGGGCTTTGTTTTTGATTGGCATGTTAAGTGTTGTTAAAACTATCATTCCAAGTGCTGTACCTATTTGGCCAGATTATTCTGCATTTGCCTCATGGGCACCAATAGTTTCTGTTTTTATATTTGCACTCAGAAAGTATTTAGTACTCACGGTAGCACTCAGTATTTTTGTCATCCTACTCAACCGAGCAACTGATTATGGCACAAAAAAACTATACCTTATTCCAATAGGTTCACTTCTTGTATTTCTAGCGTTATTTGGATTTGATCAAATTTACTCAATTGGAACTTGGTTACTAGTAGGTGCTACTGGCGCACTGATTTTTGCGATTTTATACAAACTATATATACGCTTTGATACAACGCTCATACCCCTCATGGCATTTATATATAGTGCAAGCTTGCAATTACAACAGGCAATGTTTAGAGGTTGGCCTGGGGCTTTTTGGTTACATTTGTTAGTTCTTTTATTGCTTGGTAGTATTTGTTTGTACCTAATGCAAAATGTACAAATAAAAAAGGAAACCACATGAAGAAACTGTTTTTAGTTCTACTATTACTCCTTAGTGATCTCCGCGGTTTTGACTCGATTCAAACAATCGTTCTTGCTGCAGGAAGATCCTCACGCTTTGTTGGCCCGGTTACCAAACTTGCAACCCTCGTATGTGGAGAACCGTTAGTTCTGCACCCAATAAGCGTAGCCGCGCAATTGCAATTACCAATCACCCTGGTTCTTGGACACCAAAAAGAATTAATTAAAAAAATAGTTCAAGATAGTGGTTATAGTTTTAATTTTGTAATTCAAAAAAAACAGTTCGGTACCGGACATGCATTGCAATGCTCACAACCTACTTGGACCAAAGAGCATATACTTGTTTTAAATGGTGATATGCCAATGGTAGAAGTTAAACATATTAAAACGGTATGCGAAACACATATTAAAGAAAATGCAGATGTTACTTTTGCTGTTTCTTATAATATTGACCCAGATGGAGCATTTGGCAGGATTGTTACTAACAAGAATGGAACTTTTATCGTTGAAAAAAAAGATTTTACTGGTACATACCAAGAGTACCCAATGATTAATTCTGGTATTTATATTTTTAGAAGACAATACTTAGAAAAAACCATAGACAAATTAGAACCTAATGCAAAAACAAATGAATATAATATTACTGATTTAGTAAACATGGCAAACGAGAATGGTGCAAAAATACGGAGCGCACAACTTTCGTATCATTTTGGTGCTAACACCAAAGAAGATATAGCCAAAGTTGAAAAAATTTATGACAAGGAAAAATAACGATGAACTTACAAAAATACACGTTGCTTACTTTTTTATTATTTTCTTTTTCCTGTGCAAAGCTAGTTGACATAGAAAAAATTAGCCCATCAATTGTTTTAGATATCCGCTATGCAACCACAAATAATTTTACTAAAACTAAACTGTATCCATCAGCAAAGTGCTTTCTGCAAGAACCAGTAGCACAAGCACTTGATAATATACAAAAAGAACTTAAAGCAAAAGGGTTAGGATTAAAAATTTGGGATGGTTATCGCCCACACTCCGTGCAATATAAATTATGGGAAATAGTTCCTGACTCTCGTTATGTTGGTAGGCCAGAAAAAGGCAGTAAGCATAATTGCGGATGTGCTGTTGATCTAACGATAATAAGGTTATCAGATGGCAAAGAACTTGATATGGGAACTGAGTTCGATAATTTCACAAAAAAAGCATGGTCCATTTGCAAAGATTTATCTAACCAGCAATTGAAAAATAGAAAACTATTGCATGCTATCATGAAAAAATATGGATTTAAAAGCATTAAAACTGAATGGTGGCATTTTAATTGGAAAGAATGGGATAAATATCCGATTTTAAACATTCAATTTGAGGAATTAGAGTAGTTGTATGAGATTATTTATTGCCTTTGATATACCAAAAAAAATAGATTTAACAAAAATACAAAAATATATTGCAAAGGGGGCACCTAAAAGCGATGGCCTTGATGCTATTCTTGGTAAAGATGCAAAATTTGTACCTACAAAACAACCCCATCTGACCTTAGTCTTTATTGGAGCACAACCAGAAAGTAAAGTGCAATCTATTAAAAATGCATTTTTTGAAGCCATTGAGGAATTTGTAGGTAAACAGAAAAGGGGTAAGATAGAATTTAATCTTGAAGATGGTGCGGCCGTTCTTGGTGTGAATGCAGTTACAATGAATGGCACAATTGCTCAAAGAGCATTTGAATTACAACAAATTATAATTCAAAAATTTAAACATGATGGTGTTCGGATTGATGCTCGCCCTTGGCTCCCCCATTTAACATTGGGCCGAATTAACCCCGCCTTGATAATCAAAAAAAAGATTGATGCCATTGAGCCTTTTTTAGAAACAGTACAAGTACCAGACAAGCTTAATATGTTTACACTTAATTCAATTACCTTGTACGATGCAACCCAAGATGGTTACCAAGTAATAGAAACTCTTAAAATTTAAAATATAGTAAAAATAGGCCGCACTTTCATGCGGCCTTAAGTTTTTCTTTCTAGTTACTATTTTCTTTTATATTGTTCCCTAAAACAGCTCCCAAAACATAGCCAAAGAGCCAACCTGCAATCTGAGCTTTGTAGTTTCTATCTTTGAATGCAAACTCTCCAACTAATATATTTGCTGAACCAGATAGAACAACACCAGCTAAATTTGCAGTTGTTGCATTCGGAACTAAAAGATTGGAAGAAAAACCACTGACTACACCCACAGCCATTGCGCGTAATGCAGATTCCATTTGTTCTCTTGTTTGAGGTTTTTCTTGATGATGATCTGCAGCAAACACACCAAGCATTGTTGAACATAACGCAACTAACACTAATTTTTTATAAATCATATTAACTCCTGTTAGTGAATATATTGAAGATGTATTGCAATTAAACAGGATTTAACTTTTATTGTCAAAAGCTGTATAGAATAGTCATAATTTTGACAATAAAAAAGGCCATGATTTTACTCATGGCCTTTTAATTAAATCTGGCAATACCTGCTTTTCCAGTCCGTCACCAGACTAGTATCATCGGCGCAGTAGACTTAACTGCCGTATTCGAAATGGGAACGGGTGTTGCCCTACTGCTATTCTCACCAGAAACTTGTATTCATATCCAATATAAATATTGAAGATGAAAAATTTATTTCAAAGTTTTTGCATTCTTTGAAATTTTCGTAGATTAAATACCTGAGCAGGAAAAAACTTTTTAGTCACGGTTAAAACTCTCGGTCTATTAGTACTGGTTAGCTGAACACATTACTGTGCTTACACACCCAGCCTATCAACCTCATAATCTTTAAGGGACCTTACTATGTATCAATATCCATTCAATCAAGAACCGAAATTCAATCTTGAAGTTCAATCAATACGGGGTATCTTATCTTGAAGCGAGCTTCCCACTTAGATGCTTTCAGCGGTTATCTCTAATAAACTTAGCTACCCAGCGCTGCTCTTGGAGAACAACTGGAACACCAGAGGTTTACTCATCCCGGTCCTCTCGTACTAGGGACAACCCTTCTCAAATACCCTGCGCCCACGAAGGATAAGGACCGAACTGTCTTACGACGTTCTGAACCCAGCTCGCGTACCACTTTAATAGGCGAACAGCCTAACCCTTGGGACCTTCTTCAGCCCCAGGATGTGATGAGCCGACATCGAGGTGCCAAACCTCCTCGTCGATATGGACTCTTAGAGGAGATCAGCCTGTTATCCCCGGCGTACCTTTTATCCGTTTAGCAATGGCCCTTCCAT